>NZ_JALEGS010000005.1 GCF_022763345.1 Phaeodactylibacter sp.
GCACAACCCTCCGGCTTCGTCACCGACAATACCGATTGCGACGACAACGATGCGGACGAGTTCCCAGGGCAAAACTGGTACCTCGATGCGGACGGTGACGGCTACTCTGATGGCACTTCCACTACTGATTGCGAGCGGCCATTAGATTATTACCTCGCTACTGAATTGACCTCTACTTCCGGCGACTGCAATGACAACGACTCCGACATCAACCCCAATGCGACTGAAGCCTGCGATGGCGTCGACAACAACTGCGACACACAGATTGACGAAGGGTTGACCGAAGATTTCTATGCAGACCTGGATAGCGATGGCTATGGTGATCCCAACAACACAAGGCTCGCTTGCACACAGCCTTCAGGTTTTGTAATGAACGACTTGGACTGTGATGATTCAGATGCAAGCATTAACCCCGATGCGATAGAAGTTTGCAATGGCATAGACGACAATTGTGACGGTTTGATCGACAGTGAAGACAATAACATTCCCGCATTCTGGACAACAATTGATCTTGGAAATGACAGTCAGTCGAGTACTTACAACTATGACCCCTGCCCGGCTGATTCTAAAGGGCAATATGTAATCGAATCAGATGCCAATAACTTGTCTGATCCAGCAAATGATAACCTGGCGACTATGGTTCGCCCGCTTTGCGGGAACGGCGGCATACAAGTGAAAATTGAAGCAGTAGAAAATGGTTATGCCGGATTAATGATCCGGGAATCCAATGCATCGGACGCCAAAATGGCCGCGGTCTATTCTAACCTTACTAACTTACTACGGTGGGAAACCCGCTACAACAATGGTAACAATCGGTCTTCCACTAATTTCTTCAAACCTTTCCCGATTTGGCTAAGGCTCGTACGGCAGGGTAACTGGATTAAAGGGTATTACAGCCAGACCGGCTCGAACTGGCAACTTATTCATCAGGTTTACCTACCGATGGATCAATGTGTGGAGATTGGGCTTGCCACCTTTACTTATGATCCAAACGGGCAGGTCTATGCTGTCTTGAGCAACTTATCCAGCATAGGCAGTACTGGCAGCAGCCTGGCTGTACCTAATGCAGGTACCACCTCCTCGAAGGAAACCCTCAGGGTAAAAGCTTTCCCGAACCCAGCTTCGGAAACGTTTACGATCAGCCTGGAGCAGCCTCTGAAACAAGACGGGCAGGCCATACTGCGCAACAACTTTGGCCAGGCAGTACAACGAAAAGCGCTACCCGCTGGGGAAACCAGGTTCGACTGGGAGCTGCTGGATATCCCTGCTGGTGTATACTTCCTGGAAGTAAGGACTGCCTCAAATGACAGGCAAATATTGAAAGTTATTAAATCCTAGCCTTTTAGTTGTCTACGGAACTAATGGCAGGCCCCTGCCCGCACGGTGCGGACAGGGGCTTTTTTACTACCGCCACTACAGCCCCGAAAAAATTTGAAAAGGTCTCAAAATAAATGTACTTTTATCTTCAGCTATAAGGACAGTCCTTCTTTTCTACCCAGGCCTACCCTTTCTTCAAACCGTTTCCAGGTTCATCATTCTTAAGTTTTAACCGGTCTGTACCGACCCGTTGATGTCTGTTTATTTGCTTATCCCCCCGCAGCATCCTGATATTTTTTCCTGCCCACCACGGGCAGGGGTATAATTCTATTCACCTACAAACCCGAAAACATGAGAATTCAATTCACTTTTTTGCTGTTGCTAATCCTGCCAAATCTTTATGCGCAGGACAAAGGAAGCCCCCTTCAGGTTAAGGGGACTCCGGTTTTGCTGGAAACTGGTGCACTTGACCGTACCTTTTCAAACTATGAGGTTTTCCAAGTGGACATTTCAACAATGGTTGCAAACCGGGAAACGAAAGGCGGCATGCATTTAGCATTACAACTCGGAAATGCGCACCACTGGAAAGTACAACTCCATCCTGCACCTTTGTTCAAGCCTGGATTTAAATACAAGGTACTGACAGAGCGGGGGATAATGTACCAGGCACCTCTCCAAAATGCCATTTTCAAAGGGCGTTTCACGGCAGAGGAGGCTGGCATGGTCAGGATGAGCATCCACGAAGACTACATCCGGGGCGTATTAAAATCCAGGGAGGCCGAATACTACATTGAACCTTTGTCTGTTTTTTTGAAGGGCGCTAACCCAGCCCACTATGTCGTTTACCAAGCCAGTGATGTGCTTAAGGACCCGGAGCTGCATTGTGGGATGTCAGAGGCCCGTGAGCATGCGCCCAAAAAGGAAACACCTGCCAACCCTCCTTCCAGAATGATGGACCCCTGTGTAAAAGAAGTGGAGCTGGCTCTGGCAGGCGCGTTTGATATGGTCACCAAGTTTGGCTCTGTCAATGCTGTCCAAAACCATATACTCGATATTACGAATATCATGGAAGGGCTTTACACACCATTTAACATCGACTATGTTATTGTAGATATGGTCATTCCTGCTTCTTCCGGTGCTGACCCCTGGTCTGCGAGCGCGTTTATGGATATCCTGCTGCCTGATTTTGCAACATGGGGGAATGCCGCCGGCAACTTCGCAACGCATGATATCGGCCAGTTGTGGGTAGCCCGAAATGTCTTCAGGGGATCTGAAGCCGAACCGGAATTCGGTCTTATTGGCCGGGCAGACGGGCTTGGTGTGGTTTGCACAGGGGACAGGTACAACGTATGTGAGGATTTTGATCCGGCCCTAAGTTGCCTCTCCTCGCTAAGTGCTCATGAGATCGGGCACCTTTGGAATGGCTTACATGGACTTGCTACTGAAAACGTCACCATCATGTCCGCATTCATTGTTTGTGCGGCCACTGAGTTTACTGCAGACAATATCAGTAACATTCAATCTCACATTGACTCCCGTGGTTGCCTGTCTGACTGCGTGGTCCCGGACAATGACCTTTGCGCCAACGCCTTACCGGTAGAGTGCGGCCGAAACTACTCTGGTAATACGATTAATGCCACTGCAAATGATGCCCCTATGGAATGTACAGGAGGCGGGCTACCTAATGAAGGGGTATGGTATCGCTTCAGCGGGAATGGGCAGATCGTTACACTCAGTACGGTGGGGTCTGCTTTCGATACTCAAATTAATATTTACAGCGGGAGTTGCGGGGCGTTAGTTTGTGAAGCAGGTGATGATGACGGAGGGCCCGGGTTTACTTCTGAGGCCACCTTTTGTACTGCAGCCGGTACCGATTACTGGATCTATGTTGATGGTTTTGGCGGTGAGGAAGGTTACTTTTTGCTTACCGTTACCTGTGAGGATGATATCACCCCTCCGTCGATCTCCTGCCCTTTCAATCTTGCACTTAGCAATGATACAGGAGACTGCGGTGCCATCGTCAATTACCCGGCTGCCACTGCCTCCGATTTCTGCGGCATCGCCTCTGTCACTTACAGCCAAAACAGCGGCACCTTTTTCCCGGTGGGCACCACAACCGTTACGGCTACCGCTACCGACAATTCCAACCTGAAAAGTGACTGCTCCTTCTCCGTTACGGTGAATGATACAGAGGACCCAAATGCGGTCTGCCTGAACTCCACAGTAGAAATACAGTGGGACGGTTTCTACACCCTGCAGGAGTCTGATGTATACGATGCCATTAACAGCTCTGATAACTGCTTCATCGTTGATGTGGATTTCCCAGCCACCGTTTTTGACTGTGAGGATAAGTTTATGTCTTTTGACATCTTTGTATCTATTACAGACCAGGCAGGCAATACCGACGACTGCACGGCTTCCGTGTATGTAGATGTGAGCAATGACCTGCCCCCACAGTGGTCGACCGGTAGTATTGGCAACTCAAGCAATACCTATGCTTTCGACCCGTGCTCCAAACCTGCTCCTGAAGATGGAGACTACACTATAACGAGTACAGGACGGACCACCCCGGACAACAATTTTGACAATATGGGCTATATGTACCAGCCACTCTGCGGAAATAGCGGGATGCAGTTCAAGGTAGAGGATGTGGACAATGGTTATGTGGGGCTAATGATGCGGGAATCTGGTAATCCGGGTTCAAAGATGACCGGTGTTTTCTCTAATCTTACGAGCCTGCTGCGTTGGCATACCCGCTATCAAACCGGCGGCAATGCCAACAGTATTCTCCTGTACAAGCCCTTCCCATACTGGCTGCGGCTGGTCCGGCAAGGCAACTGGATCAGAGGCTACTTCAGCCAATATGGTACCAACTGGCAGCTGATGCATCAGGTTTATCTGCCGATGAATAATTGCATTGGCGTGGGCGTAGCCGTTTACACAACGGATCCGAATGGAACGGCAGAAGCCGTAGTCAGCCATGTCTCAACCGTCAGCAATCCTATATTCCTGAATGGTGGCGATGCGCCACAAGGCATCACTATGGAACATCCTGAAGGGCAGCTCAACATGCAGGCTTTTCCTAACCCAGCCAGCGAAGAGTTGTTCATTGAACTGGAAACCCAAGAGGACCTCCCGGTAACCTATCAGCTCTACAATGCGTTGGGCCAGGTCCTGCAGACCCAGGAGCAGGAATCCTCCCAAATCACCGCCCGTTGGGATATCAGCCAGCTAAAGCCCGGCACTTATCTCATGGAAGCCCGACTGGAAAACGGGCAACGGCAGGTGATTCGGTTTGTGAAAGCTAACCGGCCGTAAATTCAGATTGCGCTGAAACAAATTAAGCCCGGTAGGCCATATGCTTACCGGGCTTATATTTTTCCTGAGTTGAAGCCTGGAAAGGGCAAGGCTTCCTATTTTTGCATCAACAATTCAGGCACTAAAACGAAGTCCGCCGCTGCACCGGATCTTCTTTAGAAAACAAGTTACTGTTGCGCCCAATATTGAAGGATAAGGACAGGTAAAACAGGCGGCTGTCCACATCCTGATACGGCATTACATTTACTCCATTTACACGCTCCGTGTAATCCTGGTTCAGGAAATTGGTCAGGTAATATTTGAACTGCAAATTGACTCCACCGGGAAACTGCATGCCGCCAAAAACGGACGGCATGAGCAGGTTGGTGCGGTCACTGAACCACTCATTGAATTTTTCCTCCTTATCGTCATCAATGAAAAGCTTCTCCTTGTAGTTGAACAGGAAGTCAACTTCGGCACCGCCGTACACGAAAGTATTCCGGTCGAAGTTGCCAATTTTGAAGGCTACAGGTATGCCCAGCGAATAGGCCCGCCGCTTGATTTTCACATCGTCGCCGGGTTGTATCTCATCTGCAAATTCTTCAATGCTGATGCCGTCATTTTCGGTAATGAACCCAATGTTCCGGATACCGTAACCGGTAAACAAGCCAAAGTTATTCCCAAAATCGAAGTGCCATTTTTGGCCCACATGAAAAAAAGCAGAAAAGCGTAGGATGCCTGAAGCGTCGGCGTCATTCACATCTACATCAGCAAAGGAGAAAATAAATTCCCCCCCGTTGGTGGAGTAAATTTCCACGGATTGGGTAGTGGTGTCTTGCGCAAATACAAAAATAGCGCTACAGATTAAAGCAAGGGTCAATAAGTATTTCATAGGAAGTGGATTTAGGGCGGTAAGTTAAGGATAACCACCCGATGGAGCAACTTCGGCAGCACACTACTCCCGGTAATTTCGCTCTAGCTTAACAGCTGATAGGCCAGCAGGCCGCTCAGGTAGGCCAGCCCGGTCATAAAGGCAAACTGAATCGCCGGCCACTTCCAGCTTTTGGTTTCCCGTTTCACGACTGCCACCGTGCTCATACACTGCATGGCGAATACGTAAAAAAGTAGTAGGGATAGTGCTGTGGCCATGTTGTAGACTGGCTCGCCTGTCAGCGGGTTTCGTTCCTGCGCCATCCGCTCCCGGACCGTAAACTCATCATCGGCCGACCCAATGCTGTAGATGGTGGCCATAGTGCCCACAAAAACTTCACGGGCTGCAAAAGAAGTGATGAGTGCAATACCGATTTTCCAGTCATAGCCCAATGGCCTGATGACCGGTTCCACGGCTTTGCCGATATGCCCGGCAAAGGAGGCTTCGATTTTTCGGGAAGCAACCAGATTGTCGGTTTCGGTCTCATCGAGCTGAAGCTGTTCGGCAGCAGACAGGGCTTCCGTCTCAGCTGCAACCATTTCGCCTGGAGGGCCATAGCTGGCCAGAAACCAGAGGACGATGGAAACGCCCAGAATAATCTTACCAGCCTCTACTACGAAAGACTGCACTTTTTCCCAAACGGTCAGTCCTACATTGCGGGCTACAGGCACCCGGTATTCAGGCAGTTCGAGCATGAGAAAGCTCTGTTCGCGGGTCTTGAGGATAAGCTTAAAAATGTAAGCCGCCCCCAAAGCGCTCACAATACCTAGCAGGTACAAACCCATGAATGCCAGCCCCTGCATATTGAAAATACCGAGCACAGTTTTCGGAGGCACGACAAATCCCACCAGCACCGTGTAGACCGGAATTCGGGCAGAGCAGCTAATGAAAGGCGTCACCAGAATCGTAATCAGCCGCTCCTTCCAGTTGCCAATCGTACGGGTACTCATGATGGCAGGAATGGCACAGGCGCCACCTGATACCAGTGCGACGATGCTCCGGCCGTTAAGCCCAAAGGATTGCATGACCTGATCAAACATGAAAGCAGCCCGGGCCATATAGCCTACTTCTTCCAGTATGGCAATGAGCAAAAACAGTATGGTAATCTGTGGGATAAAAACCAGCACTCCGCCCAGTCCGGCAATGATGCCGTCCGTAAGCAGATCGGTATACCAGCCCGCAGGCAAAGTTTCCCGCACCTGATCGCCCACAAAGGTAAAGAAGGTCTCGATCCACTCCATTGGTGTGCCTGCCCAGGCAAAAATCGCCTGAAAAACCAGCAGCATCAGCCCAAAAAAGATGAGCGGTCCAAAAAAACGATGCGTCAGGATGGTATCCAGACGCTCGGTGATGCCCTTTTCCCCACTTTCTTTAGCCTTGAGGGCTGCTTTGACTGCCGGAGTAAACCGGTCGAAGCGCTGCATCGTCTCCCCGACCTGTGAGCTGAGGGATACAAACCCATGTTCTTCGCTTGTATCCTTTAGCAGGGCCCGTTGGGCTTCTGATAAAAAAGGCAACCACTCATAATGGTGCGCAATCAAAAGCCCCTGATAAGTATTGGCGCCAGGTACGATCGTTTTGGCAGCATCAGCCAGTGCTTTCTCCTGTCTGGTCATGTTAAAAAAGGGAGAGGAGGCTGCATAAGCCCCAGGCTGAGCAATCATTTCTTCCAGCAGGCGCTTTAAATCGTTCACGCCGGCACCGGTACGCCCACTAAGCATCACCACAGGAACCCCGAGGCGTTTGCGCAGCAGTTCTGTAGATACTTCCAGCCCCTGTTGCTCGGCTACATCGGCCATATTGAGTGCCAAAACAAGCGGGAGACCAAGATCCCTTAGCTGAGTGAGCAGCAACAAGTGCTTCTCCAGCTTGGTCACGTCGGCCACGTATACTACAGCATCCGGGTAGTTCTCGTCGTTAGGATTGGAAAGGGACTGGACCACGATGCGCTCATCAATGGAAGTAGGATAAAAGCTGTAGGTCCCCGGAAAGTCTATAATACTGACTTCCTGACCGTTCTCCAGCCCCAGTTTGCCAACTTTCTTATCGACAGTAACACCTGGAAAGTTGCCAACCTTTTGCCGCAGTCCGGTAAGCTGATTAAAGAGTGATGATTTGCCGCAGTTGGGATTTCCCAACAGGGCGATAGTGAAAGTCTTTGTCATTGGAAAGGGATACCTGATTACTTCAACACAATACTCGCTGCCTCTGCCTTACGTAGTCCCAGCAAAACGTTATCAACCTTAACGTAGCAGCCACCGCCGAAAGGCGCTTTGCGGATATACTCAATCTGGCTGCCCGGCAATACCCCCATGGACATGAGCTTACTGCCAACTCGTTCGTTGGAGAAGTGAGAAACCTTGCCTTTCAAGCCTGGCTTGGCTTGGTTGAGTTCATTCTGCTGCCCTACTGTTGCTACCACGCCCTTTCTTTTTATTTAATCCAAATAATTAAACACAAAAGTAACACCAAATTAAAGGGCGAGATCAGCACAGGAAGTGATTATTGTCACTTGAAGGCTAAAAATACCTAATCGGGGTGTTTTCTTTACCTAAAACTAGGTATTTCCTCTCCCTTTCTGGTCATTTTGTAGCTTAATTCTGTGCAAAGCCAAAGTCCTCCATCGATACTTCTAAGGGAATGCACTGATCACAGGCACACAACCGGCACTTGTAGGAGGCGATGATCTCTGCAATTTTTCGGTTGCGGCACACTCGTACCGGCACCCGCAACAGGACCGCAGGGTCTTCAATGCTAACGTAGACCAAATTGACCACAAACTTACCGTTGCGCTCTACCACCTCGGTTTGGGTGGTGGCGAATTCGGGCATGAGTTGCTCCGGAAGGTGGGAGACCTCGGCAGCCCGCTCTTCTTCGTACTGCGCTTCTATAAAATTGGTGATCAATGAGCTGTATCCGATTCCTTTATCCATAGCCATTTATTAGTGAGCACCGCTTGTCAGATATACTAACTGCGGTGTGCTTTGTGCGTATTGACAATACAAATGTGAGAAAAGTTTTATTTAGACTACATCCAGATAGCAAGATTAGCCAAAAAATACCTAATGGTAGGGAGGCGGCGTACCGAATAGCCCGTATGTTCAGTCTGCCAGGGTTTACGCCAGCCTGCCGAGGCTTTAAGTTGAAGCCAGCTGCCAGCTTCGGAGCTATTGAGAAGACGATTGGATCTCGCGGTTTTTTGTTAACTTACTGCATCTTAAATCATTCATTCAACCCTACATCCATCCTTTATGAAATACCTGCCCTTGCTTTTGCCGCTATTCTTCCTCTTTGCCTGCACAGATAGTGGCAGCGATGCCCAAATCACCGGAGAATGGCAGGGTGTCAGCTGGATCGTGAACGGGGAAACTTCTGATCGTGATGCCAGTCAGGTCACCTTTTCATTTGAGCCCACCGGCACTTATTCCGGCGCTTTTGGCACACAGGAAGAAGCGGGGACCTACCGCGTGGAAGGCAATAAGCTGTACACCCACGCTGAGGAACAGGCTGAAAAGATGGTCGAGGTTGCCCTTTCGGGCACAGACACCCTCCGCATGCAGATGAACCGGGCGGGCACACCGGAAACGCTGGTTTTAGTCAGGCAATAAACTGCTTTTTGTACCTTTCGGTAAAAAACCAATGTTACGTACTGCACTTTTCTGTCTGTGTGTGCTTCCGCTGCTTGCCACGGCACAGGTTCCCAACAAAGGCATCGACCTCAGCGGTTTCTCCACCGATTACCACAGCCTGCCTTTTATCGACCTGGATACAATGAGCAGCCGGCAGGTAACTGTAGACCGGGAGCCCGGTGTATACCTCGGGCATCCAACCACGGTACGCCTTGAAGGCGGGCAAACGCTCTACTGCACTTACCCCAAAGGGCATGGCCGCGGGCCTATCGTACTAAAGCGCAGCGATGACGGTGGCCAAACCTGGAGCGAGCGCCTGCCCGTGCCAACTAGCTGGGAAAGTTCGCTGGAAGTGCCCACCCTCTACCCTGTCGAAGGGCCCGATGGCACCCAACGGCTGCTGCTCTTTTCCGGCCTCTACCCCGCCCGAATGGCTTACTCCGAAGATCAGGGCAGCACCTGGACCGAATTGCAACCGCTGGGCAACTGGGGCGGCATCGTCGTCATGGGCGACCTGGTTCCTCTGCGTTCTGGCAAGGGTCACTATATGGCCGTCTTCCACGACGACGGGCGCTACTTCAGCCACCGGGGCAGAGCCGACGAGCCTGCGGCGGAAAGAGCCAACAATCAGGCTGAATTCACCCTCTACAAAACCTTTTCCTACGATGGCGGGCTGACCTGGACGGAGCCAGAAGCCATTTTGAAGTCCCGTTTCCTCCACTTATGCGAGCCCGGGCTTATCCGCTCGCCGGATGGCCGGCAAATTGCTATGCTGCTGCGGGAAAACAGCCGCCGGATGAACAGTCAGATTATGTTCTCCGATGACGAAGGCCAAACCTGGACCCGTCCCCGCGCCCTGCCCAACAGCCTCAACGGCGACCGGCATCAGGCCATCTACACTCCTGACGGGCGGCTGCTGATTTCCTTCCGCGATATGGCACCAGCCTACTGGCGCTATCAGGCACTGAAAGCCGAGTGCCAGGATTGCGATACGGCTCAGCTGAAAGCTCAGGCCGGGCCTGCCAGCCCTACAACCGGTGACTGGGTCGCCTGGGTGGGCACTTACGATGACCTGGTGGAAGCCCGGCAGGGGCAGTACCGCATCCGGCTGAAGGACAATACCAAAGGCAGTGACTGTGCCTATCCTGCCCTGGAATGCCTGCCGGACGGGACCATCGTAGCTACTACCTACGGGCACTGGGCGGAAGGGGAAGCGCCTTATATTTTGAGTGTGCGATTTGGGATGGAGGAGGTGGATCGGTGGGCGGTTGGGGAATAGGGGTTGATTCCAATTCCGGAATGCGGAGGCGGGGTAAGCGCTTTGGCTTTTGTTCTCCGCCCTTATTCCCCCACCTCAATCGCCATCCCAAACTTATCCTCCGCAAAGGTGCCCTCGTCGTACACCAGGTTGCCATTGACGAAAGTCTTGAGGACTTTGTTGTGGAAAGTGGTGCCCTCCAGAGGCGACCAGCCGCATTTATACAGCACGTTGTCTTTCGAGACCGTCCAGGATTGGTTCAGGTCCACTAGCGTCAGGTCGGCGTAGTAGCCTTCACGTATGTAGCCCCGCTTGGACATGCGGTAGAGGCGGGCCGGGCTGTGGCACATCTTTTCGGCGATTTTCTCCAGCGAAATCTTGCCCTGATGGTGGAACTCCAACATGCAGTTGAGGGTGTGCTGTACCATGGGCGCTCCCGACATAGACTGGAAGTAGGGCTTCTGCTTTTCTTCCAGGGTGTGAGGTGCGTGGTCGGTAGTCACGAGGTCAATGCGGTCGTCGAGCAGGGCTTGTAGCAGGCCTTCTTTATCCTTTTTGGTCTTGATGGCCGGGTTCCATTTGATGAGGACGCCCAGGCGCTCATAATCCTCATCGGAAAACCAGAGGTGGTGTACCGAGACTTCGGTGGTGATTTTCTTTTCTTCCAGCGGGATATCGTTGCGAAACAGGTGAGTTTCTGCCTCGGTGGTCAGGTGCAGGATGTGCAGGCGGGCACCGTGCTTCTCCGCCAGGCCGATGGCGCGCTCGGTGGCTTCATAACAGGCTTGTGTACTGCGGATGATGGGGTGGAACTTCACCGGTACGTCATCGCCGTAGATTTCGCGGTACTTTTCCTCGTTTTGCTCTACGATCTGCTCCTTTTCCGAGTGGATAGCAATGATGGACTTGCAATTGGCGAAAAGCTTCTCCATCGTTTCCGGGTTGTCCGCCAGCAGGTTGCCCTTTTTGGTGAAGTACAGCCCGTCATCGGAAACGCCCATCAGCTTGGTGGTATCGGTTTTGATCACTTCATCCAGGTTGTCGCCGTTGACGCCGAGGAAGAAGGAGTAATTGGCCAGGGATTTTTTGGAAGCGATCTCGTACTTCTCATTCAGCCGCTCCATCGTCAGGGTATTGGGGATAGTGTTGGGCATGTCGATAAAGGAAGTGACCCCGCCGGCCACCGCCGCCTTGCTTTCGGTATGCAGGTCGGCTTTATGGGTGGCGCCCGGGTCCCGGAAATGCACCTGCCCGTCGATAATGCCCGGGAAGAGGTGCTTGCCGGTGCCGTCGATGACTTTATCGTCCGGCTCTGCTTCTATCTTCCCTATTTTAGCAATGCGCCCCTCTGACAGGAGTACATCCGCAACAACAGTTTTTCCTTCGTTTACGAGGGTTGACCCTTTGATTAAAATCCGCTGGTTCATGGTTTATGTTTTGTTCGGTTCGATGATCTTTGAATTTTGGCACCCGCTTTTGAGGCTGCCGCCTAAAACTACGAAGATATTAAACATCGAAAAAAAACCTCCTCCCTTTTGGATCGGATACCAAAGCACCTGGCAGGCGATTGACCAAAAATTAGCGGAGCGAACCCGTTATTTTAACAATAAAGAAATTTTTAGATGAGTAAAATTCTGTTTTGGAAATAAATGTCAAATCTGCCACCAAATATACCCTCCTTCTACCAGCAAAATCAAGGCAAAACCGATAGAGGACTGTTGGCGCAAACGACCATTCCCGAATACCAGGCAGAATCCGTATTTGACCAATGTGTTTGTAAGGGTTGCCAGGACGATAGCCACGCCGGCGACCTGAAGGGAATTTCCACCGCTGGCGTACTCCGACATGGATACCGTAATGGCGTCCATATTGGCAAATCCTGAGAGCCCAGCCGCCCAAAAAAGCCCCGTATCGCCCAGTTGTTCAGACGCATAGCTCACTCCAAACTGGATGACGGTATAGATGAGCGCGAACATAGCCGCTTCTCGAAAATTGATGGGATTGCCCCGCTCCGGGCTGCCCAAGTTTCCCTCTTTGGAAGTGCCCCGGAAAAGAAACAGGCTAGCCACAAAACCTACGGCTCCAAATACCAGCATTGGCAGAAGCAGGGCCCTGAATAAAGCCCAATTGAGCAGCGCCAGCCAGACCAGCACCCTGGGGAACATAATGGAAGAAGCAAGGACAATGGCCGCAGCAGCTTGCCTGCCCCCTTCCTTTTGCGTTCGCGAACGACGCGCGAAGTACCAGGCGGTGGCGGTGCTTGATGCCAGCCCGCCCAAAAGGCCCGTCAGCAGGGTGGACCGCCGCTTCAGGAAACGAGACAGAAAATACCCGCCAAAATTAAGCGTCAGAAAAATGGTCAGAATAAAGCCTGTCTTGTACAGGTTAAAAAAGTCGTAGGGTCCAATATTCTGATCCGGCAGTAAGGGTAACACTAAAGCGGCAATCAGCAAAAACTGAAGGATAGACAACAGCTCTTTCTTGGTCAGGGTATCCGCCAGATTGTGCAGGGGCAGTTTGAAGGCCAAGAGCGCAGCGATGCTCAGAGCAATGCCAATACTCAGCTGATAGTGCCCTAATTCTACCGCTCCACCCAGCAAAAAGACTGCCAGCAGGGTGAATTCTGTGGTCGTTCCTTTCCCATCTGCCCGCGACCAAACCACTGCAATAAGCCCAAAAACGCCCAGCAACACTCCGATGAAGACCCAGGGGGTGAATGTTTCGCCTAGAAAGGCCGACAAAAACCCCAGCAAGGCTACAATAGGAAAGGTGCGAATGCCGGCGAAGAGCGCTTTGCCCGACCGCTCCTGATAAGCCTGTTCGCGCTCTAGGCCCAGGAGCAGCCCTATCCCAAGGGCGATCAGCAGCCCTTGTAACTGCCGCAGCAGGTCCACATCCCAACCAATTGTACTAAGCTGTTCCATCCTTTGTCTGTTAAAGCTTTCCTCGTAGATTAGACGCAGGGACAACAGGAATTGTGCGAACTCACTCTGTGCCATTCTTACCGGAAAGCACAGGACACTACAATGGCGTTACAACCGTACTTTCAGATCATCCATTTATCAAATACAGAAAAAATCTGAACATGACAGCTGCCGATCTATTCTCCCATGTTGAATACCTTTGAGATTAGCAAAAGCCGCTGGAAGGCGACTAAGTAGGCTGTTGCCTTTCAAACACATTGACGGTCAGCTCGTCCAAACAGCAATTTACCGGAATATCGATACGGAACCGGAGCTGACCGATGACATTTTCAACCCTGATCAGCTGCAGGAAGCGACCTGGTACTGACCAGGGTTACCGCCCCCAATATGCCATCATCAAAATCGCCCCGGCCGTGCCATCCATCGTAGGCTCATTAGTGGAATAATCACCGATGTCATCGTGGTAAACGACATGGGGGTTTTGAAAAGCCGCAAACTCATCCGGCTCGTTGAGCTTAAGCCCACGCAGCGATTCAAAAATGGTTGCATAGACTGGACCGTCCAGCAGCCCGCCGGGCACTTCCTCCCGGGTGAGCGCCCAGACGCTTGTGTGCACATCTAAGGGATACTCTCCATGAACAGGCAGGCTGGTAAACATAGAGGTGCCCCAGGGATTGCGCCCCATCAGCCAGTCGCGCTGCTGCACGAGCAGGTCGTGGTAGCGGTAGTCGCCTGTCATGTCTTCGTACAGGATGATTTGGGTGATGAGGGCAGTCACCAGGTTGTTGGAGCACCAGATGAAGGGCACCCCTACCCCATAGGCATTGGACTGTGCCCGCTCCAGCGTATGCTCAATGCCGCTGCGGTAGTAGCCCGCCAGCGTATCCTGAAAACCTGCATCCACCAGATCGTAAAGCGCATAGTGCCCCATATTGACGAAAGGGTAATACCGGTAATGCTCAGCGGTATCCAAAGGCATCCACGAAACGGTACCAGCCTGCCGGGCGTAGGCTTTGGCTTGCTCCAAATAGGTTTTCTCGCCAGTTAGGCGATAGAGTTCAGCAGCCCCCCACTCCATGTCATCGGCCCAGGTATCTTCGCTGTAGCGGTAAGGGGCTCCGTAGGAATTGCCCTGCTGAAAGCCTTCCTTTGCCCGCCCGAGTGCATAGAGCGACCGGGCAGCCTGTGCACATTTGTCGGCATAGGCACTGTCTGCTGACACCTTGGGCCAAAGCCTTGCCGCCATCGCCATGGCCCCCGCGCTCCGCCCCGCCAGGTTGGCAACGCCAGTGGCCCGACTTTTATACTCCCGCAGCCCCTGTGGCTCGCCTGTGGCAAAGTAGGCAACCCGGTAGCTATTGGCGCCCCAGCCATAGTCGGAATTATCCTGATCGGGCATCTTCCAGCCCCGGTGGTCGCGGTCGTCCGCCACCTGATGGAACAGCTGATCGGGTGCAGGGTGGAGCTTGTGTATCCAGTCCAGGCCCCAGCGGGCTTCGTCCAGCACATCGGGGATGTTGTTCGGGCCGGGCTGCCCAAGGGCATTTACCTTATCGGCGAAAGCCTCCGGGTACAATTCCCAAGCTTTGAGCATGTGCGCGGTGGCGTAGCTCCCGGTAATGAGGTACTTCAGCTGATCGCCGGCATCGTGCCAACCGCCGGAGACATCCACGAAAGTGGAATCCGGCATGGGCCCAAACATCGCCCGCCCGTCACGCTGATGGCAGACCATATCCAGATGGGGGTTGTAACCGCACCGCTGCTGCCGCATAAAAATCAGCAGGGTATCGGCATAGCTTCTGTAAGCTGACGCACTGATTTGAAAAGGTACGGACCGTGCCTTGCCGTCCGCTGTAGCCAAATAGTACCAGCCGGGGTGTTCTACCTTCGTAAAATCGGCTTGCCAGTGATGAGGGAAGGTGCCCCAGCCGTCCGCTTCAACAGAGTTGGCAGTCAGCTCTGCTGTAACCGCTCCGGTCTGCTGTGCGATAAGCTGTAACACGGGCGCCTTCGCACTATGGCTGAACACAATCGCCTGCTTGGTTTCTGAGGGCAGATACCCCGTTTGGTTGATCCGAATATGGTAATCCTGAGCAGAAGCAGCCAGGCACAGGCACCACCCGGCCAAAAGGAGGAAAAGTCGGTACATGGGTCAGTCGTTTTGAAAGAGTTCCTGCAAAGTCACGAACCGGTAGCCAAGCTCCCGCAGCTCACCGATCAGCGCCTCTAAATGTAGGTAAAATTTGTCAGTCCGGGCCGGATCAGTGCCAATGTGGAGGAGCAATAAAAAGCCATTCAATCCATTCGACTGCACTTCCTCATAGTCCAGGATACTTTGGAAAATCTGCGCACTGCTCCGGTAGTTAGGCATTTCCGGCGTGGTGTAATCAGCATGCGAGAGGGTGCCATAGGTGATATTGATGAGTTGCAGCCCGGCATCCGCCGTCCACTGCACGATGCTATCGTTGTACCACTCGTAGGGGGGCAGAAACCAGGGCGCCTCCGGGCGGGCGATGCCCAGCTTTTCCATTTTGGCGTAGTTGGCATTCAGATCATGGAGAAAGCTATCGCGGGTCACGAGGAGGCTATCCCGTTTCGACCAGGGCGCGTAGAGCAAATGCTGATCGGAATGAGCGCCAAGGTAATGCCCTTCGGTTTTGAGCTGCTGTACCAATGACGTAAAACGCTCGTAAAAGACTCCTGTACAGAAGAAACTGCCGGGCACCTCCTGCTCGCGTAGTACCTGCCGTATGTGGTCGCCACCATCGGCATATTCATGCCCGGTAAAGATCAGTGCCATTTGAGGCTTGGTGGTGTCGCCCCGGGTAAGGGCTGTGGGCTGCGCCTGCACAGGAACCAGCAAAAAAGAAAGCCCGATCCATA
Source organism: Phaeodactylibacter sp. (assembly GCF_022763345.1). Taxonomy (GTDB): domain Bacteria; phylum Bacteroidota; class Bacteroidia; order Chitinophagales; family Saprospiraceae; genus Phaeodactylibacter. The sequence continues at coordinate 16,240 of NZ_JALEGS010000005.1, forward strand.
GGGCAGCAACGGGCAAAATATTCCAAAGCGTCCGGCAATTGAAGATTGACATTTCAGGTAGCGGTTGGTCAGAGACAGTAAGATAAGCCCTCTTCCCGTAATCCACCAAAAATGCCCCAAACAGTGGTAGACACCATTCAGGGCAAATTCCATCCAACCTTATCACTTTTCCTTACCGGCTGGCCAGTTGCTGAGTGAGTGCTTTCAGCTCAGGGTACTGCGCCTGTGTGGCTTTGGCTTTTTCAAGGTGCAGACCAGCTTTTTGAGCGTTGCCCATACGGGTGTAAATTTTAGCCAGCACCCGGTTGACATCAATATTGGCGGGGCGCTTCTCATATTCGCCCAGCGCATAGGTCAGGGCTTTTTGGTGGTCCTCTGCCAGATCAGAATACAGGTTGGCGTACTCCAGGCTCATATCATGGCCACTATCCGTATCTTCCTGCAGCATCACCCATAGCTCGTCCATCGTTTGCTGATAGTCTGCTTCACGGCCAGTGGACTTGTAAATTTCCGCCAGCTGTTCGTAGAAGCCGAACTCGGGGATTGCGGTACAGGCTTCTTTCAGCAGCTGTTCGGCTTTTTCATAATGGCCTGCTTCGGCTTCCAGGTTAGCCAGCGCGGCGATGGCAAAAGGATAATCCGGGCGCTCCGCCAGTATTTGCTGATAGGTCTGCCGGGCGGCATCGGTTTTGCCGTAGCGCTCGTACATTTCGCCCAAAGTCAGCCTTGCCCAGGCGGTGGCTTCGTAACCAGGGTAGCCTGCTTCTACCGCCAGCTGCATGGCTTCGAATGCGCCCTCTACCTGACCATGGATTTCCCGCAGGTAAGCCACCCGGGCGTAGGAACGCATATCCGGCCGGATGCTGACCATTTTGTCTGCCATGGCCACTGCGGCTTTGTATCGCCCCAGCTCCACATTGGCATCTACGAGTGCTCCGTAAATCTGAGCATTGTAAGGGTTAAGCTTTACAGCGGCCTCGGCTGTTTCCAGCGCCTGCTGAAAATCGTGCAGCGACAGCTCCACGCTTGCCCGGGTCGCGAGTTTCCGGAAACGGATATCCTTATCGGGATGGTCTGCCGGAATTTCAGACAGGGTTGCCAGAGCCGCCGGATAGTAATGCCCGTGCTCGCCAGTCACCCGCGCTTCATTGATGAAGAGGTGTGCCATTTTGATCCGGGCTTCGGCTTCATTTTCTTTTTGGATGGCATTGCGCAGGCTGACATATTGATTCTGGACGGTTTCCCATTCCTTGCCATTGCGCAGGGCTTCATTGCGGTCTAAGAGGTTGGGCACCTCTACAGCAGCAGCGGTTTTTTGATCTTCTTTAGGTTGGGGCGCTTGCTGGCAATTGGAGATTAGGAGGACCAGCAGGGCTAAAATGAATAAGGAGTTGATAGATTTCATGTCATTGTATTTTTTTTGGAAAAGAGGTGTGCGGGGCTGTCCACCCCACACACAATCTCAAAATCAGAGTGGTCTTTGAAAAAATTCAAAGATCCCCCAGCTACTAATTCGTCTTCACCAGTTTGATAATCTGTAGCGTTTCACCACTACCGGAAACAGCTCTGGCGAAGTAGACGCCCTCAGGATACTGTCCGGCCTGCCAGTCCACCGTATAGGTACCTGCTTCCTGTGGCTGATCAACTAAAGTAGACAGCTGCCTGCCATTGACATCATACAGGCTGATGTTGATTTGCTGCGGAGCTTCCAGGCGGTACTGAAGGGTAGTTTGCCCCTGGAAAGGATTAGGCGCTGCCGCCATCATTTGCACCTGGCCGGTCGTATTTGTTGTAAGGTTCAGGGCAGATGCCTGAGGCCCCGGGCTGGTCAGTCCGGCTATCGTACCGCTACATTCTCCATCGCCTGCAAAAGGCATGGCGAGATAAGGGAATTCCGGACGGAAGGGCTTGTCGTTGGCTTCCACGCCTGTAGTGTAGGTCAGTACGCCCAGCAGGTCATCCGTTACCGGGTTAGGGTCACCGGCCGTGTAGTCATCGTACCAAAGGCCAATAGCGGCCAGCACGACACCGGATACCGCCTGCAGTTCGATGCGCGTCACATCATCCTCCAGTCGCCGTCCGTTGGGGAAGCCATCCATATTGGGGATGAATTCCAGATCAGCTGTACCGTTGTAGGTGGGGTCGGTCAGCCCAAGTACGGCAGCCTGAATGAGCCCCAGTGAACTGAATGCCGGATTATCACGCGGGGTAGCCGGCACCGCCATATTCAACCGGAGCATATCTCCCCCATTAGGCAGGAAGTTGTTGACAAAAGGCTTGCCTGCTGCCAGCGGATTCCCCTCTTTGCCAGTAGCTAACTGATAGGGTGGGAAGTTGGGTACTCCTGTGTGAAAGGCCGGCCATAAGTCGACCGAGCGGGGCATACCAGGGCCGGGCAACAGCAAAGTACCAAAGATATCATCATCCAGTGCAGTCCCTTCTACCGCAGCGGTCCCCTTCAATGGGAACAGACCGTCCTGACCATTACCGAAGTCAAAAGACTGCAGGGCATTGCGCTGAATGCGCAGTGGGCCAAAGGCAGGTACAGCACCTCCGAACAGGCTGTCATCCATATACAGCGCCAGTTCCGGATTATAGAAATAGTTGTCCAGCAGTGTATCTTCCAACTCCTGATAAGGAGTCAGTGCATTCCAGTAATCTTTCATACCTATTGGAATCACCGCTTCATTCGTCAGCGGCATACCCAGGCGGGAAACTTGTACCCAGTCGCCATCGTAAGATTCGCTGCCGGGTTCCAGAGTACGGATTTGCGGGCGGCTTGCGGAAGCCCACACACCAATCACATAGTTGGGGTCCAGGATATTCTCCGGGCTGCTGGGCGCACCTTTCTTAAGCAAAAACTGGATCGGAATCTCCAGCGCAATCGCACTGGTATTCAAACAAGCCAGCCCATCGCGTGGATCGCCCATCTGCCGGGGCGCGTCACCGAGGTCGAAGATACCGCCAAGGTCTACAAAGAAAGGGTCATCCACTGGTCCGGCGAAAATTTTCTCCCCGGTGTGGGCAGAACGCACTGCATCTTCAAAAAGCTCGGCGTAGTCGGCATTTAAGCCTACCGGAGAAGAGATGGACCGCTCACCGACGTTATTGGGCGGCACCTTGCCATTCACGAGGATAGGAATGAAGCCTCCTCCGTTAATACTCTTCTCTACGGTATAACGGGTCATGAGGTTTTCCTGCCCCAGCCGGATATTGAAAAAAGTGCTCGGGTCTTCATTCTTTTTCTCAAAAGTGAAGCGATAGACAATTTCATCACCTGGACGGCTGGCGTCATTGTCGATATGGATTTCGTACCGGATGTTCTCCCCGAATTGATAGTAATTCGGCCCGCCGTGCGGCAATTGCATGGGTACATAGGTCGCAATCAGCACAATATTGCGCGGATTGTCGGGGCTTCGGAAAGCGTACACATCCACATTATCCGCTAGTGGGTCATTGGAGATGAGAGGAGCTTCCCGGTGGCTGGAAGCCTGCAATGCTTCGCTTCCGCAAAACAGGAGCAAGAGCACTGCTGTGAATATAAATTTAAATCTATGGTGTAACATAAAAGTTTTTTTGAATGAGTGAATGGGCTTTTACTGGTCCGTTTCCGTACCGCGCCAGGGCGCTGCCAGATAAGGGAAGGAATTGGTAAATGGCTTATCATTTTCCTCCACCCCAGTCGAGTAGGTAAGCACGCCCAGCAAGTCATCAGTCACGGGATTAGGATCACCGGCAGTGTAGTCATCATACCAAAGGCCAATGGCCGCCAGCGCAACACCAGCAACAGCTTGCAGCTCAATGCGGGTCACATCATCCTCCAGGCGGCGCCCGTTAGGGAAGCCATCCATATTGGGGATGAACTCCAGGTCAGCACTGCCATTATAAGTGGGGTCGGTCAAACCAGCCACAGCAGCCGCTACGATTCCCATAGGGCTAAAGTCGGCACTCGCCCGGTCCGTCACCGGAACCGCCATATTCAGGCGGAGCATATCGCCACCATTGGGCAGGAAGTTGTTGATAAAAGGCTTGCCTTCCGCCAATGGGTTGCCTTCCTTGCCTGTTGCCAGCTGGTAAGGCACCACGTTGGGCACTCCCGTATGAAAGATAGGCCAAAGATCGACCGACCGGGGCAGGCCCGGACCAGGGAGCAGCAGCTCACCAAAGACCTGATCATCCAATGCAGTACCGGCTACCGCTGCCGTACCTTTAATGGAAAAGAGCCCATCCTGTCCGTTTCCAAAGTCAAATCGTTGGAGGGAGTTACGCTGAATACGCAGGGGTGCGAAGGCTGGTACGGCAGGGCCAAACTGGTCATCATCCATATACAATGCCAGTTCCGGATTGTAGAAAAACTGGTCCAAAATAGTATCGGTAATCTCTTCGTAAGGCGTCAGAGAATTCCAGTAATCCTTCATACCAATGGGAATGACCACCTCGTTAGTGAGGGGCATGCCCAGTCGGGATACCTGAATCCAGTCACCGCTGTCCTCGGGCGCTTCGCCCATCATACCTAAAGTACGTACGGCGGGGCGGCTCGCAGAGGCCCATACACCGATCACATAATTCGGGTCCAGGATATTGGCAGGGGTATCCGGTGCACCATCCTTCAGAAGCATTTCGATTGGCACCTGAATGGCAATGGTATGCACATTAAACTCCCCCAGCCCATCTCTGGACGGGCCGTTCTGGCGAGGGGCATTGCCCAGATCGAAAATACCGCCCAGGTCGACGAAGAAAGGGTCGTCTACCGGTCCGCAGAACACCTGTTCTCCGTCCGGTGTTTGAGTGATCGCTTCGCTCATCAGGCTGGCATAGGTAGCCCCCAGGCCAACACCGCTTTCAATGGAACGCGGCCCAATGTCATTCGGCGGCACTACGCCTCCAGTCACGATGGCCTGAAAGGTGGCGCCCCCGTCCATACTCCGCTCCATGGTATAAGTGGTCTTGAGGTTTTGCTGCCCCAGCCGGATATTGAAGAACGTTGTCGGGTCTTCGTTGACCTTTTGGAAAGTAAAACGGTAGATAATCTCATCGCCAGGCATGCCCGCATCGTTATCGATGTGGATTTCATACCGGATATTCTCCCCAAAGGTATAGTAGTTGGGGCCACCGTGGGGCAGTTCTGCCGGAATGTAGTTGGCAATGATGGTAATCGTGTTAGGGTTGTCGGGGCTTCTGAAAGCATAAACGTCCGTATTATCTGCCAGCGGATCGTTTGCAATCAGCGGAGCTTCGCGGTGGCTCGATGCCAGCAGGTCGCTACCGAGCAGCAGGCACAGCAAAGCGCAAACCGCAAGTCTAAATACATTCATACTGTCTGATTTAGGTGAGAAAATTAAAGCATCACGAACCGGACAAACAATACAGTGGCTAGCCGGAAGTTGTCATTATAGAGGCACTCCGGTCAACCCAAGTGGGTCTGCAGCTGTCTTTTTATCGTGATTTCAGTAGTACTTACGGAAGGTGGTGCCGTACCGGATTGAAACCCTTAGGATTTTTTTAAGATTTCTTAACGGGCTTTTGTAAATTAAAGCTCTACCGACGATAAAGTAGTCTCCGATAAAGATCGGAGCAGCAAACCGACTTGATGCCTGCCTGCGTGTCAAGACACTTCGGCAGACAGGTCGGCATAAACGCTGGAAAGTAGCCTGCGCTTGCCCTGACAAGCTATGCTTCGTCAGTGGCTGATGTCGCAGACCAATTTGTTAAGCGTATAAACAACGCCATCATGCCCGTAGAAATCACCGATATCTTCTACCCCAAAGACCGCCCGGAGTGGCGGCAGTGGCTGGAAGCTCACCACACCTCCAAAACCGAAATCTGGTTGCGCCGCTTCAAAAAAGCCACCGGCAAGCCCTGCATCACCTACGATGAGCTGGTGGAAGAATGCCTCTGCTTTGGCTGGATAGACGGAGTGGTGAAAAAGCTGGATGAGGAGAGCAACGTCCAACGCATCACCCCCCGCCGTAAAAAGAAAACGTTTCTCTCAGAGCTCAACCGGCAGCGGGTATGGAAACTGCAGCGGGAAGGCTTGATGACACCCGCCGGCATTGCCCCCATCGAAGACCAAATCGGCCACCCGGATGATCCCTGGGACATCCCCGATTGGGTGGAAGCCCAACTGCGCGAAGACGAGGAGGTCTGGGCCAACTTCCAGTCCTTCCCCCACCTCTACCAGCGCCTGAAAATCGGCTGGATCAATGAGTGCGGGGAGCGGCGGCGGGAGGAGGCGCAGAAGCGGCTGAACTGGCTTATAAAAAACACGAAAAAGGGGAAGATGTATGGGACGGTGCCGATTAGGGAGTGATGCTCTAAGCCCGCCTGTCAGGTCGCCCCGTATAGCTATCGGGGCAAAAGTCGCCACCTGACTTGAAGGGAATTGCTTTTTCCCCCTTCAAAGCCCTATATTTCAGAGTAAATTCAACAGTCTGTACCCTTATGCCCGATATCGCAAAGCGGCCTACCACCGACCAAGAACTCCTAGAGCTGGGTGCCCGTGAAGCACCCGTGCGCTTCGAAGCCTCCGAAGCGGAGTACTGGGCGTTGCTCCAACAAGCCGCCTACAAGGTAGAGTATGCAAACGGGGAAATCGTTGCTACCATGGGATATGAAAATGCGCTCCACTCTGAATTAGTAAGCGAGATGATGTTTCAACTGAAAAGTATGTTTCGCAATAAGCCCTATCGCTTTGGAACCAGCAACCGCCCCATCTGTATAGAAACCTGCGGCAACGCCATCTTCATCCCCGACGGATCGGTGCTGCAGCTGCCCCTCGACCCTTACGAATTCCAGCCGGGCATGGATGCGGAGCGCACTCCGCTGCTCCTCTTCAAAGTCCTCTCGCCCAGCACCCGTATCAGGGACTTTGGCGAGAAGCTGCCTTGCTACAAGCAAATCCCCAGCCTGCAGCACATCCTGTACCTGGAAACGGACAACGTTAAGGTATTCCATTTTCACCGTCGGGAAGATGGCCTGTGGGTGGAGGGTATCTATACGGATAAGAGCGACCGGATTGAATTGCCGTATGGTACGATTGGTTTGGGGGAGCTTTATGTGGAGTAAGGGTTATATTTCAAGTCGTTGGCGGCTTTGGAGCCGCCAACGGATTTAAACAAACAAATATACAATCAATCTATACCGACGACGAAGTAGTTTGGGACCAACCTTGACTTCGTGTCGGCATATACTCGTGCGTCGGGTTTGTGCCTTACGCCCAAACCTCTCCGTTCCGAGTATAACATTAAAACAAAAACCTAAAAATTCCAACGCCAAAGAAAGGTCGGTAACATGCCTAAGGCAGATACTTCCTCATAATCATTCAAGTCTTCATCGTACAGCGCCAGGTAGTGATTGATCCGGTTAGTGACGTTCATGATGTCGATGGCAAGAGTATGGTTGGTTTTTCGGTTGATCTTGTAAGACAACCGAAAGTCCATGCGAAAGTAATTCATGAACCGCTCCGTGTAAGCCCGCTCAACATCATAAACAGCCTCGCCTTTCTCTTGTGAAGCGGCGTAGTCCAATGGCACTTTGCGCTCGCCTCCCGACCACATCAGACGGGTATCGACACTTAGGGCATTCCGTTCTTTCAAGGTCCACTCATAGCCACCCAGGAAGTTAGCAATCATATTGGTGTTGAAACGGGTGCTGCGCAAAACACCGTCGCTGCCCTTGTACCTGGAATCAAATACGGACATAGTGAACAGATAGTAGAAATTATTCGAGAAGAATTTTTCCAGCGTGACCTCAGCGCCCAGATTATAGGCCGTTCCTTCATTAACCAACCCATGGTACTCGTAATTGGAGAAGCTGGTCCCGTAGTTGACCAACGAACGGAAAGAAGCCTGGCGCTCTACCGGCACCTGGTTCAGATGCTGGTAGTACGCTTCGATTTTCATCCGGTGGTCATTGCTAAAGGCATAATTGTAACCAAGGACGAGGTGACGGCTGCGGGTCATTTTGAGGTCCTGATTGGGCCTGGTGTAAACCTGCTGCATGGTGTCTGCCAGCTCTTCATAGAAGTAAACGTACTTGGGGTGCAAACGGGAGTGGATGCCTGCCCCAAAGCTAAGCGACTGACCTGGCAAAAAGTTCCAGTTCAGGCTGAATCGGGGCTCCGGGGAGTGGTCATTGCCCAACGCTGCGTACTGATAATGCAGGCCAGTCACCATGGATAGAGCATCGCTGAAACGGTGTTTCCACTGTGCATGGGCCTGGACCAACGGTACTCGCCCACTGGTGTTGACCGTTTGCGAAAACATACGGTGATCCTGCAAATAGACCGTATCCTGGAAGTTGAAGGAAGTATTGAAAAGGTCGAAGCCAAATTGCAGTATATTCCGGGTATTGAGTCGGTTCTTGTATACCATGTTCAGCTCTACAGTTGACTCGCTTTGTTCCATCCAGGTGTACTCTTCCAGCGCATCAGAGACATACTGCTCAGAAAGGCTATGGTTAACACTATGGGAAAGACCTACGCTGGTGACCAAACTGGCATTATCGCTGAGAAAATACTGATGCTTTATCCCGACGAACCCCACTTTGGCACTATTGTCGAAAAACTCCCGTTCACCGGGCGGCAGGTCCGCCGTCTCGTCAGTTATACTATTGAGACCGCCCAAGCCAAAGATGGATATGTTTCCCAGTTTGCTTTTCGGCAGATCAATATTGAAGGAAAGGTCTTGATATTTAGGAATGGCAAAGACGCCAAAATTAATGCCCAACAAGTCAAATACGCCCAGCGTTGAATATCGGTAATTGGCCAGGTAAGACCCATCTTTACCCTCAGCCAGTGGCCCTTCTACACCTACTTCAAATCCGTTGAAGCCAACCTGAGCTAGGAACTCCTGCCGGTCAGCATTACCTTTACGAAGGCGCAGGTCAAAGACGCCGGACAGGGCATTGCCAAACTCTGCCGGAAAGGCACCGGTAAGAAAATCGGAATTGCTCAAGACATTATTATTGAGCATGCTCATCGTTCCACCCGAAGCCGTAAGGCCACCAAAATGATTGGGGTTAGGGATCTGAAGTCCCTCCATTCGCCAAAGCATACCATTAGGCGAGTTGCCCCGGATGACGATGTCGTTGCTCTGCGTCCCCATCGTCAATACCCCTGCGTAGCCTGCAGCCATCCGGGAAGGGTCTCCAAAACTGCCGGCATACCTTTCCGTTTCTTCGACTGTGAACATCCGGGCGCTCACCTGCGCCATTTCGTTGAGGGTTTTATCTTTGATATGAGCACTGACCGTGACGCCTTCCAGCTGTACCGCTTTTTCCTCCAGTTTGACCTCTAGAATAAGTTCTTTGCCAGACTGTAAGTAGAGATCAGACAGCACGGCAGTGTGGTACCCCAGATAGCTGATGCTGACCCCCTGCCTGCCCACCGGGATATCCGGCAGACTGAAGTAGCCATCTATGTCAGTGGTTGTGCCAATGGCCCGGACGCTGTCCAGCAGCATCACTGTCGCCCCCGGCAAGGGCACATCGGTATAGAAGTCCAATACCTGCCCTTTGATCGTTTGCGAATATTGCCCATTTACAATTGAACTAAAAAGCAGCAAAAAAGAAGCGAAAATGAATTGCTTAATGGCCAGATCTTTCATGTTTTTGTTTGTTTATTCCCAATCAAGATAAGACCGTAACACAGGAATCTCCTTGACCTATGTTAAGAAGCAAAAACAGAGGGTATTTCATTTTTAAGCGTAGCAGAGTGGCGCTCTTAAAGCACGAAGCGTATTAGCATTTTGTGGGGCCAAGCATACGCGAAAAAGGAAGAGACAACAGCAAAAAAGCACTGCCCCACCCCAAACGGGATGAGGCAGCCTTAATATTTCCGGAAGCTTACTTATCGTACGACGTTCAGCTTCCCGATTCCCCTTACTTCTTGGTTATTTTCTATGACACGGTACAAGTACAGCCCGGCCTGCAGGTCTGCAGGAAGGCTGAGGGGTACAATTTGTCCCTGTAGCCCGCTTACGGGCCAGACCGCGACCTGACGTCCGTGGGCGTCTACCAGCTCCAACATTCCATTATTGATGGTTGCTGGCATTTCCACAGATAGCAGGGCACCTGCAACCACTGGATTAGGGAAGGCTTTAACCGCAACCGGCTTAGCCACTGCCTGTGATGTGGAGCTGACAAATTGTTTGATATCGTCGGAAACATTGAAGGAAATGACCTCGCCATTGCTATCTACCAAAATATTGGCAGCACTGCGGGGCAGCCCTTTAGCATAAATAAAGTAACGGGTCGTAATTTCGGTTTCCCCCTGTTCCAGCCCAAATGCGTCAAGCATCAGTTGAGGAGCAGGCTGGCCGCCCAAGGTGTAGTTGTCGGTAACGATCCGATTCCGCTTGACCAGCAGCCCCTCTGTTCGCACTGGCTCCAGATCGGCACCTAGTGGATTGGGCAGTATGACTTCACCGTATCCAGATACCTCGTAAAAAGCGCTGTCCTGGATAATTTGCTGCGCAGGCACCCCCTGAAGGTTAAAAGCAGCCACCGTCACCAAGTAGTCTATGCTATAGGAGCTGTTATGACTCCAGGAGTCGCCGTAATTGAGGGGGAATTTTATTACATTCCTCGGCTGTACATTCTGTACAACCATTTCTAAAGCTTTTAGGGTGTCGGCAGCACCGCCAGTAAGTCCAGCCAGAGGAATATCGACACTCTCGCCAATAAGCCCCCAGTTTCCGTAGGCCGTATCACTCAGCAAATTATAGGATGTGCTTTCTTGTATGGCGAGCCCGCCCAGGAAGCTTCCGAATGAGGGCTCTGTTATATTTGACTCCGGGAACAGGGGGCTCGAAGAAGCTTCGTAGTTTACCAGAAAGCTTTCCTCCAGAGCTACGCTGCTAAAATCCCAAATCACCCCTTCGCCATCCTGTGGCACGGTCGCATTGGAAAAATCAACGGTCCAGGATTTATTCTGAGCACCAACCTCAAGAGTATAATCCTGACGCTCAATGGTGACCTGTGCGTGTGCCAAAGCACCGAAAAAGAATAGTGCAAATGTTATAATAATTAGTCTCATCGGTAATGTTTTTTAGTGAGAAAACAGTTGCTTTTGCAACTTGTCCTGCTCCCACTTTGAGTAAACAAATGGGTCATTTTGTGCAGTCCCAGACAAACGACTGGGGTAAAACAAGGTAGCTACCAAAATCAAAAAACTGATGAGGCAAAGGTGAGGCAAAGTGCAGGAGGAAGAGTATCAAAAAACGATCATATCCTATCAAAAACCGATCAAACCCTTTGGTATACTAGCTTTTCGGTGGATTTTTCGAAAAACTGCCAGGCGTTTCCCCGTATTTATCCTTGAAGCATTTGATGAAATAAGCGGTGCTGCTAAAGCCCGTTTGGAAAGCAATTTCAGCCACGGTGCCGCTCTGCTGCCTTAGCAAATCGGCGGCGCGTTGCAATCGGATGGACTGAATGAATTGATTGGTAGACTGATTGACCAGGGCGCGAAGCTTTCGGTTAAGCTGAGGCCTGCTCATACCAATTTCCCGGGCGAGGACATCCACGCTGAACTGCTCATCATCAAGGTGGCTCTCCACAACGGCCAGTGCTTTTTCCAAAAACTCCTGATCAATGGAGTTGACCGTGACTTCCTCCGGTTTGAGTTCTACCGCTGCCGCAAAGCGCTGCCGAAGCAGTGCCCGAAGTTGGATGAGGTTGTGTATACGCACCCGAAGCTCTTCAGCGTCGAAAGGTTTGGCCAGGTAGTCGTCCGCACCGGTGCGCAAGCCCTGTAGTTTTTCCTCCTGCTCGGCTTTAGCGGTCAGCAAGATAACAGGGATATGGCTCGTGCGTACATCCCCCTTTAAGGCAGCGCACACTTCATAACCATTTTTACGGGGCATCATCACATCGCTCACGATCAGGTCAGGCATATGCTTCCGGGCTTTTTCGATGCCCGATTGCCCGTCCCCAGCTTCAATGATCTTAAACGCCATTTCAAGGCGCTGCCGGATAAACGCCCGGACTTCATCATTGTCCTCGATCAGCAGTACGGTAGCCTTCGGCTGATTGGAGGTGGCAACGCGCTGATCGGGCGCTTTTTTAATGGCTTGTACCTGAGCAGCAAAAACAGTGCCTGACTGCACAGGTACCTCTACGCGCTCTTCAGCCCGTAAGTGCCCGCTCCCCAACGGCAGAAAAACCCGGAAAGTAGCTCCCTCCCCTTCCCGGCTTTCCAGCTCAATACGGCCGTGATGCAGCCGGACAAGTTCCCGGCTAAGTGCCAGCCCTACACCGGTCCCCACCTCAGGAGAAGCTGACACCTGAAAAAACCGGTCGAAGACTTTATCCTGCTGCGATTGTGGTATGCCGGGCCCTGTATCCGCCACATTGATACAAAATTCCTGACCTGCCTGAGCCAGACTTACCACTACACTACCCCCGGAAGGAGTGAATTTCAGGGCATTGGAGAGCAGATTATTGACCACTTTTTCCAGCTTGCCAGCTTCGTAGTACAATTCAACAGAAGGTTGTTTACTCTTGACGGAAAGGTGGATTTGGCGGTCATGCGCCAGGGATTCAAAAGCAAAAACAAGGCTACGCACCAGAGAAACTACGTCCTGTTTGCTGGCTCTTAACGCCATTTTTCCAGCTTCCAGCCTTGATAATTCCAGAAGCTCGTTCACCAGATGGAGCTGATTGTTGGCATTGCGGAAAGCGATCTCAAGCAACTGCCGCTCCTTTGGCTCCGGCTGACGCTCCAATAGCTGTTGCAAAGGTCCCAACATCAATGTAAGCGGTGTACGGAACTCGTGGGACAAATTGGTGAAAAACCGGGTCTTCAGGGCGTTGAGCTCCTCAAACTGTTCTTTCTTCTTGCGCAAAGTCGTAACCCGTTCAAATAAAATGAAAAACAGGAATCCGGAGAAAAACAACAGCCCGACCTGAAAACTATACCGCAGCCCAAAACTACCGGGCAGTACTTTCGAATTACTCATCAGGAACAGAATACCTCCTGCAAACAAAATAAAAAAGGGCCACACCAGTGTACGGGCCGTGCTTTGACCTTTCCTGGCCAGGTAGGCGACTGGAATAATGCTCAGCAGCGCCCAAAGCCCGAGACACATATCGGTGACCACCCGGGCAAACTGCAAATCATTAAGTACCCCAATAAGCAGGTAAGGCGCCAATGCTGTCCATCCAGAAAACCAGGTGTACACTTGATAATACCGAGGCATCTGCCGCCGCAACTGGACGAAGTCTACCACAAACAAGCTGGCGAAAACCACGATTCCGGAAAGCGCGAAGACGAATATGGGCAAAGGGTCAGTAGGCTTTGGAAATTGGCCCAACAAACCTGACAGCCCGTACCGGTCAGCAAAATAAAGCGCTGCACTCAGCATCATACCAGCATAAAACAAAAAGACCCGTTCCCGGAATATCCAGGCCATCAGCCCGCCCAGAACCGCAAGTAACACCAGTAAACCAGAGTAGAAAGCCTGCCAGGAGAGCCGGTCAATCATTCTATTAACGGTTGGCAATACCGGATAAATGAAGAGGTGGCGGTAATGCTCCTCCGGCGTCTCATCCTGAAAGTAAACTTGAAAAAAGAGGGTTTGAGTTTGCCCGGGATCGATATTGAGCCACAAATACTGATAGGGGGAACTCAGGCGGGCACTCCTGTCGGTCATAAAACGGCTGTTGAACTGCTCATCAATAAGGGTGCTATCCTGTACCACAAAAAGACGAACAGCATCTGCATACATGCAAAAACTCAAAGCCGCACGTAGGGTATGATCGGTGGCATTCAACAGCCGGATAGCAGACCATGAGCCGTCAGCCGTAACTTCCTGCCCGCTGTTCAAAAAAGGTTGCAGCAAAGTCAGCGCTTCCAAAGCATCGGGGAAGCTATACAGGGTGTCTTTCAACTCCACCTCTGCTTCTACAGCTCTTTCCATCTGAAAAAGAGGGATATCCTGCCCTGCCAGCCCATGGCTGAGGGCTACACAGGCGACAAGGACGGCCACAACTTTCATACGAAATGAGCCTGACAGAAATGCCTTGCTCTCTTTTTTTGCAACCATGATTTAAAAGTACGATTTTCGGGAGTAACCATACTTCATTTAACGCTATGGCATTAAATACAGGTCTCGAAATTCATCCCGCCCCCTTTCGCTGATGGTAAGAACGGCGCAAAATCTGCCCCGCCACAGCAGGCATAAAACGATTGGCAAAACCATTCAGCTTTCCCAGCAGGGTAAAAATACGCCTGGCCTCGCGCCTTTCAATCATCCGGATAATGCGGGCAGCAACTACCCCAACGGGTTCCTGCTTGACAAAATCGCGGGATGGTTGCGGTATAAGCGCCCCAGCTTTATCATAAATGGCTTTTTGAGGATCGTTTTCGGTGAACCCGACGAAGGCAATACCTACATGAACACCGTGCCGCTCCTCTTCCATCCTGAGGGCTTCGGATAGTGTTTTGAGCGCAACTTTGGAGGCGCTGTACACCGCATGCCCTGGAACACCCCGGAAGGCTGCAATGCTGGATACAAAGAAAACTGTACCCCGGCTTTCACGAAGGTGAGGCAAAGACTGCTGTGTCACATACACACTGCCCAGATAATTCACTTCTGTCACTTTGCGAAAAACGTCAGACGAAAGTTCGCTTACATCTCCTTCTGCTGAAATACCGGCGTTGTTGACCACTACATCAAGTTGCCCAAAGTGGTTAAGCGTTTCGGCCACCAGACGGGCACAATCTTCAGGCTTGGAAACATCACCGGGAATACCTGCAAGCTCCTCATAACCCTGCTCCTGAAAAGCCTGCAGCGTTTGAGAAAGGCGGGCGGCATTGCGGGCGTTGAGCGCCACACAGGCGCCTTTTTTCAGAAGTTGCGCAGCCAGCTCCCGCCCAATACCGATACTCGACCCGGTAATGAGGACGACTTTATTTTTCCAATCCATCAGTGTTCCTTTTCGTACAACCCCAACTTGCAAGATCGCCTGTTGTGCTGCCAAAAATAGGAAGATTCATGAACTATGCGCCCTACTACTCCCTGAGCAACACCATAGGCAACCGGACAACTTCCTCTTTATGCCGCACCTCTACCCAGTAAAAACCCTGTGGCAGCCCCTGCAGAGGCAATTGGCGCTCCCGGTCAGAACGCACTGCAGACAGCGTTTGCAGGCACTGTCCCTGAGCCGTAAGGATACGGACTCTCGCTGGGCCTTGACCGGACAAAGTGCAAAAACCCCGGGCAGGATTGGGCGCCAGAGACCACCCACCGCTCTCTACGGTCTCCGACAGCTGCGTGAGGATACTGATTTCGTAGCGGACCAGGCTATCGCAACCGGCATGGCTAAGATAGGCCTCCGTTATAGCCGTATCGCCTTGTATAAACACTCCTTCCCACCAGCCTGCCTCTGCGAGACTGACTTCCTCTACGGTGGTATCCTGTAGGGTCAACACATCGATATGGTGCCAAACGACGCTATCCCGCAAGGGGTCTACAAAGCGCTCTACCAAGATGGTATCTGCATAAAGCGCCTGACCCAGGTATACCGCTCCCGGACAAAGACTGGCATATACCACCCCAGCCACTACCGGCTTTTCAATTTGATGGGTTACCGTATTGGTAATGACCGGTGGGTTGAAATCGAAATAAATGCCCGCCCGGTTTTCGATAAGGGTTGCTGGAAAAATACCAGCATGGGGCCGAATGGAAAAGGCAAAGAAGCCATGGCTTTCTGGCTCATTACTGGTGCTGTCAGGCAGCAAAATCTCCGGGTATTCGATCACCAATATCCGATCCGGCAATAAGTACCACTGATGCTCATGCGAACCACCCTCCGCCCGGAATGTGCTCAGATCAAGCTCAGGCGACAGAGTATCCCGTATGGTCACGTTCCGGGCCATATCAGTGCCTACATTCTGAAAGTGAATGGTGTACTGCAGTTCTTGTTCTGCAGGGATGAGGTGGTCTGGGCTAAACCCTCGGGGATAGGCTTCCTTTATATTGGGGTCATAAGCCCCTATAACCGGGCGGCACTGCTCTACTTCAAAGACACTCCCGTTGTCGTTGGGAAAGGCAGTCAACAGACCGGTATCCAGAGGCGCCAGGCAGCCCTGTGCTAAAAGTCGGATTGGTTCGGGTGAGGGGTGCCCTTCCGGCTGCGCAGCTTCCAACAGATAGGCGGTGGAATCGGCAGGCGCAGCGAGCAAAACGGACTCCCCTGGCAAAACCTCAAGCCCTCCACTCTGCAAAAGCACAATATCATCATTAACAATATTGAGCTCATAGGGTACAGGGATACTCACCGGGCCAAAGCCAGTGTTTTCGATTTCCCATTTCAGGCTGTCCTGCTCACAGCGGTAAGTCGCCCGGAGATTGCCCCCTTCCCAATCGGTCAAGCCAGGCGCACATAAAGTATCCGGGCTGATGCGCGCCTGATAACAGAGCACCTCGCCCAGGATCAGTTGTTCGCAGTCCGGCTCCATTTGAACCACTACCTCACCTTCTGCCTCCACCTCAACAGCGCCCAGCTCAAAAGTCAGGGACGTATCGGTTTGCATACTCCAGGGCACAGAGGCAGATACAGGCGTCATCCGGTGATTAAAAAATAACTGAATGACCACGGAGTCCGCAGAAACGGTACCAGCGTTATTGTAATGCAGCACTACATTAGAGTTGAAGCACTGCCGGACCGGGCTCAGCGCCATATCCAGTTCCATGAGGGGGCAGGAAACGGTTGGTGACACGGCGAAATTTATCTCGAGAGGCCCGGTGCCTTGCAGCATAGTATCGGTCGGACAAGCCTGCCAGTAGTCATTGGGTAGTACCGGAGCGAGCGTATAGGCAGTGGTGTCATTGGGGAGATAGCCGGCATAGTAGCCCGTGGCGGTGGGTGTGAACACCTGTTGAGGCCCGTCCTGTCCTTCCAGCAGCAGTTGCCCATCGGGGAGCCCTGGCCAATCCGTACTGAAAGTACAGGTGAGGGCTGTATCCCAGACCATTTGCCCCTGTACCAGTTGCTGACTTGAGAAGTTGGGCTGGTAGGCCATAATCTCCTGACTACCGGTGATCAATTCAGGGGTGCCATCGCCATTTAGGTCTGCCCGGCAGGCATTCTGATATAAAGCCGGGGGCAGGTAATGATCAAAGGGCGATGGCAGGAAAGGGGTGGATATAAAACCCGTTGCCCCCACATTAAAGGAGAAGCCTTCCCCGGTCACATAATCCGGCAAGCTGTCTGTGTTGAGCCTTTCCTCAGTGATTATGTAAGTGTTTCCAGCATAACCACGCTCCAATGCGGGCGTAAATGCCTGCTGAACCGTATCATAAGACACCATTCCCAGCACCCCCTGAATGCCTTGAATAACGTACCGCCCACGCAAATCCTGCCGCCCATCCATGTCATAGTCCCCGGCAAACAAATGGTCTACGCCAAACATGCCTCCGATTTCCTGCAAATCGCTAAACTGACCACTCGCCCCCTCTTGGAGGGCAAAAAATGTCCCATCATTTAGACGGAGTACAAGGTCTGCATCCTCATCCTGATCAAGATCATCCATCAGAATGCCGGAATACACATAAGCGGCTCCGAATTGGTCCGGAATGGCCACCTGAGGGAACAGGCTGCCTCCGTTGCTCCATTCATTCCATAGCACCACCACCCCGCTCTCGCGCGTGAGCAGCACTATATCCTGATCGCCATCCCCATCGGCATCAGCGACATCAAAATGATGCCCCTGTCGAAGCTCAAACTGTGGAAAAGACAGCGTATCCCCCGTGCTGCTGTTCCAAATCACCGGCAACCAATTCACAGCACCGGAGGAGAACGTTCCAACACCATCTGGCAAACCGTCTCCATCGAAGGCAGCAAACTCAAAAAAACCAAGCCCGCCCGGAGCATCCCACAGGGAAACCGGCGTTTCAAAATTTTGACCTGCGCCTTCATTGCGCAACCAGGCGATGCCTGTATCATCGCAAAATATTAGATCGGTTTGCCCATCTGAATCCCAATCCCAGGGTAGGATGTCCCGCAGGAACGACGTAGTACGGTTGAGCGACGCGGGTGAAGCCGGACTGATTAAGGGGCCTCCTCTCCAAAAGATAGGGACTGAACCAGACAGCAGGTCATTATCGTCGCCGTAAGTAATCAGATCAGCTATGCCATCTCCGTTGAGGTCAGCCGAAACCAGTTTGACCCCGGTTGGCGTGCCGTCAATCAGATTATTGGTAAAGCCAAGCTGACCGTTCGGCATGCGCTCCATCCAGACATAGCCCAGGTTTTGCTGAAAGGCAATAAGGTCTGTGTCCCCATCTTGGTCTGCGTCAGCCACGGTGTGGGCAGTCATGCCTGAAGTTTCGCCACTTTGCCAGAAAATCTGAGCTTCCCCCCAGGGTGCCAACTGTAGGTAAGTTGTATACGCGCGGTCGTAAGCGCCGTTGCCAGTGTGGGAATAGACCGCATCAGGGAAGCCATTACCTGTGACGTCCACGACTGACATATCACAGTCAAACCAGGCATGTTTGTCGGGTTCAGACTCCAAAAAGCTCCGATACAGGGCGCTATACGCCTCCCCTGTCCATTCCAAAACATGCAGGGTCAACTCCGTACTTTCTGAGGTGTGGTAATTTTCCAGCATTAAAATATCGAGGTCACCGTCCTGATCTACATCTGCCAGCTCCATGTCCACCAGGGAAGGATGATGCACGACATCGCTGTAGACGAGTTGGGGTACGAAAGCCTGACCATTGCCAGCGCTAAGGTTTACCCATACCAAATCAGCATCCAGCCCGATCACTACATCCAGCCAGCCATCGCCATCTATATCCCCGACCTTTAACCGCTCGTAAGGCTTTACAGGACCGTGATGGTAAGGCTCATGACTGCCCGGCTGCAGATGCCCCGAGCCATCGTTGGCCCAATACGGTACCGTTTCCCGTGCGCGGTAGGCATCCACGACATCCAGATCGCCATCCTGATCCATATCTGCCAGCTCAAACTCGCCCTGAAAGTTGTGGCTGCTGGCCCAGGCCGAATCCCCGTACAAACGTGGCCAGGCTAAATGACTTTGCCCGTCCAGATTCTCGAATATTGCAATGTGCCCGTCCCAGCCCTTGCAGGTCGCTACCACATCCTCATCTCCGTCACCGTCCATATCCCCGGTTTTCACCACCAACAGGTCGAAGCGGTCCATTATGACCTGCACATTCTCCCGCTCCAGTTGGGCGTGTAAATTCCAGCAGATCATCCCGGCCAGCAGGCTCAGCAAGGCTCTTTTTGTGTAGCGTACCATATTGATATTCTTTTTCATGCTGCTAAAATGCAGGTATTGAGAGGGTGCTGCAAGAACAATTTATACTATTTATACAATCTTTAAATTATCTTTATAATTGATTTTCAATTCTTTAAACCATAAAAACTACAAATTGAAACGCCCGATTGCCTTCCAGCTTTTGCAAAGTTTCCGTTCTTCAGAGATTCAGTTGTTCCATGTTTTTCTGGAAAGCCCTGCCTTCAACCGCAGGCAGGAGATGCCCCTGCTGCTGGATTACTGGCGGCAAAACAAGGCCGAACCACCGGACGCCCAGGCCATTTTCAAAGCAGCATGCCCCGGACAGCCCTTTCGGAAGCAAGATTACTACCTGCTGCTTAGCCGTTTTCACAAACTGGCCGAACAGTTCCTGGCCTGGCAGGCTTTTCAGCAAAATGAGCAAGCGCAGTACACCCACCTGCTGCAAGCGCTCCGGCAGCGACAGCAGCAGCCACTTTTCCAGCGCAGTATGAAAAAGGCGCACCGCCTGAAAAAACCTCAGGACAACCACGCTGCCGACAGCCTGCACTTCGCCTACCACCTGGAGCGGGAGCAGTACGACTTTATCGACAGCCACGACCGTAGCAAGCCGACCAACTTGCAACAGGCCACTGATTTGCTCGATGCCTACTACTTTGCGGAGAAGCTGAGACAAGCTTGCCTGGCACATGCCCGCTCGGTCATCAACCAGGAGACTTACCAAATCAGCATGATCCCTGCTATTGAAGCAGAAATTGAAAAACGGCCCAGCCTATTGGAGCATCCGGCAGTACTGCTCTACCATGCCTGCTACCAGGCCGTAGTGGTAACGGGCGCACAGCGTAGTTTCCAGTTGCTGCGGCAATACATCAGGATATATAAAAAAGGCTTTCCCAGACAGGAAATCCGGGATTTGTATTTACTGGCGATCAACTACTGCATCCGGGCCCTTAATTTTGGGGATACCGCCTTTGCACAGGAAGCCTTGCAGCTCTATAAGGAAAGCCTGAAGGAAGGTTACCTGCTCGAAGATGGTTACCTTCCCGAATCCACCTTCAGCAATATGGTATCCCTGGCCCTTAAACTTGAGTATTATGAATGGGTAGAGGCGTTTATCCGTCATCATTCGGACAAACTAAAACCGGCTTTCCGGGAGTCTTTACCCTGGTATACTTCTGCAAAACTCGCTTACGAACTCGGGGATACCGACCGCGTGCTGCAGCTCTGCGCAAAAATCGAGGCCCGCCAGCCTTTCCTTTACCTGGGCACCAAAACCCTGCAACTTAAGGTACTTTGCGAACAGGAAGAGTGGGATGCCGTAGACAGCCTGCTGGAAAGTATGCGGGTGTACCTGCAACGGCATAAAGATGTGGGCTATCACAGGGAGCACTATCTGCTGCTGCTTCAGTTTACCCGCCGGTTGCTTGGCCTTATACCCGGCGACCTAAGCAAGATATTTGAGCTCGCTGCTGAGGTGGAAACTACCAAAAACTTCCGGGAAAAACCCTGGATGCTAAGACAGATTAGTAAGAAAGTAAAGAAATAAAATAGTATTACTATCAAAAAACCGGGCGCCTAAATCAGGCCACCCGGCGGTTATGTCATTCACTAAATACACTATCTTAGAACAGCCCGAAGCGGATGCCCAGGTTCAGGGCCAACCCGTTAATGTCGCTGCTTTGAATATTGACCAGCTCGCTAACCGTACTGTCATAGTCATAGTCCAGCCCAGATACGAAGCGGTAGGAGGCACCTGCAAACAGGCGGGCATTTTTAATCAGATTAACTTCAGCCTGTACGCCAGGCTCTACAAAGAAAAAATAGTCCTCGCCAAAGGGGTCCCCTACTGAACTCAGGTCTCCTTTGTAGTCCATAGAGGCTTCTCCACCGCCAATCGTCAGCGGAAAGCTAAAGTGTACCAGGTTGTCAGGGTTGAGAATGTACTCCGCGCGCACGCCACCGTAGCGCAGGTCGAGGTAAAGGCGATCGTCTATTTCCATCTCAGGGGTAAACTCATTGAGGGTGGAATAGAAAGCTGCGCCCAGCGCAAAACGCTTGTTGAAAATCACTCCGGCACTGCCCTGAAAACTGTGCACCGTTTGACCGGCAGCCTGCGTGAGCTGATAGCCTGGCGCTACGTAAAACCCGATTTCAGTCTCACCGCTTCCACTACCAAAGAGCGTCTTGGGAGCGTTGTCTTGTGCCTGAACAACAAACAGGCTGCAGAGCAGCATAGCGAAAGTGAAAAACATGTCCTTCATAATAAATAATTAGTTTAGCTTTTTTTAGTAAAAGTAAAACTATCAAATAGGCTATTCATCTTTTCGCTTGGTTCAGAAAGTGATCATAAATTTTCAATTTTTTATCGTCCGTTCGAATCAATAATAGTACTCTTGAAACGCAGCTCTTCTTGGAGCTGACCTTCAGAGCTTTGGTTTTATTGGTTTATGTATATGCCATTTGCGTCAGCAATGAGGTCGCACATGCTGCAAGGTAGGATACCTGCTACCCGGAATTCAGTAGGCGCAGCGGTGTATTACCCGATTTTAGGTAGCCATACCTAAATTTACAAATGCCACATTTTGCCTAACAAACGGTATTGCCCCCTTCCCGGCCATGTACTTACTTTGCAAAAGTCAATTTATTTAAATCTAGTCTAAATAAAAGCCATGCGAACACCTTTACTTCTCTTCGGTCTGATCGCCGTTGCATCAAGCCTTAATGCGCAGCAGTTTCGGGAAGTCACCTGTGGACCGAATTATACGTTATCCACTTATTTTAAATTTGGGAATGAAGAGAGCATCAGCCTTGAGCACAATGCCTGGGACATTGCCTTTACCGCACAGGGCCTGCAGGATGCGGGCATCTTCCTCAATGAAGCGGCCGGCCTGGATGGCACGGAGCTGGAACTATTCCTGATCCCCGGTGCTGAATTCGCCGACAATATCGACCTCACGCAGCTGGGCGAACGGCTCCTCAATGACGAAACCAACTGGACCAGCGGGGGGGCTTTCAACCAAATGCGCGACCCCGGCAATCCGCTGGACTATGGCTGGGGGCAATACAATCCGGCCACACAGTCTGTGCAGGGACAAGCCCTTTTTGTGCTCAAACTGCGCAATGAGACTTTCAAAAAACTGGAAATCAGCAGTCTGGACGGCACCACTTACCAATTCCGCTATGCGAATCTGAACGGCAGCGATGAACAGTCGCATACCCTTAACAAAGCAGACTTTCCGGATAACGATTTAATATACTGGTCATTCAGCAGTAATGCTGTGGTGGACTTTATCCCTAAGGCTGGCGAATGGGACTTGCTTTTCACCCGCTACTCCACCCCATTGGATGATAATGAAGGGAGTACCCTCAACTATCTCCTCACCGGCACTCTTTCCGGGCCAGGCGTGGAGGTCGCTCAGGTCGATGGCATTGACCCTGCCACCATTACCTTCGAAGGGTACGAAGATTCCCTGAGCACCGATCTCGACATCATCGGCCATGACTGGAAGAACTTTGACCTCGGCACCTTTTCCTGGGCACTGCCTGCCGACCGTGTCTACTTTGTCAAAGCGGTCAACGGTGAAGTCTGGAAACTTGTATTCATCGACTTTGAAGGGTCGAGCACCGGCAATATCGTCTTTCAGGAAACCAATATGGGCATCGTTAATACCGTTGACCATACCCTGTTTGAAGACCTGAGTGTTTTCCCTAACCCTGCCCGGGAGAGGGCTACCATTGCACTGACGCTAAAACAAGCCGCCCCGGTACAGCTGAATGTGTTCAATGCTACCGGACAGTCCGTTTGGTCAGCAGTGAGTGAGGAGCCTGCCGGTTTTCAAACGGTCAGCCTCCCGGTCAGCCACCTGCCCGCCGGCACCTATTGGCTGCAGGTACAAACGCCCGGCACAGCGCCGATCTCCCAACCTCTAATTGTGGCCCCATGAACCGGTTTCCAATCCATTTTCTGGGCGTGCTTGCCCTGGGGCTAAGCCTAATTGCTTGTCAAAACACCCCGTCCGCCGCCGAACAAGCCACACAGGAAGCTGCCTATGAGCGCCTCGTCTCTCTTTCCGGCAGCGTCACAGAACTGCTGTACGAGCTGGAGCAGGGCGATAAAATCGTAGGCGTTGACGTGACGAGTACTTACCCCGTAGAGCAGTTAACCGAACTGCCCAAACTGGGGCATGTGCGTCAGCTCAACGTGGAGGCGCTGCTCAGCCTGCAGCCCGACCTGGTACTGGCGGAACGGACGGATGAAGCCTCCGCTGCCCTACAACAACTGGAAGCCGCCGGGGTGGAAGTGCTCTGGCTCGACGGTTCCTTTACGCTGGACAAACCCCTGGCGCAAGCCGAACAGATCAGTGAAAAGCTGGGGCTGAACGAAGAACTCGAAAGCCTGCGCAAAACCTACAAAGCCGACAAAGCCAAGCTGCAGCAAGCCCGGCAGGCGATGGAAGAGACCCCCAAAGTGCTTTTCATCTACGCCCGCGGCAAGGGTAGCCTGATGGTGGCTGGGAAAAACACCGCCGCCTCCGCCATGATTGAACTGGCAGGCGGGCAGAATGCCGTGCAGTCCTTTGAGGGCTTCCGCGCACTCTCCGCAGAAGGCCTGATAGAGGCACAGCCCGAGGTATTGCTGCTGTTCGACAGCGGGCTGCAGAGCCTGGGCGGCGTGGAAGGCCTGTTGCAAATCCCCGGTCTGGCACAGACGCCGGCGGGGCAGCAGGGGCACATCATTGGTATGGATGGCTTGTACCTGCTGGGCTTCACCCCACGGGCTGCCCGTGCAGCGGCGGACTTATCCGGGCGCCTGCAAGCATTGCCGGATGCCTACACGCTGAATTAAGAAATCATGATACAAAGCTGGCCTAAATACCATTCGCTGTCCCGTTTGCTGTCGCCTCCCATGCTGACGCTGTTGCTGGCCATTTCTGCGCTCTGCGCCCTGCTGATCGGGGCGTACAGCCTGCCGGTACAGCAGGTCGGGCTGGTGATGGGCGAACAGTTACTGGGTCTGGAAGCCGGCTTGCCACAGACCCTGAGCTATCTGGTCTGGGACATCCGCCTGCCTCGCATCCTGCTGAGTGTATTCGTAGGCGGCGGTCTCGCCATTGCCGGGGCAGCGGTGCAGGGGCTCTTCCGCAATCCGCTGGCCGACCCGGCGCTGATTGGCGTGACGAGCGGGGCGATGGTGTTTGCGGTAGCAGGCATTCTGTTTTCTGCCTCCGTTTTGGGCGTGATTGGCAGCTGGCTGGGTTACGCTACGGTAACAGTAATGGCGTTCACCGGCAGCCTGCTGACCACCTTCCTGGTGTACTGGCTGGCGAGCAGCAAGGGCTATACTTCCGTAGTGACGATGCTGCTAGCGGGCGTGGCCATCACAGCCCTGGGCGGTGCCCTTACCGGGCTGATGACCTACTTCTCTGACGAGGACGAGCTGCGCGATATCACCTTCTGGACACTGGGCAGCCTGGGCGGTGCCAACTGGCAGATGCTCGCGCTGCTGGTGCCGCTGGTGCTTCTGCCCGCTATTATCCTCTGGCGGCAGTCGAGCCAACTCGACCTGCTGCTGCTGGGCGAACGGGAGGCGGCCTACACCGGCGTGAATACGCAGCGTACCAAATGGATCGTCATCGGCTGCGCTGCCCTGATTGTAGGGGCCTGCGTGGCGGTGAGCGGGGTGATTGCCTTTGTGGCGCTGGTTGTCCCTCACCTGGTACGGTTGATACAGGGGCCGCGCCATCACAGCTTACTCTTGGGTTCGGCCCTGCTCGGCGGTTTGTTGATGGTCTGGGCGGATACCGCCGCCCGCACGCTGATTGCACCCGCTGAATTGCCAATTGGCATCCTGACTGCTCTGCTCGGTGCGCCATTTTTCATCTGGCTATTGCTCAAAACCAAACGCAGCTTATGATCGAAGCGAACCACATTGGCGTTCGGAAGTCCGGCCGCTGGATTTTGCGGAAAGCAGGGGTACAGGTACGTGCCGGAGAACTCATAGCGCTCATCGGTGCCAACGGGGCCGGCAAATCGACCCTGCTGAAAGCTGTGGCGGGAGAAATCACGCCAGATGAAGGGGCCGTAGCTATTAACGGGCGGGCACTGGCAGCGTGGCCAGGCACTGATTTAGCGCAGGTGCGGGGTGTACTGAGCCAATCCGTCGAGCTGCCCTTCTCCATGCCGGTGCTGGATTTGGTGGAAATGGGCCGCTATCCCTATCAGGGGCAGGAGGCGGCTGCCCATACGAAGGCCATCGCCCGGAACTGCCTTCAACAGGTAGGCTTGCAGGGCTACGAAGAAAGAGACGTCCGCACACTCTCCGGCGGGGAGCAACAGCGGGCGCAGCTGGCACGGGTACTGGCGCAAGTGCACCGGGATCAACCTTCACAGGAGCGGTTCCTGCTGCTAGATGAGCCCACCGCCAGCCAGGACATCGCCCAGAAACAGCAACTGCTCAGCCTTTTGCGAAAGCTGGCGGATGAGGCAGGCCTTGGCATACTCACGATCCTCCACGACCTCAACCTGGCGATGCAGTACGCCGACCGGGTCGTGCTGCTGCGCGGCGGGCATTTGCTGAAAAGCGGCCCACCCGAAACGGTGCTCACCCCCGAGGGGATTGCACAGGGGTTTGGCGTCAAAGCCCGGGTGGTGCACCCGCCCGGCGAGGCGCATCCGCACATCCTGACCTGCCCAACGGCAGTCGGGCTTTTTCAAAATGAAGAAACAGCTATACCATGAAGACAACAAGCATTAATCCGGAATTACAGGCGCGGTACGAAGCGCTGAAGTCAGAACGGCCCAAACTGCGCATCCGCAATGCAGCAGAGGCGCTGGGCGTAAGCGAAATGGAATTGCTCGAGCTACAACTGGGCAGCACCGCTACGCGCCTCAGCGGGGGCTGGCAGAGCCTGCTACAGGAGGTGGAAAGTCTCGGCCATGTGATGGCGCTTACGCGCAATGAATACGTCGTGCATGAACGTAAAGGCGTATACCACAACGTCTCCTTTATGCACGACGGCAAAATGGGCGTGGCGGTAAATCCCGACATCGACCTGCGGCTGTTCATGTGGGAATGGGAATACGGCTATGCGGTGGAAGTGCCGAGCCGGGGCAAAGTGCTGCACAGCCTGCAATTTTTCAATCAACGCGGAGCGGCAGTCCACAAAATATACCTGACCAACAAGTCGGACAAAGCCGCCTACGATGCATTAGTAAACAAGTACCGGGCGGAAGACCAAAGTACGCCTGCAACCGTAGACCACAGCCCGAAAGCTTCGCCAACTGTGGTTCCGGATGAAGCGGTCGACGTAGCCGCTTTTCAGGAGGAATGGCGCAATCTGCAGGACACGCATGATTTCTTCCCCCTGCTGAAAAAGCACGAGCTGCAACGGACACAGGCCCTGCGCCTGGCGCCGGAAGGCTTTACCCAAAAGGTGCCCAACGAAGCGGTGGTTAAAGTGCTGGAAGCGGCGGCAGAAAATGAAGTGCCGATTATGGTCTTCGTCAACAGTCCCGGCTGCATCCAAATCCACACCGGGCCGGTGAAAAAGCTGATCCCGATGGAGCAGTGGTTTAATGTGATGGACCCGGATTTCAATCTGCACCTCAACCTGGAGGGCATCGCGGAGAGCTGGGTGGTGAAAAAGCCGACCAAGGACGGCATCGTTACCGGCCTGGAAGTGTACGATGCGCAGGGTGAGCTCATCGTGTACCTCTTTGGCAAGCGCAAGCCCGGCATTCCGGAGCTGGAAAGCTGGCGGGAGATTATTGATGAAACGTGCGACTCCGCTGGAGTCGAAGCCACTATTTAAGTTTGAGTTACTAATGCACGACCCCAATGGGTCGACTATTCGTAAAAACAGCTTTCATCTTTTAATTGACGCCGTAGGTGTCACACTTACCTGAAGAAAAGAAGAGCAAATGGATAATATTCGATGGTCAAGCAATCGCGAAGTAACCTACAAGAGCACATGAGGACGATATTTTTTGTTTGTTGTTTCTTCATTACGATTGGTACTTGCACCCCGCTGCATAGCCAAGCTTCGCTGCCGCCAGATTCATCGCTTTGGGCGCTGCAGTTGCATGATGTAATCGTGACGGCGCAGTACGCGCCCACCGACAGCCGCAACGCCGTGCACGATGTGATCACCATACGGGAGGAAGTGATTGAGCAGCGGGGCGCTACCAATTTGGAACAGCTGCTGCTGCAGGAAGCCAACATCCGCATCCGTCAGGATATGGTGTTGGGCAGCAGCATGAGCCTGCTGGGCATCGACGGGCAGAACGTCAAAATTATGGTGGACGGCGTGCCGGTGATCGGCCGGCAGGATGGCAATATCGACCTCAGTCAGCTCAACCTCAACAACATCGAGCGGGTGGAGATTGTGGAAGGCCCGATGTCGGTCAGCTACGGCACAGATGCGCTGGGTGGCGTCATCAACCTGATCACCAAAAAATCGCAGCTTGACCGCTACGACCTGAACCTCACGAGTCAGGTGGAAGCCCTGGGCGAGAACCGATACGCTGCCGCCTTCGGTGCCCGCCTGACCGATGATCTCACCCTGCGCATCAATGGCGGCTACGATGTGTTTGGCGGCTTTAGTGAAAACGACAGCCTGCGCTCCGTGCTTTGGAACCCCAAGGAACAGTGGTTTGCGGATGCTTACCTTGGCTATCGGCTGGACGATAAGCGCAAGTTGTTCTACACCGGCAGTTTCTTCGATGAGGAAGTGCAGAATCTCGGCAACATCCGCCGTCCGCAGTTCAAACCCTACGCCTTTGACGACTTTTACCTGACCCGGCGCATCAACCACAGCCTGGCGTACGAAGGGCAAGTCGGGAAAAACTACTACCTGCAAGCCACCACCGGCTACAACCAATTCCGCCGCTACAAGCGTACCCTGCGCACTAATTTTGAGGAAAACGAGCAGCTTGAAGTACCCGGCATGCAGGACACCGCCCGCTTCTCTGGCGCCATGCTGCGCGCCACCTTCGCCAGTCAGTACGCCGACAGCCCCCTGAATTTTCAGGTAGGCGTAGACCTGCGCTACGACGATGCCACGGGCCAACGCATACAAGACAGCCTGAGCAACCGGGAGGGCTTTTCGCAAATTGGCGACTACGCAGCATTCGGCAGCCTGCGCTATGAGCCTTGGGAAGCGCTGACCGCAGAAGCCGGGCTGCGCTACGCTTACAATACCCGCTACGAAGCCCCGCTCGTGCCTTCCTTACACCTAAAATACCGATTAAATCAGGAATGGGCAGTTCGCGGCTCCTACAGCCAAGGCTTCCGCAGCCCGGACTTGAAGGAGTTGTTTTTCGAATTTATCGATATCAACCACTTCATCCTCGGCAACCCCAATCTGCGGGCGGAGCGCTCGGACAACCTGCAGTTGGGGCTGTTCTACGAGCAGCGCGGGGACGAATGGCGCCTTAAGGGCAAAATCAAAGGCTTCTACAACGACATCCGCGACAAGATTGAGCTGTTTGAGTACATCGAGACCGACGAAGGCATCGCTCCGGCAATTGACACCTCCACCCTGCGCTTCGCTTACTTTAATCAGGCGGTGTATAAGACACAAGGCATCAACTTCTCGCTCAGCTACAGCACGCCCCGGCTGGAACTGTCTGCCAATGCCTCCACCATCGGCTACTACAATCCGGCGAGCGAGGACTTGCCGCAGCTGGATGAATTCACCTACGCTATGGAGTACAGCGGCAGCGCCACCTACCGCTGGCTGAAGGCGGGCCTGAGTGCTTCTCTTTTCGTGCGTGTCAATGACCGGCAGGTCAATTTCTTTCCTACTACAGATGCGGAGGGCAACACCATCGCCGGTCAGCGCATACAGGATGGCTTCACGATGGCAGACTTTACCCTCACCAAATCCTTCTGGAAAGAGCGC
Organism: Phaeodactylibacter sp.; assembly: GCF_022763345.1. Taxonomy (GTDB): domain Bacteria; phylum Bacteroidota; class Bacteroidia; order Chitinophagales; family Saprospiraceae; genus Phaeodactylibacter. Next base: position 45,406 of record NZ_JALEGS010000005.1, read on the forward strand.
ATCGACCTGACGCTGGGTGCCCGCAACCTGCTAGACGTGCGGCGGGCCAACATACAGGGCGCGGCGAGCGGCGGGGCGCACAGCGGGGGCACCGGCAGCGCGCCGGTGAGCCCGGGCCGGAATGTGTTTGTGCGGATGATGGTGGATTTGGGGTGGTAGTGTGAAACAAACAGAAAACAGTGTTCATTTCAGTACTTCACGTAAAAACCAGTCTAAACTACCGACTTCCGCTCCTTTATGTGGATAGGTTTCACTGCCAGGGGTAATAATGAAGCCACGATCCGCCTGAATGTCCTTTAAACTATAGTAGAAGCCTTTGCTTACCCTAGGAGCGTTTGAAAATTTGATTTCAACACCCCACCGCTTACCGTCAGGGCGGAGTATCAGTAAGTCGATCTCTGCCCCGGAGCGCGTTCGATAAAAGAAAAAGTCAGAAAACTCCGTGCTTTCCCGAATGATTTGTTCGATAACGAAAACCTCCCATGAGTTTCCGACAGCAGGGTGGCCCAGTAACTGCTCATAGTCGTATATTCGGAGCAAGTGGTGCAGCAACCCTGCCTACTGCAGGTGACCAAGTCAGACCCTCCAATACTTTTTGAGATATACTCCGGTAGATCACGGATGCTGCAACCTACTAAATTTAAAATTTGCTTTTAAATTTAGCAGGTTATGGCATGTGGAAAATATCCGATGGCCAGGTTCTCTTGCGAGTTTCGGCTTAGTAAATAGCAATTTTACTCAATACTCCAAATTTGCATACTTTTCGCTATATTTGTAGCGTACTACGTTTTTGTGAATTTTTCTGCAAATTTGGAGTTTGGACACACTGATTCCCAGACGGCTGACGTCGCATTTGACTGCAATAAGTAAGATGTTCCCTGTGGTCAGCCTCACAGGGCCCCGGCAGGCTGGCAAAACTACCTTGCTGAAGGATTTATACCCTAAGTATCGCTACGTCTCGTTGGAGAACCCTGATATCAGGCAATCTGCCAAACGTAGCCCGAATGATTTTTTAGCGGAATACGATGACTTGGTCATTTTCGACGAAGCGCAACGCTGGCCAGACTTGTTTGCCTACTTGCAAACGATAATAGACCAAGACCGGCGCCCCGGCCGGTTTATCCTTTCCGGCTCGCAAAATTTTTTGCTGCGAAAGAATATATCTCAGTCTTTAGCGGGCAGAGTGGGCATTGTACGGTTATTGCCACTCGACAATGAAGAACTCCAGGAGGCTGGATTGTCAACTGAAGAGGTGAGTGAAGCGATTTTACGGGGTGGATATCCTGACTTAGTGAATCGCGGATTAGATACGGAACCTTTTTACAGCAGTTATTTAGCAAGCTATGTGGAGCGTGATGTAGCTGAACTAATCAATTGGTCCAACCTGGACACCTTCCAGCGTTTTTTGCGCATCGTAGCGACCTGCGCCGGGCAGACTGCTAATTACAGTAAAATGGCTAATGCCACCGGGGTCAACCTTAAGACCATTCAGGCTTGGCTGGGTATTTTGGAGCAAAGCTATATCATCTTCCGGTTGCCTGCTTTTTTTAGAAACTTTGGTAAGCGCCTGATCAAAAGCCCTAAAATCTACTTCTACGATACAGGCTTACTTTGCTACCTGTTGGAAATATTTGATACAGAGGAATACCTCCTGAATCAAAACCGTGGGGCCATCTTTGAGAACTTCGTCATTGCCGATGCACACAAATCATTTCTGCACCAGGGCCACACGCCCAATTTTTACTACTACCGTGACAATGATCAGCGTGAAGTGGATTTGCTCTACGAGCGGAGCGACGAAGCTCGTTTATACGAAATTAAGGCAGCTGCACGCTTCCGTCCGGAAATGACTAAACCCCTGGAAAAGGTAGCCAGCTATTGGGATCGGCCAACCAAGACTACTCTGATTTATCAAGGCGAAGAGGAACGGCTGGCAGGTAAAACGATGCTGCGCAATTGGCAGGATTTGAAATGGCGGCGAAAAGGCTAGTGCTATAAACCTATGGAAAATAAGTGATGGTTACTTTCTCTCGCGCGTTGATCCATCCGCCCTCCATTCCTTCCGGAACCATTTCCTTTTTTCAGGCGTTACCTGAAAAAAAGAAACGAAATGGCCAAATACGAGCTGCCCAAAGACCGGATGCTCATCACCACGGATTACATGCGCAAGAAGTATGGCTCGTATGACCCGAATATTTTCCGGCGCTGGGTGGATCAGGGGAAGGTGGAGAAGGTGCGGAATGGGGTGTACTGCAAAACTGATGTCAGTCCAAGTAGTCTGGTCGATTACTTTGTAATTGCAAACCACATTTATGATCCATCTTACGTATCTACTTACACTGCACTTCGATATTGGGACGTCATACCTGAAGTGGTAAGGATAGTCACTTCTGTAACTACAAAGAAGACAGCTGCTTTTGAGTACAAGGTGCGCATGACCTATCAGCAAATCAAACCCACCTACTTTTTCGGTTATGAATGGGTAACGTGGACAGGAGAGCCCTATAAAGTGGCAAATCGTGAAAAAGCTATGATTGATTTAGCTTATTTCGAGCCCTTATTCTCTGATCAGGATTGGCTATACGAAATGCGGTTTGACGAGGATGTGCTAAAAGAAGAATACCGCTGGGATCTTGTGGAGCATTACCTGGATATCTTACAATCAAAAACGCTGCGCAAAAAAATAGCTGCTTTACAAAAATGCTATGGCTTATGATGGAGATGAGTGAGATCGTTAAATGTTTTCCCGACTACATCAGGGAACAGGGGTTCAAGCAAGATATGCTTCGGGAATATCTTCAGTTTGAAATCCTGAAAATCATTTTTGAGTCCGAACATGCCTCAGCCTACACCTTTTTGGGCGGCACCTGCCTGCATTTGGTTTACGGCACCGAACGCTTCTCCGAAGACCTCGACTTCGACAACGTAGGGCTGTCAGCAGCCGACTTCGAGGAAACTGGCCGCGCTGTACAAAAAGGGCTGGAATTGCTGGGCTACAAAACCACCATAAAATTCAGCCACAAGGATGCCTTCCACTGCAAAGTGACCTTTCCGGGCATTCTCTACGATTACGGGCTGAGCGGCCACAAGGAAGCACGGATTTTCATAAAGCTGGATACGGAAAAACAGGACTACAACTATCAGCGGGAGCTGGTGCGCATCCAAAAATTCGGCGTGGATACAGATATCTTCGTAACCCCACCGGATCTGCTGGTCAGCCAAAAAATCGCCGCCGTGCTGGGCCGCAAACGCCCCAAAGGCCGCGACTTTTACGACCTGACCTGGCTGCTCACGCAGGGGCATACGCCCGATTATGGCTATCTCGACATCCGTTTCGGTATTACCGGCCCAGCTGAGCTGCGGTCCCGGGTAGCGGAGCATATTGCCGGGTTTGATTTTGAGCAGCTGGCGCGGGATGTGGCACCTTTTCTGTTCCGGGGGGAGAGCCTGGAGATGGTGCGTGGGTTTCCTGCGTTTTGGGGTCGGGTGATGTTGTAAACAATACTTTGGCCAAATAACGCTCAGACAAATATTTCTTACAAATTGATGAGTGTATTCATCAATTTGTAAGAAATGTGATAAATGCTTATTTTTGAGTATGATAAAGCGGCATATTGAACCAGCAATTTCAGCAATTTGGATGCTTTCACTCGCTTTGTTCGTATTTGTGCCGGCTTTATTGGGCAGACCATCAACAAGTCCACCTTAGCTTCTGCTGCAGGCATAGACCGGCAAACAGCGGATGCCTGGCTGTCCGTGCTCCGAACCTCTCACATAGTGTATACCGTACAGCCCTATTTCCGCAATTTTAAAAAACGCCTTGTAAAATCTTCTAAACTCTATTTCCGCGACACCGGCCTTGCTTGTGCATTATTGGGCATCAACACCTCAGAGCAATTGCTTACCTACTACCAAAGAGGGGCTATTTTCGAGAACTTCATCTTCAACGAAGTGTCCAAATCGTTTTACAATGATGGATTGACCCCTCCTGTTTTTTTCTGGAGAGACAACTCCCAGCACGAAATTGACCTGTTGTTGAATGTTGGAGGGCAGTTGCGGCCCATTGAAATAAAAAGCGGAACGACTTTTCGTAATGAATACTTTAAACAGCTAGATTGGTTTAGCAAGGTCGCAGATGTCCCCCTATTTAAGCCTACTGTTATTTACGGGGGTGAAGATACTCAGCCGGTTGGAGATCATTTTTTGATGAGTTGGCGTGAGGTAGACAGCTTGGTTGCTTGATTTTGAGCAGCTGGCGCGGGATGTGGCACCTTTTCTGTTCCGTGCGGAGAGCCTGGAGCCGATGCGCGGGTTTCCTGCGTTTTGAGGGCGGGTGAATCTATAGTAGCCTGGGCATAAGAATGATCTGGAAATTGAATACCAAAGCCCCGTAGAGCGCCCCAGGAAATTGGCAATAGAAGACCTTTCTACAACATGCGCTCAAGTTTGAAAATGCTTTCAAATGATCCGACCCAACCGCACCCGGTACCCGGTCCCGGATTTGACCAATCCTTGTCACTTTTTCATTATAAATGGCAATCCGCCAACAAGTTGCTCACCCCAAAGTTGATTCGGTATCTACTCAGCTTGCTGAGCTGTAACCATTTTTTACCAAATCAATCCATTATGAACAACCCATTACATTTTCTCAACCCAAACAAAGCCTTAAGCCGGAGCTTACTGCTCTGGCTATTCGCTTTTTGGGGTGTGCTGTCCACCCCTTTGCTGGGTTCGGAGCTTACCCCATCCGTAAACAGCGCCAACAACTGCACAGCCGAAGCGGCACAGGTGGAAGCCGTAGAAACTGGTTGCTTTGCCGGGTCACTGGACCTGGAGGCAACGGTAATTGCAGAACCGGTGATCCCGCACCATTTTGAACAAATCTTTCTGCTGGCCAGTGGCGCCAATCGAACCATTGTTGCGCTCAATGACCAACCCCAATTTACCATCAATGAAGCAGGAGAATACAGCATTCATTCGTTGGTGTACCGCCCCTCTTCCTTCAATCCCAACAATATCAGTTTGGGCGATCTCCGGGTGGCCGAACTTGCGCTGTTCTTTGAACAAGGTGGAGGCGTACTCTGTGGCGCATTGGATACTCAGGGCGCTGGTTTTCACATTGGTGCCTGCCCATGCGATGCAGAAGCAGGAACTCTAAATGCTGCTGGCGTTTGTTTTGACAACAACCTGGCGGAAATTAAGTCGGCTCCGAGTGGCGATGCGGTCATCCCTGCTGGCTTCGAGATCATCTATGTCCTGACCTCAGGGAACGACCTGCTTATCGAAGGTGTCAATGAGACACCTGAATTCATTGTCAGCACCGATAAAAACTACCGCATTCACCCCTTGGTTTATGACCCTTCCACTTTGGATTTGAGTGTTGTGGAGATCGGCGTAACCACCGGTTTTGATGTCAATAGCCTTCTGCTGCAAGGTAATGGCAGCATTTGTGCTTCTTTGAATGTGGAAGGCACACAGTTTAACTTCGGGGGATGCGATGCCTGCCTGGCCAATGCAGGCACCCTCATAGCAGATTCTGACAACTGCCTCGACGGAGAAGCCGAACTGATTGCGTCAGAAGATACCGCACCGAATGTACCGGCCGGATACGAAGTGATCTACGTGCTCA
>NZ_JALEGS010000068.1 GCF_022763345.1 Phaeodactylibacter sp.
AGTAAGCCAGCCCACCGCCGTAGCCGTCCACCGTGGCAGCCCGTTCGCCTTTGGCTTCCTGAAATTCACCCTCCAGGCTTGCGGTGGCTTCCTGGTAAGTGGTTTTGATCTCTGTCAGTGCTGCCTTATGCTCTGCCAGCAGGGCGGCAAGGGCTTCGCCTTCCTCAGCCTTGATGCCTGCAATGGCTGTGGCTTCCTCAGCCTCCAGGTTGGCGATTTTCTGACGGGCCGAATCTTTGTCGGTGGCGAAGGATTGCCCCGTTCGGCGCTCCCGGTTGTAAACGTTGCTCAGCTCCCGTTTGGCGGCTCCGATCTTACCGGCATACGCGGTTTGCTCAGCTGCCAGGCGTTCCTGGTATCGCTGAGCGGTGGCGGTGCTGTCACTCCGGTAGGCTTCGGCGGCTTTTGCCTGGCTTGCGTTGTAGTCGATCTGTGCGCCTTGAATCGCCAGGCTGTCCCGCTCCGGTTCCACCACTACGGCATCCACAACGGTCTTACTGTTCTGGTAGCTCAGTATGCCGGACGTAGTCAGCAGCACGAAGCCCAAAATAAAGACGGCTATGGACATTGCCAGGTGAAGCCCCTGCCATCGTTTGTACAACACGGCATCCACTGCCTGGGGGATGGTCACTCGAAGGCCGATCTCGAGTACAGCGGTGCCGATAATGGCAACCGCAGCAGCCGGATAGATAGCCAGCTCCTGGAGGATGGGGTAAAGTACGCTGAGTGCAGCCGCAAAGATGCCGGAGACCTCCGTCAGTGCGCTAACGACCTGGGCAAAGTAGCCGCTGGATTTGATGGTCTTACCCAATCTTGCATAAGTAGCAAAGAATGCCCTATCTTTGGGCGTAGAACGTAAATGTTTCATTGCTGTAAGTTTTGAAATGTTTCACAATTGCCCGCTCCGAGTGGTAGCTCGGGGGCGGGCTTTTTTATTGCGCCGGGTTTTGATCCAATGCCTGGATCAGTTCTGAATATTTGCAGTACAACCGCCGGCGAAGGCTGTACACTTTGATAATGCCCCGGTCTCTCCAGGTGTCGAAGGTGCTTCGGCTGATCTGAAACAGCTCCATCACTTCCTCCGGTGTGAGGATCTCCTTTTGTGGCGTTTGCTTCAGCTCCAGGACTAACTCCCGCAGCTCGGAAACAGCCTGCAAAACGTTGGTGGTCTCTGCCATACATAGTTGAATTTTAATGATTATGAATAGTGATTGTACTTAGTAGCAATTCCCAATTAGGCGTAAATATACACAGGGACAAATAAAGGAACAATTTTATGCACACATTTATGACAAAAAAATATTAGTATACTTCAGATAGAGCTTGATTGATGAATAAATCCACCTTTTCAAGGACCTCAGTTGAAAGTTGCCAGCCTTTTTTGGATAGAGTTTGGTTGAAATAAGCCTCGAAGTCAGGCTTTAGGTCATTAACTACCCAATCAAATATAGTCGCCAAACGGCTCCCAGTCTCGCGTTCTGTCTCTACCTGATAAGTGGATAATACATAGCACATACTGATATCTCCAAATGAGTTTTTTGAAAGAATAGATTGGTATTTTCTGAGATCATGATCTTTGATTTGTAATGAATCTCTAGTGAAAATTGGCATGTTAAAAGCCCTGCCTATTTCCATCAGTTCAACTTTGCTAAGGTGTTTTTTTAGCTCTTGAAATAAATCCTCTCTAATTTTATCATAGAAGAGCGCATATAGCAAAGTTCGATATAGTTCAAATCTGTCCCCAAATCCTTTGAGCTGAAAGTCGTCCCCGAAAAAGTGATATTCGTACCGGATTGACTGCTCAATAGTTCTGTCAATTTCCATTACGTATCCAGGATGTTTTTGTAAGAAACTGGTAAACCCTTCATCGGTAAACCGATTGTAGAAAGGTTTTATATCTAAGCTAATGTCAAAGTCTTTAGCCCAATCCATTGAAAACTTATTGTTCTTGCGATCAAAAGTAACTCTAGTGTAAGGCGCATAGTAAAGTAACCCGTTAGCCTCTTTGGGCTTCAGCTGCTTATTCAGGTAGTGATTAATGGTTACTTTCTTCTGCTTTGTCATCTACCAATCCGCTTTTTTCAGGGCTTCCTCAATCGCTTTTTTATTCAGGTGGACATACTTCATCGTGGTAGCAATGCGGCGGTGGGTCATCAGTCGACGGAGGTGCTGTACCTCGATCTTTCCCGCCATAATGGTCCCAAAGGTGTGGCGGCCCACATAGGCGTGAATTTCCCGGTGCAGGGTCTTCCGGATGGGCAAAAGTTGGGCAATCGTCTTCAGGTTGCGATTGATAGCCGCTTTGGCGTATGGCCATACATAAGTCCGGTATTTCTTCAGTTGCGCCTTTGGGCCTCCCCGGTAGGGCATTTCCTCCAGTACCCGTTTTATGATCCGTTCGGGCCTACTGTCCCCACCATCCGGATGGGGAAAAAGAGTCCGGAGGTTGAAGTGGTACGGCTCCTCCGTTTTGCTGGTGCGAAATCTCAGCTCTATTCCGTCCGCGTGTATGGTGAAGTGTTCCGGCTTCAGCTCCTCCAGGTCAACCGGCCGGATGCCGGTGTAGCAAATAAAGAGGAAGTAATCCAGGTGAATCCGGAGCGGGTGGTCATAGGGCAGGCGCATCTGCTCGAAGGCCTCCAGCTCCTCCTCCGTCAGGTAGAGCGGATTAGAGGTGGGGGGCTTGATCCGGAAATCCTGGAATGCGGTCTGATTTTCTACCGGTAGGTGTCCGGTTTTGACGGCGATCCGGATAAATTTCTTCATCCACTTGAAATGTTTGTGGATGGAGGTTGTCCCCTGGTTTTGCTGAACTAGAAATTCGTGGAAGTTGGCGGCAAACTGATAGTTGATCTGGCTGAACAGGACTTTCCCCTGGAAGGCCCGGAGCTTGTTCAGGGTTTGCTGCTTTGATAGGAATGAAGCCTGGTGCCGTTCCTTCTGGAGGTAGAGGTGGTACAGGTCGGTGAAGTTCTTTATCGTATGCTTTTTGGCTTTGTAGTCCTGAAGGCGCTCCAGGCTCAGCGGTTCCTCATTCCGCTGTAGCTCGGTAATAAAGCTCTCCATTCTGCCTACGGTCATACTGATAATTTGGTTGAACTCATAGGCTTTAGGATGCCGGATCACTCGCTTTGCCTTTTCATCCCATTGGCTGGGACTGACGTACACACCCGTTTTGAAAAACTTGTGGCGGGCATCGTGGTAGGCTCTAATCAGTACGGCGGCTGTGCCGTCTTTCCTTAGCCTCTTATTCCGATTGTAGTTAAAAATGATTGCCAGACGGATCATATTGAGCTTTTGTAGTGGTGATGAAATTCGGGAATTACCACTTTGTACAAAAACTGTAAAAAACGTCCGGTGAATAGATGGGAATTAGTACGGTTAGATACTAATTCCCACTATTTATACTCGCCTGTTCCTTAGCTTTTTAAGGTCTAAAAACGAGTAGTTACGAAAAACGTTGTGGTCCCACTTGGGCTCGAACCAAGGACCTACTGATTATGAGTCAGTTGCTCTAACCAGCTGAGCTATGGGACCCGCACATTTTATAAATGCAGCGCAAAAATACATATTCTGTAGCTGCGAGGCAAGCGATTTTTTTAATCAAGGCAGTTGCAGCGCTGCAACTGCCCTGATTTTGTGCTGTCAATTACTCACCTTTGTCTAAATGTACATCCATTTGTGGGTAAGGGATGCCGATGTCGTTGGCGTCAAACTCCTTTTTGATGCGCTCGAAAAAGACCTTATAGGCCGGCCAGAAATGCTCATTCTTAGCCATGAAGCGCACGGCAAAGTTTACGGAGCTGTCGGCGAGCTCCTTAACAAAGATATCATAACCGGCTTCAAGCTCAATATTAGGCAGCCCTTTCACGATCTCCTCAATGAGGGCTTTAGCTTTGTCAATATCATCATCGTAACCAATGCCTACAGTGAGGTCATGGCGGCGCATGCCCTGAGCAGTGTAATTCTGTATAGCATTGCTGGTAATTTGCCCATTGGGCACGATGATCAGCCGGTTGTCCAGCGCAACGAGCACAGTATGGAAGATGAAGATGTCCGTTACGGTACCTGCGTGCCCATTTACTTCCACAAAGTCGCCTACCTTGAAAAACTTGAAGATCAGGATAAGCACCCCGCTGGCAAAATTGGCGAGATTGCCCTGAAGCGCCAGTCCAACAGCAAAAGCCATAGCACTGAATATAGCGACGAAGGAGGTAACCTCCATACCAAACATAGAAGCTACACTGAGTAGCAGTAGAACTTTCAGGCCTATGCCTACCAGTGAGCCCAGGAAATCACGTACGGACTCCTCCTCTATGTGGCGGTCCATCGCTTTTTTGGCCAGCTTAGTGATCCTGCCAATGACCCAAAAGCCAATGATAAGCGTGAGAATAGCTCCAATCACCTGCATAGCGTACTGTGCAATGAAGCCTTGAATTTGTTCCAGAATTCCGTTCAAATCCATGATTTGATTTAAGTTTTGGATTGTTAATAGTGGTGTTTCGCGCTATAGAATAGGCAAAAAAACAGTTTTTTACAATAAGATACGGCTGAAAACATCAAAACGGTTCTCAGCCGCATCTTGTTCGGCAAGGCTCGCTTATACGAATGCGCCTCGTATTGTACTACTTGTCCAGGTGCACATCCATCTGTGGGAATGGAATGCTAACGCCGGAGCGGTCAAACTCCTTCTTTACATTTTCCTGCATGTAGAAATAGGTATCCCAATAGTGCTCACTTTTGATCCAGGGACGTACCAGGAAGTTCACAGAGCTGTCGCCCAGCGAAGAGACCTTGATGAGGGTTTCGGGCGTTCCTAAAACATACGGGCAGGCATCTGAGACGCGTTTGATCGCCTCCCTGGCTTTGTCGATATCGTCTCCGTAACCAATACCAAAAGTCATATCCACGCCCATTTCGCCCTGCCCGGAGATGTTAGTGATGACATTGCTGGTCACTACACTGTTAGGGATGATGATGCGCTTGTTGTCCAGGGTTTGCAAAACGGTGTTGAAGACCTGAATGCCGATAACTTTCCCTGTTTGTCCGCCACCAATTTCAACCAGATCTCCAACTTTGTACGGTTTGAAAATCAAAAGCAGCACACCGCTGGCGAAGTGGCCCAGGCTGCCTTGCAATGCCATGCCAACCGCAAAGGCGAGGGCACCAAAAAGGGCGACAAATGAGGTGGTTTCGATGCCAAACATGCTGGCTACACTAAGAAGCAGGAGTACCTTTAGGCCTACGCTGACGAGTGAGGTCAGAAAAGGGCGGATGGTCGGGTCAAAGCCCCGCTTTTCCATACTCTGCTTGAGAACATCGGTAATTTTCCCTATAATCCAAAAGCCAATAACCAAAGTCAGGATGGCACCGGCAACCTTGGGCAAATAGGTAGTCACCAGCGTGCCCAGCGCTTCAAAATCTAGTAATTGTTCCATGTTGATTGTAGTTTTGTTTTGATTGTGTTGTTTTCAGACGGATTTTCATCAGAAAGTTACACTTATAAGTAAAATAGCAGTATCAAAAGGAATGTGAAAAATATGCCGAAGTGGTATTCCAAAGAGGAGGCTTTACAAAAATTGCAGCGCTATTGCGCTTATCAGGACCGCTGCCATCAGGAGGTGCGTCAGCAACTGCGCGATATGAACGTATACCCAGACTGGCAGGAGGAGATTATTGTGGCGCTCATTGAAGAGAACTTTCTGAATGAGGAGCGTTTTGCTTGCAGTTACGTCCGGGGGAAGTTCCGCATGAAGCAATGGGGGCGGGTCCGAATCAAACAGGAGTTGCGCCGCCGGGATATATCAGATTATTGTATCCGCAAGGGTATGGCAGAAATTGAGGAGCCCGCTTATCAGGAAGCACTGAGAGAACTGATTGTGAAAAAGGGCGACCGAACAGAAGCGGATAACCTCTGGGCCTTCCGGAATAAAGTAGCGCGATTTGTGATTGATAAGGGCTATGAACCGGCTTTGGTGTGGCCGGCAGTCAAAGATATTTACCCGGACGGCACTTAAAAAATAGTGTTAGGATGCTGACTTTTTGTGATTTTAGGTTTGAAGACGGCGTATTAAAAACCTTATATTTATATTGGACAGAAAAGACTCCAAAAAGAACTTCAACTATTCTGTCCACATAAAACAGGAATATCATGAAAAAACGTCAACACAAACTCAACAAATTTGAATCTGCACGCCTGTCTGAAAAGGCATGCCTAAAGGCAAAGGGAGGGCACAAGTACAGCCCCACCGGTGCCGGATTTCAGGGTACTTTCATCTGGGAAACTGTAGATGTCCGTGGTTTGATGGGCCGAGACCTTGAATCAGAAAACGGTCTAAATACCACTTTCGGCCCGATGGGCGGATAAGCAGCATTCAACCATTCAATTCTTTAGCGGGGTAAGGAGCACAGCTGTTAACGGCTGCGTTCCTTAAACTTCCGTTTGATCATCTCACCGTAAGACTTTCCCTCCAGCTTTCCTTCCAGCCAAGCCATCATGTCAAAAGCACGCACAAAGAAGCTTTTGGCTCTTTCTGCTTGTGGCAACTGCTCAAATGCTCCTTTGAGGTTCTCATAAGCCGCTTTTAACTCATGCTTTGATGGCGATCCGGTTGCTTTCCTGATGAAACTAATGGTTTCCCGTTCCACATCGTGCAGTTGTTCCCGCTTCTTCAGGTAGCGGTAGGTGCTCCGGATGAGGGAGTCGAGCAGTACGTAATTGCCGAGCTCAAAATGCACAATTAGATTAAGGATGCGGGCGGTACCCTGTAGTTCCTGCCGCTCAACGGTAGTGCTCAGATTGAGCCAGTCGTTGAGGTAGGAAAGCGCGTCGTCGTAGGCTTCCGCCCCAAAGGAGATATGGAAGTAATAGTAATAGAAGGTATTGGTTTCAAATAAGTCATTATCGAAATGGCTGCGCTCTCTGAGGTGAGTCTTCAGAGCGGACAGCCCCTCCTTAAAGTCGCCTTTGGCAATGCAGAGTGAGAATTTGTTTTGGTAATACTGCCGGTGGATCTTGAGCTCATCGTCCTGACTCAGTGGCTTGACCTGCCGGAGCTTCTCCAGGTAAATCTCGAGCGCGTCATAATCACCCACCCGGCCACAGCCCATGATGAGGTTGCTTAGGGCGGAGATATACTCCGAGACGTCTTCATCCAGGAAGTGCGGTTTGGACTCCATCAGCTCAATGAGCTGCTCGCTGTTTGATTTGAAAGCCTGCAAGTCTCCTATCGCCAACTGATAGATGCTGAGCGTTCGGTAGTAATAGATTTGTGCCTGATGGGCATCGCCTTCGGGAGGTTTTTGCAAAAGTGGGGTGTCTACAATATTGGCCAGCCGCTTACGAAACTCCGGACCGGCCAGAGAGGCGTCTTTCCGCAGACTGACGAGCAGGCGGAAAAAAAGGTTGCGGTAAGCCGAAATACTACTAAGCTGCTGCTGCAAATGCTGCTCTTCGGTATCAATTCGGTCCAGAGCTTCATCAAGGTAGTCGATGTCAGATTTGGCGTAAGCCAGCTGCTTCTCCCAGCCCAGCATGTCAATGAGTACCGTGAAGCGTTCGTACTTATAGGCCAGTTTCCGGGCTTTGCCCAGCAGGTCCTGGCAATCTGAAAAAAGAGACCGGCGGAAAAGGACCTGCATACTCTGAAGGTAGTGGCGCAGCTTATAGTCCACAGAGGTCTTCTCATCGTAGCCTTGCAGGCTTTTCAGGCAGAGGTCATAGAGGTAGGCTTTCAGCTCGGAGTACTTCCGGCTTTGTACCGGCTCGCCCTGATACACCTCATTTTTCAGCACTTCGTCATCAAATTCCTCCTGTGCTTCAATGGCATCGAAAAGCCGCAGGTACTTACTGTTCTTGTTCGCATGGCTGCCAACGAAAACCTTGAAGTACCGCTTTTCAGAGCCCGACATGGACTTGATCAGGTTAAAAAGCTTATTGGATGGGGTCTTGGGCATAGTTCTTGTCCTTTTGCAATATACCGGGGCTATATAACTCCTGCAAAGCCATTTTGGCTGCCTCCTGCTCAAAGGTATTTTAAATTCTGAAACCTGACAATAAATCGAATGTGTATTGCGCCGCAGCCTGTCTTCGCCTAATATTGAGTTCATACATTTCCACACACAGGAGCTTGGTGCAGCACGCCAGGTTCCATAATTTAACGGTCTATGAAGATGGTAAGCTTAACACCCAAATCTAACAACCTGCGCCCAATTGCCCCCACTACGGCACTGAATGTGCGCCGTGCAAAAATCGCTTTGCCTACCCTTGAAGGCTACCTCTTCCGACCGGTAGCCAGCATTCTTTACCTCCGTGCAGAAGGCAATTATACCATGATCCGGTTTGCGAACGGGTCGCAGGAACTGATTTGCAAAACCCTCAGCCATGTGCAGGGGATGCTGTCACAGTACCCGCAGTTTGTCAGAGTCCACCGGTCTTTCACTGTCAACATCGAGCGCATAGACCGCTACGTTCGCGGAAAGGGAGGATTTGTCGTCATGGAGTGCGGTACAGAGATCAGTGTGGCCAATAGCAAAAAAATACACCTGGCTACTGCTGTGGAACAGTACTTTGGTGCCCGATTGTAAGATTTAGGTTTCCTATCTTTGGCTGCTGAATATGAGAGTAGCCATTAATACCCGTTTCCTGCTGCCAGGCCGCATCGAGGGCATTGGGCGGTACACCTACGAAGTAGTGCGCCGGCTGTTGCGCGACCATCCGGAGCATGATTACTTCTTTTTCTTCGATCGACCCTTTGACCCTGCCTTCACTTTTGGCGGTCAAGCCCGGGGCATTGTATTGCCGCCTCCTGCCCGCCACCCTTTGCTTTGGTACCTTTGGTTTGAATGGGCCGTGCCTTATGCTTTGCGCAAGCACGGGGCTGACGTATTTTTTTCGCCCGACGGCTATCTGTCACTACGGTCCGAGGTGCCTGCTCTGCTGACGGTCCATGATCTTGCCTTTGAGCATTTCACGGAGCACACGCCGGGGCTTGTAGGCCGGTACTACCGGCATTTTATGCCAAAGTTCTGTGCGCATGCCGGGCGCCTGTTGTCCGTATCGGGCTACACGGCACAAGATATACAGCAACGTTATGGTATTCCGGAATCCAAAATCGCCATCTGCGGCAATGCCTGCCGGGAAGGGTTCCGCCCGCTGACCGCAGGAGCAAAGGAGGCGGCCCGGAACAAATGGAGCGCTGGCAAGCCCTACTATCTTTATGTAGGTGCCATCCACCCTCGAAAGAATGTACATCGGTTAATCACTGCATTTTCTGATTTCAAAGCCCAAACGCAAAGCCTGGCCCGATTGCTGATTGCCGGCCGTTTTGCCTGGCAGTCCGGCCCGGTGAAGTCGGCCTATGAAGCTTCCGCATTTCAGGAAGATATTGACTTATTGGGCTTTGTGCCCGATGAAGATTTGCCGGCATTGATGGGCGGCGCGAAAGGCTTTGTCTATCCCTCTCTGTTTGAAGGCTTCGGGCTACCGCTGCTGGAAGCGATGGAAGCAGAAGTGCCCGTCATCACGTCCAATGTCTCCTCTATGCCGGAGGTAGCCGGTGAGGCAGCTTTACTGGTCGACCCCAACGATACCACAGCGCTCGCGCAGGCTTTGATATTGTTAGATGGAAACGCGCAACTACGGGCATCTCTGGTGGAAAGAGGCAGGCTGCAACGCAAGCAGTACAGCTGGGACCGCACCGCAGCAATAGTTTATGAAAACCTGGCTCAGCTCTTTTGATGCTTTCGCCAAATCCAGATTGTACCGCCCAGCCCAATCAAGAATAACGTGACGGCAATAAACTGAGCCTGTGTCAGCCCCGTGCCCAGAAAGGAATACACCTCATTGATCCGAACCTTTTCGATGAAAAAACGCTCCATGCCATTAAACAAGAGGTAGATGAAAAAGAGCATGCCCGGATAGCCTCTCGTAACACCTCGCAGCCCGAATAGTATACCGCCTATGGTAAAGGCCATCAGGGATTCATACACCGGCGTAGGGTAAACCGGTGGGTCGAGTCGGGTACAGTAGATCATATCACAGCCTTCAATAGGTACGCCCCGCCGCAGTACATTGTGCGGATAGTCGTAGGCCCACAGCCAGTCAGGCAGGAACCACCATTCAGGCTGCGCAGCGGCATTCACAATACCCCAGTCGCCATCGCCAGAGAAGTGGCAGCCCAGACGCCCCACCCCGTAGGCAATGATCAGCGCCGGTGCCACTGCATCTAAAACGTGGACAATGGGAATGTTCTTACGCCTCAGGTACAAGGCCACGAAGAGGAAGCCAAATATAAGCCCCCCGTAGATCGCCAGCCCGCCACCGGACAGCAAGGTGCCCACCGGATCGGCCAGCAGGGCAGGAATGTCTTCAATCACGGCAAACACCTTAGCGCCCACTACTCCAGAGATCGCCGCAATAATGGTGATCTCGCTGATCCGGTCGTGGGGGTAAATATGCCGGATGGCCTGCTTAGGCTTTGGCAGGGCTTTGCGGTTGCCATTCCAGTAGCGGTAGGCGGCAAAAGCAATGCCAAGCACCAGTCCGCCGCTCCAGCTACCTGCTGTCGAGAGCAGCACCTCTGCCGCGTCCGCCTTGAGGGCAGCAAAATTCTGATAGGCATAGATACCCTTAAAGCCAAGGATGAAGCCCCAAATGCCGTTGGAGGCAATTTCTGCATTGGTGGGGGGCTTGCCGAGCTCAATTTTTTCCTTTTGGGGATCAAACAGACCTTCCCGGGCCTTGCGCTTCAGTTCGTGGTAAAGGATAAAGGCGGCTGAGATGATCGCCAGGACCAGCAGCAATCCAAAGGTTTTAAAAATGGATAGCCAGTTATCAGCCGGGGTGCCAAAGAGATCGTGGAACACATAAGACAAGTCGGGGTACATCCGCTACGGAGTTGGTGCAGCCCAAAGGTAGGGCTTTGCCGTTTAATTTGCTACCGTTGCTGCTGACAGTGTGGCTTCCACCGCGCCTTCCTCATTGATATGGTGCAGATGTACAGGTGCCATGGTATTCAGCAGTTCCTCCTGTAGAGGCAGGCTGACGCGCACATAGTTGTCGGTAAAGCCGGACATCAGCCCAGGTTCCTTACTTTGCTCAAAGAGCACGGTACGGTCGGTGCCGGTAAACTGCTCATAGAAGTAGCGGCGCTTTTTCTCGCTCAGGATGGTGAGCATTTTGTTGCGTCGGCGGCGTTCTTCCATATCCACATGATCGGTGCGCTCGTAGGCGGGCGTGTTGGGCCGCTCGCTGTAGGTGAATACATGAAGGTAGGAAATGTCAAGCTCGTTCAGGAATCGGTAGGTCTCCAGGAAGTCCTCTTCCGTCTCACCGGGGAAGCCCACGATCACGTCTACCCCAATACAGCAATGCGGCATAAGGGCTTTGATCTTAGCCACGCGGTCGGCGTACAGTTCGCGCTTATAGCGGCGGCGCATCTCGCGGAGCTGCTTGTTGTTGCCCGACTGCAGGGGCATGTGGAAGTGAGGCACAAAGCGGTCGGATTGGGCAACAAATTCAATCACCTCATCCGTGCACAAATTGGGTTCGATGGAGGAAATGCGGAAACGGTCGATGCCTTCCACTTTATCGAGCTCGCGTATGAGATCGATGAACATCGCCTCCTTCTTGGGCCGTACGCCTTCAATCACCTCCGTGCCGTTGCCAAAGTCGCCGATGTTGACACCGGTGAGGACAATCTCCTTCACGCCCATTTCTGCGATGCGGTGGGCATTAGCGACAACGCTCTCGACCGTATCGCTGCGGCTGCGCCCACGTGCCAGAGGGATAGTGCAGAAGGTACACTTGTAATCGCACCCATCCTGCACTTTCAGGAAAGACCGGGTGCGGTCACCAAAAGAAAAAGCGTTGACGAACTCATTGGCTTCCTTCACTTCACCAGCGCGAACCATACCCTTGCCGGGGGCTTTGCTCAGCTCCTCCACATAGTCCAGGATACGGAACTTCTCCGCAGCGCCGAGGACCAGATCCACGCCTTCGATTTCGGAAATCTCTTCCGGCTTGAGCTGCGCATAACAGCCGACCACCACCACTTTAGCGTCCGGGGAGCACTTCAGTGCCCGGCGTACAATCTGCCGGCATTTTTTATCCGCAAAGTCGGTCACGGAGCAGGTGTTGATCACGTAGATGTCAGCGCCGTCTTTAAAGCCCACTTCCGAATAGCCCGCCTCTTCGAACAATCGCCCGATAGAGGAAGTCTCCGAGTAGTTGAGCTTACAGCCCAGGGTGTAAAATGCGACGCTGCGTGGTGTGGCCATGTTAACTGCTTGATAGTGTGTTTGTAAAGCGCCGCAAAGTTACGCATACTTATTTGATTCGTCAAGCTGGTTTAAATCATTGGATTGAACCGCTGCGCGTTTATTGCGTTACCTGATTTCACTTTCGAACTCAGGCTTGGGGAAAGCGGCAATTTTAGCCTATTTTTGCCCCGCAAAACGAACGATAGAGATATGAGCAAGCAATTTTATGACCTGCCAGTACGGGAAGTACGCCCCGAAACAGCGGATGCCGTAACCCTGGTTTTTGAAGTGCCGGAAGACCTGAAGTCTGCTTTTCAGTATAAACAAGGGCAGTACCTGACCCTCCGCTTCGACATCAACGGGCAGGAAGAGCGCCGCTCCTATTCTATGTGCAGCAGCCCCGTGGAGCAGGATCTTGCGGTGACGGTAAAGCGGGTGGAAAACGGTAAGGTGTCCACCCACATCAATCAGCAGATCAAGGCTGGAGACAAAATCTCTGTGATGCCTGCGGATGGCCGGTTCTACACCGAGCTGGATGCCGATCAGCGCAAGGATTATTACCTCTTTGGCGCCGGTAGCGGTATTACTCCATTGATGTCCATTCTCAAAACGATATTGGAGGAGGAACCTCAGAGCACCGTCTACCTGCTGTATGGCAACCGCAGCGAAGAGACCATCATCTTTAGGGATGCCCTCGATGGTTTGCAGCGCAAGTACGAGGGGCAGCTGTTCGTAGAGCACCTTCTGAGCCAGCCCAAACGGGAAAAGGCGGGAGGCGCACTGGGCTTTCTCAAAAAGAGTAAAGTCGCCTGGGAGGGCCGTACCGGCCGCATTGACCCTGCTCAGGTACAGTGGTTTCTCAGCAAGCATAAAAAGCGCAGTCAGAAGGCCGAATACTTCATTTGCGGGCCTGGCGATATGATCGACACCGTAGAGGGCGCCCTCCTCGGGCAGGGCATTGACAGCAAGGCTATTCACACGGAGCGCTTTACCACCGGACAGCCTGCTGCTGATGGCACCAAGGCTGCCGGCGTAGATGGTGCAAAAGTCAAGGTACATCTCGATGGCTCGCAAATGGAAGTGACCGTAACATCCGGCAAGACCATCCTGGATACGCTTCTGGCCGAAAAGCTGGATCCGCCCTATTCCTGTACTTCCGGTGCCTGCTCTACCTGTATGGCTAAAGTGCTGAAAGGCTCTGTGGAAATGGACGCTTGTTTTGCCTTGGATGATGAGGAGGTTGCGGATGGCTTTATACTGACTTGTCAGGCACACCCTACCACAGATGAGGTGGAGATCACCTATGACGTTTAACCTTTGGCAATCCGGGGTGATATTGGTAGCTTTGGACAATCGAATTTCTCCTGATCTTATTGCCAAAACGCCTGACCAATGAATCCCCAAGCTATCCTGGAGCAGATTGACCTGTTCAAAGACAGTGTCGCTACTGCGGCAGACAACCGGCAGCTAAGCCGGCTCTCTGAACGGCTCACTGCTTTGCTCAACGCCCATTTCCCTGATGCTACAGCAACGCAAATTGCGATTTTGCTGACCGGTGAAATGCACGAGCTTCGGCAACGGGAAATGAAGGGGGTGATTTCGGATGCGGACCGTCGGCTGGCCCGCAATCAATGGGTGGATAAGTTTCTCAACCTGCTTGGGGACGCAAAGGTCATGGTTGCCAATGGCGGCAATGATGCACAATCTGATGCTACAGAGCAGCCTAAGGGAACGGCCGTCCCACTCAAACTTTTCCTTTCTTACGCCGAAGCGGATCAGGAGCTCAAAAACCGGCTCGATAATCACCTGACGGCACTCAAACGGGGAAACCTGATTGACCTGTGGAGCGATGAGCAGGTATTAGCAGGGCAAGACTGGGGCGCAGAAGCCAAGCGCAATATTCAGGATGCCGATATCATACTGCTGCTTGTAAGCGCAAGTTTCATAGCCTCGGAGCACATCTGGAAGTCGGAAGTAGAGAAAGCCATGGCGCGCCGGTCAGAGGGGGTAATTGTAGTGCCCGTAGCACTTAAGCCCGTGGATTGGGAAGGGCTGCCTTTTGCCGGTCTTCAAGGTTTGCCCCGCTCGGGTAAGCCCGTCACGACCTATGATGACCTGGATCTAGGCCTGCTGGAGGTCGCAAAGGGCGTACGAGAGGTGGTCGAGTACGTGCACCGGCAAAAGGCGTAGCCTGAGACTTGCCAAAGGAAACGTTATTCGCCCCATGAAAGTCCGTAACGTAGCGCTATATTTACATAGGGGGAAGAAAAATCGTTCTCGTAATCCGGGATATTATCGTAGGTAACAAACCTGTAACCCGCTTCCAGACCTATCCGGAACCACTGAAAAACATTTAGTTCTAGTCCGGCAGAAGGCTTGATAACATAAACGGCGTCATCACCTACGTTTTCGACGGTAGCTGTTCCACCTCCGGCGAACAGTTGGAATCTGGGGTGCAGCAACCGTTCTGAATTGGGCGCATAACCCAACAGAATACCATCGTAGTATAGATCAAGTCGGCGGTCACTTGAACCTATAGTAGGCTCTTCCCTGAAATTATTCCGGGCATAAGCAACGTAAATAGACCGGCTCACTTCAATGCCGATATGGAAGCCGCGAGCGTAGGCATAATCGTCCTCAAAGTAGCTGTAGTTGTAGTCTAATCCGCCCCATATACCAGACAATCGGATGTCTGAACTGTTGAAGAGGGTTTCCTCCTTTTGAGCAGACAGGCTCAGGGCAGCGAATAAAAACAAGATGGTAAGTAAGTGGGTGATTTTCATAATTCGTAGGTGTTTGATTTCGACTTCAAATAAAAGGTAAAATCGTTCACCATGCCGGTTTTTAACCACCTTTAACCCACCTTAGCATTTGGTTAAGAAAACCGACTGCCTATTCCTAAAACAGGTAGCAGCCACGAATGGTAATATTGCGCCCGATCCAGGGCACAAGGGTCTGATCGTTGGCTTCTGCCAGTTCCTCACTGTAAGGAGAGTTGAGCCAACGGGACCAGCGAATGTCCATCACCCAGTTTTCAGTAAAGTAGAAAGAGCCCCCGAGGATTACAGAAAAGACATCCTGAGATATAGGGTGCCTTTCCGTTCCATCCTCCCCCGTTACCTCAGTGACGGTGTAGTTGATGATATTGCCGTAGGAGCCACCCGCGGTAAGCTGCAGCTTCCAGTCCCGGAAATGCACCAGCACCGGTGCTTCCACCATGTTGAAATGAATGTTTTCCACATCCAGCTCTGAACTGGGGATGTCAAACCCGCTTTGCCGGGCGCCCTGCTGAGAAAAGAGCAGCTCGATGCCTACCTTCCAGCGTTCAGAAAGGACCGCATCCGCTTTGATGCCCACTTGAAGTCCATACTTGTAAAAGCCCAGCAGCTTGTCCCCGTCGACCTGAGAAAGGTTAAGACCGGCCACCACTCCTGCTTCAAAGCGGCGCTCGGGCCCGCTATCCTGCGCCTGCAGGCTGCAGAACAGGCTTGCAGCCATTAGGGTCAACAATAATTTTATAGGTCTTTTTTGCATAGCACCAATTGAGATTTACGGCAAAGTTATCAATTGAACGCATTTTGCGCCACTATGGTGTAGCGGAGCCCGCTGTAACTTATGCCACTGCATTGCATTATTGTGTAAAACCCCTATGAAAACTATTCAGTTCGCCGGCATAGCGCTTTTGTGTTTGGTCCGGGTGCAGGCGCAAAACCTGGTGCTCAACCCGGGTTTCGAAACCCTACAGTCTGCCAAATACCATAATGAATGCAGCTTCTCCCGAAAAACCTATCAATTCAACGAATCGGCGGCGTACTGGAATTCTTTTAACGGTCTCACCCCTGACCTGGTTTCTTATCCGGACTCCGCACACTGCATTTTCCCAGAGCCTTATGCAGGGGAAAAGATGTTGGGGTTTATCAATTTTTATCCGGCAGCGCAGACCGGCTGGCTCAACGACTACCATGAGTTTATACAAGGGCGGCTGAGCGAACCGCTTGCAAAGGGCGCAACTTATGAAGTCAGTTTTTGGGTCAGCAGGCAGGTTGAAGTCCCTTTGCAGCACCTTAAGACCCTGCCCCGCACAGAATTTACTGTACCACCCGTGCCGGTAGCGAGCAATAATATTGGCATCGCCTTCCTGCGCAGCCCTGCCGACCCCAATGAGTTTTTTGATCAGTCCGTACGGCAGTTCAATATCCGGCCACATTTCAATGTGGATACCATCGTGGGTGACAGCGCCATGATGTGGGTACAGGTTAAGGGTACCTTCAAAGCGCCCTTTGCCACCCGGCACTTTGTAATCGGCAACTTTTTCAAGGATGCTCAAACGGAGGTTAACTTTGAACCCTCTCCCTACGTCGTTTTCCCGGTACGCATTGCCTATTACTGTCTTGATGAAGTCTACATTGGCCCGGTACGTTCGGACCTGGAGGAAGCGCTTACGCAAACTGGCCGGTATACTTTTCAATCTGTACATTTCCCAACTGCGAGCGCGGAGCTACAGCCCGAAGCATTTCCTGAGCTGGGCCAGCTCTCGGGCTACCTGCTGGGCCACCCGGAGGTGCAGGTGGAAATTGCCGGCCATACGGATGACGTAGGCCAGGCCATTGACAATCAGGAGCTTTCGGAGCGCCGTGCCGGAGCGGTCCGGCAGTACCTCATTGAGCAGGGCGTGAATGCGGGCCGGATCACCCATCAGGGCTACGGGGAGAGCCAGCCTGTAGCCGAGAATGATACCGCAGAAGGGCGGCAGCAAAACCGCCGGGTAGAGTGTGTGCTGAAATAGTTATTTTAGCGCCAAAGCCATTGCATATGTTCAAGTACACCCGGCATAGCCTGAAAAAACTGGAGACGCTGTTCGAGGAAATTGAGTTCACCATCCGTTATGAGAAAGGGAACTTCACCTCGGGCTATGCCATTGTGGAGGACCGAAATATTATTGTGATCAACAAATTCTACGATGTGGAGGGGCGCATCAATGTGCTGCTCGATATCCTGGGGCAGACCGAAGTGCCGTTGGAGGTGTTGGGTGAGAAATCGCTCAAGCTGTACAAACAGTTGGAGAAAAATGAGTTGATTACGGATGAGGAAGAAGAGTGAATGTTGACTGCTCATTTAGGCAGCCAACATTCATACGTATGGATTATCCCTTCGGACGGTCATACTGACAGCAGGCATGCAGGTTAGCATACACTTCATCCGGTGCCCGGTGCGTATCCGAGTCATACCCTGCGGCAGCTACTTTGGCTTTGATATCATCCTCTGTTACCTTTTCCGCTTCGTAAGCTACTGACAGCATGCCTGACTTGACATCCCAATCTGCGGAGTGGACGCCCTCTACCTCATTCAGCGCGCCCTCAATGGTGCGTTTGCACATGCCACAGTTGCCGTAGATTCGGATGGAAGCCGTGCTTACGTTAGCATCGCTGCTCACTTTTTGTGCTTTAGCTTTGCTCATTTTGGCGCAAGCCTTGCCACCCTCATTCTTGGCACAGCAGGCTTTTTGGGCTTCTGCTGTTTTGGTACAGCTGGTCTTATCCTTACCGCTGCAACATGCTTTGGCTGACTGTGCCTGCGCGGACATAGAGCCCAAAAAGAGCAGAGCCAGCATCATCATTAATGGTTTCATGGTCATTTCTTGTTTCATTCATGAATAAATCCGCCTAAAGATAAAGACTTTTGTCATTTCTCTATCACTTGCGGTGTCAGCAGGCCATCGAGCTTGCCAAAAAGGCTTGTGCAGATGCCCGTGGTGCCACTGCTGCTGCAGGTCCCGGGTTGGTAGCCGGCAGGGGCGCCTGCCAGTTTTTTCCGGTACTCTCTACAACGTTCAAGAAGAGGTTTAAAGTATTCGGTTTACTGAGCAGCCTGAGGGGGCGCATTTATCTGTTTGGTGCTGACCACTCCGCATCCTAAAGTTTTGGGTTATTTTGTATCTTTTGTCTTATGTTTTAACCCTGAAATTGTCTCGTTTTGGATCGTACCAACAAGAAAGCGGCAGGCCCTGGTTTTTTTGATTTTTCGATGGGGCTTAGGGGCAATATCCCTGAGTTTTTCCTTTCCCTGCACAGAGAGTACGGTGATGTGGTCCGATGCCCAATCCCGTTTTTTCCACCTTTGTATATCCTGAATCATCCTGATCATATCAGGCATGTGCTATCGCTCAAGGCATCCAACTATCCACGCGAAGACTTTATATCCCGCCGTTTTCAAGCCGTGTTTGGCAACGGTAGTGTTTCTGCTACGGGGGATGCCTGGGCGCGGCAGCGCAAGATTATTAATCCGGCATTTCAGCGGAAATTTCTGGAACGGTCTTTCCATGTACTGGATAAACTGAGCAGAGGCCTGGTTGAATCCTGGAAAATCAAAGCAGAAAAGAGGGAACCGGTCGAAGTGGTCAGTGAGATGCGCAACCTGACTATGGATATGTTGTGGGAAGTGTTGTTCAATTTTTCTCCGAAAAACCTGAGGCATGAAATCTACAGGCCTGTCGAATTGGGGGTAAGCTATATTGGTACGCCCATACCTCTGTTTATTTCCAGATGGATGCCTACGCCCACCAACTGGCAGTTCTATTTTGAAAACCGAAAACTGGAGCGCATCCTCAAAGACAGAATCGCTGAGCGGCGTAAAAGCGTAGGCTCAACAGATGATTTGCTCGACTTTCTATTGAGGTACAAAGACCCCAAATCTGGCTTTCCGCTTTCCGAACAAGCAATGCTGGAAGAGCTTAAAACATTAGCCCCCGCTGGGTATTTGACGACTGGAGCCTCATTGGCTTGGCTCTTTTACCTCTTGGGAAGGCACCCGGAGCACATCGGTAAGCTTAATGAAGAATGCAGGTCCGTGAAGGATACGGCATTCAGTTATGCCCATTTCGACTCCCTGCCCTACACGCTGGGTTGTATTTATGAAACGCTGCGCCTATATCCTACGGGCTGGAGCCTTTGGCGTAGCGCTTCGGAGGAAGACACGATTGATGATTTTAGGATAGAAAAGGGAGCGACCATGGTTTGTTCCCCTTACACTGCTCACCGTCATCCGGATTTTTGGAGTGCTCCGGAAACATTCAATCCGAGCCGCGATTTCAGCAGCAACATGGGGCATACTTATTTTCCCTTCGGTCTGGGGCCCCGGCGGTGCGTGGGCGAAAACCTCGCTATGGTAGAACTAATGATGATTGTCCCCATGATATTCAGGCACTTCAGGTTTTCTGTACTTCCCGGTCCTGAGGTTCAGATGGATCACAGGGTGATTTTATCACCTGTGCCTAGTCTGAATATCCAATTGGAAACAATATGAAAGCTGAATTTCGAAGCCTAAAGAGTCACTACTAAGCCACGAGCATCGCCGCACCAAACACGCCTGCACTATCGCCCAGCTCCGGTGCCAGGAATTGAGTGTCGAGCCGATGGTTGAAGACGTGCTTTTTGACCGATTCCACACCTTCTGTGTATAAGTCAGGAATATTGCCCAGGCCACCGCCCAGTACGATTACATCCGGGTCGAGGGTATTGATGACGGAAGCCATGCCTTTGCCGAAGAAATGGATGAGGCGGTCAAGGGTTGCCCTGGCATGCTCGTCGGTATCCACGCGCTGCAGGATGTTCTTGAGCTTATCTTTTTGGCCCGACTGACTTTCGTAAAACCGCTGCAGTGCGGGTCCGGAGATAATGGTTTCCACGCAGCCTACCTGCCCGCAGTAGCACTCCCCCCCTGAGAAGTCCAGGAAGTTGTGGCCCCACTCCCCGGCGATGCCCTGCCGGCCGTTGCGCACCTGTCCGTTGATGACCAGGCCACCGCCCACGCCAGTACCCATGATGACGCCGAAGACAACCTGCGCGTCCGGGGCTTCGCGTGGCACTTTGCCCAGGCGGGCTTCTGCGACAGCAAAGCAATTGGCGTCATTGGCCATTTGTACCGGCAGTCCAAGTGCCTTTTCCAAATCCTGCTTGAGGGGTTGCCCGTTTAGCGCGGTGGTATTGGCATTCTTCATCAGCCCTGTGATGGGGTCGAGCGTACCCGGGGTGCCAATACCGATGCGCTCCGGTTCTGCCCCGCTGTCTTTCCGCAGCAAGTCCACCACTTTGCCGATCTGTCCGATGATATGCTCATACCCTTTTTCCTTTTCGGTGGGAATGCGCAGGCGGGAGCGCACTTTCAGTGGTTGGATGCTTTCGATGATCGCACCTTCAATTTTGGTGCCGCCGAGGTCGATGCCCCAAAGGAGTTGGTTTTCCATGGATTCGTTTTGTTGTGCCGGACAAAATTAGGGTTTCGTGGGGATTATTGGGTGTTACCAGGGTAAAGATTTGAGGCACCAAATAAGCGGGAAAGTTGTTATATTGTATCGGGAATGTTTTGACCACGTAAAGAACGAGTTATGACTGCGACCACAGCTTACGATAATGTCGCTAACTTTATTGCTCACATGGACCCAGAGAAGGTACTCGAACTCCAGGCAGACGAGGAGGTGCAAGAGCGACTGGATTTTTTAATTGATAGAGAAAAAAATGCAGTGCTTTCTCCGGAAGAGAAAGAGGAACTGGATCAGTATATTTTGTTGGAACGGCTCATTCGTTTAACCAAAGCCAAGGCCCGGTATTTGTTGTCGAAATGAGTCGTCATATTTCACAACAAATCAGGGACTTCGTCGTGGAGCGTGCTGGGCATAAGTGTGAATACTGCTGTTTGCCTGAAGGCCAGTCTTTTTATAAATTTCAAATCGATCATATTATTAGCATTAAACACGGTGGGGAAACACAGTTGAATAACCTGGCACTCGCATGTGCAGTTTGCAATCGGAACAAAGGCAGTGATTTGGGCACCTTTCCTGATGGCGATAACGATAACTTAGTTCGGTTTTACAATCCGCGCAAAGATCAGTGGAAAGATCATTTTTTATTACTTGATTCAGGAATCATTCAACCCATAAGTCTAATAGGGGAAGCCACTGATAAAATTCTTGGATTTAATCATCCACATAGTGTTATGGAGCGAAGGTTTCTTTTGTTAAGTGGTTTACTTTGAGACAAAATCTTTCTCAGGTTCCAGGAATTAAGTTGTAGCGTTAACAGTCCGCACTGCTATAATTCCCTATCGCTTCGCAAGCTATTAACTGTCATCAGCAAAAAATCCAGCGCCTGCCGGTAGTCCAGGCTTTCGTAATCCGAGCCCAGGTTTACGGATATTGTGGTAACTACGCCTGCCGGTTTCCGGAAAGCACTCAGCAAGCTCATGTCAACGATTTTCATACCCGAGTTCCTGAATTTCGCTTAAAACTACAACTTTTCTCACTCCCGTTTTTGCCTTCACAACGGTCGCCTGCCTACAAAATCCGCTTATTTCTTACCTTTGACCTGACGAATTACGAACGAAAGATCTAGCAACGATATATGACAGAAGGCGCTTCTTCCAGCGGCCATGCCCCCTTGAATGGCACCCAACTGCGGCTACAGCTTCAAACCCCGGCTGAGGAACATGGCCGGCCGGTCTTCGTATCGGGCAACTTCAATGGCTGGCGCACCGGCAGCGGAGCGTATCAGATGGAGCAAACCGGTCCCGGCTACTATGAGCTGAACTTCCCGGCTGATGAATGGCTGCCCGAGCAGCTCGAATACAAATACCATCGCGGTGACTGGAATCAGGTGGAGCTCGACCGTTTTGGCAATACCCGGCCTAACCGGAGCCTCAACACCCGGGAGCACAATTCGCAGTCGGATAGCGTAGACCGGTGGCTGGTGGACGGGCTGGCTTACAACCCGGCCTATCTGCCCAAAATTGAAATCCTGACCGAGGACTTCAAAATCCCGAAGCTCATCAAAACCCGGCGTATTGCTGCCCTACTGCCGCACGATTATCACGAAACCGATAAGCGGTACCCGGTGCTCTACCTGCAGGACGGGCAAAACCTCTTTGATGACTATGCTCCCTTCGGCAGCTGGGGCGTGGACAAGAAGCTGGCGCTGATGAAAGAGCAGGGCTTTGGTGATATCATCGTCGTGGCTATTGATCATGCCGAGAAGGATCGCATTACAGAGTTTACACCATCCTACCGCACTCAACTGGGTGCTGGGAGTGGAAAAAAGTACCTCCGCGTACTGGCTGACCGCCTGAAGCCCTATGTTGACGAGCATTTCCGTACCCTTCCCGGCCGTGAAACCACCGGTATCGGGGGGAGTTCAATGGGTGGGCTGATCAGCATTTATGCCGGGCTGATTTACCCGGAAGTGTACGGTAAGCTTATGATCTTTTCCCCTTCGCTTTGGGTGAGCCCCAATATCCCTTTCCGTGTGATGAACCTCAATGACCCACACGATATGGACATCTACATCTATGCCGGCGAAGGCGAAAGCAAAAATATGGTGCCCAACATCCACCGGTTTATGCAAGCGGCGGAGGAGCAGGGCGACGCCTCCTTTAACTTTGAGCTCTCACTCGATCCCGATGGAGCACACAATGAAGCCCGCTGGGGGCAGGAATTCCCCCGCGCTGCAGAGTGGCTCTTTTTCAACCAACCTCCAAAAACATCCTGAAAACATGACCATCAACCTAAAACATGAGCCTTTATCTGTAGAGCACGCCTTGACCGCCGCACCGGGAGAAGTACCGCTGAAAATAGTGCTGCCTCTGGTCGCCGGCCCTCACCTGGAGCAGGCACTACAAGGCATTGCTGACTTCTGGAATACGTCTGCGAACGACCTTCAGGAGCGCTTCAAAGGCGAGGCCGGGGAACAAATCACTTACTTCTCCAATCAATACGACTGGTACCTGCTGGGGCTGGGCGAGCAGCCTTCCTACGCTGATACACTGAAGACGGTACGGTCATTTGCTCATAAGCACAAGCGAAAGCTGCCTGCACATATTGGCATCAGCTTTCTGCATCAACCGGTAGCTGACTTGCCAATGCTCGCAGAAGCTGCTGTGAGTGGTTTATTGCTGAGCACATTGCCCACTGGTGAATACCGGCAGGAAACTGAGCCGCCTCATCCTTTTGCTACTGAGAAGGCTCAGCTTACCCTCTTCCTCCCCGATGATCAGGCCGAAGTGGGGCGGCAAGCCGCAGAACGTGCCCTGCACCTTTCCGAAGCCCAATTGGCTATCATTGGGCTGGTCAACGCACCCAGCAACAAGAAAACGCCGGCGATGCTGGCCGATTGGGCGGTGCAGTCCGGGCGCAAGCACGGCTATAAGGTCACGGTATTCGATAAGCCAGCCATTGAGGAGCTGGGTTTGCACGCCTTGCTGGCGGTGAACCGGGGCAGTGAGGAGCCTCCCCGCTTTATCATCATGGAATACCAGCCAAAGGGTACAGCCGGGCCACTGCCTAAAGTCGGGCTAGTGGGTAAGGGTGTCACCTTTGATACCGGGGGCGTTTCCATAAAGCCTTCCGCCAATATGCACTACATGAAGAGCGATATAGGTGGTGCAGCCGCTGTATTGGGCACTATGGAAGCCGCCGCCCGACTGCAACTCCCGGTACACCTGATCGGTATCGTACCTGCCACTGACAACTGCGTGGATGCCAATGCCATCAAACCGGGCGATGTGATCGATTCTTACAGTGGTAAGACCATCGAAGTGATTGATACCGATGCTGAAGGTCGCCTGATTTTATCGGATGGTATTGCTTATATGCTCAAACATTTTGCTCCTGATACTCTCATTGATTTGGCCACACTGACGGGCAGTGCCGTGCGCACCTTTGGGTACCACGCCGCCGCGCTGTTTACCAATAATACGGAGCTGGAGCAGCACCTGAAAAGTGCCAGCGAGGCAACCGGAGAACGCCTGTGGCCACTGCCCCTCTGGGAAGTCTATGAAGAAGACCTGAAATCGGACGTAGCCGATGTGCGCAACTTCAGCGGCCGCCCGATGGCAGGTGCGATCAATGCCGCCAAGTTCCTGGAATTCTTTACAGAGCAGCACCCTCGCTGGGCCCACCTTGATATCGCCGGGGTCGCTTTCGGGGATTCAGAATTTACCGTGCAAAAGAGCGCCACCGGCTATGGCGTGCGCCTGCTGATTAACCTTTTGGAACAACTGAAAACCGCATAAACCCATCGCAGCCATAGGGCTCCGAGCAACCTAAATACCATGATGCGACCACTGACTTTCCTCTGCGTTACCTGCTATCACAAAGGGCAGGACTTCCTGAGTGCCTGCAAAGCTGCCGGCAACACGGTTTACCTGCTTACAGCCAAAAACCTGGAGCATGCCGAATGGCCCCGGCACGCTATCGACGAGTTTTTCTACATGGATTCCGATGAGAATACGCCCGAGAACTTTGCCAATCTGGAACAGGGGCTGGCCTGGCTGATGCGCAGCAAGAAAATCGACCGCATCGTGGCCCTCGATGATTTTGATGTGGAAAAAGCGGCCTTCCTGCGCGAGACGTTCCGGGTGCCGGGCATGGGGCAGACTACCGCCCGCTACTTTCGCGACAAACTGGCGATGCGCATGAAGGCTGCGGACGCAGGCATTCCGGTGCCGCCTTTTTCGCCTCTCTTCAATGATGAGGAGATCACGCATTATGCGACAACGGTGCCTGGCCCCTGGGTGGTTAAGCCGCGGGCAGAAGCCTCCGCTACCGGCATTAAAAAGGTGCATACCATGGAAGAGCTCTGGCAGGTGGTCCACAGCCTGGGCGACAAACGCCACGGCTACCTGGTGGAGCAGTTCAAGCCTGGTGCGGTTTACCACGCCGATGCAATTACGGTGGACGGGAAAGTCGACTTTTGCCGGGTATCCAAATACCTGAATACCCCCTTTGAAGTCGCACACGGAGGGGGCATTTTCCGCTCGGCTACTTTGCCTTTGGGCAGCGACGATGACAGGGCGGTGCAGGAGCTGCACGCCAAAGTGATGGACGCCTTTGGCATGCAGTTTAGCGCCTCGCATACCGAATTTATCAAGTCGAATGAGGATGGGCAGTTTTACTTTCTGGAAACGAGCTCCCGGGTGGGCGGCGCGCACCTGGCAGAGATGGTGGAGTACGCCTCGGGCATTAACCTATGGGCGGAGTGGGCACGGCTTGAAACTGCAATGGCCAAAAAGCAGCCTTACGAGACCCCACAGGCCAAAGACGATCATGCTGGCATCGTGGTCTCTCTTTCCCGCTTTCAGCACCCCGATAGCTCTGGCTTTGACGATCCGGAAATCGTGTGGCGCCTGCGGAAAAACCACCATATTGGGATGATTGTACGTTCTTCTGATCTGGATCGTATACATGCCTTGCTGGATGATTATGCGGGGCGCATCCACCGTGATTTCCACGCAAGTGCACCGGTGCCGGACAAGCCCATGGATTAATATTGTCTGCTTTGTGTTAGCGGTTGCCTAAGTCGAGGATTTGGTCGGCCAGCTCTTCGGAGTTGATGATCACCCGGTTGCCTTCCACTACGATAGCGCCGTCTTTGAGGTGGCCGCTGTTGAAGTAGAGGTAGATTTTATCGGCGTTGATTTTGTGGTTGTAAAACTGGTTGAGGGTTTTTTTATCGAAGCGGAACTCCTTGTCCATTTCTACCTGATGGTCCTGCAGGTACTGCTGGGCTGGGTTCTCGTTCCTGTAGAATTCCTGCTCAAACTCTTCGATGTTGATAACTTTTTGGGGGCTGCTATTGGCAAACTGAAGGACCTTTTCGTGGAACTGTTGCTGGGGCATGGCTTCCCCGGTTTCTTCATCGACGGGCATAGGCAGCTCATTGACCATTTCCAGAAAGGTATTGGTAAGGTCGCGGCTGCTTTCCGGCCGTTCCAGCCCGATCCACTGAATGAAGTATTCTGAAATGGCTTTCTGGCTCTTGGCGTGCTTGATCAGCTCCACACAGCGCCCCTCGCCGGCCTGGAATTTGCCAACAAGAATACGGCAGGCCATGGCCAGCTTTTCGGTGTTGAGATAGGTAACGGTATTGAGTGCGAAAGCTTTTGCCTCCTCTTTTCTGGAAAAGACCACGCCCTCTGTGTCCCGCACCAGGAAGATACCCATCACCCGCTGATTGGTCAGCTCTTCGGTATAGTCGATGTAGACGAGGTAGCCACCTTTGGCACCCAACACGCCCTGCAGGGTCAGTTGCAGGGCATTCATCGTTTCTCTGGAGAAGGAAAGAAAAGCTTCCTCCGTCATGCCGCCATCTACAAAAACCTGAAAGTAGCCCGGGAAGAGGGCGTCTTCCGGAGAGCTGAGGTAGCCCTGTAGTGTGTCTTCCTTGCGTACGAAGGTATCATGCAGTTTGTCGGAAAGCGCCTGTGCCCGCTCTTCAACCGGCAGGCAGTACTGGCTCAGAAAAACCTTCGCGCCGCTTTCGTCGGCTTCCTTCTGCAATTCGTGAATGGCGATATGGTGGATAACGGTAGACATCCGGTGTTTTTTGCCAAAGGTAGGAATATTTTGAGTGCGCCGTAAGCCTGATTGGTGTGTTGCCTGAGCTGAGCAGCAAAAACCTGTGATTGTTGAATAATGCCCGCCACTCTGCTAACTTTACAGCAAAAAGCACCTGTGAAAGCATTAAAAATCATCGGCATACTACTCGCCGGGCTCGTCGTACTCTACCTGCTGGGCCCCAAACCTGCGCCGCCTCAGCTACAGGCTCAGCTGCCTAATCTCACGACTACCATCGCTGCACTTGGAGACAGCATCGCCAACGCTGAGCAGGCTATTCCCAACCTGAAGCCCAACAACGAAGCCCGCATCATCTGGGCCGATAGTCTGCCCCGCCCAACTGAATACGCTTTGGTCTACCTGCCGGGCTTTACGGCCACTTACGTGGAAGGCGATCCCATGCATAGGGAGTTCGCTGCTCGCTACGGGTGCAATCTCTACGTGGCCCGATGGCGCGACCACGGGCTGGATGTGGAGGACAAACTGTTGCATTATCACCCGGACTCTGTGCTGGAAACCGCCGCCCACGCTCTTGCAGTCGGGCACCGGATTGGGAAAAAAGTTATACTTATGAGCACCTCTACCGGAGGGACGCTGTCCTTGTTATTAGCCGCACAGCACCCGGAACTGGTGGATGGCATTATTGCCTATTCGCCCAACATCCGCATCAAATCGGAAAGCGCAAAGGTGCTGACGATGCCCTGGGGGCTGCAGATTGCCCGGCAGATGGTAGGCGGAACCCACCGGCATTTTGATGCGGAAGAGGAGTTCATGAAGTATTGGTACAATCATTACCGGCTGGAGGGCCTGGTGCAGTTACAAAACATGGTGGAGCACGGTATGGTACCCGAAACCTTTGCTGCGGTCGAAGCCCCTTTTTTCCTGGGCTACTACTTCAAAAATGACAGCATACAGGATCAGGTCGTTTCGGTTCCGGCTATGCTGGAGATGTACGATCAGTTGAGCACGCCAGAGCCGCTAAAAAGAAAAGTCGCCTTTCCCGACGTTGACAATCACGCACTAGCCTCCTACATAGGCTCGAAGGACCTGGACCACGTCCGGCAGGAAACCTTCCGGTTTGCGGAGGAGGTATTGGGGCTTAAGGCAGTACCACAACAAGTGGAAGACGCTGTGAAAACCGCTTCCGATTAAAACCAGAATGCCGGGTTGTTTGTCTTTTTTAGTATTCCGAAACCTAAAACCAACGACGATGCGCCTGACCAATACCTTACTGGCTTTGTGCCTGCTTCCATTCCTAAACTGTAGCACGGCAACGGATGCTACGGATACGGAGCCTGCCAATGACGACTTTGCCATCATGGCCTACTACGTAGCCAACGACCGGTTCCCACCGGGCGATCTGCCCCTCGACAAGCTCACCCACATTATTTATTCCTTTAGCAATATTGTGGATGGGGAGATGGCCTTTGCTAGTCCGGGGCACGATTCGCTCCTGCGCGTCCTTGTTGCGCAGCGGGAAAAACACCCCGACCTCAAAGTCATGATTGCCTGCGGGGGCTGGGGAGCCGATGGATTTTCGGACGCCGCTTCCACGGCAGGCACCCGGGATACTTTCATCCGCAGTACCATTGAGTTCCTGAAGCGCTATGACCTGGACGGCCTGGATATGGACTGGGAGTACCCCGCGATTCCGGCTGCAGGTACAAGGGCCCGCCCTGAAGACAAACAAAACTTTACCCTGCTGATGAAAGGCCTGCGGGAAGCGATGGATACGCTGGACCGCCCTCAAACGCTGACTTTTGCCTCAGCAGGCTGGGAGCGTTATTACTATAATGTGGAGACGGTAGAGGTGATGAAGTATGCCGATTACATGAATATCATGACCTATGATCAGGTAGGTGGCCGATCACCGGTTACCGGGCACCACACGCCCCTCGGGTTGATTGAGGAGTCTGACCTAGAGGGGCTGCCGATCCTGGATACGGTAGCTAAGCGGCGGGAAGAAAGGCCGGAGGCGGAGTACGACTGGGCACCACGCTCGGCTCAGCGTATTGTGAATTATGTGAAGGGCCTGGGAGTAGACCCTAAGCAGCTCGTTATTGGCGGCGCATTTTACGGCAGAGCCTGGAAAGGCGTCTCATCAGCCAACAACGGGCTCTACCAACCTAATAAAGGCGTGCATACCGGTTGGTTGGATTATGGGTCTATCCGAAAGGATTATGAAGATAAGAATGGATTTACCCGGCACTGGGATCCCATAGCCCTGGCGCCTTACCTGTTCAATCCGGCCGACAGCATATTTATTTCCTACGACGACCCGGAGTCAGTAGCACTCAAAACGGACTACGTGCAGGAAGAAGGGCTGGGGGGCATTATGTTTTGGCAGTTGAGCAATGACACCCGAGAGGCGGGGAGCCTTCTGGATGCCATTTGGGCTGCGGCTCAGGATTAAGCAAGATTAGCTACCCCAAAGATAGCCAGCACAACCAGCGAACCCACGAATATCCAGAAGAATACGCCGAACAGGGCGATGGCGGTCGTATCCTGTTTAGGGATATCGGGGTCTGTTTGCTGTTGCATAGTATTGCCTTTGGACAGCTGTCTTTGGTTGGCTTCTCCTACAGCGCCGAAGAGCAGGACGATGAGCAGACCTACTACCAGGAGGTCAATCCACGCCACACCGTACCATAGCGGCCCGATGGGCGTCACCCATATGCTGGTCACCCAGATCGCCAGGGAAAGCACCGCAAACAATGCCCAAAAGCTATTCCAGGGACCGGGCGATTTGGTTAGCCGGGTGAACAAAAGTGAAAGCAGAAACGCGATGGTCAATGCAAAGGCGAGTGAATAAAATCCCATTTTCATTTGGTTTTGATGGTAAAATGTACCTTTTGAACGAGACTGAAAACAGGATGTTCGAAGTGAGTCTTTTGCTAAGGATTGATTATCAAAACTTTACTCTTTTACGAAACTGCCACCACTCATCCGGTACCGGTGACTGCCGATGGTGATCAGCTGCCCTTCATTGACGGTCTTGAGGGTTTCGATATCTTCGGTGAGGGTGTGGATGGATCCTCCCGTAGCCCATGCAATTTGCAGGTAATCTTCGTTAATGCCGTGGTCGAGATTGCCGGCGAGCACGATTCTTACCGGTGTGCGGAGTTGGGGCAGCAATTCCATGTCCCGTACATCGCTGTAGTTGTCGGCAATCAGGACAAGCTCGTCTCCCTCGCCCATCATGCGCATGGCTTCGAGCAGGGCTTCAATATCGTTTTCCTCAGACTCGCCCCCGCTGCCTCCGTTCGTAGTGGATTGCATGGTCTGCAACAGGGCGGGCATATCAGGTATTTCGGTAGTATAAAACCCTCCGGTTGCTCCGATTGGTTTTTCGGGCTTTCGGTCGCCATCGTTGAAAAAGAGGTAGCGGTTTTGGGCCCCGGGCACGACCGTGAGTGCATGCCAAAGCAGCACTTCGTCCATATACGGGTGCATACTGCCGGTCAGATCGGTAACGATGACGTTGCTCGACCATCCCGCGCGGTTGCGGTAGAAAGCCGACTTTACGGATTCTCCGGTCAGCTCATAGAGCTGCTCGTTTTCAGAAAGTTGTTCCCGTTCTGAGGCGGCTTGTTCGCCCACTTTTTCCAGGATTTGCTTTATGTTCACCCCCGAGTTCATGAGGAACAGGTAGTCGTAATCGCCGGACAGTAATCGCAGAGAATCCCGGGCTGCGGCAATGGAGTCGCGTGCACGGGCGAGTTCATACAGGGAGTCCCTCCTGGCAGCAAGGCGGGCGCGTTCGGCTTCACGTTTCAAAAAGGCTTCCTTGCCGATCGTTTGCAGGGTCAGCCGGAGGGTGCCAAGGCGGTCATCATCGGGCAATTCAAAACCGGATACATTCGGAACGAAAGCGGTACTGAGTTGTATGCTGTCGCCCCGAGGCAGCATCAGCAGCGCCTGCCCATCCGCTCCGGTGGTTACGGCGAAAACCTTTCCGCTGTTTTGATATTTGAAGTAGATGTCTTCATCCGGCAGGGGCTGCTCTTCGAAATTCTTAACCAGCAGCCTTAGCAAAATGCGGCTGCGGATGGGCTGTTGGGTGGGCGGCACTTCCTGAAAAACAGTGTCTCCCCGCTCGGTTTCAGTGTAGGTCTTCGGGGCATAAAAAAGCGTATAGCGGCTGCGCACATAGCCGTCATTCAATGTTTTGACGTCACCGAATGCGGGCTGATCTTTTGCATTGACCTGGTAGGAAGCACCCTTAGGCAATAGAAAATAGGCCTGCCCGCGGCTGTTGGTGGTCGCCTGATAGACCACTTCCGTTTGCTCCGGGTTGACGAGCCAAAGAGGCATGTCTTTCCAGCTTCGCCCCTGCATGTCCGTCACTTTCAGGCTCACCTGACTGTGGGTGGCGGTCGCCTCAGGGGGCGTGGCAGGCTGAACGAGGGTGTCTGCGGGCTGAGTGTATGCCTTGCCCATAAGCAGTATAGGCAGACAGATCAGGAAAAAATGGCGCATGGGGTCAGGGTTTATTTTCCAAACGCCAATTCCTGGGTTTCAGTATTAGCGCCGGGTCTTTAACCCATATTGCTTCAGAATTTTCCGGGCCAGAGAAGCCTTATGCACCTCGTCTGGTCCATCGTAAATACGTGCGCCCCGCTCCTCCCGGTAAAAGAAAGACAGGATGGTATCGTCAGTAATGCCCAATGCGCCGTGGACCTGTAGTGCCCGGTCGACCACCCGCTGCATCACATCTGCTACAAAGAATTTGATGGTGGAAATTTCGGTACTTGCCGCCCGCTGCCTCTCTTCCTGCATTTTGAGGGCCGTGTGGAGCACCATATATCGCGAGGCATCAATCTGAGCCCGGCTTTCGGCGATCCAGGATTGGACCATTTGTTTTTCGCCCAGCATACGGCCTTCACTGAGTTCGCGGGTAGCGGCACGCCGGCACATCATATCAAAGCTGCGTTCGCAGATACCGATCCAGCGCATACAGTGGTGAATGCGGCCGGGGCCCAGGCGTTCCTGCGCGAGTTTAAAGCCTTCTCCTTCGGCACCGAGCAGATTGGAAACCGGTACCCGCAGATTGTTGAATTTAACCTCGGCGTGGCTATGCCAGCCCTCTCCGGCATGGCCCATAATGGGAATGTTGCGGATCAGTTCAAACCCCGGCAGGTCAGTGGGCGCGAGGATCATGCTTGCCCGGGCGTAGGGCGATTCTGCCTCCGGATTGGTAACCGCCATGATGATGGTAAAGGAGGCGCCGTCGGCAGCGGTGGTAAACCATTTGTGCCCATTGATGACGTACTCGTCGCCTTCCCGTACGGCAGTGGTGCCTAGACGCACCGGGTTGGAGCCCGCGTAGGCTGGTTCGGTCATGGCAAAGCAGGAGCGGATGTCGCCGGCCAGCAGGGGCTCAAGGTAGCGTTCGCGAATATCCGTACTGCCATACTGCAACAGCAGCTCAATGTTCCCGGCATCCGGCGCCTGACAATTGAAAGCCAAATGCCCAAAGGGCGAAGTGCCAAGGAGTTCGCTGAGTTGGGCGAATTCTGTCAGTTTTAGTCCGGGGCCGCCTTCTGCTTCGCTTAGTGCAGCATTCCAGGCACCGGTGGCTTGTGCCTGGGGACGAAGGGCGCGGATTTCCCGTTCCACTTCATGGAAGGGCGTCCGCAGCCACCGGAGCTCGTTGGGATAGATGTGGTCATGTAGGAACTGTTGCACCGGCTCGTAGAGCGCTTGCAGTTTGGGGCTTGCAAAAGTGGCAATCATAAGGCAGTTTGGTTAGGGTGGTTTGGCAATGGATTGCCAAGATAGGGAAAAGGGAAGTTTATTTTTTGATTCTTACCGGCCAGTCATCAGGATTGATGCCTGTGGAAATTTCTGCCGCAGTACCTTCTACCCGGATCAGGGGGATTTCCGGGCAGTTTTCCGGAGTAAGGGTGATGGGTTTGTTTAGCGCAGTGGAGACTGCCTTCATGTAATCCAATAGTTTTTGGTGGTCTTCCAGGCTTTTGAAGTCTCTGGGGTCTATATCATTTTCAATCGTGGTAGCTTCGAAGAAATGCGCATTGACCTGAATACGGTCATCCAGAAAGACCTTAGCGGTAGAGCAAAGGTTGGCGTTCCCCTTCCAGTACGCTTCGATTACGGTGAAGTCAATCCGGGATTCGTCTTTTTGAGTCTTACCATTATGCCATTCAATGCGGTACTGTTGATTGACCAGCCGCACCCACTTTTCCCAGTCGGTGGAAGTAGTCCCCTATATGTAGAGGTCCAGCCAGCTGCCATCCCAGCTATATATACCGTTCTTCAAGGTTTTCCAGTCCATGATTGTCTTAAGGTCAATATAAAACAGCCCCGGATTTTTTACCCGGGGCTGCCTTATCATTAATGATTATGCCCATCGTGATTATGGTCATGATTATGCCCGTCTGCCGGCATATTTTCATTCTTCACATAGTCCATACCGCACACGGGGCACTCTCCCGGCTCATCACTGCCGCTGCCATCGCAGTGCATTGGGCAGATATAGGCAGAAGTGTACTCCGGGCCCTGCTTGTCCGCATCAGCTTCCATATGATCTCCATCGTGCATGTGCCCGTCTTCGTGAGTGTGCTCGGTCTGATCGGTAGCCGCCTCGTCGCCGGCTGTATCGGCATTGCCACCGCAGGAGACGATAAAAAAGGACAGTGCCAGAACAGGCAGGAGTCTGATAAGAAACTTGTTGTTTGTCATGATCATTGAATTGATTGTTAAGCGCCTCCCGAAAGAGGCGGTAAAAATTGGTTTACGAATTTACTCTTTAGTCAGGGTTTCTTCTACGGTGCCGCAAGCCAGCATTTCATCTCCAAAGTAAGGATTGCGGATTTCTTTCGCGTCACTGATCCAGTCTGCCCCCTCCCAGTCGAAAGCCATCGGGCAGTGCTGCACGTAGTAGGTTTGTTGTGCTGCTCCGAATGCCTTCACCGTACTGATGAGAGCCTGTGACAGCAAATCAAATTGAGTGCGTTGTTCTGCGACTGCTTCCGCTTCGGCAATCTGCTTGCTGTGCGCAATGAGTGCGCCGCGTTGCTGCCGCCAGTATTCCAGGGCCTCTCCGGTTATGCCACCGCTGTTAATGCGTTCTACTTTGGCCGTAAAAGCTTTTGCCTGTGCGGCTGCGGTCTCGGCATTGGTGGCCACCAGCGCATCTTTGAGGCGAAGATAAGCTTCTATCGCTGCCCCTAATTGCTGTTTGAAAGCAGCGGATGCAGCAGCCCGGTAGTCGGTGGCTTCCTCCTTCGGCTCTGCTCCTTTGATTTGGATGTCACGGTTCATCATGCTCGCCTGATTGTTGAGCTGTGCTGCAGCATCAATCGAGAAATTGCCGTAAGTGACCACTTCTTCGCCGGCTTCCAGCCCGTCAATGACCCGGTAGCGGTCGCCGAGTGCTTCGCCCAGCTCTACTTCCCGGTACTGAAAGGTAGGGATGTCCGTATCAGGCAGCTTGACGTACACCACCGAGCGCTCGCCGGTCCATAGCACGGCAGATTTAGGTACAGTAAGCGCCACTTGCTCCCCGGTAGCTGCGGCCCGCAACTCTCCGGTGACGAGCATTTCCGGCTTGAGCTTTCCGTTGGGGTTGCGTACTTCGGTACGTACCGCCACTACCCGCCGGTCTTTGTCGAGGACCGGGTCAATGAAGGTGACCCTTCCGGAAAAGCGTTGCCCCGGCACAGCAGGGGTGGAAAAAGTGATCCGGTCGCCTGGCCCGATTTGCGGCAGGTCTTCCTCGTAGGCATCAAAAACCACCCATACTGTGCTGAGGTTCATCAGGTCAAACAACGGCTCTCCCTGCGCCACATAGTCACCAACCGCTACCCGCCGTTGAGTGACCACACCGCTTTCCGTGGCGTAGAGCGGGAAAGTTTCCTGTATTTCGCCGCTTGCTATGATTTCATCAATTTGCTCTGTGGAGATTTTCCAGTACCGGAGTTTATTGCGGGCGACTTCCGCCAATTTTGGGTTGACCTCCTGCAGCCTGACTGCTTCCAGCAGTTCGCGTTGTGCCGTGATCAGGTCCGGTGCATACAGTTCCGCCAGCTTCTGGCCTTTGTAGACCTGTTCGCCGGTGAAGGAGACGTATAACTTTTCAATACGCCCCGGCACCTGAGCCACCTGACTTGAGGCCCGGCGCTCATCGGCCTGCACTTTACCGCTGAGTTGTAGGGCAGTGCCCGACTCGGTAGCCGACTCCCCGACTATCGTAGTTTGGATATTGGCCAGACGGGCAGCCTCCCGGGTCATCTCAAAGTTGAGCGGGTCATTGGAAGCCATCTCGCTTTGAGGTATCAGGTCCATCCCGCAGATGGGGCAGTCGCCCGGCTCTTCCCGACGGATTTGCGGGTGCATAGAGCAGGTCCAGGTGGTGCCTGCTGCATCGGATGCCCCGGCTTCATGTTGGTGCGCTGTTTCGGGAGCAGCCGCCCCGCCGCCGAAGAGGAGGTAGCCGGCACCCAGCCCCACGAGCAGGGCGATCAGGATGAGGAGGGGAACTTTTATTTGTTGCATGGTATTATTGATTTAAATCTTAGCTTTTGAAAATGATGATACTAAGTACATACCGACGACGAAGTAGTTTGTGACCAAACACTACTTCGTGTCGGCATATACTCGTGCGTCGGGTTTGTGCCTCACGCCCAAACCTCTCCGTTCCGAGTATATCTGACCAAGTTCTGTAAGCTTCCGGATTGACAGAAGAGGAATTGACGCTGGAAATATACCGACGACGAAGTAGTTTGTGAGCAAACACGACTTCGTGTCGGCATATACTCGTGCGTCAGGTTTGTGCATTACGCCCAAACCTCTCCGTTCCGAGTATAGCAGTAGCTCTATATCAGCGCGAAATATTGTCTTTAGGCAAAGCTGCTGATTTTGCTGGTCTGCACCGCATGGCCTTTCAAGCCGCGCTTTACGAGCAGAAGGTGCCGATAAACTACAGCGTAGAGGATTTGGAAGCCGACCTGAATGCCCTGGATCGTATACTGCCTTCATAGTTTTGCGCTCTTCATATTAAAAACCTCACCAGTAACCCTCCAGCCAGCCACACATAACTCACCCAAGCCAAATACTTCAGCGTTTGCTCCAGCACTTTGCTCTTAGGAGCCATCTCCTTATGGTGCATCACATCCTTGCGGCGGAAAAAGCCGTGGTAGACCAGCCCTGCGGTAAGCAGCAGGAAACCGAGGTTGAGGAAAAAAGTATAATCAATTTTAAAGTGTTCCGTTTCCGTGACACTAACGGCTTTCGGGTCGGGCAGGTAGCCCAGCAGGTCGAAGCCATAGTGCAGCGCCAGCGCGGTGCCAATCAGCGAGCTGAACAGCAAAAACAGGATGAACAGCGACATCCGCCAGCCGTAGTACTTGGCGTTGATGCGCAGCACCGGAAAGACCACAAGGTCGCTGAAGATGAAAGCCATCACCCCGGCAAAGCTTACGCCTTTGCTAAACAGCAGCGCCGCCAGCGGGATATTGCCCATAGAGCCGATGAAGGTCATAGAGGCCGCCACCGGACCGATAATCACATGCTCCAGCAAGCTTAGAAAGCTGTACTGCGTCACTTCCGGCCCGCTGTTGATGAACAGGCTGCGGAAAAAGCTATCCGGTACAAACGCAGCGACAATGCCTGCGATGGTAAAGCCGATGGTCACGTCTTTCCACACCATCTTCCACTCCATCACATACTGCTTGGCGATCTTGGCCCAGCTTTTGGAAGAACGGATTTTGGCTTTCCAGGATTTATCCGCATCATCGTCCTCCTCCTGCTGTTTGCCGAGGTGCTCCCGGGCATTTTTGATCAGCTTTTTTGGTCTGATGAGCCGGATGATGAGCCAGCTGATGGCGATGAGCAGCATGCCGCCCACGTACTCGCCGACCACAAACTGCCAGCCGAGAAAGATAGAAATGATAATGCCCAGCTCGATCACCAGATTGGTGGAAGCCAGCAGAAACGCAATTGCTGCCGAAAAGCTCGCGCCCTTTTGGAATAACGATTTGGTCGTCGCCAGCGCCGAAAAGCTGCACGAGCTGCTGATAAAGCCAAAAAAAGTGCCCAGCAGCATACTTTTGGAACGGGCATCGCCCATCGTGCGCTGCATGCGCTCTTCCGTCACGAGTATCTGTATCAGGCTGCTGAGAAAATAGCCGAGGATGAAGGCCCACAGCGCCATCCAGAAAAATCCGGCGCTGGTGTAGGCGGCATTGCCCCAGTTTTGTAGAAAATTTTGCATCATTTGGCGTTTTGATCGTGTGAAAAATGGGTTTGGCGGAAGTGCCAACGATTAGGAGTTTTGGGGTGTTTTTTATATTTTAAAAGCGTTAAATCACATTGCTTAAAAGTTGCGTTATGGAGGTCTTGGCAAAAAGTATCACCTACGAGGAATTCAGCAGAATGGAATTTCCTGAAGATGACCCCTATATTTATGAACTTATTAATGGTGAGCTCATGAGAAAGAACGCGCCCTCTGGAGAGCATCAGTACGCCCAGTCTAAACTGTTTTACAAAATGATGCACCATGTTTCTGAGAATAACCTGGGAACGGTTTTTGCAACACCAACCGCCGTCCTCCTCACCGAGTACAGCGCACCGCAACCCGACCTTGTCTTCCTCAGCAACGAAAAAATGGACCTCTTTGATCCGTACTGGGGCATCAAAGGCGCACCGGACATCATGGTAGAAATCGTCTCTCCCACCTCTTACAAGCGCGACCACCTGCTCAAAAAAGAGCTGTACGCAGAGCACGGCATACCCGAATACTGGATCGTTGACCCTTCCTACCACTCGGTGGAAGTGTTCGTGCTCCAAGACGGGCGGTACGAGCGCCACGCTTTCGGAATTGATGGGGAAACGGTAGGGTCGCATGTCTTATCCGGTTTTGAATTAATTGTCTCCTCAATTTTTATTGATTCCACAACAACTGATTGATTCTAGCGACCGCCAAGTGCCCCGCCACTACAGCATTCAACCGCTTCAGGTCATACTCAATCAGCTCGCTTTCCAGCCGTAGGAGTTCGTCGAAGCTGCGGCCCTGCGCGCTGTAGGCTTCCTGCAAAATATCTATAGCAGACTGGGTCAGCCGCCGCTGCCGCTCGTAGAGGTCCAGCCGGAGCCGGGCGGTTTCGAAGTCGGCGTAAGCCTGGGCAATGGTAGCCTCAAAGCGGTGGTTTAAATCCTGTTTCCGGTTGTCCAGTGCGGCAATTTTCAGTTGTTCTTCCCGTTCTTTCGCTTCAAATTTCTCCCGGTAGATGGGCAGGCTTACACTCGCCCGCAGTTGCACAATATCCCGGCCATTGGCATTGAGGTTGGCGTCATTGCGCGGGCCGACGAAGATATAGTCTGCGCCCAGCCCGAAGGAAGGTTTGCCGTCAAGTTCTTTGAGGCGCAGGGCCTGCCGGGCGGCTTCCTGCTGCCAGCTGAGCTGCCGCAGCTTCGGGTGGGTACGGCGGATGGCCACGAGCAGGCTGTCTTGCTGAAACGGCAATTGGGCGGGGCC
This sequence comes from Phaeodactylibacter sp., assembly GCF_022763345.1. Lineage (GTDB taxonomy): Bacteria > Bacteroidota > Bacteroidia > Chitinophagales > Saprospiraceae > Phaeodactylibacter. The sequence continues at coordinate 38,139 of NZ_JALEGS010000068.1, forward strand.
AAGTTCGTCCACCACCTCGATTTTTGTCGCCGGCCTGCGCTGCAGTAACCGATTGATTGTCGCCAGCGGCTTAAGGGCCTCCCGCTCCAATATAGCCAGCTCCTGCTGCAGCTCTTCCCGCCGGATTTGCACACGCAGCACATCCGCAGTACTTCCTTTGCCGCTTTCCACTTTGGCGAGGGCCGTAGCTTCCAGTGATTCTAGCAGGGGCAGGTTGCGGCGCAGGATGTCCTGCCGTTTTTCAATAGCGTAAAGTTGGTAATAGGCTTGTTCCAGCTCGTAGCGGAACTCCAGTGCACGGGCGGCAATCTGTTCGTACAGCGCCTTAGCTTTGGTGTTTTCCAGCTCTGCCCGTCTTGGCAGGGTGCCGGGCCAGGGAAAACCCTGCGTAGCCCCCAGGCGGAGCAACTGCGGCCCCAGGCGGGTTTCCACCGGCAGCGGGAAGCCGCCTACGCCTACTTCCGGATTGGGCAATTGGCTGACCTGCGGGGCACGTTCCAATGCCACCTGATACTCCTTTTCCAGTGCCATCAGTTCCGGCTGCTGTAGCAGGGCACTGTCGATGAGTTGGGGGAGGGGCTGGGCATTGATTAGAATGGGAAAGAGCAATACTGCCCAAAAAAGTTCATATTTCCATCTAAATTTGTAACGAATTAGGACGATCATTGGTTATTAGTATTAAACTTAAGAGATGAATAGACTTGAGCGCATAACATTTGACCCGGCGCGGATGGGCGGTAAGCCATGTATTCGCAATATGAGGGTAACTGTGGGAACTGTGGTTGGGCTTTTGGCTTCTGGCTATTCAGTTGAACAGATTCTGGAAGCATACCCTTACCTTGAGCAGGAAGATATAATGCAAGCTCTTCAGTATGCAGCATGGAGAGCTGAAGAAATTGAGTTGCCATTGACCGGAAGCTGATGAAGATATTGATTGACATGAATCTCTCTCCAAAATGGGTTCCGCTTCTTTCAAGGGAAGGATGGGAGGTAAAGCATTGGCAAGAGATTGGCCCTCGAGATGCTCCTGATATTGAAATTTTTGATTGGGCAAGAAAGAACCTATATATAGTTTTCACCCATGATTTAGACTTTAGTGCACTACTTGCTGTAACCAAAGCTGAAGCACCGAGTGTTATCCAAGTGCGCACGCAAAATGTCATGCCACAGAGCCTGGGTTCTAAATTAATTCCCATCATCAAACAATTTGACAAAGATTTATCTTCCGGTGCTTTACTTACCGTTGATGAAGTAAAGCAAAGAATTAGGTTACTTCCACTTTAGTCTCCTCCGCCCTTCCATCCAAAGCGCATACAGCACCGGCACCGTAAACATGGTAATCACCTGCAACACCATACCGCCGAAGGAAGGAATGGCCATCGGCAGCATAATATCAGCTCCCCGGCCCGTGGAGGTCAGGATGGGCAGCAGGGCGAGTATGGTGGTAGCGGTGGTCATCATCGCCGGGCGTACCCGCCGCAGGCCGCCTTCCACTACCGCATCCCGTATACCTTGTATGCTTTCCGGCTCATTGCGCTTGAAACTGTCTTTGAGGAAGGTAGCGACCAGCACGCCATCATCGGTTGCAATACCGAATAGCGCCAGGAAGCCGACCCACACCGCCACGCTCAGATTGATGGGGCGGATTTGGAACAGCTCCCGCATTTCCGTACCGAAGAGGCTGAAATTGAGGAACCAGTCCGTATCGTACAGCCCGATCATGATGAAGCCACCCGAAAAGGCAATGAAAACTCCGGTGAACACCATCAGCGAGATGGCGACGGAGCGGAACTGGAAGTACAGAATGAGGAAAATGATCGCCAGCGAAATGGGCAATACGATGCTTAGCCGCCGGCTGGCACGCACCTGCTGCTCGTAATTGCCGGCAAAGCGGTAGCTGATGGCGGGGGGCACTTCCAGTTCACTGGCTTCGATCTGCTCCTGTAGGTAGGCTTTGGCATTTTCCACAACCTCCACTTCCGAATACCCGTCTTCCCGGTCAAAGAGCACGTAGCCGATCAGAAATCCATCCTCGCTTTTAATCGCCTGTGGCCCGGCTTCGTAGCGGATGTCCACCAGCTGCCCCAGCGGGATTGGCTGCCCGGTAGCGGTAGGGACGTACACGCGTTTTAGCGCTTCCGGGTCATCGCGCAGCTCGCGCGGGTAGCGCACCCGAATGGCGTAGCGTTCCCGGCCCTCTACAGTGGTGGTCATGGCCATTCCGCCGATAGCGGCCTGAATATGCTGCTGTACCTGCTCTATCGTCAGCCCGTAGCGGCTGATGGCCCGCCGGTCGATATCAAGCAGCAAATAAGGCTTGCCCACGATACGGTCGGCAAAAACAGCAGAAGCTTTGACGCCTTCCACCTCCTTCAGCAGGGTTTCCAGTCTGAGGCCAAAGTCCTCGATGGTTTTCAGGTCATTACCCTGCACTTTGATGCCCATGGGGGCACGCATCCCGGTCTGCAGCATGACGAGACGGGTCTCAATAGGCTGCAGCTTGGGCGCAGAGGTGACGCCCGGCAGTTTGGTGACCTGCACAATTTCATTCCAGATATCATCCGGGCTTTTGATTTCATCCCGCCACTGCCGGAAGTAGCGGCCATTCTCATCGGGGATCAGTCCACCATCTTCATCGCGCACATATTCTCCATCCTCGTAGCGGAATCGGATACGCTGGCCGGCTTCGTTGGTTTTGTACTCCGATTTGTACAGGATGACGTTCTCATACATTGACATGGGCGCGGGGTCGAGCGCCGTATTCGCCCGCCCGGCTTTGCCGACTACGGACTTTACCTCCGGGATGGCCGTGACCGCCATATCGAGCAGGCGCAGGTTTTTGATGTTTTCCTGCATACCCGAGTGCGGCATAGAGGTCGGCATTAGCAAAAAAGCGCCCTCGTCCAGCGCCGGCATAAATTCCTCTCCGGTGTTTTGGTACACCCGAAAGCCGAGGAACACGAGCGCGCCCACCACCAACAGGAAGAGCAGCTTGAACCGCAGCAAAAACCGAAGTATGGGCTCGTAGTAGTAGATGACCACATGGAAAAATCCGATCAGCAGGCCCGCCAGCAGCGCGACAAACAGGAAGTTGGTAAAAGTGCTTTTCACCACGCCCAGCGGCATCCAAACGCTGGCCAGTAGCCAGGTGACGACGAGGGCGTAGAGTATATTCGTTGCCCAAGACACCCATTTGGCGGAGCGGGCGGTCCCTTTTTGCTTCATCCGGTAGTTGATCCAGCCCGCCAGCCCGATTAGGATGAGCGCGCCGCCGTAGAACGGATCGGCCCACACCGCGAGCAGCACACCCGCCAGCACAGCCAGCCCATTCGCCACGTATGCGGTAGCCTGGGAGCGCGACCGCATGGAAAAGATGCTGTGCGCCACCGCCGGCAGTATGGTAATGGCGACGATGATGGCGGCAATCAGCGCAAAGGTCTTGGTGTATGCCAGGGGGCGAAACAACTTGCCCTCCGCTGCTTCCATGGTGAAAACGGGCAAAAAGCTGACTACCGTGGTAGCGACCGCTGTCAGGACCGCCGAAGCGACTTCAGTAGTGGCTTCGTAGATGGTCGTCATCAGGCTTTCGCCCGGCGGGGCTTCCTCCATGCGGTTGACCATGCTCTCCACCAGGACAATACCCATATCCACCATAGTGCCGATGGCGATGGCGATGCCGGAAAGCGCCACAATATTCGCGTCCACGCCAAAGTAGCGCATGGCGATAAAGCACATCAGCACTGCTACGGGCAGGGAGGCGGATACGAGTAGGGAAGACCGCAGGTTGAGCAGCATGAGGATGATCACCACGATGGTGATGAGCACTTCCAGCTTCAGCGCTTCCTCCAGGGTGCCGATGGTCTCATTGATCAGCTCCGTACGGTCGTAAAACGGGATGATTTTCACCTGTGATACCGTGCCATCCGCCAGCGTTTTGCTGGGCAGGCCGGGTTCCAGCTCCGCGATTTTTGCCTTTACGTTATCAATGACCTGCATAGGGTTGGAGCCATATCGGGCAGTCACCACACCGCCCACCGCTTCGGCACCCGATTTGTCGAGCACCCCGCGCCGGGTAGCCGGCCCCAGGCTCACCCGTGCTACATCGCCTATACGGATGGGCACGTTGTCATTGACCGTGACCACGCTTTGCTCAATGTCTTCGATTTGCTCCACGTAGCCCAGGCCACGCACAAAGTACTCCGCCCGGTTGATTTCCATGGTCTGTGCGCCCACGTCGATATTGCTGCCGCGGATAGCGTTCATCACCTGCTGCAAGGTCACGCCGTAGGACTTTAGCTTATCCGGATTGACATCCACCTGGTATTCCTTGACAAAACCGCCCACCGAGGCGACCTCCGATACCCCTTGGGCTGTGGACAGCCCGTAACGCACATAAAAGTCCTGAATGCTGCGCAGCTCGTGCAGGTCCCAGCCGCCGGTGGCGTTGCCGGAGGAATCTCTTCCTTCCAGGGTGTACCAGTAGATTTGGCCCAGCGCGGTGGCATCCGGGCCGAGGGTAGGCTGCACACCTTCCGGCAGTGTATTGGCAGGCAGGGCATTGAGCTTTTCGAGTATGCGGCTGCGGCTCCAGTAGAATTCAATGCCCTCTTCAAAGATGACGTAGATACTGGAAAAGCCAAACATGGAATTGCTGCGGATGCTCTTCACACCGGGTATGCCGAGCAGGGCGGTAGTCAGCGGGTAGGTGATCTGATCCTCCACATCCTCCGGGGAGCGGCCGGGCCATTTGGTAAAGACGATCTGTTGGTTCTCGCCAATATCGGGTATGGCGTCTACGGCTACCGGGTCGCGTGGCAGCTGTCTGATTCCAAAGTCAAAGGGTGCCGTGGCCAGCCCCCAGCCGATAAAGCCGAGCAGCAGCAGATAAGCCACGAGTTTGTTGTCGAGAAAGAACTGGATAAAACGGTTCAGCATGGAAGGTTACTTTCCGGTACACAATAGGCATATAGCCTTTGCAAAATAGCGAGTTTATACCGTTAGCGCTTACGCAAAAAGCGGGTGAAGCCCGAAACGGTGCACGAACTCACATGCTGCTGAGGCCTGCTCAGCAGCCGGGAAAGCCATTTTTTATAACAGGAAGGATTGGGTCAGGACAGGGATATCCCTGGGTATGAGGGGCGGTTTATAGTTCAGGTAGGGAGCAGGCGTGCGCGCTATATCCTCAGCGGGCAGCAGGCTTGCCGTGTACGCCATCAGTAAGTATTGCAAGCTTGGATTCAGCTCTAATTCCGCGGCGGTTTGGGTCTGCCGCTCGTGGTCGGCTTCTACCTGCACGGTGTGGTTATCGCAACAATTGGATTTTTCCAGTGCCGCTTCGCCCTTTTCTGCCATCAATTTCCGGTGGTGGGGGCAGGTGATTTTGGCGGCCGCCCGTTCGTGGCAGCTCGGCGCTTTGCCCCAGAAACTGATGGACTTCAGCTCGCCTTTGCAGAAATGCATATCTACCGCGAAGCTCACCGAGGAGGTGAGGAGCAGGATCGCCATGAGCAGGGCGATGGGGCGGTATGTGCGTTGCGGTTGAAGCATAATCTGTTGACGAATATACAGCTTTTAGGGGAGAAATGTTTGATGGGGTTGAGCAATTAGGGGAGAACAGGCATCGGTCGCATATTTACGCGTTCTAGCAGAGTTGAAGGTTAGCTTATGTCAATGTTGGCCACCTGTTTTTCCAAATGGTCAAGGTTGTTTTGAATGATTGCCCAGAGAATCCCTATGTCAATCCCGAAGTATTCATGTATGATTCTGTTTCTGTACCTTATGCCCCATATGTTTCCAAAACCTTGTCATCCTTCAAGCAAATCTTCAATAATGTCTATTTAAAAAAGCGGGAAATGGGTATATTAACGTATCAAAATCTCTCATCAACCCCACTGCGCTATGAAAAGCCTCTACCTGTTCAGTTTATTCGCCCTGTTCTGCACCCCCCTTTGGTCGCAGTCATTTTCCAAACAACTTCTATTTCCCGACACAAGTGCCAATGCCGTTCGTTGGCACCAAGACTTGTTCCCGACATCGGATGGGGGGTATTTTTACGCTGGGGGGGATTATAATTTAGATGCTGCGGTGCTCATCTGCAAGTTCACAGCTGATGGCGAACTGACTTGGGCAACGGAGTTGTATCTACAAGAAGAATATTGGTTTGCATTAGACGTCAATGTAATTGAAACCCAATCAGGCGGAGCTATGGTACATCTCGAAATGGAAAGAGAGATTCTAGATCGGCAAACACATATAGTAAAGCTTGATGCTGAAGGTACGATTCAGTTTTCATTTGAGTTACCGGTTCGTCCGTCCATATTTAACGGTGGTATTCTCTCTAAAAACAACCGCTTATTCCGCTTTGGTGACCAGTATCTCCTAACTGGTATTAAATTCTTGGTTGGCCACAGTAGCGTTGTAATTTGCCTTGCCACATGGAACGAGGATGGGGTGGTCACCAACAGTGGAACCTGGAAAGTTGGTAACTTTGACCGCCTTTATCAATCCAGTATTAGCCTAGGACAAAATGATCAGGTTCAACTAGCTTGTTTCGGGAGAAAAGCTGGAGATCAAGACACCATCACAGATGGGACGATACTTTTTTCTGTAGATGTCAATGATTGGGAAACGGCTAGTTGCAGCTTTCATCCTGATGAGAAATGGGTCATAAACGATATCGCATCAGATGAAAATGGGTGGTATTACAGCTTCAATGATTTTGCTGTTACCGGATCAATATACACCGTTACAATTGCTCATTTTGATTACGATTATAACTTGGTATGGGCAATGAATATGCACAACGTTCCAAGCCTTATACCTACGGAAAATGCTTTGCTCGTCAGGCGGGAAGACACCTTAGATATGGTTACTCTAGCTACACTTAGCAAGGAAGACGGCACTTTAATATGGAACAGTGTACTGTGGGACTTCATCACCCATCCTCTTTCGTACGAGCCCGTCCAATTAATCGATGGTGGGTTGTTGTGGTTTGGGTACGATGGTAACATTAATATCCATCAAATGATCAAAATGGACGCACAAGGGCAGGTTGCCGATTGCAACGGCTTCTCCCGCTGTGACTTAGAGACCTTCCCTCCCAGCCCACTGCCTGAATTTGAGCCTATTGAGATCACCGCTATACCATTGCCGGAACAAATTCCCATCACTATTACTTCCCGGCCCGCTACTTTGGAGTCGGTGCCCTATTGCCCGGATTTCAATTTCACGGCAGATTTCGCCGTGCCCGATACTGTGTGTCAGGAGGATGCGGTCACCGCTGTACCATTCAAGGAATCCTCTGTACTGCCGATTTCCTCCGAGTGGGACGTAACGCCAACAGTCGCGGACAACCTTGCAGCGGACAGCCTTACTTTCTTGGCTGAAGAAGCAGGGTCCTACACTATCCGGCACGAGGTGAGCCTGCTGGGCTGCCAAGATAGCGCTACCCAAGCCATCCACGTCCTGGATGGCCCCACCTTTGCGCTGCCCGCCGACACTTCGGCCTGCGCCGGCGACAGCCTGCTGCTCGACAGTGGGCTAGCCACATCTCTCTATACGCTGGAATGGCAAAACGGGGACAGCACGCAAGCGATTTGGGCCAGTGCGGCGGGAATGTATTGGCTGTCTGCGGTTTCAAAAGCGACTTCATGCGACAATGCAGATACCACCCGATTGTCCATTTTAGAAAAACCATCAATAGGCCTGCCTTCTTCGGCTAGTTTATGCGAAGGCGAAGCATTAACCATAGAGCTTTCTGACACGGACCTTGGCTTCCGCTGGAGCACCGGTGATACCTTGGCGGCCCTTACTATCAACCAAGCGGGCACCTACCAGCTTACCGTAACCGATGCACAGGGCTGCAGCGCAATGGACAGCTTGCAAGCTGTAGTGCTGCCAGCCCCACAATTTTGGTATTCTCCTGATACGGCTTTTTGCCCTGGCCGTCCTTTATTGCTCCGGGCGGAGGCGCTATCAGAAGACGAGCTGCAATGGCTGTGGCCGGACGGCAGCAATAGTGACCGCTTTCAGCCTGGTACTACGGGCACTTTCCCGCTCATTGTCTCCAATGCCGCTTGCTCCGATACGGTGTTCATACAAGTAGAAGCGGGGGATTGCCGGTCGGATATATTCGTTCCCTCTGCCTTTTCGCCCAATAACGACGGCCGCAATGATTTATTTAAAGCTTACGGTCCGGAGATAGAACCCATCCGGCTGCAAATTTACGACCGATGGGGTGGGCTGCTGTACGAGGGTGAAGGCGCCGAAGCGCAATGGGACGGCACCTCTGAAGAACGACCTGCTAACGCTGGGCATTACGTTTATGTATTGCAATACACCGATCAGCTGAGTTTGGAGGTGTATCAGAAGTCGGGGCATGTTGTTTTGATACGATAGTAGCTTTCCCAGCTGTATAGTGGTTCTCGTTGCCTACTTTTTCAAAAACCGCTCCACCACCTGCGACTGCCCAGCCGAAAGGTTCAGCAGGTAAGCGCATGGAGCAAAACCAGGAGCTTTTCACCAAGCTGATGGATGATGACCGCATGGCGGGCATTGTGAAGGAGATGTTGTTGGATCGGGTTTTTGAGCGGTTGGGGGGGGAGATTAAAATAGTAATACATTTCATTCAAATGAAACTTTCCAAATCACACACCGGAATAGCATCGGAGTTTTTTGTCGCGGCTGAACTGAGCCGGAGAGGCTATAATGTGACCTTGACCTTAGGAAACACAAAATCAATAGACTTACTGGTCGAAAAAGAGTCTAATGTCGTTCCTATTCAGGTAAAAGGCATTCAGCGGACGAAGTCCATCTGCTGGAGCCTCAAAAGCACCTCGTTGAGGGAAGACATTATCTATGTTTTCGTAAACCTCAATGCCGACACCTTATCGCTCCCAGAGTTTTTCGTACTGAATTATGAAGAGGTCAAAGCACACCTCAAAACTGTGGCAAGCGGCAGGAATTATATCGACTATAATTACCTCAAGCGGTTGGATTTTGAGGATGGGTGGGATAGGATATGAAGACCAGCTGTAATTTCATAGCTTAGGTTTGATCTGATTATCTGTTAGTTTAGTAAGGTGTGAAAACATATCTACTTGTAAGGCGTCAAAGCAAAACAGAATCGAGTAGGGATCAAAGTAAGGGACAAACAACTAGATTCAGCTGTTTGTCCCAAAGATTAGATATTACTTAGTAAGGCGCCCTTGATGGCTGTGGTTTTATATCTACTTTTGTATGTAAATATCGCCGTCCACAAAGTCATTATCGCCTACATTTCTACGGCGCTCCGTATTAAATATAGCTAATCTACCGTCTCGCGTAACATAGACTCCTCCTGCCCATCGGAATGATTTGCTATTGGTTGCGAACAACCCTAAGCCATCACGTTGCTGCGTGAACTTGAATAGCTCTACAGCGTCCGATGAAGAAGCCTTTAGCACCCAAAATACCTGCAGATACTCATACTCTTTACCTCCAGTGCCAGATGTTCCATGCATCGCAATTAGGTAAATTGCCCCCTCACAGTCCGTTACTAAATTCAGTCCACCACCACTTCCTACGAAGCACTTGTCGCTATCATTCCCATAACCGGTACATTCTGGCTCATAGAAGTCAATATAATACCATTGGGTGGAAGAAGTAATCTCTGTGTCTTCTGTTTCGTAGAACCAGATGCCTTGCTTACCATGATTCCTACCGCATACAGCTAGCAAGTAATTCCCCTCTTCTAGTTTGACGAAACCAACAGTGGCGGCCGCATTTTGATCAGCTTGGTATGGTTCTCCCTGTGATCCATCTAACCATAATGTACTGAGGTAAGAAACGGAGTTCCCCTCTGCTTTCAGGAAATATACCGCTCCGTGTTCAGCGGCACCCCCTTCCATCGCAATAGCAATAACGTCCCCTTGAGCTTGCATACCTCCTGGATGATCATGGTCACCGTATTGTGGTTCATTGCGTATTTTAAAAGACACCGCATTCTTCAACTTCTGATCTTCTGAAAAAATACCTTCATCAGAGTTAACAATATCCTGGAAAGCAATTCTGAAACCAGCATTTGAACCATTGTCAGAGATTGCCATACGACCTTTCCCGTTCCAATCTCTAAGGCGAGCCACACCTTGTACATGGCTGCTCAGGCCGATTCGAGGAAATTGAAACTTGTAAGAATAGTCTTTACTCCCAATGTTCAACCCGCCTTCCCCACTAAATTGTGACCTCATGTCATTAATACAGCGGTTTGCAGTGGAAGACGCCATAGTAGAGACATCGCCAAGCTCAAGATCACAAGATGGAAGAAGCAAAACAATAGCGAATAAATACAAAATTAAGTTCTTCATGTGTTTGTCTTTTTAGAAATGAATGGGTTCAAATAAGTGCGGATTTAATAAAAGCTAGCACTCTCAAGGAAATTGATTTCTCTTTCAACTTTTTCTTCTAGGAGTAGCCAAGCAAATGTAGAGTAGTTGTAAGAATAGTTCCAGCGGTACAGGACTAGAAGCTAGAATTAGCTTTTCGTCCTGTACTTAAATGCAATTAATGCAATGGTTTACAGCATCAAAAAATCAATGCGAAGACTATTGGCGAACAAAACTCGTCCCACCAAAGCCAAGACCACTAATTTTAGACATCCTATCGGCTGAATCTATTTTGAGAATCAACTTTCCATGTCCAGTTGAGCTTCCCTTGGGAACATCTGCCCATTCCAAGAGGACATAATTGCCTTGACGGACACCTACAGCTACGTTTGCGAATCCCGGCTGACCGGAATTGAAATTTTCTTCGCCAAACCAAGCTACCTTACCATCTATTTCACGGATGTAATACTTGGCTCCATCATTTCCATTCCAGATACCATCTAAATCATTAATGTTCCCAGTTTGTGAAAAACCTGCTGGCTGAGCATTAGGAAGGACGGCAGGCATTGACGTCCGCGTATACGAAGCATTAATACCTGAGCCTGAAACTTTGGTGATTAGATTACCGTCTTTGCTGATTTTTAAAACAAGAGGACCTAGATCAGTGGCTTCTCCCTTAGGAAGGTCGTAAAAATCTGCTGTAATATAAAAACCGGTTGGATCTTCATTATCTACAACACCTTTCATAACGTTAGCCCAGCCCCCATCGCCTGACTCGCCAAACCAGAATACTTTGTTTTCTACAAATCGAACATAATAAAGTCCTTGACTTGAACCATTATATAGACCACTAGTAATACCTGATGATGTTAGGGGACTCGTACTTGAGCCGATGGGATCAGTATATTTGCTCTCGCATAAAGATAAGTTTCCTTTCTTAAAAAGGTCTCTACCTCCACAACTTATATTCAAAATCTTATCTTGAATCTTGTATATAAACTTACACCGAATTTTAGCCCATATTTTTCTAGCTCGGAATTGACCACAATTAACGAAACCAAAGCCAGCGGGAACATCTTGGTCAAGACAGCAACAGCAATAAGTAGATCGTCCCCGAAACTGAATAGTTTCACCGTTTTCAATATCAGTAAAATCAATGCCAAGTTCAATTTCAAACACAGCAATCGCGGACAGCAAGCCACCTATTTCTCTGTTATCAATTGCATCTTCTAATGCATTAACTATGGGTTCAAAAGACTGTACGTACTCGATAACACTAGCAAGTAGAATATCAGGAACAGCAACAGATGAAGGACTAGCTTGACTAAAAGAAGTTACCAATGGTAGTTCTGGAGGAGCCATGATTGAATCAATTGCGGAATACCCTCCCCAGTTTTCTGGAAACTGCGATTGTTGAATACCTTTTACTACCTCAGCAACTTTTTCAAAAGCTAGAACTGTTTCTTCAATATCTTGGTAATCCTCGATAGAAACTTCGGTTGTACCAGGCAGAAGAACTTCGTCACCGCCTTCGCTGTCCAAAACATCATTGCAGCTCACAAGTGTCGAGGCAGCAAGCGCCATAAAGCAAAGAGCAGTAAATTGCAGCTTTTTGAGGTTAGTCAGTAAGAATAACGTACTTAGCCCCATTTCTTTGAGCAAGCCCGCGACTTGTTCTTTGGGCCGTGGTGACTGGTAAGCGTATTTACCGTTACTCTTAAATGGTTTTCTCATTTCTGTTTTCATAAGTATTTTTATTTTTGAATGAAAAATCACATTGACTTAGAAGTCGAAGCAAAGTTGTAGAATCAATCTGCTCAGAAAGTAATTGCCGCAACCTTGTTTGAATTCACAAGCTTGTGAAGAGATCATCTAATGCTTTGGTTTACTGTTGTTTACAGAAGTCGTGCAAAGTAAATAACCTCTGAGAATATGAAGGTTCATCTAATAAAGTCTCAAGAGTTGGTACCTGATCGATATTGGCGAGTAGTTAAACTATTAGAGAAATACAATGGCCCAATTAGTTTTATATCAGCTGAACCTTTCGCAAATGAATCTATTTCTCATTACGTGCCAGCGACTTGGGATGAGCATTTAGAGAAATGTAGAAAATATAGAGACGCATACTTTGTTGACAATGACGACTTAGTAATTCTTCTGACATCTAGACCTAACTTTCCAAACTGGTTTATTGGTTTTTCAGAATTTCCCCACAACGACTTTTTTGTTCACTCAGATGATTGGGACTTGTTTGTAGACTGCGAACAATTTTACCCTATTGCATTTCAAATTGCACTGATACCTATTAGAAAGCAGATGTTCGGGCATTATCAGTTCGCTAAAGAATACTTCCACCACCCAACTAGAGGCTGCGTTCAGGATTTATGCAAAAACAAATTAGAGATAATTTTTAAATTCCGTACGGCTGATTTCTGTAGCGAGTGTATAGAGATTGTAAAGAAAACAAATGTATCTAATGACCTTTTCAATCAGATCTCAGAAATACTTGAGGATATAAGACCTAATTTTTTGTCAAAGACAAAGATTGAGCCTGATAAAAAACCAAGCCGATTAAAAGTTACTGACGATAGGGTTAACAACATATTACTCACTGATCTAAATAACTTAAAAATACCCTTTTCACCATTAGAAAAAGTTGTTTTTCTCATTTATCTCAAGTATCCTGAAGGACTGACAGTTCATGAATTCTGTGAAAGGAAAAAAGAAATAGCTTATGTTTATCGTAAACTCAGTAATACTGATGACCCTACTATAATACGAGACCGGATAGACAATCTAACCAACCCACTTTCAAATTCACTTAGTGAAAAGATATCCAGAATAAAGCAAATATTAAAAAAGCTAATTGGAGATGAATTAGCTCAGCACTATATCATTAGTGGTCCGAACGCTGAAAAAAAAATGATTAGTCTTGATCGAAGCTTAGTAGATTGGGAAAGCAAAATCCTGTAAGGACATAAACAGTATGTGACTTGACATAATAGTCAGTAAAAGACTACTCTTGTCAGATACATTCTAAAGTCCTAACGACACGATCCTAATTGTTCTTTTTATAGCCTATTAAAAGCTTGTCCTTTATCGTTGAGATTGTAACAAGGAACTATATTCAAGCCTTATTAGACTTCCGTTTCAAGAAAATCCGCTACCATTTCCGTCCACCGAGAGCGGGCTGAGCGTCACCTCCCAGCAGTAGCCATTTAAGCTGGATTCGTATTTTCGATAGCAACTATTTTTTAAGGAACCGCTCCACCACCTGCGACTGCCCGGCCGAAAGATTAAGCAGGTAAGCACCTGCTGGCAAGTCTTCAATGCCGAGGGTAGCCGTTTGGGCGCCCCCGCCCAGATAACCCAAATCAGTCTGCCGGATGATTTTGCCCTGATAATCCACAAGGGTAGCGAGAACGGTAGAAGCTTGCGCCAGTTCAAATGAAAGTTGCAACTGGTCGGCTGCCGGATTAGGGGAAAGCAGTAGCGTCTGTAGTTTGGGCTGAGCGGGTACCTCCTGATTGTTGCTGAGTCCTTCGGGCTTGAGGTAGACCCGGAACAGGCTGTTCGTGGCCACGCTTTGGGTACCGTCATTGATGAAGAAAATATTTGGTTGTGTGCTTTCAATACCACCCACCAGGTAGCCGATGAAGAGGCTGTCGCCGGCTGCGGGGAGGTTAAGCATTTGGATGTCCGGTTGCAAGTCCAGCGTGTTGTCCACAGGGATGAATTCTGACCCTGCGCCCAGTAGTGCGGGCAGCTCGCCTACGCGCTGTTCAGTCATGCTACCGTCTGTATGCCGCGTCACCCTGCCAATAGTCGGCACGAAGGGTACTTCCTGATCTTCCTGCAGTTCGCCTTCCGCATCGAGGTAAAACTGGCTCATGCCGCCGAAGAAAAGGGTGTGCATGTCGCCGGTAGTGGTATCGTAAATCGGTGCCGTGCCGCAGTGGTAGTGGTTGAGGTGCTGCTCAAAATCGTTATTGACGGTATAGCCTGCGCTTGTAATGTCTACAGCGTTCAGAAAAGGCAGGTCAACTGCATGCTGGAAGACACCGGAAAAGGCGGTCATACCCAGTTGCTCGTCTGGGAACACTTGCTTGACGAGGTTGTAGTCGCGCCGGTGCAGGTTCATCTCATCCGTCCAGGCTTCATACCACCCAATTGAGGGGTCGGAATTGATATTCTCAATGATAAACCGGCGGATGGAATTGCTGTACTCCTGTACAAAGGAAGGGCCATTGTGCGGGTTGTAACGCCCGGTGAAGCGGTGCCCCCCGACGAGGTAGAAAGTATCCTGTAGGTGTTGCAGGTAGCCACCGGTGACCGCCATGCGGAAATCGGGCACATACTGGAAAGCCGGAGCAATATCCCCATCATTCAGCAGGGCGCTGACCAGGGCTGGTACGTCCACTACCGTGAGCATAGCATAGGTGATGTGGTCGTTCATGCTTGGGCTAAAGCCATAGCCCCCGGTGATGATCAAATGATCGTCCACCTGATGGAATTGCATATTGGTAGACTGCAATTGCTCCTGTAGGGGTTCGGGTAATACTTCGACATCGGTGGACCAGTGCCCACCGGTCTCCGGGTGGAGAAGGTGTATCGTCGTGTTGTTATCTGAGGCCAGGAAGGAGGCAAAGGGCTGCCGCCGGTGCAAACCATCCTTGCGCCCGCCAATGATCAAAATATGCCCATCGTGCGTAGCGGACACAAAGGATTGCACCCCATCGAAGCCGTCTATGGTGAAAGGATGTACAGCAACCGAAAAGTCAGATTGTGCAATAGTGGAAGTCAAAACGCTGCTAAGGAGGAACACCAGGGTAAAGAACCGCATGTTTTTATGCTATTTGTTTAGCACAAAAAACCAGCATTCTTCACAGACTTTTTGTGATAAAAATCACTTCCTATTGAATCATAAATTTGCGGACCTCCTGACTTTTCCCATTTCCCAGCTTCAGGACGTAAGCACCAGGCTGAGCCATGCTCAGGTCAATAAAGTAAGAGTGCCCGGAAAAAACATCCGATTTTACCAGTTGCCCATTGAAGTTGTAGACCTCCAGCTCAAAGGGCCCTTCCCAGTCATCATCGAGGCGTAGCCCGACCCAGCCGTTGCTCGGATTGGGGTAAACGATAAGCTCGTGCACCTTGCCGGCGTCTTCCGGCAGGCCGTCAATCCACTCAGCGAGGTACGCAATGTAGGGTTCATCAATGATGGAACGGGCCAGGGGGGGCATTTGATTGCTGGACAAGCTTGCGTCCCGTACCCATATTTCAGAGTTGGCGTGGTCACCGGGCCTGACAATCATTCGGTTGGGGTCCGAGTTGGAGCTGCTGGTGGGTTCATTAATGAGGTTTTGTAAATGCAGGGGCAGCTGGAACCGGAGGTCCATTTTCAGATCCTGAACCCCGCCTAACCGATGGCAGGAGGCACAGTTGGCATCCAGATAGGAGCGGACGCGCAGCTCCAGGTCAGCCTCTGTATCGTCAATGGCATAAGCCCGGGGATAGCTGTCAGGATTGACGATGGAGTGGTTGAGCATCCCCACATCGCTCAGGTAGGCGAGCTGGTTAAGGGTTTCGCCGGAAGCCGGATAGGTAAGGTCACCGTTGAGCTGATGGGTTTTTACGCCAAGTACGAAGTTAGCATTGGCAGTATGGCAGCTCAGGCACTGATCCCGGCTTGGGTAGTCCCAGGTTTGTTCAGCTACGGGCATGCCCCCCTCGTAAAGCGTAAAGGTTTTTGAAGCATCGGCCTTAAGCAGGAAGGCATCCGTCCCCTCATCATTCCATTTATAGGTTAGGCCGTAGCTTTTGCCATCCGTACCCAGCACGAAAAAGCGGGTTTCCAGCGGGGCTGCCTGCCCGTTGGGGCGTGCTTTAGGCAGCTCAAAATGTTTGATAAAGACTGTGCCTTCCGGAAACTGCCAGTCTTCCCGGCTGCTGAACTGGATTTTTTCCGACGGGCTGTCAAAAGCCCCGTCATTAGGGATGGCCATCCACCGGCGCTTGGCTGCTCCGTCAGACCAAAGCGGGGAGTTGACCTGATAAGGCAGAATACCCGGTACCGTCTTTAGCGTGGAGAGGTCGGTAAATACCCCCAGGTCCGACAGACGTTCGGGTGGGTCGGCAATAGTTTCCTGTGCGGTCAGGCGAAGGATTTTGCCGGGTGCAAAAAAGTCATTAGCACTTTGTATAGTCAGTAATACATCCCCATTGGGTTGGGAAAAAATCCCTGTAATGCCCGCACTGCTGGAAAGGTCCAGCCCAAGGTTGCGTATATCTGCAATCAGGATATCCCGTTCCCCCTGTTGATTATCAAAATCGTAGTCCAGCGACATGAGTTTACGCTTGCCGTAGTCAGCAAAAAGATATTTGCCCCAAAGATTTGGGAAGAGATTGCCCCGGTACACCTGCCCGCCAATGATGCAGTTGCCGAAGTCCCTGCTGTATTCGTGCAGCGGGGGCTGTTCTTCTCCAATCACCTCGTCCGGGCGGGCGTATTCCTCAGAGGGGACCGTGCCCTCCAAAAAAGGCCACTGCAGGTTTTGCCCTTTACCGATAATAGAGATTTCTTCCCGTAGTACCTCGCCCACATCAGCCAGCCAGATGCGGTCCTCCACCGGGTCATAGCTTACGCCATAGGGGCTTCGAATGCCAATGGCGTAGAATTCTTCCATCAGGCTACTGTCGGGGCTCTGCCAGGGGTTGTCATTGGGGATAGAGTAGCCTTGGGAGTAGGTGTCTCCCCAGGTTGGGTCCTGAGGTCCCCACTCTGAGGGCTGCGGCTGCCGTCGGATGGGGTGGCTGCGCGCCGGGTCGTTGTCCACATCAATGCGGATCAACCCTCCAAAGAGGGCCCGGTCGAGGCGCTGATTGGAAATTTCCTTAAAGTGAAAATGCCCTTCATCTCCCAGGCCGAGGTAGAGAAAGCCATCATCCGGGTGGAAGAACATACCGCCACCGTTGTGCCATGTGCTGCGGTCGTACTGCTGAAACAGGATTTGTTCCGTACTGGTATCAAAAGTGCCGCTGCCAGCATCCCACCGGAATTTAGAGAGTCGGTTGAAGCCTTTCTCGTCCCAGCTGTCGGGCTGTGGTTTGTAGCGGTAGAATACGAAAATCAGCTGCTTGTCCGGAGCATTGGGGTTGCCAAATTCCGGGTGGAGCGCGATGCCCGTAGTGCCTGCTTCGCCCTCTTTGAAGGCCCGGTCTTTGATGTCGAGTACCAGCTGCTGGGTCTGTTGAGCCAGGTTGATGCGCCAAACTTCACCAATTTTGCTAAGCACCAGTACGTCTTCGGTGCCCGGAAAGGGGATAATCCGTAGCGGAGATGGAATGCTGAGCCCCTCCGAGACGTCTTCCAGGCTCCAGGCACCATTAGCGCCGGGTGTCTTCGATGGCAACACCCCATTCAAAAACGGGCCAATAGCGCCCGGAGGCGTAGGGCCAGGCGGAACGAGGGTAAAGGCCATAAGACCGGAAAAGAATAGAAAAACAAGGAGGTATCGCCACTGGAGCATAGCTGAAAGTTTTGGAAAGTTGCCCGGCAGATTTAGGCAGCATGAAGGCCCGGGCGCAAAAATACTGCCTCAAATATAGCAGAAAGCGAATAGAACCACAGTGCGCCCTTCCGCAAAAACTTTAGCAATGTCATCTATCCGATAGCTGCTGTAGACCTACGCCGTTTATCAGCAGCAACATGCCGGTTTGCTGATCGTCTTGTACGCGTGAATGCAGGCCTACCCGATTTGGCGTAGCATATCTTCCAGGTTTTGGTTATCCGTTCCGGTTGCAGTGGCGAGTTTCTTTTTTAAGCGGTATTTGCCTTTTCGTACACTCTCCGGTTGGATATTTAAAAGCGCAGCCGCCTCTGAGATGGTTGTACCCAGCCGGAACAGGTAAGCGAGGCGTTTTTCAGTTATACTCAGTGAGGGGAATTTTTGCTCGAGTTGTTCAGAGAAATCGGCGTGCACGGCCTTAAAGTAGGAAGTGAACGTATCCCAGTCCTTATCCAGTGTGTCCTGAGTCCGGAGGCTATTGAGCAATTTTTGGTGCCCCTGGTCCCCGGAAGCGGCAGTCTGATTGCTCAGCTGATCTTCTACCTGCTGTAGAAGATTATTTTTCTGCAGAAGGTGCAGGCGCTGCGCGGCTAATTCCCGCTCCCGGTGCCGTACTTCAGCCTTTAGTGTCCTTTGCCGCAACCGATAAGTGTAATAGCCACCCCCCAGCAGCAGCAGTGTTGCCAGCAGACCCAGGCCCAGCAACCGGTTTCTGAGCAGGGCATTTTCTTTTTCACTAGCCAGCCGTTTGATTTGAGCTGCCTTGAGCACAATTTCCCGCTCTTTGAGTTCCGTATCATACTCCAAATGCAGCTCGGCAATAGCCTGGGCCTGCTGAATGGAAAACAGGCTGTCGCTTAATGCTTGCGCCTGTTCGTAGACCGATAGAGCCTGGGCTGGGCGGCCGAGTTTGGATAAAAGGGCTGCTTTCAACCTTAGGGCGCCCCGCAGGTAGCTTGCTCCTTTATGGTCTTCAAATATTGAAATGCTATTGTCCACCCTGTCCAGCGCCGGAAGCCATTGTTGCTGTGCGGAGTCAATCCGGGCAAGGAGCATCTGGCAACTGCCGGCCATTACGGGCAGGACTTCTTCAAAAACAGGTTGGGCGGTGGAGGCGTCTAACGCTGCTTGTCTAAGTTGGTGCCCGCGTTCCAGCCAGCTCTCTGCCCGCAGTAATTGGGCATGAGCGATATTGTAGGGCTGCTGCAATTGATGGCTAAGCGCGATCGAAGCGTTAAAGGTAGAATCAGAAAGAGCATATTTCTGCAGCCGGTGGTAGTTGGAACCCAGCAGAGTCAGCACTTCTGCGTAGTACTGTTGTTGACCGGCCAGTTGGTAGTGCTTAGCCGATGCCAAAAAGTAGGGGAGCGCTTCCTTGTAATTGGACTCGTCGAAGAGGGTTTTGCCGATATGCTGCTCGGCCTCTGCAACCCGCGCTGTTTCCTGTAGCGCCAAATGGACTTCCCGGGCGGTTTGGAAATCCTGAAGCGCTAGTCTGCGGTAGCCCTTTTGCTGATAAAGCAGTCCTCTTTGCACGAAGTGTTGGGCCAGGAGGGAACTGTCGTGATGCGCCACCAGGTATTGCATGCTTTCTTCAATGGCTTCCAGCGCCCCGTCTATGTCGCCTGCCTCTGAGCGCAGGATGGTCAGATTCTTTCGGATGCCGATCATGTGCAGGCTGTCGCCATCAAGGGCAGCAAATTGCATGGCAGTATCCAGAGAAGAACAAGCGGCAAGCGGCCGGCCGCCCATGTAGTGATAGTTGGCCCGAAAGTTATGCACATCGCTGAGCCCCCGGTAGTACTGCTGAGGGCCGAGGTAGCTTTCGGCAATCCGAAGCAGGGAATCTGTTCTGACGGGATTTTCCCAAAACCAGGCTTTAGCTAATTCCAGATAGCGCATGCCCGTGATGGTGTCATGGGCAGGCTGTTGTACCAGCTGAGCCAGGCTATCGATAGGATCTGCTGATAATTTTTGCGGCAGCAGTAACACTGCTGCCTGTAGTAGGATGAAAAAGAGCCTTCGGGATTTCATACGGTGAATATAGGGCAAAACAGCAGTATTTACTAGCTGTCCACGATTTGTCCACGCCTTAATTTTGGACGGAGGCACCATCGGGGTCTACTTTTGAGCCATACCAAAATCTATTCTGCGATGACTATTCGATTTACTGCCTTGCTATGCTTATTGAGCCTCTTCCTTTTCCAATCCTGCAATAAGGACAAGGAAGAAACACCCTCTATTCCCGAAAACCCCATGGCTACAGATATCAATGCCTACATCCGGAGCCTGACCTACAACCCCGTGGACATGCTTAATATCAATAATACGCCCGGAGATTTGGCGCAGAAAACACCGGGGGAACCGAGCACAGAATCCGGTCCTCTGGATCGTGGATACCGCAGTAGTTGTGTGAGCCAGCCTTACGAGCTGGAGAGAGATTTTTCAGAAATTGCGATCCTTAATCCGGGTAGCGGAAATATCTATCCGGGCGCCCTGGTCTTGGCCAATGCTGATTTATTATCGGGCACACCCCGGCCATTGGGCCTGGAGCGCAACCCGGTGACGCTAACCATCGACCTGCCTGGGATAGGGGATAAAGGTTCCTTTACGGTGGCTGATCCATCGAATGCAACGGTAAGCCCCGCTATCGATGAGGCATTGGAGCACTGGAACAACACGGCTTTCCAGCAGGGCTATTTCAACGGAGCCCGTTCCTATTACGAGGCCAGTGAAGCCTTTGAGCAACGGCAGTTGGGCATTGAACTGGGTATCAATGCAGAGTGGGTGACAGGATCGGTATCCTCACACCTCAGCACTAGTACGAGCACAGACCGGCGGGTGGCGCTCCTGGCTTACCGGCAAATTTTTTACACGATCACCGCCCAGTCGCCCTTTGAGCCTACGGACTATTTGGGGCCTGATGTCACTTTGGAGCAGGTGCAGTCCTCCACGGATGACAACAACCACCCGGCCTACGTGAGTGCCGTAGACTACGGCAGGATCATCCTGTTCCGCATGGAAGCCACTAATGTGGAAACGTCCATTGACCTGAACGCTGTGATGAACTACGCCGCCGGTGGGGTAAGCGTGGCGGCTGATGTAGCCAGCCGGTACGATGAAATCCTGAGCAACTCCTCCATCAGTGTGCTCACCATTGGAGGGAGTGCCCAGAGCGCTGCCCAAGCCCTGGAGAATATTAGTGGCCCTGGAAGCCTGACCCCGCTCATTGTTGAAAACGCTGTCTACTCCCGGGAGAATCCGGGGCTGCCTATTGCCTACCGGGTCAACTTGTTAAGTGACAACCGGATTGTTAAAATGGGATTTAGCTCCGATTATACAGATGTGCGTTGTGGAAAGATCGCTTACAACCATCCAAGGATTGACTTTTACAATGATTTCGATACCTACAACTTACGAATTAAGCTGACTTACGATCACGATTATCCGCCCGCAGATGATACGGGCGAAACCACAGAGCTGCAAATTAACGATGAAAGCTCCGCTACCTTGCCGGACGTACCAGACGGCGCATTCGATGTCCGTATGATCGTAAGGCGGATCGATGGATTGACTTGGCGGGAGTGGGAAACGAGGAACCTTTACCACATTTCTTCGAGCCAAAACGAGGATTGCTGGCGGGCCTACCGTGGTGGTTTTTCCACCGGCTTTGCTACCTTTTTGGAAAAATGTGACTAGCGGGAATAAAAAGCGCCTGTTTGTACTTCAGTTGAGGTGAAAACAGGTGCTTTTCCGTTTGCGCCGGGTTGAGAGATTTATTCCTGGCGTCATCCGGCTTAAGCCGGGCTCCAAGCATGGGCACCTGTTCAGGTCCTGATCCAGCCAGCCAGGAGCGAAGGTCTTCGAGCCCGGTCCCTTCCAGACAAGCTTCGTCAAAATAGCAATCAATTATTCCGGAGATTCTCCGCCATTGGCACCGAAGTTGAGCTGAAAACCGATGCGCTTGTTGGGTTCATCATCGTCGTAGTCTTCCCAATTGGTGATTTCCTGCAGGAATTCTTCCATATGGCGCAGGAAGTAAGGCTCTTTCAGTTCCTCGGGCCGATAGATGGCAATGGTCTTGGGTGGGCGGGGCTGCCCGTAATTCTCAATGAACGGATAATTGATCAAAACGATGATTTTGCCGTTGAACAGCTGCTGGTATACAAGTGAGCCGTTGTGCTTGATGAGGTGGCGCTGCACATCATCGCTAACCTGCTGGTACATACCGCTCTTTGACTGCCCAAGTGTGAGCACGATCGCCTCCAGGTTTTCCACATCCGAACGGTGTTCCAGGCGGGCAGCAAAGCCCGTAGCTTCGAGCATATCCTGTAAGGTGTCCTGAATTTGCTTGCACGTCTCCGTTTTCCAATTCTCCCGGTAGGTCTGCGTATTTTGGAGAACTTCCTCGTACTGTTGTACCTTTCGCTTGAGGTTGAATAGTTGAGAATCAGGTTGTAGCATCAGATTTTGGTTTTGGTTGCGCTTAAAATATAAAAAAAGCCAGAGGGCTCCCCGGATTTTTTTACATTTAGGGAGATAGCAAAAGCCAAATAATGATCCTAGCCATAGATATAGGCAACTCTAATGTAACGCTTGGTTTGTACACTGATGGGCACTGGGCGCATTTTCACCGCCTGCCGACCAAGACCGACCGGCAGTCTGCTATGTTTTATCAGATGGGCTGCACCTCCTGGTTGATGGAGCAGGGGATAGAAGCGGGCGCTATTGAGCAGGTTGTGGTGAGTACGGTTGTCCCGGCCCTGAAGCGCACCTTTATGCAGCTGAGCAGGCACCTGTTCGGTCAGGAGGCACTCCTGGTTGCCCCGGAAATCTACCAGCACCTGCAGTTGAAAATTGACCGGCCCGAGGAGCTGGGCACCGACTTGTTTGCCAATGCGGTAGCAGCACACTACCTGCACCGGCAGGACTGCATTATCGTGGACTTTGGTACAGCGCTGACTTTTACAGTAGTGGATCGAAAAGGGCAGCTGCTGGGCGTTTCCATCGCGCCGGGGCTGAAAACAGCCATCGGTGCCCTGTTTCAGAAGACTGCACAGTTGCCGGAGGTGCCCCTGCAAATGCCGGAGTCGGCTATTGGCAGAGATACGGTACAGGCTATTCAAAGTGGAATCCTGGTGGGGTATGTGGGACTGGTGCGGCATATGTTGTCCAGTATTCGGGCAGAAGTAGGGGCGCAGTACATGGCGGTGGCTACCGGAGGCTTATCGGCTATTTTGCACCCCCTGGAGACAGATTTTGATGCCATCGATCCTCACCTGACACTCGATGGCTTGCGGATCATCGCAGAAGAAACGACTAAAAAGCTTACCACCTGAACTATGCAAGTGTATTCCAAGCTGCCGAATGTCGGCACCACCATATTCTCTGTTATGTCAGCCCTGGCCAATGAGCATGGGGCGATTAATCTCTCTCAGGGATTTCCCAATTTTGAGTCCCCGCAGCGGCTCACTGATCTGGTTTGCGATTACCTGCAGAAGGGATACAATCAGTATGCGCCAATGCCGGGCCTGCCGGAACTGCGGGAAGCAATTGCCGGAAAGATAAATCTGATGTATGGTGTTAACGTTGACCCCGGCTCAGAAATCACCATTACTGCCGGGGCAACACAGGCCATTTACTGCGCCATTGCTGCCTTCGTTCGCCCGGGCGACGAGGTCCTCCTGCTGGAGCCTGCTTATGATTGCTACCGGCCTGCCGTGGAAGTCAACGGGGGCATACCAGTCATATACGAACTCAAAGCCCCGCACTACAAAGTCAATTGGGACCATGTGGAAGCGCTCCTGACGCCGGCTACCCGCATGATCATCATCAACACGCCAAATAACCCCACAGGCACCACGCTCCAAACCACTGATCTGCTCGCGCTGCAGCAACTTACCGCCGGCACCGATATACTGGTGCTAAGCGACGAAGTGTATGAGCACCTGATTTATGATGAGGCCAGCCACCAAAGCGTACTGCGTTTTCCGGGTTTGCGCAGCCGCAGCCTGGCAGTCTATTCTTTTGGAAAAACCTTCCATAATACGGGTTGGAAAATCGGCTACTGCGTTGCCCCGCCCGAGCTGATGGTGGAATTCCGTAAGGTACATCAGTACAATACCTTTGCGGTGCACCGACCTACGCAGCATGCGCTGGCCGACTACCTGCAGGATGCTACGACCTACGAAAGCCTACCGGGATTTTACCAGCAAAAGCGAGATCTGCTGCTCGAAGTCATGGCGGGCTCGAGGTTTAAACCGCTCCCTTGTCAGGGTACTTATTTCTGCAATTTCGATTATTCCGGGATCAGTGATGAACCGGACCGGGTCTTTGCGCATCAGCTGATCACAGAGCACGGAGTAGCCGCTATCCCAGTTTCTGCCTTTTACACAAGCGGGCGGGACGAGCGGATCATCCGGCTCTGTTTTGCGAAAACCGAAGAGACGCTACAGGCCGCTGGTGAGCGCTTGCGAAAAGTATAGAACGACGCATGTACAAGATCTACGGCATACGGCATCACGGGCCGGGCTCCACCCGGAGCCTTTTACAGGCTTTGGAAGCCCAGCAGCCCGACTGTCTGTTGATTGAAGCGCCGGAAGACGCCAGCTCTGCATTGGAGTACATGTTGCACCCCGGGCTGCACCCACCGGTCGCGATTCTCATTTATGATGACAAAGACCTGCGGCACGCCTCTTACTTGCCCTTCGCGGAGTTTTCACCCGAATGGCAGGCGGCGCAGTTTGGTCTGGCACAAGGGCTGGATGTGCGGTTTATGGACCTGCCTATGAGCATGCAGTTTCAGCTGGGAGAGGAGGAGGAGCAGTTGTCGCTGTCTTTGCCAGATGCCGTCCGGGAAGCGCCCGAAGTACGCGACCCCATGGGCTACATGGCCCGCCTGGCGGGCTACCGGGACAGCGAGCGCTGGTGGGAAGCCACCTTCGAACAGCCCGAGCATGATATCGATATTTTCGCAACCATAATTAGCCTGAACACGGCCCTGCGCGATGAACTCGGGCGGTCAGAGCGCCCCCTCAACCGTTTGCGGGAAGCCTACATGCGCAAGCAGCTGCGCAAAGCCATCAAAGACGGATTCAAGAATATCGCTGTGGTTTGCGGTGCCTGGCACACCCCTGCGCTGCACTACCTCGACCGCTTCAAGCAAAAAGACGATAATACGCTGCTCAAAGGGCGCAAAAAGCGTAAAACCACTGCCACATGGATTCCCTGGTCGTATCAGCGGCTGGCGTTTCAAAGCGGGTATATGGCCGGTGTGGTTTCTCCGGCTTACTACGAGCTGCTCTTCAGCAAGCGGGAGGAGACCGTACAGTATTGGATGGCGCGGGTAGCCGGTTTGCTAAGAGGCGAGGGCTTTGATGCAAGTGCCGCGCAGGCTGTCGATGCTGCCCGGCTTTCCCAAACCCTTGCAGGCATGCGCGGACAACCGGTAGCAGGCATTGATGCCATGAAAGAAGCCGCCCTGGCGGTCTTCGCGCAAGGGAGCCCGGAGCCTTTGGAGCTTATCGAACAGGAACTTATCATCGGGCAACAGGTGGGGGAAGTGCCGGACAGCATCCCGCAAATTCCCCTGCAGCAGGACATGGAAGCCCGGATTCGCTCCGCCCGCCTGACCAAGCTATACAAGTCAGGTGCACCTGAAGATAAAGCCCTTGATTTGCGCAAAGATACCCACCTGGATGCCAGCCACCTGCTGCATCAGCTGCGGATTTTGGACGTACCCTGGGGGCGTGTTCAGGAGCAGCCGGACGGCAAGCTGGGCAGCTTCAGTGAGTACTGGCACCTGCACTGGCAACCCGAGTATGTTATCCGGCTTATACAGGCGGGCATGTGGGGCAATACCGTGGAAGCAGCGGCTAATAACTACCTCCTGAAAAAAGCACAGGAAGCTCATAAACTTGATGAATTGGTTGCCTTGGCTCGTGAGGCACTGTTAGCCGGGGTCACCGCTGCCTTCAATCCCCTGGTGCGGCAACTGGAAGACGCTGCAGCGGTCACTCAGGATGTGTATGCCCTTATGCAGGCCTTGCCCGTATTGGCCGACATTCAGCGCTACGGCGATACCCGGCAGACGGATACGGAGGCGGTGGAAGCTCTCATCCGGCATATGGTACCCCGTATTGCCATTGGACTACCAGCAGCGGTGCTGAACATTGAGGAAGAAGTGGCCAGAGACTGGCTACGCCAACTGGTGCAGAGCAACCGCGCCATCAGCCTGCTGAATGAGCCGGCATTTCACAAAGAGTGGAACCGGTCGCTTGCGCAAATCACGAATGCTGTACCGGCACACCCACTGCTCCGGGGGCTCTGTACCCGTACTTTGTTTGATAAATCAGTCTTGTCAGACGAGGCGGCGGCGACACAAATGCGCTATGCCCTTTCCTCCGCTGCTGAAGCAGAACAGAGTGCTTTGTGGCTCGAAGGCTTCCTCTACGGGAGTGGGCTGTTACTGATCCACATTCCAGCGCTTTGGCAAATTCTGGACGAATGGATTGCGGAACTGCCGCAGATTGTATTCGAGGAGACCCTTCCTTTGCTGCGCCGTTCTTTTGCCAATTTCTCCCCTCCGGAGCGGGAAAAAATGCTGAGCCTTTCCAAAACCGGTGCGCCTAAGCCTGAAGCGGAGGGGGGAGCATTGCCAAAAGCCGCTTTTGATCAAAAGCGTGCCAAAGTTGTCCTGCCCACCCTCAAGCTGCTGCTGGGTCTGGACTAATGCCGCGCGTTGTGAATTAAAGGAACCTTAACCTCCACTTCATCTTCAGTTAAGGCCAAAAGAAGACATTTGCTATTGTAAATGTTGATTTCTTGCTGTCAAGACATCTTAATAAGATGCTAATCTTTCCTGCAATTTAAAGTCGCTTTTTGAAGCCAGGTTCGTGCCGCCCGGCACCTACCTGGTTATTTTTTGCAGGAGCAAAACGAAAACGAAGAATATCCTATACTGTAGCCCTTTAATTCTTTGGCTGTGCTGTTCCTAAGCACAGCCTTTTTTACATCATCCAGAGGACTCTGCCCAGTAATACTGCCGCAAAGACAATCAGTGCAATACCGGAGATGCGACGTAGCCAGAGTAGATGGATTGGACGGAGCACCCGTCGTATGCGCTTAGCCAGCAGGACTTTCAGCAGGTCCGTGATGATGATGGTACCCAGTATGCCCCCGAAGAAATAACGGGCCTCCATAAGTTCCATTTCTCCATCAACCACCACAGTAGAGGCGACGCCTATCCAAAAGAAAAAAGTGAAGGGGTTAATGGTATTGATGAGGAAGCCTTTGAGCCAAAGCCCGGAATAGGAGGACGTGCGCACCGTCTCCTTCGACCATTCCGGGAGTTCGTGAGCTTTCGGTACCGTAAGCAGTGCCCCCAGCCCGAATGCAGAAAGGGTAATGCTGCCGCCAATGCCCAGGTATAAGCCAAAGTTGGGCCCCTCCACCACCTGACTGATGTAAGCCAGCCCGAAGTACACGGCCGCGATGAACAGAAAGTCGCTCACCCAAATGCCCAGTCCTACGGTAGCCCCCGCCCGGAATCCCTCTTCCACGCCCGCCTGAATGATGGCGAAGAAGATAGGCCCAATGAGCATGGCGAGGATCAAGCCAATTTTGACCCCCTCAAAAATGAGGTTCATATTGATTAGGGTTTGGTCAAAGGCCTGGTGCGACCAGGCCGAATTACTTGCTAGGTTTTGGCCCCTTAAGCTCTTACTAATGCTGCACTTAAAATAATCAGGCATTTGCGGATTAATCCACTAGGTGCTGCTCAGTATGCTGGCATTCATGTGTTCTTCGATCGCCTCTGCGTCTACAGGGATGTGGCCACAGAGGTCTACTGGCCCGTCATCCGTAACCAGGATGTCATTCTCAAGACGGATGCCCAGCCCTTCTTCACGTATGTAAATTGCAGGCTCGCAGGTGAAGACCATACCTGCCTGTATGGGATCGTAGCGGTTGGAGAGGTCATGCACATCCAGCCCAAGGTGGTGGGAGGTGCCGTGCATGAAGAACTTTTTGTAAGCCGGGGATTTTTCGTCCTGATTTTTGATATCCGTTTTGTCAAGTAGTCCCAGTTGGAGCAGCTCGCTTTCCACCATTTTGCCCACTTCCTTGTGGTAATCTTCCAGCATAGTACCGGGCAGGAGCATTTGCTGAGCGCCTCTCATGCACCGGAGTACAGCATCGTACACCTTGCGCTGCCGGTCTGTAAAGCGCCCGCTAACAGGTATAGTACGGCTCAGATCGGCAGCGTAGTTGGCATATTCTGCTCCGAAATCCAGGAGCAGCAGGTCGCCGTCCATACAGCGCTGATTGTTTTGGACGTAGTGGAGCACGCAGGTGTTTTTGCCACTGGCTATAATCGGCTCATAAGCGTGGCCCCGGGCACCGTTGCGGATAAACTCCGCGATGATTTCCGCTTCCACTTCGTATTCCATTACACCGGGGCGGACAAAGTCCAGCACCTTCTCAAAGGCTTTACCTGTGATATTCACCGCGTGACGGATAAGCCCGACCTCCGTAGTAGATTTGATCATCGCCTGCTTCTTGAGCAAAGGCTGCGCCCGGTGAAATTTATGTAAGGGGTAGCGTTCCTGTAGCAAACGAGCAAAGCGCATGTCCTGTGTTACGACCCCGGAGGCGAAGCGGTCGTGCTCATTAAGGTTGAGGTATACCCGTTTGGACAGCAAAATGAGCTCATGAAGGATGTTATCCATCTCATCGGCCCAGTAAATCTTCTCAATGCCGGAAATCTCCCGGGCTTGTTCCTTGGTCAGCTTATCGCCTTCCCAGATCGCGGTGCGCTCGTCGGTACGGCGGATGAAAGCCACCTCCTGAAAGCCTTCCTTGATACAATCGGGGAAGAGGACAATCACCGTGTCCTCCTGATCCAGGCCACTGAGGTAGAACAGGCCGCTGTTTTGCCGGAAGGGGAAAAAGGTGTCCCCACTTCTGGGCATCAGATCGTTGGACTGGAAAATAGCGATGGAGTCCGGCTGCATCTTACGCATGAACCGCTGCCGGTTGTACCGGAAAAGGTCGGACTTTATGGCTTCGTAACGCATATTTTGTTGCTTTTGGTCATAAGCAGGTTTAGTTTCCTACGGGATAAGCCCTGCGGGAAGCAGCTGCCAAGTTGCAAAAATTGCAGCAAGAACAAAAGCCAGAAAGGCAGTTTGGAATGATTTTACGGTTACGCGCCTTTAGAGTTTGGCGTCTACTTCCGCCAGTTCGTCCTCATCATAAGTGCCAAACCAGCGGTGGAGCTGCCCCTTAGCTTTTTCCTTGACCTCCTGATTGACATAAGCAGCGATAGTCACGAGGCCGAAAGCGAGCACCCCGATATCATCGGTATAGCCAATGATAGGCGTGAGGTCGGGCACGGCATCGATGGGCGAAAGGAAGTAGCCCAGGGTGCCAAGCACGATGTTTTTTGCCCAGTAAGGTGTATCCTTGCGGCGGTAGGCGTAGAAAAGGAGCAGCGCAGAGTAGACCGTTTTTAGGCCTGCCTGACGGGCGTAGTCCCGGAGTTTATTCCAGAAACGGTTCTCAGAGAACTTATTGATGTAAGACCGAAATGGATTTTCCATAGCTTCAAAAATTACTTGTTGGCGAGCTGCCCGCAGGCAGCGTCGATGTCTTTGCCCCGGCTGCGCCGTACGGTGACCATAATGCCCTGATCGCGGAGGTGGCGTGCGAAGTCATCAATCCGGTGCTCGGTGGACTTACGGAACGGCGCTCCGTCAATTGGGTTGTATTCGATAATGTTGACCCTTACGGGAAAGTCTTTACAGAGGCGGGCCAGCCGGTCGGCATCTTCCAGGGTGTCGTTGAAATCCTGAAAGGTGATGTATTCATAGCTGATGCGGTTGCGCGTCTGCTGATAGTAATACTGCAAAGCCTCCATGAGCGTCTCCAGATTGTTCTGCTCATTGATCGGCATAATTTCGTTGCGTTTGGTATCGTCGGCAGCGTGGAGGGAAAGGGCGAGGTTGACCTTTACGGCATCCTCTGCCAGCCGCTTGATCATCTTGGCAATGCCTGCGGTGCTGATGGTGATGCGGCGGGGCGACATATTGAGCCCGTCCTCGTTGGTGATGCGGTCTATGCTTTCCAGCACATTTTTGTAGGCCAGCAGCGGCTCGCCCATACCCATGTACACGATATTGGTGAGCGGGTGCCCGAAGTGGGCCTCGCACTGCTGATTGACCATCACTACCTGATCGTAGATTTCGGCGGCATCAAGGTTGCGCAGGCGCTTCATACGGCCAGTAGCACAGAAGGTACAGGAAAGGCTGCAGCCCACCTGAGAAGATACGCAAACGGTATAGCGGTTGTCGGCCGGCACCGGAATGAGCACCGATTCAATCAGGTGCCCGTCGTGCAGGCGGAAGCGCGACTTGATGGTGCCGTCCTGACTATGTTGTACCTCATCCGTCATAATGGCATTAATGGCAAATCGGGCTTCCAGCTTTTCCCGCAGGCCCTTCGATAGGTTGGTCATTTCTGTGAACGTGCGGGCGCCCTTTTTCCACAGCCATTCGTGTACCTGTTTGGCACGGAATTTCTTCTCGTCCATACCCAGAAAGACCTCCTGAAGTTCCTTTAGGCTCAATTGCCGTATATCAGCTTTATCGGTATCTGTTACAGTCATGATATTCTGCTTCGCATTTCGTGTCCCGTCAAATTGCCCGGCACTTCTTTTCCAGCCAGGCCTGCTCTTCACTATTGAGCAGTGGAGACAATTCCTTCAACACCCGAGCATGATATTCGTTGAGCCATTGCCGCTCTTCTGCACTCAGCAGGGGCAACAAAATCAGGTCGGTGGCAATAGGGGATAGGGTCTGAGGCTCAAAGGTATAGAACTTTCCGGTGTCCGTTTCCATCTTTTCTACGCAGAGGTCCAGATTCTCGATACGGATGCCGTATCCATCTGCTTTATAGAAGCCCGGTTCATTGGAGGTCAGCATGCCAGGTATGATCGGGGTTTGCCCTCGGCTGGTCCGTGGGTTGGGGGTGATGCCCTGCGGCCCTTCATGTACATTGAGGAAATGCCCGACGCCATGCCCGGTGCCATGCCCATAGTTGAGCCCAACGGACCAGAGGTGCTGCCGGGCGAGTATGTCCAGCTGCACACCGGTGGTGCCTTCTGGGAAAATGGCACTGGACAAGCCGATATGCCCTTTGAGTACCCGGGTGTAGTGGTCTTTAACCTCCTCGCTTACGGGCCCGAGGGCAACGGTACGGGTAATGTCAGTGGTGCCGTCTTGGTATTGTCCACCGGAGTCGAGCAGGAGTAAGCCTTCCGGGCGTATCCTTGCAGCGGTATCGGCTTCTGCCCCGTAATGCACTATGGCACCGTTGCCGGCATACCCCACAATTGCCGGGAAGCTTTCGCCAAAATAGCCTTCCTGCTCAGCCCGGAAGCCCGCCAGCTTTTCACCCACTTCAAATTCGGTAGGGGCTGCCCCTTGGGCCAAGGCATTTTCCAGCCAGCGGTAAAGGCGGAGCAGGGCCACACCGTCTTTGCGCATGGCAAGCTTTAAATTTTCTTTTTCCACGGTATTGCGCACCGCTTTGAGAGGGGCAATGAGATTTGAGGTTTTTACCCACCGGCCGGCCTCCAGCAGTTCGTAGAGAAAAACGCTTAGGGCTTCCGGCTGATAACCAATCCTTTGGTTGGAGCCTGCCTGTCGCAAGGCTTCTGCTATGCCAGCGTAGGGGGGGACGGAAATGCCGTCCTGCTCCAGGCTTTGCTTCAGGCTGTCAGGGACTTTAGCCGAGTCAATAAACCACTGCGCACTTTCCGGCCCAAGGAGAAGGTAGCTGATGGCCACCGGATTGCACTCTACGTCGTTGCCGCGTATATTGAGCAGCCAGGCAATCTCGTCCAGTGCGGTAATCAGGTAATAAGAATCACCCTTCATTTTGCTGCGGACGGCAGTGAGTTTATCGGTGCGGCTCTGCCCGGCGTAGGCTTGCTCCAGCTCAAAAACCTCCTCACCGGGCAGGGGCGGGCGGTCCGCCCACAAGTCGTCAATAAGGTAATTACTGAAGCTTAGCTCAATGTTCTTTTCGGCAAGCTTCCGGCGGGCGGATCGTGCCTGGCTAACCGTAAACAACCGGGCATCGCAGCCCACCGTAGCACCAGAAGGCAAATGCTCACAGAGCCACTCCAGGTGCTCCGCGGTGTAGGGTACCGTTAGCTTTTGAAGTTCAAATTCTGAGCCGGCAAGTTGGGCTTCCGCCTGAATGAAATAGCGGGAGTCGGTCCACAAATGGGCAGTGGAAGCGGTGACGACTGCTGTGCCGGCCGAGCCTGTAAATCCGGTAAGCCAGCGGCGAGCCTGCCAATGGTCAGCAACATACTCGCTTTGGTGCGGGTCCTGACTTGGAATGATGTAGGCGTCCAGCCCGTTTTCTTTCATAGCCTGCCGCAGCCCGCCCAGTACAGGGGCTTTAGAAGAATTCGATGTTTTTTTTGGCATATTTTTTGATAAATATTAAAATTCCCTTGATATTTGAAGTGTATAGCGCGTACAACACTTTACCCCTCGTTCCGTTTTTCTGATTTGCAAAAGATAAGAAAATTCAGTAAATAGAATCTGTTTGTTGAAGTAGCCAGTAACCTATTTATCGCAAGCAAACTTCTACCATGAGGTTTGCCGCGTAAGTGAACCACTCAGCACAAAGCTTGCTTTTAAGCAAAAGGGGCGCAACAAACAGTCAACCTAAAATCAGTCCCCATGCTGAAACAGAGTCTAAGCCAGAAAATGCTACAGAAGCTGTCGCCGCAGCAGATTCAGCTTATGAAGCTGCTGCAAATACCGACGGCTACCCTGGAACAACGCATTAAGGAGGAGTTGGAAGCGAACCCGGCTTTGGAGGAAGGCGAGGAACGCGATGAGATCGTAGACCTGGCCGAGGAGCAGGGGAACGATGATTTTGATGACGAGCCTTACGAGCTGGACGATTACCTCAACGAATACATTGAGGACGATCCCACCACCTACAAAACACAAACCCATAACTACAGCGCTGACGAAGAAGATAAAACGGTACCTATTGCAGTGGAGCATTCTTTCCATGAGTACCTGGAGGAGCAGGTCGGCCTTATGCAACTGGAAGATGAGCGCAAGGAAGCTATTGCGCTTCAGATCGTAGGGAGTATTGATGAAGATGGCTACCTGCGCCGGGAGCCGGATTCCATCATTGATGATTTGATGTTTGCCCAAAATATTTTCGCTGACGAAGCCGAAATCCTTGAACTGCTCAAGCAGATTCAGCGGTTCGAGCCGCCGGGTATTGGCGCACGGGACTTACAGGAATGCCTGCTCATACAGCTGGAAATCAAGGCTGAACAGGATGACGAGGAGGATTTCCTCGACTTTGAGGAGCGGGAAGACCTCGACCTGGCCATTAAGGTCATCCGCGATTACTTTGACGAATTTACCAAAAAGCATTATGATAAACTCCTTCGCCGACTGGACATTACGAACGATGACCTGAAGGCTGCCATTGATGAGATCATCAAGCTCAACCCTAAGCCAGCCAGTGGCTTTTCCAGTGGCGGCAACAGCCGGGCTAATCAATATGTCGTGCCGGACTTCATCATCCAAAACCGCGATGGAGAGCTGGAACTGACCCTCAACTCCCGGAATGCGCCCGACCTGTGCGTGAGCGATCAGTATCAGGACATGCTGCGGTCCTATAAAAAGAAAACGGCAGGCCGGCGGAACAATAAGCAGGAGCGGGAGGCCATTATGTTTATCAAGCAAAAGATTGACTCTGCCCGGTGGTTTATTGATGCGATTCGGCAGCGGCAGGATACAATGTACCGGACCATGTACGCCATATTGCAGTACCAGTATGACTTCTTCCTGACCGGTGACTCCACCAAGCTTAAGCCGATGATCCTCAAGGATATCGCGGACATTACCGGGCTGGATATTTCCACTATCTCCCGGGTGGCGAATAGTAAATTTGTGCAGACAGAGTTTGGTACCAAGCGGCTAAAAGAGTTTTTCTCAGAATCCATGTCGAAGGATGACGGGGAGGAGGTTTCCACCCTGGAGGTTAAGCAAATTTTGGAAGACATCATTGGGCAGGAGAACAAGAAAAAGCCGCTTTCCGACCAAAAGCTGCAAAAGGCGCTGGCCGACAAGGGCTATCAAATCGCCCGCCGGACCGTTGCCAAATACCGGGAGCAGCTCAATATTCCGGTGGCTCGCCTTAGGAAAGAGTTGTAGAGCGCATCAGCCCCGCTAATCCAGCAGTTTCAAGATGTCCATCCCAAGTTGTGTCGCTTCGGCCCCGGCTTGGGCAGTCAGGACAACCACCCCGATCTGCTCATCTTTTACAAAGCCCGCAAAGGCGCTGTAGCCTGCAGTACCCCCGTTCATCCATACCGCCAGCCTGGGCTGCGGTTCTGGCAGGTAAGATACAAGCCATCCGTAGGCTGCCTGTGTGCTGTATTCCAAGGTGGGGAAGCTGACGTCGGCCCGCGCCTGTTGGGCTTCAAGTATGGTGTTTTCCCATGCCTTATCCGGATTTAGATAAGTTTTGAGCATATTGGCTAAGTCGGCAGTTGTCGATTTGAGCCCCGCTGCGGGCGCCAGTGTCTTAAAATGCCAGCTGTCGGTGCGTCGCCCACGGTTGGTATGCCCTTCTGCCAGGCGGGTACGCTGTTCAGCACTAATGTCCACTTTGGTGTCCTGCAGTCCAAGAGGCCGTATGATGTGCTGGTGCAGCAAATCCTCATACCGCTGATTGATAGCGCTTTCCATGGTCATGCCAAGCAATGCGATCCCGGCATTAGAAAAGTGATAGCTATGCCCTGGTTCTGACTTAAAAGGTGCTTCCCCTAATTGCTGCAGCAACTCCGCATTGCTAAGCCTGGTATTGGGTCCGGTTAGAAAGGCAGCCTTGCCGATGGGGTGCCAGTCGTACAGGCCGAGGCCGGAATTCGGCAAACCCGAAACGTGGCTGGCTAAGTCGCAGCCGGTGATGCACACGGATGCCCGGGAGCGGTCATTGGAACAGCTCATGATACGGCGCACCGGATTGCCCGGGAGCACCACTTCCGCACAGCGTTGAGGCTGAAATCTGGGCGGAGATAAGCTATCGGGCAGGTAGGCGTTGATTTCCCGTTCTGGATTGAACAAGTCTTCATCAGCAAGCCGCAGCATGAGGGTAGTGGTAAAAACACTGCTCAGTGCGCCAATCTCGTACAGCGTGTGCTCATCGGGCGTGGAACGGTCAGCCTTTGAAAGTTGCCCGAAGTGGTGGTAAGCCACCTGGCCGTCCTTAATAATCGCAATAGAAACTGCCGAGGGGCGCTGCGCATCGGCAAATTCCTGCAGCCGCTCATTTAGCGGTTGGGCAGCAAGGCCGGGTAACAATAAAAGCGCAGCGGTTAGGGACAGGAGCATCTTTTTCATGGCAGTAAGTTTTTGGTAGACCAGCAGAGATGCTTCATGTTTCAGCTAGGGCGGCACAGAATGAAGGGATTCGGGTTTTCGGCCGGGTATTGTGGTGAAATAGGTTAAGTTTGGCATAATTTGATTTAATTTGGTTATTTCAAAATTAAGGCCTTTGCAGGCTGCTTCGGGTTGAGAATCCGCAAGGCAAAACGCTGATTTTTATCAATATGCTCAGAAGGTTAAACTTTAATCGATTTAATATTTACCAGGTACCCTCCTCCTTTTTGAGCCTGAGGGTGGCGGTCATCCTGCTCGTAGCCGAGCTGCTGATTAGCCAGATTGGGTTTATGGTGCTGGAGTCCTACTCTTTTTCTGAAGCTTTCTACATGACAGTCATTACCATCTCTACGGTGGGTTTTACGGAGGTGCAGCCGCTCAGCCCGGTCGGGCGGTTTTTTACCTCCGGGCTGATCATTACAAATATTGGTATTTTCGCCTATGTCCTGGCGGTGTTTTCCTACTATGTAATCCAGGGTGAAATTTTCAAAAACATGCACTTTAACCTCATTAGCGCATCTATTGATAAGCTGTCCGGCCATGTTATCCTGTGTGGATATGGCAAGTACGGGCGTGAGATCGCCTTGCATTTCCACAAGCACGATGTAGACTTTGTGGTCATTGAGAATGACCCCCACAAGATCGAGGAACTGCAAAAGAGCGAAGACCGCATTCTTTACCTCGAAGATGATGCCACCCACGATGAAGTGCTGGTAAAAGCCGGCATCTCCCGGGCGAGCGCGCTGATTTCTTCCCTGCCTGATGACTCCGACAACGTCTTCGCCGTACTCACCGCACGGCAACTCAACCCCCGACTGACCATCATCAGCCGGTCCAAGGACTTCCGGTCCCAGAAAAAGCTGCTGATGGCGGGCGCGAATCATGTAGTCATGCCAGAGCAGATAGGTGGTTTCTATATGGCCACTCTGTTCAGTAAGCCCGGTGCCGTGGAGTTCTTTTCCTACATCACCAATGAGTACCAATCCGATATCGGCTTTGAGGAAGTGACCTACGCCGACCTGCCTGCCGAATGTCAGGGCCGGTCGCTCCGGGAGCTGCATATCCGTCAGGAGACGGGCAGCAATATCATTGGCTACAAAGCGCCAGACGGGCACTACGAGGTCAACCCCTCTCCGGATACCATCCTGGAAAAAGGGGCGAGCTTTATTGTGTTGGGCAACAGCCGGCAACTACAGCGCCTGCGGGATTATTTGGAGCATTATTCAGAGACGCACTAATCATCACCGCCTCCTTCAATCAGGCGGAGCTTGCGGAAAGGCAATAATTTCTTTAAATTGGAATAATTTTTCCAGAAAAAATATTCCAGATGGACTCGGTGGCATTTGGCGAATTCATTAGAAAAAAGCGAATAGAGCTTGGCTTGCCTATACGGGAAGTGGCCGGGCAAGTCGGCTTAGATCAATCACTCCTCAGCAAAATTGAAAGAAATAAGATGCAAGCTCCGGCGAGGATCATCCGGGCGTTGGGACTTTGCCTTGGCGTGGACTTCAAAACACTTCAAAAACGGTATTGGAGTGAACGGATCTATCAGGAAATCAGGAATGAGGCGTACGGGGCTGAGGCCTTGGAGTTAGCACTTCGGAGGCTGGAAAAACCTGGCTCTGGTACAGACGCTGAAACCAAGAAGGCACAACTGCTCACCAAGATCAGAAACTATCTGGATAGCCAACCGATAGAAAAGGTGTGGTTGTTCGGTTCGTTTGCGAGAGATGAAGCCGGCTTAGACAGTGATATAGACTTACTTGTCCGGTTTGAGGACGGCCATCGTATTGACTTATTCGATTACATCGGGATCAAGCAAAACCTCGAAGATTTGACAGGCCGGACAATTGACTTGGTAGAGGAGGGGCAGGAGGACCCCAGAATTCAACCTGTGATCGCCAAAGAAAAAAAGCTAATTTATGTACGTCAGTCCGTCCAGTAACGACCGGTTGCTACACATTTTAGAGGGAATTGACCGGATTTTCCGATTTCGGGAAACCCTGACCTACGAGGCGTTTTCGGAAAATGAAATGGCACAGTTCGCCATCATAAAAAACTTCGAAATCATTGGGGAGGCGGCCTATCGTCTTCCCGAAGAGGTAAGGGCATTAAACGAAAACATAGAATGGAGGAAAGTCATCGCTTTCAGGCACATCTTAGTGCACGACTACTATAAGGTGAATACCAGGATTGTATGGAATGCGATTGAAAACAAGCTGCCTGAAATGAAGCTGGAGATAGCGCAAATGCTGGAAGAAGAATGATGCCCGGGTAATTATTTGAATTGTAATACCCGGGCAACACGCTCAGCACTGACGTTAGGAAACCACCTCTACTCATTCCGCCGCCCAAAGATGGCACCAATCTTCACATCTACGCCCTGATCAGCCAGCAGCTTCACATTTTTGGCACCCTCGCCGGTAGTGGTGAAGGTCGCCACAATATGCATGGAAGCCGCCGGACGGATACGGTCGAACCGGTCTTCCGGATAGTCGATGAAGGTGACTTTTTCGGCAATATTGGTGGAAATGCCGTTGTCATCGGCAGCGGCCCCCTCCATGATGAGCTGCTCGCCGGTGAAAAGCGAATCCAGCACCACGCCCTGCTCATCCAGAAAGTAACCCTGAATGGAGACATTGAGCGGGAGCTCGTTTTGCGTTACCATCTTGAACTCGGCTTTGTACACTTCCTGCCCCAATTCTCCCAAAGAAAGGTCAATGGTGTCCTGCGATAGGAAGTCCACGGCACTACCATACAGCGGC
Source organism: Phaeodactylibacter sp. (assembly GCF_022763345.1). GTDB lineage: Bacteria > Bacteroidota > Bacteroidia > Chitinophagales > Saprospiraceae > Phaeodactylibacter. The sequence continues at coordinate 76,322 of NZ_JALEGS010000068.1, forward strand.
AGGTCCACCTCCACGTCTACCTGATAGTAGCTGCTATCGGTCAGAAACCCGCGGATGTTCCGGTTGCTGTCGGGGTGGGTAATGGCGTCCACATCGTAGTCGATCGCCAGAGGGCCTGCGCCCAGGATTTCGTCAATATTGGAATTGTCTTTGTTGAAAACGTAACGCTCCACGTAAGTCTCGCCCACTTCGTCAAGCCCGGGGTAGACGAAGTCGATGCCGTTGTCAATGAGTTCGCCCTCCAGTGGCAGGGTCTCGCCCCGCACGGTGAAAACGTTGAACAAATTGACCCTGGAACGAGTGGGGATGCCAAATGAGTTTTCCACCCTGAAAGTAACGGTAGGGTCGGCAAAGTAGATATCGCCCTTCACCCAGTCATCAAAAAAGTCGATGATTATGGTATCTCGGCCACCGGCTTGCACTTCGGTTCCAAAGTAGCCCTCCATGTAAGAAAAGGCTAGATCGGAAAGGTTGATCCCCCCAAAGGCGATGGTGTCTTCCTGCCCGCCTTCCCGGATGAGCTCGTACTCCACGTAGATGGAGTCGGTGCCCTGAGCAGTGATGATTTCGGTGCCGGCCAGGTTGAAGGGGTTGAAAACGTTGGTATAGGGCGAAAGCGTGCCTTCTCCATCGTAGCCTGCTGCTGAGCCGGTGAGTTGCAAAGGCTCCCCGTCCTTGTACAAGTCCGGAAAGGTTAGGGTGACCGTGACGGGTTCCGGATGAGCATTTTGAAATGCCCAGACTAGTTGACCTTGTTTTATTTTCAGGCGGTCGAACTCTGCGCCTTCTGCAGTTTTAAGTGGCAGCCCAATTCGTTGAGCAAAAAGTGGGATTGGTTGCCCCTCCAGTGATTCATTGATGCGGGCAAAAAGGGTATCGCTGTTCTGGGCAATGATATCCCCACGGTATTCAAAATGGATGACACCCTCCTCGTCGATGTAAAGGGCCGCGAGATCGCCGGTGCTTTCCAGCGCATCCCGGATAGAAAGCCGGGAGTTGACAATGGGGAATGCATATTCGGCATCGTAGCGGGCGCCATCAATGCTGGAGAGGTCTTCGAAGTCTTGGCAGCCTGTGAAGAAAAAAGCCACAGCAAGCAGGGTGAAAAAGGTCGATTTTTGGGTCATACAAGCAATATGTTGGTACGAAACAAAGCAGAATTTTGCTTTGCCTGTCTATGAACAGGAAATGATGCTGATTTATTTTGTGGGTGTCTTTTCAGCAAGCGGGGATAGTGGTTGATCAAAGTTAATCAAAGGTGCAGATGTTGCGGGCGTTCAGGTACAAATGAGAATGTCTCCCGGCAATCAATTTGCTAAATAGGGGCGCGGGTGGGTCATCATTTGCAAATGCGGGGCTAATTTACGTATCTTCCGAGCAGTAACAAAATCGCATGGCATGCAGGAAAAGGAAGCCCCGGCGGCACTGTCTTCCATCGTTGGCCAGGCCCGGCAGTTTGTGCTTCGGCTGTACAGCCAAAAGCAGGATGCCCGGCTATTGCTCCATAACTATAGCCTGGGGGCTGCCCTGTCTGAGGCAGTGGTGGAAATCGGTCAGGCAGAAAGCGCTTCGCCAGCTGCCATTGAATCTGCAGTGCTGGCCGCCTGGTTTTTGCCCACTGGCTGGCTGTTTGATGCGAATGCCCCGGCGAATTACAGCCCCAAGGTTGCTCAGCAGTTTTTTCAAAAAGCAGGCACAGCCTCTGAGGCACAACAATCCGTAGTGATGGCCATTCAGCAGGTGCTGGCAGGGACTATGCCAACCACTACCACAGGCAGGCTGTTGAGTGATGCCTACGCCTACGTAGTTTACCTGAGCGAAGGCGAGGACCGTCTGATCGCGCTGCGCATAGAGCAGGAAATGCTCTCCGGGCAGAACCACACGAAAACAACCTGGTCGAGAGAAGTGTTGGAGCATCTCCTCCGCGTCAAGTGGCATACTCACCACGGACAGGCCCATCTACAGCCCCTTTTGGCGAAAGCCATACACGAACAGCGCGCAGAGGTGGAAAAGCGCATTGAAAAAGAAGAAGTGCAGCAGGGGCGTTTCACCAATCTCGAAAAGAAAGACCCGGTACGTGGCGCTCAGACTTTTTTCCGCACCAACTACCGCAACCATATCAACCTCAGCGCCATCGCCGACAACAAAGCCAACATCATGATCAGTGTGAATGCCATTCTGGTATCGGTGCTGATCACCTTTTTGTCTTACCGGAATATTGGGGAAAACTCTCCTCAAATCCTACTGCCTGTAGTGGTTTTTCTGGTCACTGGCATGTCCTCCCTGATTTTCGCGGTGCTTTCTGCCCGCCCCAAAGTAACCCGTCTCAACCCTCAGCAGGCCGACCCGCAGACCGCTAAGCAAAATTTGGTCTTCTTTGGCAACTTCGTACAGCTCGACCTCGAGGATTACGAGGCGGCTATGGATGAGCTATTCCAGGATGGGGAATTACTCTATGGGAACATGGTGCGTGACCTTTACTTCCTGGGCAAAGTTCTGGACAAAAAGTACCGCTATCTCTCGATCTCCTATACTGTGTTTATGGTTGGCTTTATCGCTACGGTGGTTAGCTTTTTGGTGATGTTGCTGGTTTAAACCTATTAGCCATTCTCAAAGCCATGCGGCCTCAATTTTCGGGTATACCCGCAGTAAATAGTCGGATGGAGATCGTAAATGTACGTGGGGTGGACTATAAGCTGATTTGTTAGCTATTAGCCAAGTCAGGGGTCAGATGCTTTAAAGTTTAAACTTTATCTTTGTGGTCTTGGACCGGTACAAACAGGCAACAGCTCCGATCATTTAGCTCACAAACAGGTCAGTCAGATGGATAAATTCGCGGTAGGAAAAAGAATAGGGATACTCATTTTTTGCACCTTATTTTGCTGGGGAGTAGCCGGTGCCCAAAGCAAGATTGAGGTGAGGGGTACTGTATTGGAGAAAGCTACGAATCAGCCCATTGAGTTCGCTACTGTGATGCTTCAGGACCAACAAAGCAAAGCCGCACTGAGCGGGGCCACTACCGGTGCTGATGGTGCCTTCCTGCTGTCGGCAGAGGCAACGGACTTCACCGTGAAGGTCAGCTTTATTGGCTATGCTGCCCGGGAGTTTGCAGACCTTGCGCCGCAGAACGGGCAGGTGGACCTGGGTAACATCTACCTTTCTGCCGAAGGGCAAACCCTGGATGAGGTACTGGTGCGTGCGGAGCGTTCCCAAACAGAATTCAAGCTCGACAAGCGTGTGTTTAATGTCGGCAAAGACCTCAGCAGTACGGGAGCGAGTGCGCTGGAAGTACTGAATAACGTGCCTTCTGTGAATGTCAGCATAGAAGGGGAGGTTAGCCTGCGGGGTAGTGCCGGGGTGCAGATCCTCATCAATGGCAAGCCTTCTGTGCTCGCCAGTGAGCAGGGCAATGCGCTGGGTACGCTTACGGCCGAAATGATTGAAAGCATAGAGGTGATCACGAACCCATCGGCTAAGTACGAAGCGGAAGGTACCTCAGGCATCATTAATATCATTCTCAAAAAAGATGAACGCAAAGGCCTCAATGGTTCCGTAACCGTCAACACCGGTACCCCCCACAACCACAGCGTGGGGCTGAGCCTCAACCGCCGTACGGAAAAGTTCAACCTGTTTAGCCAGTTGGGGGTGGGCTACCGGGAGCTGCCCAGAGACCGTGAGGTCATTAACCGCGACCTCGTGAGCGGGACAGAGGTGCGCAGCGAAGGCCGGGAATACCGCAATGAGCAGTTCTACAACGTCATCCTCGGGACGGACTACCACATCAACGACCTGAATGTGATTACCCTGTCTGGCAATTTTGCCTATGAAATTGAAGATCAGCCCTCCCGCACCGATTTCCGGTTTTTTGATGAAAACGGCTTATTGGCCAATGAGTGGTACCGGGAGGAAGTGACAGAAGCGACCAACCCCAAGTGGAACTACGAGTTGCAGTACAAAAAAGACTTTGAAGACAACGAAGACCATGTGCTGCTTTTCAGTGCTATGGGTAATTTCTTTGGTAAAGATCAGTCCTCCGAATTTACCAATACCTCCCTTCTTGACGGGGAAGCCTTTGGCGATCAGCTCACCCGTACCAATTTTCAGGAAGCCGAGTACACCTTTAAGCTGGACTACACCAAGCCCTTTTCCGATAAGCTGACCCTGGAGACGGGGGCTATGTATGTGGTCAATGATGTGAGCAACGATTTTGCGGTGAGTAACCTGGAGGGGGGCAGCTTTGTAGTGGATTCCAGCCTTACCAACATCTTTGAGTACAGTCAGGACGTACTGGGCGTGTACACAACCGGGGCCTACGAAGGCGAACAGTGGGGCATCAAGCTGGGCATGCGTGTGGAGCATACCGATCTGAAAACGCTGCTAGCCACCACCGGCGAGTCCAACAATCAGAATTTTGCCAACCTTTTCCCTTCCCTGCACACTTCTTACAAACTCAGCGACCGGGTATCCGTTCAGGCGGGCTACTCCCGGCGGATTTTCCGGCCAAGACTGTGGGACCTCAACCCCTTTTTCAATATCCGCAACAACTTCAGTGTCCGTACCGGCAATCCTAATCTGCTGCCGGAGTACACCGATTCCTATGAGGTGTCGAGCATCTATCTTCTGGGGCCATTGTCCATGAACTTTAGCGTGTACTACCGGTACACCGAAGCAGTGGTGGAGCGCATCTCCGTCTTTGAGAACAACGTCAACATCACCATGCCCATGAATATCGGTACCAACCGCACTACCGGGCTTGAGTTCAATGCCAAGTACAGCCCGAAGCCCTGGCTGACACTCAACGGCGACTTCAACTACAACTACTTCAACCGGCAGGGTGAGCTGGAAGCTACCTCCTTCGACTTTACGGGCGATCAGTGGTCCGGCAAGCTGACCACTAAGTTTAAACTGCCTGCTCATATTGACTTTGAAGTGACGGGTCAGTACGAATCAAGGGTGCAAACGGTCCAAAGCCTGGTTTCCGAAAACTATTTCCTGGATCTGGGGCTGCGCAAAAAACTGATGAAGGGCAGGGGCGTGATCAACCTGAGCGTACGCGATGTTTTCGCCACACGGATCCGGGAAAGTGTCGTGCAGCAGCCTGCATTCTACCTGTATAGCTTCGGACAGCGCGGGCGGTTCATCACGCTCGGCTTCAGCTACGGCTTTGGCAAAGGAGAGGCGATGGAGTTTTCGGGCCAGAAGCGGTTTTAAGGTAAGATGCCCGGTAAATGTGAGAGATGCATGCAGCAATGTGTGCTGGATTATTACCTGAAACTTCCTTATCTTACGAGGTACATTATTAAAATACTTGTATGGCTGAAACTGCTGTAGCAATACCGCGTACCCTCGAAGAACGACTGTCCTATGGAGAAACCATGATTGTGGAAGCAAGCTGGGATACCTTTCTCGATTTATTAGAAACAGGAAACTATCCAGTGCAGTACGACGAGGGTCAAATTCTCTCTTTTATGGGTTATGGAACGGAAGACCATGAGGTGTTGGTAGGTGAAATTATCCGACTTCTGGGAAATCTTTTGAGATCAAAAAACTACCGTATCTCAGGCAGTAATCTTGCTATTTCACTACCAGGACCGGGAAAGCAATACTTTAATGCTGATTGCGCTGTTTTAAAGAGGAAATCAGAATATATTCCACTCCGGGGCGAAATGAAAGCCACCGCTAATCCGGTTATCCTGGTGGAAGTGCTATCCAAAACCACTCGGAACTTTGACCTTGGGCAAAAATTTCAGCGTTACAAAACCATACCCTCCCTTCAACAGGTGCTTTATATTGATAGCCAGTCGCCATTGGTGATCAGCTACCGCCGGAAGGATCAGGAGGGCACCTGGCTGATCGAGGAATTTACCGGGCTGGAAGGAGAAGTACCGGTGCTGGAAGAAGGGACGTTCAGTTTGAAGGCGCTGTACGAACCGCTGGAGCTGTAAACCCCCACCATATACCGAACATCTAGCGTGCTGGCCTGTCTCAATCAGCAGGGCTCAACTGATCACTACACCAGGTAGCGGCAATAAAAACAGCACACTGATGTCACACCAACACCACCATTCCGGCAGAAACCTCAGGCTCGCCTTTTGGCTTAACCTGTTCTTCACGATCTTCGAATTCATAGGAGGGCTCTATGTCAACAGCGTAGCCATTATCTCCGATGCTATCCACGACTTGGGAGACAGCCTGTCGCTGGGGCTTTCGTGGTACCTTGACCGTAAGTCGAAGCAGGGCGCGAACAGTACTTTTTCTTTCGGGTATGCCCGGTTTTCATTGCTTGGCGCGCTCATCAACTCCCTGGTCCTCATTGCGGGGTCCGTATTTGTCATCCGGGAAGCGGTGCAGCGCTTGTTTGAGCCCGAAATGTCCGATGCTACAGGGATGCTCGTCTTTGCCCTGATCGGCGTGGCGGTGAATGGTTATGCTGCCTGGAAACTCAGTAGCGGTAAATCAATGAATGAGCGCGTGGTGTCCTGGCATTTGCTGGAAGATGTACTGGGCTGGGTCGCCGTTTTGGTCGTCGCCATTATCCTGCAATTTTATCAAACGCCCTATCTGGACCCGGCATTATCATTGTTCATCACCGCCTATATTCTTTGGAATGTCATCCGACGCCTGCGTGAAACCCTAATGTTGTTTTTGCAAGGCGCGCCCAAAGACGTCAACCTGCAGTCGCTTCAGGATAAACTGTTGTCCATCCCTAATGTCGCTTCCCTGCATCATACCCATATCTGGTCGCTCGACGGGGAGCAGCACGTATTTACCACCCACGTCAAACTGGAGGAAATCCAGGGGCTGGCCACGCTGCTCCATATCAAGCAGCAGATGAAAGCGGCTTTGAAACCCTACGGCTTTGCACACTACACCATTGAAGTGGAGCTGAGTGCGGAGGATTGCGGGTTGGGAGAATATTAGGATGGTTTTCCGAAGAGGTGTTTTCAAGGGAGTTGAAAAGTTTGACTTTTTGCATTGAACTCGTCCAAAAAGTCAAACTTTATGTATAAGAGGGTGCTGTACAAAGTATTGGAGGACCATCTGGACCGCAAACTTATCACGGTGGCCACTGGCATGCGTCGGGTGGGCAAAACCACAGCAGTGAAATACCTATTGGGAAAAGTGGCTCATGACAACAAAGTCTATATCGACTTTGAAAAGATAGAGCACCGGCATATATTCATGCAATCCAGCCACAAGGAAGTTCAGATTGAGTCGAAAAGTAATGCCGCCCTTTATACTATCCACGCACAAACAGCCACCGCACACCCCGGTATAACCCAATCCCGATATAGCCTAGTATACCGGGCTTTTGCCGCTCCCGAAGGTTGATCGTAATCGTGGCGTAGGTATCCAAATGATCGATGCGGTTCATCTTGCCCTTGAGCAAGTCGATGGTTTCGTTGAGGCGTTCCAGTTCTTTTTCCACTTTTAGGATTTCATCCACGGTGGCGGCCTGGTCAAGGAGGTCGAGGTAACGGCCACGTGCCTGTTGGGCATTATCCAGCCGGATTTGGTAATCGAGGTAGGTTTCGGTGACGTCCTGCCCGCGTATGCTTTTGCGGTCGAGGCGCCCGAGTTGGCTGATGTCATCAATAGCGGCATCAAGCAATTGACTTTCCACCCGGATGATGGACCGGTAGGTGCCGGTTTCATTCACATACCCTCCATAGCGTTTGGCGATCGCCTGAATGTACGAACTGGTGCTATCTGGCGTTTCGACGGTCAGCGTCAGGTCGGCATTATACAGGATTTTACGGTCGTCTTCCTGCTGAGGGCGGGCGATCATCGTATCGCTCATCTGATAAGCCGCCTTCTGAGACGTACAAGCGGTGCTCAGGGCGAGAATAAGCATAAAGGCGTGGCGCAAGTAGGGCATAAAGCAGTGGTTTGATCTGCTTTAGTAACGCAAATTCATAGCAAAGGCGTACAGGGTATACTATATTCCTACTTCAACGCTCCCCAAAGCACCTCCACCGGGTGCAGGGCCTCCCGCTTGGTCCCGTCTTTGATTTGGTGCCGGCAGCTTGTGCCCGGGGCAGCGATGATATGCTCCCTGGAAGCCTCCCGCACTGCCGGGAAGAGCACCTGTTCCCCCACTGTCATGCTCAGCTCGTAGTGTTCCTTCTCATACCCAAAGGAGCCGGCCATTCCACAGCAGCCGGAAGGGATGGTCTCCACGGTATAGTTGCGGGGCAGGTTGAGAATGAAGGCGGAGGGCTCAATGCCGGCCAGTGCTTTCTGGTGGCAATGCCCGTGGAGCATTACCTTTCGGGATTCTGTAGTGAAAGCGTTATCGTTTAAACGGCCCGCTTCCACTTCCCGCATCAGGAATTCTTCCACCATCAGGGCATTTTCACCCAGGGTTTTTGCAGCTTCCTGCAAGTCTTTGCTGACCAGCTTCGGGTACTCATCCCGGAAACTAAGGATGGCCGAAGGCTCAATGCCGATCAGCGGGGTTTGGGCACTAATGAGGTCTTTGAAGGCGCTGACGTTTTCTACAGCCAACTTTTGTGCCTCTTCCAGCAATCCTTTAGACATATGCGCCCGGCCGCTTTCGCCATGATCCACACAGCGGACTTCGTAGCCCAGCCGGCTGAGCAGCTCCACGGCTTTGATGCCAATGGAGGTGTCGTTGTAGTTGGTGAACTCGTCGATAAACAGGTAAACGGCACCGAGCGGCTGCCCCTGCGGCTTCAGTTTGTCCGCGTGTTTGCGGGCCCACCGGCGCAGGGAGATGTTGTGAACGGTGGGCAGGCTCCTGCCGGGGGCTACGCCGAGGACACTTTTTGCCAACCCGCTCAGCACCGGATTGGTCAGTGCAAAATTGCTCAGTGCCGGTACACGGATAGCCAGGCTGTTGATGCGCCCAATATTGGCAAAGGCGCGGGACCGCAGGGGCACCCCATTCGCTTTTTGATATTGGTAGAGAAACTCCGATTTCAGGGTCGTCATATCCACATTGGAAGGGCACTCTGCTGTGCAGCCTTTGCAAGCCAGGCAGAGGTCCATGGCCTGATAGATTTCCGGGTGGTCGAAGGGGTTTTCCTTCACGTTCATGGTAAGGAACTCCCGCAGGATGTTGGCCCGGCCCCGGGTGGTGTCCTTCTCGTCGCGGGTAGCCCGGTAGCTGGGGCACATGGTGCCACCTGAAAAATTCAGCTTGCGGCAATCGCCGGAGCCGTTGCAGCGCTCTGCAGCCCGCAGTATGCCACCGGCTTCTGAAAAATCATACACGGTGTCATGCACAGGCGTAGGCTGCTCTGCTTCGTATCGGAAACTGCTTTTCATCGGCGGGGCATCCACGATTTTACCGGGATTGAAAATGCCCTTCGGGTCCCAGGCTTGCTTGATCTGACGCAGGTACTCGTAGTTGTACTCGCCAATCATAAGCGGGATGAACTCGGCGCGGACCCGGCCATCGCCATGCTCGCCGCTCAGAGAGCCATTGTATTTTTTGACGAGTTTGGCTACCGCTTTGGTGATCTCGTAGAAGAGGCGCTGTCCCTCTGCCTTTTTCAGATCAAGAATGGGGCGTAAGTGGAGCTCGCCCGCACCAGCATGCGCGTAGTACACCGCCTGCTGCCCGAAATTGGCCATGAGCTGATCGAACTCTTTGATGTAGGCGGGCAGGTCCTTGATATCTACCGCAGTATCCTCAATGCAGGCTACAGGCTTGGCGTCTCCGGGGATGTTGGCCAAAAGCCCGAGCCCTGCTTTGCGCAAATCCCAGGCTTGTTTGGTTTTGGGTGCCTCCACGATGGGATAAGCGTAGCCCAGGCCGGCCTCCTCCAGCGCTGCAATCATTGCCTTGCCCTGATCACGAGCTTCCTCGAAGGTGTCGCCACGGAATTCCACCATAAGGATGCCCTCAGGGTCGCCTTCCACGAAGAAGCGGTTTTTCTTTTGTTCGATGTTTTGCTTGGTCAGATCGAGGATGATCTTGTCCATCAGCTCACAAGCCGAAGGCTGGAAAGACATCGCTACGAGGACGGCCTCCAGCGATTCCGGAATGCTGTTGAAGTGGGCGCAAACCACGATCTCCTTAGGCTTAGGCAGCGGGTCCACATGTATCTTGATGGCGGTGGTAAACGCCAGGGTGCCTTCAGAACCGCACAGCAATTCACAAAAGTTGAAAGCCCGCCCAGCTTCGTCAAAGGGCTGCTGTTCGATAAGCAGGTCTACGGCGTATCCGGTATTGCGGCGCTCAATACTCGCCTTAGGAAAAGCCTCCCGGATGGCAGCCTGCCGTTCAGGGACAGAAAGGGTCTGATTCAGATGGCGGTAGAGGTCGCCCTCCAGGCCTTCTGCCTTTAGTTTTTGGCGAAAGCCCGCCTCGTCCAGGTCATGGAATACGGCTGTGCTGCCATCGCTGAGCACCACTTCAAGCTCTTGCACATGATCGCGGGTGGAGCCGTAGACAATGGAGGTGGTACCGCAGCTGTTATTGCCCACCATGCCCCCGATCATCGCCCGGTTGGCGGTAGAGGTGTTGGGGCCAAAGAAGAAGCCATATTCCTTCAGTACGTGGTTGAGCTCATCGCGGATAACGCCCGGCTCCACGCGCACCCAGCCTTCCTCAGCGTTGATTTCCAGAATGCGGTTCATGTACTTGGACACATCTACTACGATGCCGTCGCCCACGCACTGTCCGGCCAGCGAGGTACCTGCCGCTCTTGGGATGAGGGAGGTGCCGTTCTCATTGGCAAAAGTGACAAGTTTGCGGATATCCTCAGCGTGCATAGGCAATGCGACAGCCAGGGGGAGCTCCCGGTACACCGAGGCATCCGTGGCATAGAGGTGCCGCATCATCTTATCGTAGTACAATTCGCCATCGAGCTGGGCTTGCAGTTGCTGCAGTTGCGCATTCATAGTCTGAACCAGTTTGTGTAGACAACAGCAGTGCACCTAAAATGGATAGCACTGCTTTGTCAGATTCGGGTTGAAATTAGCAACTTTTTCCGAAGCCCAGACCGGCCGGTTACCAAATACCGGGTATTAACCGGCTGGATTGCTGCTGGTAGTCCTGGTAGCGCTGCCCGAATTTACTGACTAGTGCCGCTTCCTCAGCCGTAATCCGCACATAGTAGGCATACAGCATACAGGCAGTGGCGATCAGCAGCCCAAACCAGGACTCCAGTACGATAGCGCCTCCTACGGCAGTCAGCAAGGCTCCTGTGTAGCTCGGATGGCGGATGTAGCGGAAGGGGCCATGCTGAATCAGCTGGTGCTCTTCCTGAATTTGTACGGTAGCGGTGAAAAAGCGCCCCAGGGTTTGTATCGCCCAAATGCGCAGCCCGGTGCCTGCTATGACGATGAGCCCTCCCACGATTATCCAGTGCAGGTGGGCGCGTTCGGGGTGGAAATAGCCCCACTCAATGACGGGGACAGCAATGGCTAACACGGAGAGCACGAGTATAAAAATAACGCTGTTGTTATCAGCGGTACGGTCACGCTCTGCTTCTTCTACTTCAAAGCCTGGTTGAGTCAGGAATACAGTGACGGCAGCTAACATCAGAAACAGAATTCTGTAGTCCAGCAGCAACGATGGTTGCAAAGCCAAAGGAAGTAGGTAAGCTAAAAGTAAGAAAAGGACAGTGTTTTTGATTTTTCCCATGATTGGTGATGTTTAGAAGGTTTAGGCAACAAGACGTTCTTTAGATGCAGGCATAGGCGCACTCCAGTCTTTCGACTCAGGGTGCAATAGCAGGCTGCCGTGCCGCTGCTGAGCGAGGCCCATTTCTTCAATCTTGGATTGGAGTGCAGGCCGGATATCCGGGATTTGCATGCTGAGGATGCTGGCAGCTAAGCCGTTATAGTCATTCTGATTTCCATCTACAATTTGCTTAAAGCCATACCTCCGGTAGAGGGCGGCATGGCGGGGATGGCAGGCGAGCATGATGCCGCTGTAGCGGTGGTGGTACAGCATACGGGCAATGGCTGCTTCCACGAAAAACTTTGTATAGCCGCCCGAACGGGCTTCGGGGGCAAACACGAAACGACTAGCCTCTACGATGCCGTTGCGTTCCGGGCGTAGCAGGTTCATGTGTTCGCTGATGGTAGCTTTTTCCGGACAGTTGCTAAGCAACGGTAGACCGGGGCCTTCTTCGGGCAGAGGGCACGCGATGCTATAACGGTTAGCAATGGCTTCTACGTGGTCTGAAAACGGCCCGGCATGTTCCTGTACCAGCCTGAGATAGCCGATTGGATGAGCGCCGAAATTGCCTTCCTGAAAGAGCCCGATGTGGTGAGCGTAATGATCATAAACATCCAGCTCGAAACCGTGTTGATTATCGGTGACGAGGCTGGCACACTGACTTTCCAGATAGCCTTGGTAACGCAATCGGAATAAAGATTCCAATTCTTTCGTGTTACGTGCAGGCCGGAAGGCCAGTCGTTGGGGGGTAATACTCATGGCTAAGAATTTTTTTGAAATTCAAAAAAGAGCAAGCAAGCTGTAGAACTCTTAACCATGTGTTGAGCAGCGTTTAACTACTCAAATTGCCTTGTTTTGTGTTGTACTTGTTTGGAAGAACAGAAGTGCGTTTTGCTTTTTTACAACCGCCCTGAAGGTGGCAGCAAAATGCAACGAAACTTGACAGGGATCAATTTACCTGTTTATGTATATATAAAATTAATTGGCAAAATTAGCCACAATTAAGCTGGAAAGTCAAAAAAACGAGTAGTTTATTCGTTTTTTCTACAAAATCAAAAGGCCGAGTTGTGACATTTATAGGTATTTAAATGAATAACGGCAATTATGGAGATAAAATTCGTTCCGAGAGCGGAAATTGATAAAGTAAAGTGGAACAGCTGCGTACATTATGCCACCAATGGGAACATTTTTGGCTACATGTGGTACTTGGACCATATTGCGAAAGATTGGGATGCTTTGGTAGAAGGTGACTATGAATCGGTTTTCCCACTGGTCTGGAGGCTTGGGCGCCTTTCCGGTCAGGAGTTGCATCAGCCAGCTTTAATTCGGGAACTGGGTATTTATTCCATTCATGTTTTATCAAAATCCAGGATAGAGCGGTTTTTGGGCGCCATACCTGAGCGGTACAAGCATATTTCCATACATCTCAATGAGCAAAACCCTGTGCCTGAGGACAGCGCGTTTGAAGTTGCTGAACAAACGAATTATCAGCTGTTTTTGGATAAATCCTACGAAGAGATTGCAGACGGTTACAGCCGCGCTCTGATGGAGCGGCTACAGCTTGCGGAAGACGAAGGGCTAGTACTGACTTCGAGTATGAAGCCAGAGCAAATTGCGGCGTTTTATAAAGAACACCGGCCAAGAAAGCAACAATCGGAAGAAGCCTTTCACGGTATGCAGCGTGTGATGTATAATGCTTTGCACCGGGGATGGGGTTTTGCCTCTACCGTTTTGGATACGAAAGCCAACCCACTGGCTGTCAACTTCTTCCTTTACAGCCATGGGAAGGTGGTCAGCTTTGTGCCCGTAGTTTCACCAAAAGGCAGGGCGGTAGGAGCGCTGGAACATTTGTTCAACGGGCTGATTCGGCAACACGCCGGGCGTCCGGTTATTTTAGATTTTAATGTTAGCGGTAACGATCAAATGGCGGTAGATTTTGGAGCCCGGAAGAACCCTTTTTACAAAATTCAACGGAATAAACGAAAGTTTATCTGGTTTTGAAAAAAGGAAGCAGGCAGGCCTGCTTCCGGAAATTGTGCATATTTTCTCCGATAGGAAAGCAAATTAGGTGAACTCAGGCAGCTAAACAGCTTTGTATCATGTAGAAAAAATGTAAGCTCGCCCGGAATTTGGTTTTTCCTAATCCTTTTCGCATTTCCTTCGTTTATCAATTACCATGTGGAGTGGCAGGCTAAACAAAGTTTTAATTGAGTCAGGTAATCCGAACGGCTATTATTGATGATCAGGACTTGCTACTGCAGCAAATGAAAATGCTGTTGGAGCTGTCTGCTCACCACATCCGGTGTACGCTGATGGCGACCTCGGTAGAAAGTTTCTTTGACCAATTACTTGAACAGCAGCTCACACTTGATATCATCTTGCTGGATTTGGACCTGCGCGGACAGGAAAGTATTACCCACCTGCCAAAAATCAAACGCCTGGCGAAAAATACTAAAGTTATTATGGTGACCGGGCATGACAATCCGGTGCTGTTGGCCAAAGCCATTGAGTCCGGAGCAGATGGCTACTTTGTGAAGCGGACTGACCCGCAGCCTGACCTGGCAGAGGTCGTAAAACTTACCTACGAGGGGGGCGCCTTCCTGGAGCCCAGTATTTCTGCCAATCTGCTGAAAGCCTTCCAGAACCGAAAACTGCCACATCATCAGGTTAATATTGGTGAGTTGTCCAAAAACCTGAACATTATCCTGGCTAAGCGGGAAATCGAAGTTTTGGACGGCTTGCTGGAAGAAAAAAGCTATCAGGAGATTGCTGATGATAACCATATTTCCATTAACACCGTCCGGCACTACGTTAAAGGGCTTTACCAAAAGGTCGGAGTGAGTAGCCGGCGGGAACTCATCGAAAAAGTAGTCAATTCTTAGCTTTCCGCTTCGTACAGTGGGAGGGAAATGATGACCCTAGTCCCCTGCCCTGTTTTACTTTCAAAAGCAAGGTCGCCCGACTGCAAGTCAATGAGCTCTTTAGTGATATTCAGCCCCAGGCCAGTGCCGACTTCCCCGGATGTGCCCACCCGGCTTTCCTGCAGCGTGCTCGAAAATACCCGGTTAATGGTTTCCTGGTCCATGCCTACGCCCGTGTCTTTGACCTCAATGTGAACACGGAGGCCCTGCGCGAAGCAGTTCACATGGACGCTGCCGCTCTGATCTGTAAATTTAAGGGCGTTGCGCAAGAGGTTTTGCAGGCAAATATTCATGGCATTGAAATCAGCCAGAGCAGTGGGGTCTCCGGAAATATCGAGGGACAACTCAATGCCTTTTCGCTCTGCTACGGGCTGCTGTTCCCGGATTAAGCGTTCGAGGAGTGGCTTTAGGTGGACTTCACCTTTCTGTAAAACCATCTGGCCACTTTGCAAGGTAGCCCATCGCGTAAGGTTTTCGATAGCGCCTTCCATGCGGAGTGCAGCATGGTGTATGTTCCGGCTGAGCGCCTCCGCACTGTCGTAGTCCGCAGCCTTGATGGTCAGTAGAATTTGCCGGGTTGCGCTGCCAATAAAAAACAAGTTGCCTTTAATTTCATGCCCAATGATGGACATCACCTTGTCCTTCCCCTTATTCAATTGCTCGAGCTCAGTGTTTTGCCTTAAAATGGTTTGCCGGTCCTGATTGATGGTTTGAGTACGGCGTTCTACTTCACGGCGCAGGCGCTTTTCTGAAAGCTTAAGCTGCCTCAGCCTGAACCTGAATACCAGGAAGCCAATACCGATAGTACTGAGTGTAATCAGGAGCCAGAAATACCATTTTTCGTAATAGGGTTGACGAACAAACAGCGGGATACGCAGCTCTTCAGAACTGTGGGCATGGGTGTTGGTCCGCCCGCGTATGCGAAGCTGATATTCGCCATATGGCAGGCCGCTAATGACCAGCTCGTTACTGCTCATGGGAATCCAGTTGTCATGCTGCCCGTCGATGCGGTAATCGTATTGATGGTCCTCAAGCGGGAGATAGGAAGCCACATGCACTTTTAGGTGACAGGCCATATTGGTCAGGGGGGAAAGCTCAATTTGGTGGGTTTGAGACCACGTTGCAGTCCGGTCTACCAGCAGCCCGGTCTTCTTGTCCGGCACACCGAAATAGACCACGTTT
This sequence comes from Phaeodactylibacter sp., assembly GCF_022763345.1. Classification (GTDB taxonomy): domain Bacteria; phylum Bacteroidota; class Bacteroidia; order Chitinophagales; family Saprospiraceae; genus Phaeodactylibacter. Next base: position 92,081 of record NZ_JALEGS010000068.1, read on the forward strand.
AGGGAGGCATTTCGCTGTAGGTCAACCAGGATACTGTCTGGATGAAATACCACGGCACCCGCTACGCCACCTAAAATGAGGCGCCCGTCCTCAAGCTGAAGGTGGGAGTTGTAGTTGAACTCATTGTCTGGCAGCCCACTTTGGCGGGTGAAGGTGCCAAACTCACCGGTAGAGGGCAGGAGCCAGATCAGGCCGTCATTGGAGGGCACCCAAAGGCGGCCGGAGCGGTCAGGGTATACCGCATGGTGGACATCATTGGGCAGGCCCATGGTGTTGCGGTTGTATTTTTTTACCAATTGGCTGGAGGGCGTCCAGCGCCAGAGGCCATCACCATTTGTGGCCATCCAGCAGGTATCTGGTGAGGACCAATACAGGTAATTCAGGGAAATGGTGGTATCGGCTTCAAAATGATGCACCACAGCCTGGGTTGCTGTATGTACACTGTAAAGGCCCTTGTCGGTGCCCAGCCATAGGCGGTTGTTATGCTCAGTAATGTGCCGCACCGAAGATCTTCCAAGCGCTCCTGTCGTATTGATATCAGTACAAAATCGGTAATGATCGCTTCCTTTTTGGTAGGCTGCAAGTCCGGATGAGGAGCCCAGCCAAATTTGACCCGATGAGCTTTCAAACAAGGTGTAAATGGTTAAGAATGACCGGTCCAGAGTAGCCTGGGGTATGATTTGGAAAAGGTCTCCGCTACTGTTGCAAAGTTTTATCTTCGGCGAGTGGTTGCTGGCCAACAGGGTATCTGAACTAAGCTTTATGGCGTCTAGCCAGACCTCATTTTCAACTTTGCGTATCCAGGAAATTTCTTCAGTTATAGGATTATAGCTTGCCAGCCCGGAATAGGCACTGAGCAAAACAGTATCTGCGTGGTAGGGAAGAATGGTTCGCATACTGTTCAGTTCCTCGCCGTCCGTGAGCAATTTCCGGAACGGCAGATCGAAAACCTTAAGGGCAAGTATTTTGGAGTACATCGTAGCGTAAGCCACCCCAGCCTGATCAAAATAAAGCTCCTGGGGCAGGTTGTTGACGAGAAACCCCCTGGCTTCTTCCGGATAGGTCTTTTTGAAGGAGAACGACCGGTTTGTTGCCTTGTCGAATACCCGCCAGTCATCGGTGCTAACGATGTGCCAAACGCCCTCCTCTTCCTGCCATTTGATGCTGATGGCATCTGTAATGTCAATTTTGGTATCTTCGTCAATGGGCAGATGGGTCTGAATACCCTGCCCCGGTATTAAGAGTAGTTGTCGGGCTGCCTGTCCGTTGTAGCCGATTTCGGGCCAAAAAATGAGGGTATAAACCTGAGGTCCGGCTTTGACAATTTTCAAGGGAGATACCGGAACAGGGTAGGTGGCTGTTATTTGGCCATCCGGGCTGATTTGTGACAGGCGGCCACTGCTTCCTATCCAGAAGGAGCCGTCTGTATCGGGATAGATGGTATTGATCAGTTCTCCGGATAGCGGCATAGGTACTTCATGGAAGCCAGACTTATCATACCGGTAGACTTTGCCATTTTGGGCGCAGAGGTAAATGGAGGACCCGGGTCGGCCATCGCTGCAGATATTGATGACATCTCTGCTTGAAAATGGCAGGCTGTTTTGATAATACTCCTCGAAACTTTGCTGCCGCCCATCCGGGCTGACGACTTGTATGGTAAGATTGGTGCACAAATCTGCTTGTGCTTTCCTCTCAAGCAAATAGCTGCCAGCCCAGATGGTCCCATCAGGAGCTTCGAAAAGAAGATTGTTTAATCGGGCAACGACCGGCGGCTTTTCATTTAAGAATGCGCGTACCCTGTAACCATCGTAGCAATTGAGCTGCTTTTCGGTGTAAATCCAGAGCTTCCCGTCAGAACTGATCATGCTGGCGTGAGGGTTGTGTCCCTCTATGCCGTCGCGGTAACTAATGAGCCCCATCGCACTTTGGAAGCCTTGCCCCAGCCCTGTTTTTGCCAAAAGGAGCAGTGCCGCCACCAGGTATGTTTTGACCCGGTACGTTGTTTGCCTGTTGAATATGTCTGGTAACGCCTGCATAAGTGAGTGTAAGAAGTGTTCACCGGACCAAAGCCTCCCCCGGAAGTTGAATCGGGCTGCACTGTGCTATCCGTGCAGCTGCTCCATAAAAAGGCCTCCAGTGTAGGGAGCAAAACGGAGCACCATTTCTGCGCTCAAGTCCATTGCTACTCTGTGCAGGCTAAAGATAGGCCTTCCATAGCAATCTCTTTATAGCTTATTTTGATAACGGAAGAATAGAAGGGCTGCTAAACCCGCCAGAAGAAGGAGCAAGGCCGGAAGGTAAGGTTTGAGTGCTGTCAGCCCAAAAAGCAGAGACTCGGAAAAGAAAAACCCCAGGTTGCCTACGATAAGCACCCAAAGCAGCGTACTGATGAAGCTGAAAATGGCAAAGCGGGTAACCGGAACTTTGGCCACACCAAAAAGCGTAGGCAAGACAACCCGAAAGCCGTACATAAACCGGTAAGCCAGCAGCAATAGCGTAGACCGCTGCTCAACTGCGGCAGCCATCTGATTGAAGCGGGGCTGAAGCTTCGGCCGCCGGTCGATAGCGGTCTGCCCGCCTTTGCGGCCGGCCAGATAAAGCGACCAGTCTACGGCCTGAGCTCCCAGAAATACGGCTAGCAAAACGTAATAGAAATTGAGGTAGCCCAGCCGGGTAGCCTGTATGGCGGTCAGGAAGGCTACTTCCCCCTCAAGCACTGCACCCAGGAATGCTCCAATATATCCAAGAGACGAGATCCATTCTGCCATGATGTTAATTTTGGAATTAACAAATCAGCTGTTCAACAGGCAAAGATGCAGGATTGGTTCCGGAAACGGGTCAACTAACCGTTAAAAAATGATAATCAATTTGTTACCTCCACCGGGCGAATGTCAAAACCGGCATCTTCAACTGCTTCAACGACCGCCGCTTCGTCAAAATCTGAACCGCTGACCGAAAGGATTTTGTCCGGGTTGTCCGTGTCTACTTCCCAGTGGTCAATACCGGGCACATCGCTCAAAAAACCAGTTACGGCTTTCACGCAGTTGCCACAATTAATATTGGTTTTGTATTTTTTCGTTGCCATTATCGATTTACATATTGATATTGGGTTGAGAACGCCTGAGTAAGCGGGATAGTTGAAGGCCGGGCCTGCATATTCAAGCGCCATAAAAATTGGGGTGCGGTCAGATAAATTTGTGATCAAATAAGGTATGCCTTATATTAATCTTTGAAATTTATAACACCGGCAAAAGACAAGGAAAAACGACCACATTGCTGGTTAATTAACAACTATTTATTTGGAAAGGACAGAGGAGTAAGGATGAGCAATCAACCAACAGAACAACATAGGGCATTATTTGAACAGGCGCAGCAGTATGAAGCAGCGGCCGACCCCTACAACGCGGTCAAGCTTTACAAGCTGGTGGCCCGGGAAGCCCCACAATGGGAGCAGCCCTATTTGCGGTTGGGGCACCTGTATAAATACCGGAGAGAATGGAAGCCGGCCCTGTACTACAACAAAAGGGCCGTTACCCTTGAAGTCTCCAACCGGCAGGCATGGTGGGATGTTGGCCTGGCTGCAACGGCAATCGGAAAATTGAAGCAGGCACGTAGGGTCTGGGAGAAATTTGGCTGGAGCGCTCAGAAGCAACAACCCTTGAAGCCGGTTTCCGTGAGGCTTCAATTCCAAAATCAGTTTGAGGTGCTGTGGGTCCAAAGAGTTAGCCCTTGCCTTGGGTATATCCGTTCCATTCCTCAGCCTGCATCCGGCCGCCGTTACGGAGATCTGGTACTGATCGATAATGTAGTGCGCGGCTACCACAGCAGCGGCATGTACCGCTTGCCTATATACGATGAGCTGGGGCTTAAGAAATGTGGGCATTACGGGGCTTTTTCCTGTACTTTGCTTCAGGCTACGGAGGAGGACATCAAACTACTTCAGCAGTTGTGCCTGGAGCAGAACCTCGGCTTTGAGGTATGGGGCAATGCAGCTCAGGCGGCTACCGTGCGGGCAACAGGAGGTAAACCAGAGTACTACGCTTTCAACTGGGATACTGCCCCGGAGTTATTGATCGCTATTGCTGCCCGGCAAGAGGCAGAGGCGCTTAGCGTGCTGAAAAACTGGGAAGTCATTTCGCTCAAAAGCTTCACAGGCTTTCGGGCACATCAAATATTTTAACCTGTTACTAACTAACTACCAATGACTGAATCACAGCGCAATCGCATCAATGCGATTACCGAGGAAGGCTACCACTTTGACCTTGGCGATTACATAAGCCGGGGCTTTACGCTCTTCCAGAAAAGTGCGGGCAACTTCATCGGCTTTGCCTTTCTGGCGGGCATGATCCTTGTTGTCGCCAGCCTTATCCCCTTCATAGGGTCTTTGCTCAGCAATCTAATTCTAACGCCTGCCCTCATGGTCGGAGGCTACCTGGCTGCCCACAAGCTCGATCGGGATGAACCACTGGAGTTTGGCACTTTTTTCAAAGGTTTCGATTATTTAGGGCAACTCGCATTGGCTGCTTTAGTGACGAACCTGATCATTTTGGCTTCCTTTATTCCGATGCTCATCGTTTGGTATCTGACGGGTACCTTTGATTGGGTTTGGAATGCCATTGAAAACCCCCTGGCTACTGCTGAGCCACCGTCATTCCCCCTCTGGTCCTTCCTGTTGCTGGCGCCAGCTGTTTATTTCAGCATAGCTTATTCCTGGGCTTATCACTTCATTGTTTTTTACGGGATGGAGTTTTGGGATGCTATGGAGACCAGCCGGAAAATCGTCAGCAAGAAGTGGGGGCTGTTTTTTCTTTTCTTTCTGGTTCTCGGGCTTCTGGTCGGTCTGGGTTTTGTGTTATTCTTTATAGGTATATTAGTGACCTTCCCTGTGCTGATATGTGCCAATTATGCTGCATTTGCGGATGTCACGGAACTGCTTGTAGAAACAGAAGACGATTTGGTTGAGCACCTGATTGATTAGTTCTTAACCGGGATGTTTTCCTGGGCAAGCCACGCTGTGATCGGGCGTTGCTGAATAGCCGCGGCCATCATGCCGGGGAACTGCTCAGGCGTGCAGGCGAAGCAGGGGATGTCAAGCACGGCCAACTGTGCTGCGATATCCTTGCTGTAGGCTGGTGCGCCCTTGTCATTCAGCGCAAGCAATACGATGAACTGAGTGCCTGCTGCCTTGATTTGGGCAGCTTGGGCAATGAGCTTTTCCGGCCGTCCACCCTCGTACAGATCACTAATGAGTACGAGTATGGTATCATTGGGGCGGCGGATAAGCGGCCGGGCATAGGTGACGGCTTTGGCAATGTCCGTGCCACCGCCAAGTTGAGTGGCGAATAGCAAGTCCACCGGGTCTTGCAGGTGCTCAGAAAGGTCTGCAACCGAGGTGTCGAAAGCAATAAATCGAGTGTGAAGCGCCGATACAGAAGCCATAATGCAGCTCAGGATGCTGGCATAAACCACAGAAGCAGCCATGGAACCGCTTTGGTCAGCCAGGATAAAGACATCTTTCAGCCGTGACCGCTTTCGCCCGTACCCATACAGTTGCTCAGGGATAATCGTTTTATAGTCCGGCTGATAGTGCTTCAGATTGGTTCGGATCGTGCGGTGCCAGTTGATTTCGTTGAGACGGGGGCGCCGGTTGGGAGTAGCCCGGTCAAGGCTGCCCCGGATGGCTCGTTTTAGTGGGAACTCCAGGCGTTTTTCCAGTTGTTGTACAATCCGGGTAATGACCATCCGCGCGGAAGCTCTCGTTTCGTCTGTCATCTGCTTGTTCAGGCTCAGCAAAGTGCCGACAAGCTCCACGTCGGGCTCGATAGCTTCCAGTAATTCCGGCTCCAGCAGCATGCGCTCCAGGCCCAGGCGCTGTAGTGCATCGCGTTGCATGAGCTGTACAACCGGAGTGGGGAAGTAACGGCGGATATCCCCCAGCCAGCGATTGACATTTGGCGAAGAACTGCCAAGGCCGCCTTTTCGGTCGCTATCGTAGAGGGCTTCCAGAACTTTGTCCATGCCCTTCGCGTTCCCTGACAGCGGGACGGAAGCGGAAGGGTCTGACTGTTTTCCAAGGATAAGCCGCCAGCGTTCTGTTTTCTGAGCCTCGTCCAATTTTTAATTTTGAGTTTACAACTTTTACCTTTCTTTGCACGAAGATAGTAGATCAACCTGCCTTTTGCATATTTTCATACGAATATGGTCTTTATAGATATTCTTATTCCGGTGGTATTGGCGCTCACGATGTTTGGCGTTGGGACTTCTTTGGAACTTTCAGATTTCAAAGAGATTGTGGCCCGGCCCAAACTGGTAGCCCTGGGATTGAGTTTGCAAATGCTGTTTCTGCCAGCCGTGGCTTTTCTGGTCTGCCTGCTGTTGCCGGTTAGCAATACCTGGAAATTGGGCATTATTATTTTGTCGCTTTGCCCGGGCGGTGCAACCTCTAATTTCATCTCCTACTTGCTGGAGCTCAAGACCGCTCTTTCCATCAGCCTGACGGCGATCAACAGCCTGTTGATTTTGGTGACCATCCCGGTGGGGGTCAACCTCGGGGCAGAAGTGTTTATGCATACCTCGGCCTCGTTCAGCCTTTCGGTTACAGAGACCTCGCTCAATGTACTGTTCATTGTGCTATTGCCCGTTTCACTGGGGTTGCTATTTCACCGGCGTTTCCCCGTGCTGTCAGAGCGTTTTAAGCAACCGGTAAAAGTGGTGACGACTTTGTTGCTGGCAGCCGTTTTTGCCATCAAGTTCTTTGGGAGTGAAGAGAGTGGGGGGAGTCAGATCAGCTGGGCGGATATTGCAGTGCTTGCTCCGGTTATGCTCGGCTTCCACTTGTTTACGATGTTTATGAGCTACTGGAGTGCTAATCGCATGGTGAAGAATAGCGCCTACGATGCCATCACGATCGGTATTGAGGTAGGCCTGCAAAACACAACTTTGGCGCTGCTGGTAGCCACTGTTATGATTGGTGACGAACAGATGGCGGAGCCCACGCTGGTGTATGCCATGTTTTCCTTCTTTACGACGCTTGGCTTTGGCTATCTGGCGAAGCGGTCTGCCGACGGGGACGCAAAGGCAAAATAGATGAGCTGTGTGCGTGACTGTAGCAAATAAGTAAGCGCAGTTTTAACAATTTGCAATGCCCTGATGTGTCAAATAAAAAGCCCTCTGAGCAAAGAGGCTCAGAGGGCTGCAATTCTCCCAACACATTTAAATCTTTTCTCTTACGCTAAGAGATTTGGTAAAGAAACGAAGAATGAAGGGTTTCTAAAATGTGAAAAACATGTAAGAGGGGCTTTATACTGCTCAGGATACGATTTGTCCCAACAGAAGACACTTTCCCGAAATGGGAACGTTGTCTAAAATTGAAATTAGTTTAGCTGGACTTTAATGTTTAAGATACTGGACGACAAGGCTTTATTTTTTTTGGCACGGCTTGTGCAGGAGATTGTCCAGGTAATGAGAACGAATCTGCCTAAACTTTAGGTAGCGTTCATTGTGAGTTATGAAGGAGGAAGCCTCGCTTTTATCATGGGGAATCACAACAGAGGCTTCCTCCCCATAATTGATCAAGATTTACATAATACGTTGCGCAAGAGCAGCGATTAAGATAAATGGGTTTTTAGGTGTATTTGTAGCTAGCCGCCAAGTACTGATTTTATTCATAAGAGAGCGAATAATAACCTGAGGGTTACAAAAGTTTAACGGAGAATCAGCATGGTGGCTAGCTTTTTTTATGCCTCCAATTCAGATAGTTTTTCCTCGAGCAGAGGGAACGCTTTATGGGTATCAGCCACGAGCTGAGTGATCATATCATCTATTTCTGTTTTTTGAGGCCCGCTTTTGGCCAATTTTTCTATAGACAAGGCCGCTTCCTGCTGAGCAGGCATGCCCAGCATCATATAGTTGGGCTTAAGCTGATGTGCTGCCCGGTACACAGAATCCCAGTCTTCTTCTCCGAGGCCCTCTGATAAACGGGCTACATTGCCCGGGGCTTCTTGTAGGAAGGTCTGAATGATTTCCCTGATAAAATCCTTGTCTCCCCCGCTAAATTCATTCAGGTAAGCAAGGTCGACGCTTACAGGTGCCTGGTTGTGCTCTTGCTCTGTATTCATATCTAACTGCTTTTTTTCAGATGAATGGCTCAATTGTAAACTATTAAGGATGAGTTCCGATAAGGCAGAAGGGGAAAAAGGTTTAGTAATGAACTGATTCATGCCGGACTCTATAGCGCGCTGTTTTTCATCGAGCATGGCGGCGGCTGTCAACCCAATAATTAAGGTGTTTTGATTGATGTTTTGGCCGTCTGCTCTGATTTGTGCAGTAGCTTCGCAACCATCGAGTTTGGGCATATGGATATCCATCAGGATGATGTCGAAATGACGTTCGCGGGATTTTTCAATGGCTTCTTCTCCATCGTTGGCTACTACAAAGTGGCAGCCCCAGGCTTTGAGGATATGGCTGGCCAGCTTTTGGTTCATAGGGTTGTCTTCCACGAGAAGGACCCAGAGCGACCGGAGCAGGCCCTGATGGCCGACATCTCCTAGTGGGGTGGCCTCCGGACTGTTGTCTGCCTTTTCAGATACCGGAAGGGACAGGTTAAAGATGAAAGCCGTGCCCTTGCCTAGTTCGCTTTCCACCCAAATATTGCCCCCCATAAGCTCAACCAGTTGCCTGACAATGGATAGCCCCAACCCGGTGCCTCCGTACTTTCGGGTAATATCCGAATCAGCTTGTTTAAAGCTCTGAAAAACAAACTCCAGCTTCTCATTGGCAATGCCAATGCCGGTATCAAATACCTTAAACTGCAAGCTCATATGCTTATCGGTGCGCGCTATAACCCGGGCTTTGATGCCAATCGTGCCCCGGCTTGTGAATTTAATGGCGTTGCCGAGCAGATTGGTGAAAACCTGGCTCAACCGGGTAGGGTCGCCAATGAGTTGCCGGTCTATCTGCTCGTCCAGGTCCAGCGTGACGCTCACCGGTTTATCCTTTACCTTAAGTTGGAAGCTCTGCTTGAGGTTGTTCAGTATACGGCGCAGGCTGAAGGGGCTTGATTCAAGGCTGAGCTGGCTGGCCTCAATTTTAGAGAGGTCCAGTATATTGTCGATAAGAGATAGCAGGCTGTCTGCTGAAAACTTGAGCGAGTCCAGGTAGTCCCGCTGCTCAGGGGTAGGCTGTGTATTGAGCAGTAGGTGCGTCATGCCAATGACGGCATTCATGGGCGTCCGGATTTCATGGCTCATGTTGGCCAAAAACTGCCGTTCGGCCTGTATGGCTTTCTCCGCCCGGTTTTTTGCAGCTTGCAGCCGTTCTTCCAGCTGCTTGCGCTCTGTGATATCGTAGTGTATGCCAATGTAACCCTTTAGTTGGCCACGCCGGTCAAGAATAGGCGTGCTGCTGACTATGGCCCAGATGACCTTGCCGTCTTTGCGTGTAAACTGTTGCTCGTAAATTACGGCTTCTGAAGTCAGTCTCTCTTCCCGGTACTGCTCATCTCGGTAAATTTCCGGAGAAACCACAAAGATATCTTCTGGCCTCCTGCCCGTAAGTTCTGCCTCTTGGTACCCCAGCATGGTGCAGAAACGATCAAAAGCCCGGGTGATGATGCCGTGCTCATCGAGCTCTAGCAGCCCCAGCTCCATGTTTTCCAGAATACCGCGGTAACGTTCCTCGCTTTCCTGCAGGCGGGCTTTGGCGGTTTCCCGTGCTGTGATGTCATGACACTGCCACAGCAAGCCAAGTTGCTCCGTGCCTGCATTAACAGGAATCGCATCGAAACAGAGAATCTTCCCATCGGGCATTGTAAACTTCTGATCGGTGGATAGCACCCTTGCTTCCAAGGTTTGCCTGGTCCATTCCTGGAATGCTTCCGGCCGGACATGCTGTTGAGCTACTTCCTGGAGCAGGACATTGGCTTCTACCCCGATCAGGTCGTCCGGAGTGTAAGGAATGCTGAACAACTCGCAGAACACCTTATTGACGAGCAAAGTCTTGCGCCCGGTGTCTTCAAAAAGTATAGCGGCCTGTAAGTTGGCGACTAGCGCACTGAGCTGAGTATTGAGTTGGCTCAGCCTTTTTTCGTAGGTATATTGGCTGGTGATGTCCCTTACAATGTGCCTTGACCCGGCGCGATGCCCGCTAACGCTGCGGATAAGACTGGAGTTGAACGATACATACCGTTCCAACTGCCCGGAGGTCAATATCCGGCACCGGAAATTACGGTCGGACTCGAAATCAAGCAGTTTTTGCAAAAAATAGTCGAACTTATCCCGGTCCTCCGGGTGGATGAAGTCGGTAAGCTTATGCTGGTAAAGCGCCGCTCTGCTTTGATCGGCTTCAATATCCAGCAAAGCCTGTGCGGAGCGGTTGGTCTTTATGATATGGTCGGCTTCATTGAGGATGAGGAGGGAGTCAGACATGTTCTCAAAAAGGTCGCTGTATTGAGCCACACTATTCTCGAGCTGTCCCTGCACCTGATTGACGAGTTGTTGCTGTTCCCTCAGGCGGGCGTGTACCATGCAGGCATCCATGGAAATGCCAAACTTCACAATGAGCTTGGCAAGCTCCTGCATGGAGTTTAATTCGAATGGCCTATCCCGATGGGCTTCAAAGATTTGTACAAAGCTGAATACTGGCAACTGAAAATAGCCGTAGGCACCGCTTCCAAGATGGTCGCTGTAAATAAAGGACTCATCGGGAGCTTCTTTGGACAAGACTTCTGTGAAGAAAGGCCTCGCTTCGAGAGCTTTAGGCGTATCGTGATATTCGGGAATGAAGGCGGTTGGGTTATCGTCTTGTTCAGGGTAGGCAAATTCAAGCTGATAGGCACCGGAAGGAGACCGCAGCCACAGCCCTGCAAAGGTGAGGCTGGTAGACTCAACGAGCTTGCTCAGGAAAACCCTGGCATTCTCCTCAGCATGGAGCGATGTTCCGATCGCGAGCGAGAGCTCAAAGAAGCGCTCCAGCTCGGTTCTTTCTATTTGGTGCATATCTGATGGCCTGATTGATCGATTGGTGATTTACCCCGCCTGCTCGACATCTTCTTTTTCTTCCTTAAGCATGCGATAAATCGTCGATTTACCAATATCGAGTTTTTCAGCGACCTTGATGACATCATTTTCATATTTTTTCAGAAAGTGATGAATAATCAGGCGTTTATATTCCTCCAGGGTTAGCTCTTCTGTCAGGAAAGCATCTTCTTTCCGGATACTTCTAAACTGAATATCATCAGCAAGGATACCTTCTGATTCATCGGCCATCACAGCCGCGAGCTCAATGACAGCGCGAAGTTCCCGCACATTCCCCGGGAAGCTGTAGCCCAGTAGTTTATTCTTGGCTTCTTTGGTTAGTACAAGGTTGCTCAGATCGTTTTGTTTTCGGAACTCCTTCAAGAAGGAATTGGCCAGCAGAAGAACATCGTTACCACGGTCTCTGAGCGGAGGCAACTCTATAGTTAGCCCCAAAAGCCTATAGTAAAGGTCTTCCCTGAACCGACCGGCTTTGACCTCTTCGCCCAGGTCTTTATGGGTGGCAATAATGATCCGGGCATCAAAGGGGATCGGCTCTTCCCCTCCTACCCGCACAATCTCTCGTTCCTGAATCGCCCGGAGTAGTTTGGCTTGCAGGTTGAGGTCCACCTCGCCAATCTCATCCAGGAATAGCGTGCCCTTGTCCGAAAGCTCGAACTGTCCCTTTTTACGGGTCGCGGCACCGGTGAAGGCTCCTTTTTCGTAGCCAAAAAGTTCACTTTCCAGAAGGTCTTTGGGGATAGCGCCCATATTAACGGCCACAAAGCTGCCGTCCCGGCGTGTGGAATTGTAATGAATGCTTTTGGCGACGACCTCCTTGCCCGTCCCGGTTTCTCCGTGGATAGAAACGGTAATATTCGTCCGCACGGCTTTTTCCATCAACCGGAATACCCGCTGCATAGCCGGGCTCGCACCAATCACAGACTTGCTGAATTCGTATTTTGCCACTACCTCGCGGCGCAATTGGTCAACTTCTTCCTCCAGGTTGATCTTTTGCTTGATCTGCTTGATGTCGTTCTCAAGCCGGGCCCGGAAATCCTCACTCTTAGTGATGTAGTCGTAGGCCCCTTCATTACGTATGAGCTTGACTGCCGTTTCCACGTCTTGCTGGCCAGACAAAATAACGACCGGTATGTTCTGGTCATAATGCTTAATACGCTCCAGAACCTCCTCTCCCGTCATGTCGGGCAAAGAATAGTCTAAAGAAATAAGGTGAGGGTTGAGGTTCAGTTTGTCCAGGCAGGCAGCACCAGTGGCGAATACGTGCACTTCATGATCAGGATTGAGCTCCAGGAAGTACCGGAGCATGCGCATATATGTGGGATCGTCTTCTACGACGAATATTCTAAAAGAGGTATCCATGGGCAAATCAGCAAACAGGTTGATGGGTAAGATATTGTTTATGGTGGAAAATTCCTAGCGATGGGTTAGAGAAAACCTCCAAGGGCCGTTTTTGGCACGGTTGTTGAAATGTATTCTGTGCAGGGCATTTTACGGCCCTGGTCAGCGGTCTTTAGCTCCCCCCTCCCTGACCGTATTCATCGCCCGAGAGGGCCTTTATTCATTAACCGATTGATAGCAAGCCGGTCAATTGACCCGGTATTGCCTGTAAACCGTATTGTCAAAATCAATTAACCATGCACAACTTATTTAACCTTCGTAAAAAGCAGCACCCCCCACAGCCTGCGCCCCTGATGAGCCTGTTATTGGCGATTATGCTTTTCGCAATCAACCAGGCTTGGGCCACTGATAATGGTACAGAAGCTTACCAGATGCCAACTTGCTCGGCACCTGTATTGAACCCGGTGCAGTACAATTGCGACGGGTCGGTGACAATAAGTTGGGCATCAGCTCCCGGTGCAAATACCTATTCTGCAGATATCATGAACCAGGGTAACCCGGTCCTTGACTTTGCGAGCATGATGGATACCTTCTTCACAGTAGCTCCCGGCTCACTGGCACCAGGTACAGACTATACCTTCGCAGTGACCTCAGAGTGCAATAACAGCACCGCGGCCTCTAACCAGGGCGTTATTGAGGGCAACGAGATTCAAAACCTGCTGCCGGTGTTGAGTGTTGCCGGTTCGGAAGGGACTTCCTGCCCGGATGCAGCAGATGGGATGGTCATGCTTGTGGTCAACGATCAAAGCTGCGGCGCGACCTACAATATCACTTTGAACGGGATGACGCAGAGCACAACAAGTAGCAACTTCGTTACCTTTAGCAACCTGACGGTGGGAAACTACACGGCAACGCTTACCTTAGATGACCCAGGTATGTGCAACCTGAACGGCAGCTGTGTGGATGGCATAAGCATAGATTTCTCTATTGCCTCTACAGATAATGAGATGCCATCGCTTGATATTACCTCCAACATCGGTATTACGCCACCTGCCACTTCTACCTTCAATTTGCCAGAGGGCAATTGCGGCTTCCAGTTTTTGTGGCTGATTACCACAAGCGACAATTGCAATAACGCTCAGGTGAGCGCCACCATTCAAACGTTCACCAATAATGCAGCTGTATTCCCCGGAGGTAGTGTGAACCTAATCAATACCGGAGATGCCTACGTACTGGAAGGGTTTGCAGCCATTGGTACGAATTTCCTCACCATTACTTCTTCGGATCAGGATGGTAATCAGATCACTGCCGAATTCGAAATCGAAATTGTGGACAACCGGCCCCCAGTCTTTCAGGGCCCTGACGGTCTGTTGGTACAGACCCCGTCATGTGATAATGAAGTACCGGTCAACTGGTCTGTCATCGCTATTGACGATTGCGATGTTGATGCCGAAATCATTCAAACGCAGGGCCCGGCTTCCGGTTCTTACCTGACTCCTGGTACCTATACTGTAGGCTACGAAGCCTTTGACGATTATGGCAATACCGCTACCTACAGCTTCGATATCACAGTAGTGCAGGGCGACAGCCCGGCGCCGATTGTGGACGTAAGCGGCAATACACAGTACACGGTAACGGCCTGTGAAACGGATGCATTTGTGATTTTCTCCGGTAATATTTTTGACTGTAACATCACGCCGGGCACTAATGTGCAGCCTGATATTGAAGTGACAGGAGCGCCTTTGAATGTAGGGTATACCAATGTGCAAAGCGGCTTTGCCTACTTTGAGCTTTCCGGGTTCCTGGACCCTGGATTTTACGGTGTGAATGTATCCTATCAGGGTGTGGAAGTTAGTAATATCCTGTTGGAGGTAACGCAGGAAGCGGACCTGCCTGCACAAGTCACGCTGCCCGGTAACTTCGCTTATGCCTTGCCTTACTGCCAGGATTCTCTTTGGATCAATATGCAGGTGCAGATCACTGATGACTGCGATGAGGTGATCAGCAGCAATGACCTTACGACTACCCTGAACGGCAATGCCCTTGATTTTAATACCGATCTTTCAGAGCAGGGGAATTTTGTCTACCCAATATTGCTGACACCAGATTTGGACAGCGCAGAACTGCTCGTCATTTACACCGATGGCGCTGGCAATACCACAGAGGCATTTGCCCGGCTTAATGTAACCCACAAGCCAGATACGATTGCGCCCATCATCATTTACCCTAACCAGAACCTGCAGCAGCACCTGAATGCCTGCGCAGAGAGCCTGACGGAAGTGTGCTTTCAGGTGAAGGCCGTGGATGACTGTTCCGATGAGGTAACCCCCTTCATTCAGCTCATTGGCTCCGGAGGTTCTTTATTTCCGGTGACCAACACCGTAGGCGATACCTATTGTGCCAACCTTAACCCTGGTCTGTACACAGTAAATATCATAGCCACTGATGCGTACGACAATACCCGGCAGGAGTCTTTCAGTATCGGGATCACACAAGACACCGCTCAGTTGGTTAACCTGGCATGCAATGATCAAATTAACGTAGTTACAGATACGCAGTGCCAGCGCTTGATTACCGCGGACATGGTGCTCGATGGCAACTTCGGGTGCCTTACGGATGGTGACTTTAGCATTAGCATTGATGACGTGGACCCTTCCAATGGGGACATCCTCGACGGGCACGGATTGTTCTCTTACGAAATTGAACTGGCACCGGGTGTGGATGTGGGCAATGGCTTTATCCCCTGCTGGGGCTACGTGAAAGGCATTGATAACAAAGCACCGGAACTTACGGCTCCTGCTGATACCGACGAGGCCATTATTAGCACCAACGGGTTTGTATTGCAGGGTAACCTGTCAGATACTATGCCTACACTAAATGCACCCACTTACATTTGCCTGGATGGCTTGAGCAGCAACGGTACCCGCTACTACAATCTGCAAACAGTGGAAGTGGATGCAACCGGTTTTTACACCTTCCTGGTGTCTTCCGACTTTGCGGACGGGCTGGTTGCTATGGCGCTTTTCGAAGGCAGCTACAGTGCCTCCAACCCTTGTCACAATATCGTTGCCGAGGGTACAAATCTGCAAGGCACATCGGGCACAGGCATTCCTTACATTGCATTGAATGTACTGCTGAATGAAGGTACTACCTATACCCTGCTCACCAGCTCTCAGCAACCCGGGCAGACTGGTAACTACACCTACACTATATTGGCAAACGGGCCAGGGCAGGCTGGGCTTTTTGACACCAATTACAACTCAGCGATGGTGGAGACTGTTACTTTTTCACCCTTTGCCCTTGCTCCAGTGACGTACAATCAGCCGCTGTTTTGTGAAGACCTGGACTCCCTGCTCAATAATCCAAACAGCCTTCAGTACACCGGTTCCCCTGTAATTGAAGATAACTGCGGGGAGGTGACGCTCACTTTTGAGGATACTTATAACCATATTGGAGGCGACTGCGGCGTCACGGTCATTACAAGGACCTTCACGGCGATTGATGCAGCGGGTAACAGTGCTACAGCGGTACAGACCATTACATTGCAACGACCTGACCCTGAAATTGATGTCAATCTGCCTCCTAATAACCTGCCTATAGATTGCCAGGCGACTTATGCGACACTGCCTAATGGCTACCCCTCGCCAACGGTCACGGGCTATCCTTACATCAATACTATCTTTGGGGTAGTAGAGCTCGATTACGCCTTCTGCGACGTGGCAGCGACCTTCCAGGATGGCGCTCAGATTCCACTGTGTGCGGGTGCTTATAAGTTTGTCCGCACCTGGCAAATATTCGACTGGTGCGACATGAGCACACTCTATACCTATCAGCAATGGATCAAGGTAGGCGACTTTTCCGCACCTATCGTAACCGCGCCTGATATTGATTACAACGGGGACGGCGAAATTGATATGCCCGTTTTCTCCAACAGCCCTTTCAGCTGTGAGGCCGCCTTTGAGGCACCCCTTCCGGTCGTGGAGGAAAATTGCTCCGACTATGAAGTGCATACCGCTATTGTACGGGAAGACATCGACAGCACTTTTGACAACAACGGTCAATTGATCGCTACAGAAACAGATACCGTAGTGGTGCGTGTTATAGGCTGGAATGCTCCGAGCCGGGTAGTATCTGGCATACCCATTGGTGACTACTACTTCCGCTATACGGTCACGGATGGTTGTGGCAACAGTGCGACGCGTTTTTTCCCATTCGTAGTGGAGGACAATGTAGCGCCTACCGCAGTTTGTGATCAGAATACTGTGGTCTCCATTGGCGGACAGGATTACGGCCGCGTCTACGCTGAAGACATCAATAATGGCTCTTGGGACAACTGCGGTGTGGAAAACCTCGCGGTCCGCCGCAATGGCTACAACAATCAAACCGCAAGCTGTGGGAACGATTTCTCCAACTTTGGCCCCTACGTAGACTTCTTCTGCTGCGATGCCGGGCAGCCCATTATGGTAGAATTGCGGGTTGTAGATGTCAATGGCAACATTAACACCTGTATGGTACAGGTAGTACCAGGTGAACTTGCTGTGCCAGACTGTATTGCTCCCGCAGATGTTACCGTTGATTGCACGGACCTGCCACTGGCTTTTGACGCAGAAAACCCTGCAGCGCTTGAGCAGCTGTTCGGGGCAGCTACTGCTAATGACAACTGCGGTGCCACCACTACAGAGCTGACTCCTATTGTAAATATGAATTGCAATGCTGGCACTATCCTCCGCCGTTTCACCGCCACCGATGGCTTCGGTAATGTGAGCACTGGTGATTGCCAGCAGCTGATCACCGTAGAGCAGGTGCACAATTATGAAATTCGATTCCCGGCAGATAATGCGGCGGTCTGCGGAGCCACTCAGGCGGATACAGTTACTTATAGTGCTCTGGGTTGCGATATGCTTGCCGTAAGCTCTGAAGATGAAATCTTTGAACCCACTAACGGGGAGTGCTACAAAATTTACCGCACCTGGCGAGTGATGAACTGGTGCCAGTACGATGGCGTAAGCGATCCCTTCATCGTGAGCCGTGATCCGGACTGCGATACAGAGAATGGCGAAGAAGCCGTGTTTGTCCTGCACCGCCCGGATGGCTTTACCTACATCGACCGCGATAATGACGAAACGGAGCCTAACAATAATCCGCTTGCCAGCGAGAACCTTTGCCAGGGCTTTGACGACTACTGGCAGCGGGCAGACTACGATGGCGGTTTCTACCAGTACACACAGATTATCTCTGTTTTTGATGAAGCTGCGCCAACGATCAACTTTACACCGGCTTCGCCTTTCTGCAGCCTGGACAACGAAACCTGCGAAGGGCAGGTAGACTATACCTTCAGCGTTAGCGACGATTGCGTGATGGGTACGGCCAATAATGATATCCTGGAAGTGCGGGTATTTCTGGATGCCGGAAACGATGGTACGTTGGATATGGAGCTTACCCTAACCGATATGGTAGTAGCCAACTTCCCGAGCTACGAAATCAGCGGGCCCTTCCCAATCGGCAGCCACCGCTTTGAGGTGCAGGTAAGCGATGGCTGCGGCAATAGCACGGTACAGAGCCTGCCTTTTGAAGTCGTAGATTGTGCAACACCTACCCTGTCCTGCCTGAACGGGCTGGCAGTAGAGCTGGATGCCTACGACTCTGATGGCGATGGCATAGCAGACAGCGGTATCGGTGATGTATGGGCAGATGACTTTGTGATCGGCGATCTTACAGACTGCTCTGGCGAAGTCACCTATTCCATCAACCGCCTGGGCGATCAGCCTAATGTGGACAGCACAGGCATCTATTTCAGCTGTGCAGACACCGGCCTGGTCATGGTAGAAGTCTACGCCTGGGACCCGGTGGGTAACAACACCAGCTGTGAAACCTTCCTTTTCGTGCAGGATAATGCGAATTATTGCAGCGGTGCTCAACCTACTGCCGCGGCTGCCGGCAGTATTGAAACACCGGCAGGCGCCCATGTGGAGGAAGTGGAAGTTAACCTGAGTGGTCAAAACGGCGGATGGCTGGTGACCGGCGCAGATGGTTCCTTCACCTTTGAAGGGCTCACGCCCGGGCAGGACTACACCGTTACCCCGTCTCGGGATGGCGATGACCTGAATGGCGTTTCCACCTTCGACCTCCTGCTCATGAACAAGCACATTCTGGGCATTCAGCCCTTCAGCACGCCTTACCAGATTATTGCAGCGGATGTCAACAACTCGGGAAATGTGTCCACGCTTGACATGATCGTACTGCGGAAACTCATCCTGGGTGACGAAATTGAACTGACCAACAATACCAGCTGGCGGTTTGTGGAGGCAGATTATATCTTCCCCAACCCTTCCGACCCCTGGGCAGAGCAGTTTCCTGAAGTGTTGAACATCAATGATATACCGCAGGCGGGAATTGCTAATGTCGACTTTGTAGCAATTAAGATTGGCGATGTCAATGGCGATGCCCAGCCTAACAACCTGGTAGGTATTGATGAGCGGGACTTCGACGGTGTCTTCGTCCTTAACTTGGAAGACCGTCGACTGGAAGCCGGTGATGAGCATACCATCTATGTTACCTCTGAGGACATCAAGTCCGTAGGTGGTTACCAGGGAACGCTGTTTTTTGAAGAGGATGCAGTGGAACTATTGGATGTAATGCCCGGCCGTATGGACTCCAAGTATATTGGTACCTCCTTCACCGGTCATGGCATGGTAACGCTGAGCTGGAATAAATCAGATGATGAGCTGGCTGATTACTTTGCACCCAATGATGTCTTATTCTCCATCAAGCTGAGAGCAAAGTCAAATCTGATCCTAAGTGAAGTAATGCGGACAAACTCTCGGGTGACCATTGCAGAAGCCTACAGCGAGCGCGGCGACCTGTATGCGTTCGACCTGGCGTTTTACGGCCGGATTAACGGTGCGAATGCCAATGACCGGTTCGAACTGCACCAGAACTACCCGAACCCCTTCCGAGACGAAACCGTAATCGGGTTTGAGTTACCTGAGGCTGCGCGCTACCTGCTGACCATCAGCGATATTGCGGGCCGGGTGGTCAAGACGATCGAACAGGATGGCCAAAAGGGGTACAATGCGGTCACGCTGAATAAAGCGGGCCTGCCCGAAGGCGTGCTGCAGTACACTTTGCAGGCCGGAACGCATGTAGCGACAAAACGCATGATGATATTGGCAGACTAAGGCTTTAGGCTCCTTTGCCAAACGATAAATATAGTGTTTCATGATGATGCCGGGCGTACGGAATGTGCGCCTGGCCTTTTTTTGGGCTTCTCGAAAAATAAAATGCACAACTGGTTTTGTTCCAACGTTGCACAAAACCAACCAGAGGGAGCGTTTTGTGCAATGTTGGGGCAAAAGCTTTTTGAAAGTTGTGTATTTTATTTTTGCCCCGCTATATGTGGTATGCCGGAAAAAAATAGGGGATGCCTCGAAAGGCACCCCCTGAAATTAGATTATTAAGGGTAAGCAAGTCTATGTAATACTCACCTGCTTATCGTATTTTTTATTAATACCGGTCGTTATTATCCCGGTTATTGTCCCGGCGGTAATCGTCGCGCCGTCCGCCGCTGTAGTCATCGCGCTCGCGGCGGTCACGCCCTCCACCATAATCATCTCTGCGCCCACCACCGTAGCCGCCGCGGTCTCGCCCGCCGCCATAATCATTTCTGCGGCCTCCGCCGCCACCGCCACCGTAGCCACCACGATCGCGCCCGCCACCGTAGTCATCTCTGCGCCCGCCGTAGCCGCCCCGGCCCCGGCCACCGCCGCCGCCACCGAAACCACCGCGTCCGCCGCCGCCACGTTTTTCACGAGGCTCTGCTTTTTTCACCACAATTGTGTTGCCGTCCAGGTCTGACTCGTTGAGCGCTTCGATTGCATTCATGGCCTGCTCATCATCGGGCATCTCTACAAATCCAAAGCCACGGGATTTACCGGTGAAGTGGTCATTAATGACTTTGGCGGAGTCCACCTCTCCGTAAGCCTCAAAAGCAGCGCGCAGACCATCACTGTCTGTGTCAAAATTAAGCTTAGCAACAAAAATATTCATCACATAAAAGTTGAAAAAGTGATTAGTAAAAGATTAAAATGAAAATTAGGGCTCAATACCCTCGTATACCAGGCGCACACACGGTGCGAAAAGCGTCTTATTGCATCAGTCTTGAGTTAATTGGAAGCCTTTAAACAGGGGCGGTCAACAAAAGGCTGGCTTAATAAGGCTGGTTGATGTTAAATATAGCTAACTATGCGGTATTTTTTAAGCGGTCATGATGTGGTTAAATGTGCATCGGTTATTACTATGGCTTAAATGAATCGGCTAAATGCATTGTGCAACGTTTCCTCAGTTACCGGGCGTACAAACCTTTCTATTACGTTGTATAAATACCCACTCAATATAGGATAATTTCGGAATAAAAATCAAGTCAAGTCAAAAATGTACAGAAGAAAGCGCCGTAAATGGCAGGCAATTCACCTCCTGGACAGAAGCACCTACCGGGGGGTTATCGCAGCTCAAACCCAGCAGCTTTGTATTTTGCGATGTGCGCCATTAGTTTCCAGGCACATGTGTGGTGGCAAACAATCGTTTGATGCTGTACTTGCCGACACCGTTTGCCCAGACCATGAGGAGCCCGCCCACGATGGCAATATTTTTCATAAACATAATTGACTGCATCCGGCGTTCTGGTTCCGGGTCCAGCCAAAAAGCATGTACAATAAAGGTAACGGGAATCCAATAGCAAAGGAGCATAAACATCGCGAGGCCTGTACGGTAGCCAATAAGCAGCAGCGTGCCGCCCAGCGTGAGCAAAATGATAGCGCCTACAAGTTGGAGGTCTTGCTGCCATTCCAGGCCGTAGGCCGTCATCTTCTGTTTGGTGGCTTCATAGTAGAAAATGGAGTCGTAGGCCTCATATAAAAAAATAAAGGCCAACAATCCTCTGCCCAACAAATCCAGAATATCTTTCATCGGCTGTTATTTTTTAGAGGCCGCAAGGTATGGTATTTTAGGAGATGAACGAGCTTATCGCGGCACAGGTACCAAGAATTTTTTTACTGCACGAGCTACATTTTGACCATCCATTGCCGCAGAGATGATACCGCCTGCGTAGCCTGCACCTTCGCCCGCGGGGAAGAAGCCTTTGACCTCGTTATGCATATAGGTATCGCGGTCCCGGGGGATCCTGATTGGCGAGCTTGTCCGGCTCTCCGTACCGATCACATTCGCTTCTTCAGAGTAGTACCCTTTCATTTTCTGGCCAAAAACCTGGACGGCCTGCCGCAGCTTGTCGGCAATGGAAGCTGGCAGCAGTTCATGCAGGGGGGCAGCGTAAAGCCCAGGGATATAGGAGGAACCATTCAGATTGGCGGACACTTTGCCCTTCACGAAATCAGTCAGGCGCTGTGCAGGCGCTTGCTGGCTGCCGTCTCCATGGTTGAAAAGCGCTTGCTCAACGCTTTGCTGGAAAGCCAGCCCGGCGAAAATGCCGTATTGTTGGAATGGCACGAGGTCTTCAAGTTCAACGGCGACTACTGTGCCTGAGTTGGCGTAGGGGGAGTCCCGTTTGGACATAGACATCCCGTTGACGACAAGCTCTCCCGGTGCCGTTGCAGCCGGGACTACCAGCCCGCCTGGGCACATGCAAAAGGAAAAAACGCCCCGGTCGCCCACCTGACAGGCCAGCCGGTAGCTGGAAGCCGGTAGTGCTGCCTCCCGCTGCCGCTGATTGTACTGTATCTGGTCGATAAGCGGTTGGGGGTGCTCAATTCTCACACCAAGGGCGTAAGGCTTGGCTTCAAGCCTGACCCCCTTTTGATGAAGCAAGTAGTAAATGTCCCGTGCAGAGTGCCCCGTTGCCAGGATGACAGCCGCTGCGGTATGCTTTGTATCGTTGTTAACGGTTACGCCTTTGATGGCACCGTCCTCAATGAGGAAATCGGTAACGTTGCTGTTAAAGTGCACCTGCCCGCCGTAGTGCTCAATGGTAGAGCGGATATTGCCTACTATCTTGGGGAGCTTGTTGGAGCCGATATGCGGGTGGGCATCAATCAGAATATCGGATTTGGCACCATGCTCCACCAGCAGGCGCATGGCTTTTTCGATATTGCCACGCTTATGAGAACGGGTATACAACTTGCCATCCGAATAGGTGCCGGCACCGCCTTCTCCAAAACAGTAGTTGGAATCAGGGTTGACCTCCCCAAATTGCTGAATGGCGCGGAGGTCGCGGCGCCGGGCACGGACGTCTTTTCCCCGGTCAAATACGATAGGCTTCAATCCCAGCTCGATAAGCTCAAGGGCGGCGAAGTAGCCTGCAGGCCCTGCACCCACTATAATGACTTCCGGAGCTTCATCCACCATCCGAAAGCGGTCGAGGATAGCGGGCTCCGGCTGATAGTGCTCGCCCGCGTAAACGGCTACGCGCAACCGGATAGCCGGCTGCTTGCCCCGTGCATCAATTGACCGCCTGAGCAGGCGTACCTCTTCAACGGTATCTGCAGGCAGGCGGCATTTTTGTATCGCCCGGTTGCGTATAATTGATTCGTCTTGAGCTTCAGAGGGGCTCAGCTTAAGTTCCAACTCTTTAATCATTGTCGTCGTTCTGCGTACGGGGTGCAGTGCTTGTATTGGTAGAATCGGCTGGGCTGGGCAGTACCGCTTCGCGCAGCTGATTGTCCACGTCCATTTTTTCCCGATTAAGTTTTTTGCGCTGGGGCTGCTGCTCTTGTTGTGTTTCCGGCCGTTCCCAAACGGTGGTTGACTGCTGCAAAAAGTAATCGGGGATGTAAATCCGGCTATGCACCTTCTCAATCGCTTCCACGTCTTCGAGCTTAATCACACGGCGTAGTAAATCTTTGCTGCTGATGATCAGGCTGTCGCTCTGAGGGGCCGTGATGAAGTCGTAGCGCCCTTCTTCCAGGAAGAAGTCAAATACGCCACGGGAGGCCTTGGACATCTCTACCTGTGTTTCCGTCATTATCGTGTTGCCCGCCCAGGGAATAACATCGTAGGAGTCACCTTCGTAGATATTGAATACCAGCAGGTTGGCAGTTTCAGGGACTTCAAAAACCTTATGAAGGGTCTTTTTAAGCTGTGCCTGAGCCGGATTGCCCAACAGGAGCAACCCTATTATTATCCATCCGATTCTCATTGATTCTGCAAATTTGAGCGCCAAAGGTAATGGGAACATAGCTCTGGCAAAAATAAAAGGTGTGCAGCCACAGTGGCAACACACCTCTTATAACGTTCAACTCTTTTTAAAAGTTGCTCGCTCTGAGTTTACAGTGAGGAGGCCGTCTCCTCGGTTATTTCTTCACGCTGTGCCGGCGTAAAGGCAACACTGCGTGGCTTCTTAATGACAAATGAAATCCGGTCATTTAGAGGTTGGCCGCCTATTTTGATTTCCCGGCCCAAATTAGGGGCCACGATGCTATAAGTACCTTCTGCTTCATCGGCGGTCAGGTTGTACCGGCCGGCGCGCACGAGTGATTTTAACAAAGCTTCTGAGCCTCTGTCAAGCTCAATGTGCATCTGCACGCGCATGAAGGGCTGATCCCAGTCAACGACCTCTACGGGAGCTTCAACATTCAGGGAGACTGTTTGTAGCCCGCCTAAGTTAAAGGATTTGACCAACGTCTTCTCCACTTGTTGCCCGATCAGGGTGGTGGTGGCGAACAGCAGGAGGATGGTCAGTGTGGAATTGTAGATATTGCTTTTTCTCATAGTTCCTCCTTTTGGTTTGGGTTTGGTAATAAAGTACACAATTTTCTTTTCAAAAACAAGCTATAGCCGGTGTATCGTTTTGCGATTTATTGATTGAGCGCATGGCATCCAACAGCAGAATAGAATCGCTGCTTTATAATACAGACCGGGCTTATGTCAAAAACGCTGCCTGCCAGATGGTTTTAAATGATGGCTTTTCGGATATTAACGAGTCGTTCAAGAAGCGGCTCCAGTTGATCAAGCGGGAGCATATTTGCACCGTCCGACTTCGCTGTAGCCGGTTTGGGGTGCGTTTCTATGAACAGCCCGTCCACACCAGCAGCGATGCCCGCTCTGGCGATGGTACTGATCATAGCGGGCCGGCCACCGGTCACCCCGGAAGTCTGATTGGGCTGCTGCAGGGAGTGCGTACAGTCCAGGACTACAGGTGCTCCAATAGACTGCATCGTTGGGATGCCCCGAAAATCAACGATCAGGTCCTGATAGCCAAAGGTGGTACCCCGTTCAGTAAGCAGGACCTGCTCGTTCCCGGCCGCCCGGACTTTATCAGCAGCAAACTGCATAGCACCAGGGCTCAGAAACTGGCCTTTCTTAATGTTAACCACCTTGCCGGTCTCAGCCGCTGCGACCAGCAGACTGGTTTGGCGGCAAAGGAAAGCCGGGATTTGAAGCACATCCACATAATGTGCAGCCAGTGCCGCTTCTGGTTCGGTATGGATATCCGTTGTGACCGGAATTTGAAATTGCTCACCGATAGCTTTCAGTATGCCCAGCGCCTTTTCGTCGCCGATTCCTGAGAAAGAATCAATGCGGGAGCGGTTGGCTTTGCGGTAAGAGCCTTTGAAAATGTAAGGGATTTCCAGCCGTTCGCAGATGGCATTGACTCGCTCAGCGATTTCAAAAGCCATATCTTCCCCTTCGATGGCGCAAGGGCCGGCGATGAGGAAAAAGGATTGTCCGTCAGCGAATTTCAGTTTGGGAATGTGCTTCAATTCCATAGTTATTTACTTGCGGGAGTTTTGTCAGGTTGTCGTTTATCAAAACTCCGTAAGGCCCGGTATGGTTCCTTCCGGAAAGGGTCCAATACTACAGGCGGAAACTAACGCCTACGTTGAGCAGGCTGTTGCCATAGCCAACTTCGCCAAAGAGGCCCAGGTTGCTTTTAGGGTAGTAAGTCGCACCTATAAAAGCGCTGTATATCAGGGCGTTGTTGTCAGCCTCGGGGCGGATAAAAGAAGGCTCGTCGCCTTTGCTCTTAGGCTGCCCGTCAATGGATTCTTCCACAGTTGCCATGTCATAGCCGAGCATACCGCCACCGTAGATGTTAAATTTTTCGCCTACCTGGCTGTGCGCAGTTGCACGAAGGCCTGCTTGGAAAGATTCATTGGAGATATCCTGCACTGCACCAGTAGGGAGGATTCGGCCGTTGCGCTCAAAGGAGGCATAAGCGGCATACGCACCCAGGCTGAAGTTGGGAGAGAGGCGGACATCCATGCGGAGGTTGACCGGAGGAGCGATTGTGGTTGTGCCATCTTTGGCATAAGTGGAAATTACGCCAACGCCAGCCGCCAGTTCTATATCGCCGGGCTTAAAGGAAAGTTGAGCAGAAAGGGTAGTGAGGCTCGCCAACACCAAGGTGCAAATAAGGGTTAAATTTTTCATCGGATTCTCGTTTTTAGCTTTTTGCGGTTTTACTGCCGCAAATGTAGGTGCAAATGGTGTAGGAGTCAAGTCAATAGGCAGAATTTTATTTTGATTTAATCTTAATTTAAACTAGGCTAAAAAATTTAATTAAAGTAAAACTGGCTTTTATTGCTTTGAATTTTGAGCAAAATTAAATTTCGATATAAAAATAGGTGGGGAGAAAAGAATCGAAATCTAATTTTTTTGCCTTCGTTTTCGCTTATTAACGGCCCCTAAATCCAGTTTAGTATAGCGGGGTTGTTTTTTGCTAATGAAAAGCAAATTAAGGTGCCGGGCACTGACGAAAATCAAAGCGTGGCCGAAAAAATCATGACATTCATCAGTTTGCTGAAACAATATCAAAGTTGCCCTCTTTGTACATAGAAATACGGAGCTTATGCGCCTTCTTATCCTGGTCTTTTTGTTGCTTGTTTTTGACGGGTATGCCTTTATGGCTATTCGCACACTGGTGCATAACTGGCAGCCCAGCCTGAGGTACCTTTTATACGGTGTTTACTGGGCGGTCCCTGCTCTTTTGCTGACCTGGATGCTGGGAAGTGATGCAGGCTGGTTTGAGCATTGGCCGAAGTCAACCGTAACCGTGGTGCGTACCTTGTTCTTTATTATTTACATTTCCAAAATGCTGGTGGCTGCTGTAATGCTGGTTGATGATCTTCGGCGGCTCGTTGGCTGGTTGGCAAATCAGTTGGGGAGTAGTGTGGAGTTTAGCACCGGCCGCTCCCGCTTCCTGGCTCAGCTTGGGCTGATGCTTGGAGCGGTGCCCTTCTTTAGCCTTATATATGGTATGGTGCGCAATCCTTATCGCTACCGCCTTTTCAGGGAGAAGGTCCTTATTCCCGGTTTGCCGGATGCGCTGCAGGGATTCAAAATTGTCCAGATTTCAGATATCCACTCCGGCAGCTTCCTGCACAAGGAGCCGGTCCGCAACGCGGTAGACCTGATCAATGCTCAGGAGCCGGACCTCGTCTTCTTTACGGGCGACCTGGTGAACAACAAAGCAGAGGAAGCCCAGCCATTTGTGGATGTGTTTGATAAAATTAATGCTCGCCATGGAGCCTATTCAGTGCTAGGCAATCACGACTACGGGGATTATGTGAGATGGGGCTCTGAATCAGAGAAAGCCGCCAACATGGACTTGCTGAAAGATACCCACCGCCGTATTGGCTGGGACCTCCTGCTGAATGAACACCGTACCCTGGAGGTGAACGGCGCCAAGGTAGCGGTCATCGGTGTGGAAAATTATTCGACACATCCGCGCTTTCCCAAATACGGCGATCTGAAGCAGGCCACCGAAGGGCTTGGCACGGCGGATCTCAAATTGCTGTTGTCGCACGACCCCTCGCATTGGGAAGGGGAAGTCACCGATGATTATAAGGACATCGCCATTACCTTTTCCGGGCACACCCATGGTATGCAGTTTGGGGTGGAAATTCCCGGATGGATCAAGTGGAGCCCCATCAAATACGTCTACAAACAATGGGCGGGGCTGTACCAAAGTGGCCAACAGTTTTTATACGTCAACCGGGGTCTGGGGTACCTTGGGTATCCTGGCCGTGTAGGCATTCTACCGGAAGTTACGCTCATCGAATTGCAAAAAGAAGCTTAAGCCTTAATCATCGTAGTGCATGACCAACAGGGGGACCGTGGTATGGAAAACAACCTGTTGAGTCACGCTCTTGTGGAAGAGGCGCTCCAGGAAGTTCCGGTGCATTGTGCCCATGACGATAAGGTCAGCCCGGGTGTCACTTGCATATTGTACGATACCTTCCTGCACGTTGGGGCATTCAATTTCCACGGAGTTAAAGCCGATAGTTGCTGTACCGTAAAGCTGGGCCTGTTCGTGCAGGACCTGCTCTACGCGATAGGGCGATTTGGTTTCGTTATCAATATGTACAAAGTGAATATTATTGATTGCAGGACCGGTAATGGTAAGGAGCTTTTTTACCATTGCTTCGTCCGCAGCCTGGTAATTGCTGGCGTAAACCACCTCTTCGAAGTTGCCGCATTTGCAGTTTCCAGGTACGAGCAGCACCGGGCAATGGGCAAAGCGAGCCACATGGGTGGAAACACTGCCAAAGGCTTTTTCCAGGAGGTTGCCTTCGCCGGTAGTGCCCATGATAATCAGGTCGTACCCTTTTGACATCCTTACGATTTCTTCAGAAGCGAAACCAATATTCAGGATGGGCTTAGGCAGCGTTGCCACATTGCCATTATCCCGGGTATTTCCTTCGATGAACTGATCGAGCAGCTCCCGTTTGATGCTGTCAAACTCGGCAGCAGGCATATCGAGATAGGGGTTGGAGTAGTCGAAGGAAGGGTGGTAGGCGTGCATGATGTCTACCTCCGCATTTTGCCGTTCTGCAACAGCCTGTGCGAATTGGTAGGCATTAGCAGCGATGGCGGAAAAATCTGTGGGCACCAGTATCTTTCTCATAGGGCAGGGCTTTTAATCCATAAAGGAGCAGTCAAAAAACACTGCGCCCGCGTGGGTTTCAGGCGGGCGCAGGCGGGCACACGTCGGTTGCACCCTACAGTGACTGCTAATGTTGTTTTTTGCTTTCCAAAATTTCTTGCGCCGTGACTTTCGTAGCGGCAACGGCTTTGATGATATCAAAGGTGGTCAGTATCCCTTCGAGTTCACCGTTTTCATTGACTACCGGGACGGCGTGGAATCGGTTTTCCAGAAAAACTTCCAGCGCTACGTTGATGCGGTCATCTGGCGAAAGCTTAGCAATACCTTTCGTCATGATATCCTCTACGTTGTAGGCCCGCATGCGCGCTTCATTCACAAAGCGGTCTTCCTGATTGCGGTTGAAGCCGCGCAGGAAATGCATGAAGTCAGTTTTGCTGATAATGCCCACCAACTCCTTGTAGCGGACTACAGGCACGTGGTGGATGCGGTTGTTGTCGAAAATTTCCTTCACGGCGGTTAGCTTATCACCAGTACTTACGGTGATGAGTTTGGTTGTCATGATACTCTTGACAGGATCTAGGACGTTCATTGCTTTAGTTTTTTCGTATTAATGAGGCAATTGGCTTTTACACTGCTAATATGCGCAAAACACCGTTGCGGGCGGTTGACATCTGTCATAGCAGTTTTATGATTTTCATCATTATACGGTTTTCCTTCTTTTCTAGCGTGGAGTTTGTATTTTTGTTTTCTCTATTTGACCTGATATCAGCCGGGGACTTGCCGGTATCTAAACAGTTGCTTTTCTTTCTATGAGGTTATTGATCATTTTTGCTTGTTGCTTATTTGTGGGTTTTGCTTTTGGTCAGGATTCTATTGAAGACCTGAAAAAGCAGCTGGAGCAGGCGGGTAGCAGCAAAGAAAAAATGTACCTGCACTACGACCTGGCTGAGGCTTACCTGCGCAGCAATACGGAGGCTTCTATTGAGCAGGCTAAACTGGCGCACCGGTTAGCTACAGAGATCAATAACTCCAGTATGGGTGCAGAAGCGGCCTTTCTGGCCGGTCGGGGCTATGAGCGCGACCGCGATGAGCGGAACGCAGAGGTTTGGTACCGTACTGCTTTGGTCAAAGCGAAGGATGCCGGAGATTCTGACCTCATCATCAAAAGTGTGGAACGGCGGAGTCGACTGGCTGAAAAAGACCGAAACTACCGCAAGGCTTACCAGATTGTAGAGGAAGCCTTCAATTATTTTAGCCAGAACGGCACGAGTATCAGTGACCTGGAGCGCAAATATGAGCAACAGCGTAAAGCCCTTGATCAGGAGCGGCAACGCCTACAGGCTGAAATCGACCGCCTTTCGGAAGAAAAAAATCTGTTGTCTTCTGACCGGGACCAACTACAACAGCAGCAGCAGCGCCTCGTGCAGGAAAAACAGCAGGTAGAGCAGGAGGTCAATAAAAAGGAGGAGCGCCTGGCTGACGTCTCTGCTGCAAAAGCGAAAGCGGATTCTCTGGCGGAAATCAATAAAAAGAAGTTTGAAAAGCTGTCTGCTACAGAAGCTCAGCGGGAAGCGGTCCTTCAAGCTCAAAAAGCTGACTTGGCAGAAGCTAAGCTCGAAGCCGAGCGGAGCCGCCGCGAGGCAGAGCGCAATAAAGAGCAGCGCAACCAACTTCTAATCCTTGCCAGTTCGGGTGTCCTGTTGACTTTACTGCTGCTGGTCCTCTTTCTCATCAGCCGCCGCAACCGCCGTCAGCTCAAGGACAAAAACCGCATGATCGAGCAGGAGAAGGAGCGCTCCAATGAACTGCTGCTGAACATCCTGCCTGCCAATATTGCCGAGGAACTGCGAGAGTACGGCAAAGCGCAAACCCGCAAGTACGACGAGGTGACCGTGCTCTTTAGTGACTTCATTAATTTCTCCAGGATATCTGAGCAGCTTTCGCCGGAAGAGTTGGTGGAAGAACTGGACCGCTGTTTCAAGGGCTTTGACTTTATTATTGGCAACTATCCGGAAATCGAAAAAATCAAAACCATTGGTGATGCCTACATGTGCGCTTCCGGTTTGGATGACCGCAAGACCATGCCGGGCAGCATGATAAAGGCGGCGCTGGAAATGCAGGAGTACCTGGAGGAACAAAAGCAGGAGCGCATGCGCCTGGGCAAGCCTTACTTCGAAGCTCGGATTGGCATTCACACAGGTCCTGCTGTAGCGGGCGTGGTAGGCGTCAATAAATTTGCTTACGATATCTGGGGCGATACGGTCAACACGGCTTCTCGGATGGAGACCAATGGTCAGGCCGGGCGGGTGAATATTTCAGAGGCGACTTACAACCTGATCAAATACCAGTTTGACTGCGAGTACCGTGGCAAAGTGCAGGCTAAAAATAAGGGCCTGATCGATATGTACTTCGTTAAAGGGGCTCGCGCCGGGGCTGCCGTTTCTGCTTAGTGTTAACCGGCTGAAGGGCTTCGGATCGGTCTTTGTTGCTGTTGCTTTAGCGGCAGCTATTCTTCTGTTTGTCGGCAAGTGGCTGGTCATTTTGTACAATTCTCCGGCCGAAAATACCGTTCTTGCCCCTGCAACCATCCGCACACCCAATCCTGAACCTTCGAAATCAAACGCTACCATGAGAATTAAGCTACTTTTGGCCGTTTTGGCATTGGCCGTTTTGCCCTCAACTGTACTGCTTGCTCAGCAAGATATGAGTACGCACTTTTTGCGGCATACCTGGCAGGCGAACCGGACGAATCCGGCGTTTTTCCCGGAATATGAGATGGTGATTGGGCTGCCAGGCGTTTACAACAGCCTTTGGGTGGAAAACGTGACCTACAATACGCTTTTCGCTGAAGATGGGAATGGGAACCGGGTGCTTAATGTCGATCAGGCTATCCTCGGGATGGAGGACCGCAATGCCATACGCGAAAACCTGGATATTGAAACCCTCAGCCTGGGCGCACGATTCGGGCCTTTGGGGCTCAGCCTTTCCCACACCTTTCGCTTTAATGCATTTATGGATTACCCAAAGACCCTGCCGCAGCTCATTTGGCAGGGCAATGCTCAGTTTATTGGAGAAGAAATTGAGTTTGCTCCCGATATTGATGTGCTGGGCTATCAGGAATTTGCTGTGGGGGCAATGATTGAAATAAGTGACGCCGTGGTCATCGGTGGACGGGCTAAGCTCCTTTCAGGTGCAGGCAGCATCAACAGTAGCCGGAATCAACTCCGGCTTCGAACGGACAGCGAGATTTACCAATTGTCGCTAAATGCCGATTATCAGGTCAACAGTGCTTCTTCCCTGACTTATGATGGCTTTGACGATATTCAAACCAACTTCGATTTTGCGACTTTCTCCGCAGAGAGCCTGTTTACGGGCAACACCGGGTTTGCTTTTGACCTGGGGGCGCACGTGAAGCTCGGCAAGCTTGAGCTGGCGGCTAGTGTATTGGATATTGGGGGTATTGACTGGGATGAGGACGTGAACAATTACAGTCTTAAGGGCACCTATGAATATGAGGGGCTTGACTTTGCACAGCGGATTTTTGATGATAGTACCAGTTTTGGTTCCGTTCTGGATACACTTGAAGCCGTTTATGAAATAGAGGAAGGTTCAGAAGGTTTTCGGACCACCCTGCCCACCCGTTTTTACCTGAGCGCTACGTTGCGCCTACGCGAAAACTGGACTGTAGGGGGGCTGATTTTTAGTGAAAGCTACCGTGGCAACACCTACCCGGCAGCCGCCCTATCCTCTAACTTGCAGGTTTTGCCATTTCTGAATGTCGGAGGGATTTACTCCTGGCGCAACAACCGCTTTGATAACCTGGGGCTGAATGCTACTCTTAAAGCCGGTCCGGTTCAACTGGTTGCTGCCACTGATAATATTCTAACCGTTTTCCAGCCCAAAGACAGCAACGCCAGTCACGTGCGGCTTGGTCTCAATTTACTCTTTGCGCCCCGGGAAAGCGAAATGAAAGATGCGGGCCCTAAGTGGTTTTGATGAGTCCGTCCTTTAGCCGCTGTGCCATCATGGTGAAAATGCGGCGGGTGGCTTCCTGCTCTAATTCCAGAAAGTAGGTATATTCAGCTGTGGTAAACTGCCCAATTACGACACCAAGCAGCTGAAAGCGCAGCCGCTTATCTTTGCTTAGGCTGTGCTCAATCTGCGCAGCCTGATCCTGAGGGGACTGCTGCCGGAAATTGACTTTTCGTTTGTCCATCATATGCAGAAAAACGGCCTGTAGCAGCTCATTCTGTAGTTTCAACACTGGTCGGAGTGTTGTGTTTTGAAAGCGCTCCTCAGGGGTGCTTTCAATATCCTTAGTCGGGACATCAGGGCGTATACCGATTTTTTGATCGTCTGTCATTTCGCACTTTTCCCATTTGAAAAAATATTCGTCAAAAAGGTTGCATGGAATAGGGTTAAAAATTTATCTTTGCAACCGCAAAAAGCAGAATGCTGCTTTTTATTTGATATGGCGTGGTAGCTCAGCTGGTTAGAGCGCAGCATTCATAATGCTGAGGTCGAGTGTTCAAGTCACTCTCACGCTACAAAAGGCATCTCAATATGAGATGCCTTTTCAATTTTCAAAACCGCCTCTCTAATGTTTTACTTCTACGTTCTCTACAGCTTAAAAGACAACCGCCTGTAAAAAGGCTCGACCTCGAATTTGCTGCGCAGGTTGGAGCAGCACAACGCTGGTGCGACGCGTTCGACAAAGCATCGGCGCCCTTTGATCCTTTTATATTTCGAAGAATATGCCGATCAATTGACTGCGCTGTCGAGGGAGCGGTGGTCGAAGTCATTGGAAGGAGGAGCAGCCTTAAGGGAGCTGTTGACCACCAAGGGCTTGCTGAATGAATTAGGGCGGCTTAATATATCAGCGTAGCACAGCAGGTTAGAGCGCAGCATTCATAATGCGGGTGCGACCAAAAAAGGCCCTCCCGAAGGAAGAGCCTTTCAATCAATAAACCTTATTTATGCGAAGTTTTAATCCTTAGGGTTTGATGTAGCCCGAGCCATCGTTGGTGACGTACAGCGATAATTCCTGGTGTACAAATACCTCGGCTTCTCTGAGTTGGTTCCATTGCCGGATTTGAGCTTCGGTGATGTTGAATCGCTTTGCTACATCACCAATGGTTTCTCCCGGACGTACCTTGTAATTCATGTGGAAAGTATTGGGGTAGAGCAGCTGATAATCTGTAGTATACTGACCTGAACGGGCTGCGATGAGCGGCTTGAGGTTCTTTATCCCTATAGCTGGTAGCAGCAGATAGTGGCCATCTGTACGCTTGGGGATAATACTTCCCCGGTAAGCCGGATTCAGCTTGCGAATATCACTCAACGCAACGCCTGAAGCGTGTGCAATCTCTCCGAAAGTGAAGCGCTCGTAAAGCTTGATTCCGCTGATTGGCTGGTTGAAAACGCCGCGGGAATCTGGCTTCAGACCGTGGTGGCTGTAGTAGTTGGTGATGTAGGCCGCAGCAATGAACCTTGGCACATATTGGCGGGTCTCCTCTGGAAGGAAGTTGGCAACCGTGTAGAAGTCCCGGCTGCCGGCTTGCTTAATCGCTGCATTGACCCGTACTGGCCCACAGTTATAGGCAGCAAGCACGAGCGACCAGTCCTTGTAGTGGCTATGCAGGCGGGATAGCATTAGGACCGCCGCTTCCGTTGACCGGTACACATCATAACGCTCATCTACCTGATGGCTAACTTCGAGGTCATACAAGCGTGCGGTAGGCCGAATAAACTGCCACAATCCGGCAGCACCTGCATGAGAGGAAGCCGCTGTCTGCAGCCCCGTTTCAACTACAGGCAGATAACGGAGCTCACGGGGCAGCCCGTGTAAGCTCAGATAGTGCTCGAAAATGGGGAAAAAAGCCGTTGTACGGCCAAGCATGCGCTCCGTATCGCGGTAGCCATCTGTGACGTAATCCTTGATGCGGTTACGAACCTCCAGATCGTACCTGGCTTCGAAAGGAATAGTGAGGCGGTCGATCCGCTCTTTCACTTTGTCCTCTATCTCTGAAGACCAGCGAGCATTAAAGTCGCCCGATCGTTCGGAGAAGGGGTCAGATTTGGGCGTAGCAGTCAGGCTGTTCACTGCCAAAACAGCTACAATTGTCCATGGGAATTTCATGCCTTTGGGTTTTGCATGAAGCTTTACTGCATAGGGTTTAGCCTTTTATGCAGCATGAGCATCAACCGGACTGCATAAAGCAGCCCTCCGATACTCAGCACAGCCACCGGGAAAAGCAGCTGTGAGCCAACAACTAGTTTTATACTCTTCTTGTTTTCGTACATGTATCAAATTCAGGACCGCACGAATGCCGAACTTTATTTGATGGGGCAAAACTATTCTCTTTAGCGTTAAAAGTCAACGATTTGTCTTTGCCTCCCCTTTTTTATCCCCTTAGGACCTAAGGTGTTACCACATATGGAGAAAAAATATGTTTCGTGCTGGGAACTAAAATTCTGCTTGTAACCACTGTTTTTTCAGCCAAAAAGAATATTATACCTTGGTAAGGGGTGCATTCAGTAGTTCGTACCGGCTCAGAAGGGGGTGAACTACGGAAGCATTAACAAGTGTTAATGTTTTGTTAACAAAAATAATTTTGTGGGTATTGGGAGGGAAAAACTGAGTTTTCTAATGTCATTTTTACAGCTCACATGTCACCAAATGGTAAGATAAAGGAAGTCTGTCATGGAGATTCAAGTTATTGCGTTTGGTATCGCAAAAGATATACTTGGCAACAGCCAGTTTGCGGTGGAGCTGCCTGCAGAAGCAACAGTCAGCGACTTAAAAGTCAAATTAACGGAACAGTTCCCTGAATTTGCTAAGCTGGCTTCTCTTTCCGTTGCAGTCAATACCAGCTATGCAAAGGACGACCAACCGATACAGCCGGAGGATGAAGTCGTCATTATACCACCTGTGAGTGGGGGTTAACGGTTGTTCAGCTACCGAAAAAACCTTATCTTGGGTGAGTCAGCAACTGAGAAGGTGGCTGGCTTTACTACCAGCCCTGTTTTGCCCCCCTGCTGACTGAATCCCTTGAACATATCAAAAAGCAAGCATACTCAAAGTGCCATTTTTTCCGGCACCCAACATACTTTACAGGAGTTGTATTTGACGGATTGACCATGTTCATACTATGAGAAAAACTGTACTGACCTTAATAGGCATCTGTGCCTTTAGTGTGCTGCACGCACAACCGCCGGGCGTCGCTGGTCAACATCAGAACCGGGCAGCCTCCCTATTGCTTAGTCATGATTTTGAATCCGCAATTTCTGAGTTAAGACACGCTGCTGCCCACTATAAAGCTACAGCCTCGTGGCCCTATTACTTTTCCTGCCTCAATCAGATCACTCAGGCTCAGCTTGAACTCGGCCAATTGGATGCCGCTAAGCAAACCGCTAAACAGGCGCTCTGGCAAAGTATTCAAACCCTCAGCCGTAATAATGATGAAGCGGCGAAAGCCGCCCATAAGCTGGGGCAAGTGTACGAAGCCGCCGGCCGTTTTGAAGACGCAATGGAGTGCCATCGTATGGCTTATGATATTCGTGAAGATCTGTTTTCAAGGGAACATCCTCAAACAGCGGCTTCACTTCTGTTTATGGCTGTTACCGCACGCAGTCAGGGTTCTTTTGGCAGTGCAGCAGCCTTCCTGGAAGAGGCGGAAGAAATCCTGGCCGAATACTACGATGAAGGTCATCCGGAATTAAGCCGGGTCTGGGAAGAAAGGGGCATGCTCTACGAGAAGCAAGAACAGCTGCCTAAAGCCAGGGAGGCCTATGAGCGGGCTATAGCCATATTAAAGGTATTCCCCAATCAGTATCCAGAGGCTTTGGGGCGCAATTGGTGCCGGTTGGCCAGATTGTTGCCTGAAGGGGAGCGGGCTCAAGCTTATCAGCGGGCTTACCACTTGTTCGAAGCTAATGAGCGCATGCAGAACAGTTTCGCTGGAGAGGCCGCCCTTCAACTAGCCAAAGATGCACTGCAGGCGGGCCAACCGGCTTTAGCCGTTCAAATAGCAGAACGGACCATCCGTAACCCGGGAGCCCGGTCTTCCGCCTTTCCACTACTGGCAAAATCGCACCTTTTGTTGGGGCAGCTTGAGCCCGCGCTTCAGCACTTTCGGCAATGGATCAATACCGCTCCGGATGCCCTCCAGCCTGTTGATTGGGCTAACGCAGCGGAGTTGGCCCTGCTGAGTGGAGCGAGGGCTGAAGCGCTGCGATGGAGCAAGCTTTTTGCTGAGCGTAGTGAAGGGCTTCTTCCGCGGTATTTTGTAGCCCGTGCTTATGCAGCCTCTGGCAATGAAACGAGAGCCCGGCAGATCCTGAATCACATCGCCCGCTCCACGGAGCCTGCAGTCTTAAAAGCACTAGCGGAGCAAACCTTAGGTGAAATGGAGCTTCTAAGTGGGAATACCGAACAGGCGATGGTTCATTTTAAGTCGGCCCTGCGCCAGGCTGACCACTATGAGTTCGTCCAAATTCGGTTGCTTTATGCTCTTGGGCAGGCGCATACACTACTAGCTGGGCAGGACCGGCATACCGTAGATAATATAAAAGCTGGCACCGATTACTACGCTGAGCTGCAGGACCGCCTGAAGCTTCTGTTATCGAAGCCGCTTACGCCATTTGAAGCTTACTGGCTGAAGCACCATTTGGAAGGTATCGTCAGCAGTGGGATGCGACACCTTTATTTGCAGCAGCAATACGTTAGAGATGGCTTTTCAGTTGCGGATGCCTACAATTGGGTTGAATTCGGCAAAGTCGCCCTATTTAATTTTCACGATGTGGAAGCCTGCACCGCTCCTGCTTTTTGGAAATACCGGGCACATCGGCTGGACAATGCATATCCGTATGAGAATGGCAGGGCTTCAGGAGCAATTTCGGCGGTAGGCGAGGTGTGGGCAGGTTTACGCTCGCAACAGGCAACGCAGCTAAGGTATAAGGTAGAGCACAGGCCCTTGCAGGAATTTGAGGCTGTGTTGTCATCACTGAGCTTATGGAGTTACCATTACTGGGTTGCGGATCAGAATTTATACGTTTTACAATTGGGAGCAGGGGCTGGCCGGTTGTACCGAAAGCACATAGAGACCAGTCAGAATGGGCAAATAAAAAGCCTTCACGGGAAGACGCTGTTTCCAGGATTAGAATCCAAAAGGAGCGGGGAGATTTCAGGCTTGTTGGTGCTGCCCAGTCATCAGTTAGCCATGTACCCCTTTGGCAAAGCAGAGCTGGAGAAAGGGAGTATTTCCGACACTCATGTTATATACCGTCATTTCTGCGCTGCGTCCTTTCTAGCGGACCTTTCTTCCGCCGAACAATTGCCTGGTACCGAAGCAGACGCTTATTTCTTTCAAAGTGAGCCTTCTGAAAAAAATAGTGATGGCGTAGTGGCCATGCCGACAAGCCATTCGTCAATCCATAGTTGCTTCTCTGTCCTGTCCGATTGGCTGAGCGCTTCCAGGGCACTAATCAACCTACAAGTCCCTGATGAGGGCATCAATGCCCGTTTACTGTTGACGGCAGATGCGGGCAGCGCGCTGGCGCTGGCCCACTCCGCATTGCCTCATGCCAGGTACTTCGCATTGGATGAGGCGCACACCGACTATTGGGGCAACAGTACAACAGGCCTGATCAATCGAGTACGTGCTCAGCAGCGTTTTATCGGAACTTTTATCGAGCAACAAGGCCTCTGCCAGGACCCCGAGGTATATGTGAATTGGCTGGAGGCCGCCGCCACTTCACCAAACCCCATAGAACAACTGGCTGCCCTACAGGCACAGCCGGAGTGCAAGGTGCTTCAAACAGTGCGCACTTTTGGGGCACCCTACAGCCAGTCGGAAAAAAGGGGGGCTTCTGACATCCCGGTGCTCTGGATTCTTGGCGGTGTATTTGGGCTGATTCTGACTGGGCTATGGGTCAGGCGGTAGCCCCTAGGATAACAGCATTTCCTGTATCTCCCGGTAAGCAGCAATAGTAGAATTCGTGTTGGTCGCACAAGTGTCCCAAAGCTGCTGGTTGAATGCTGTATTGTAAGTGATTGGAGAAGACTTTACGATTTGACCTTTGAAAAGGTATTTTCCGCTAAGCCGCTCGTAGTCGTCGGAAAGGGACAAACGCAAGAGTGCATCAATGGACTCTTCCGAAGTACGCTCCCAAAAGCGGGTAGCCAGTTTGACCGCCCAGTGCAAAAAGCGGGGCACCTGCTGTATTGTGGCTGGGTGGCGCGCTCCGGTTGAAAAAGCATGGACATCCACCCCTGTACCAGACAAACGGCGGTTGAGCTCGTACGTCCAGGACAAGCGGGCCAGCGCAACCTGCCGCTGCGCATCGCGGATGGAGAAATTATATTTCAATCCCGGATCGTTGAAGTTGATGGCACCCAGCCGGTGCGATTCGTAAGTCAGGTTGAGGACCCGTGCGCCATCCGCTGCCATGAGTAGAGCGCTCAGCTCATTGGTGAAAAGGTAAGGCGCAAGTACATTGTAGGCGAAGTTGCGTTCCTTGCCATTTGCAGTAAGCTTCCGGATAGGGAAGTAAGCCTCCGCCAGGTTGAGGAGTAAGTGGACAGACCGGTAGCTGTGCAGGATTTCCTGTGCTTTCGTTTTGATATCTTCCAGCGAAAACCAGTCAACGAGGATGAGGTCGATATCCGGGTTTTGGCTTTCTTCGATCAGTTTGATCCTTGCTTTGCGAGCCCGTTTTTTGTTATCACAGACCATTACGACAGTTGCGCCTTCCCGGGCAAGCCCCCGGGCGGCAGCGTAACCCAGCCCGGATTCGGCACCGGTTACGAGGCAGGTAAAATCTTTCATTTGTTGTTTACAGTTTATGCTCAGGGCTTCTCGAAAAATAAGTTTTCCAATTGGGTTTTGCTTTGATTAGGCACAAAACCAACCATCGGGCGGGTTTTGGGACTTATCAAGGCAAAAGCTACAAGAGCAATTGGTCCCGATTATTATCGGGATTGCCCCACTACTAATGTTCATGGGCTGCCTCCCAACTTACGACCAGGATAGCAGCAATACGTCCTTTATGGTTGAATTAATCGCTAAAAACAATAATAAATTGTGATGGAGCGAAAATAAGCAGCTTAGAGCGCCCATGCGGTGATTTTTGTCACTCCCTTTATAGATAAACTGTCAGGAATCAGACAGGCAGGTGGCTACCGGTCGTATTGGTGCAGGTCGAGATCTTCGATTAGATTAATGATTTTTTCAGCGTACTTGGGGTCTGTGGCATAACCAGCTTTTTTTAGCCCCCGTGCCCACCCCTTGTAGTCATTGGACTTGAGTTGGAACAAAGGCTGATAGCGGCTGCTCCGTTTCAAGAGCAGGCTGTGGGCCCGGAAACTCTCCCAGGCGCTTTTGTAGATGCGGAAAAAATCTTTGTGGCTGTCATCGGTAAAGTTGCTGCAGTGCCCTTTGGAACAGCTTTTTGAGAAACACTTCATCCCGAAGTGATTGTTGTTGCGGGTAGCCAGCTTGCTTTCGCCTACATTGCTTTCC
The DNA here is from genome assembly GCF_022763345.1 of Phaeodactylibacter sp. Classification (GTDB taxonomy): domain Bacteria; phylum Bacteroidota; class Bacteroidia; order Chitinophagales; family Saprospiraceae; genus Phaeodactylibacter. The sequence continues at coordinate 131,812 of NZ_JALEGS010000068.1, forward strand.
AACAAGCCCTGAGCCAGTGTGATACTCGCCGGGATGCCGTACTTGTCCATCTCCATGCGGGCTACTTTGGCAAACCTTTTTACATAGGCTTTCTGTTTTTGCCGCTTTGTCCTGCGGTCGGCAGCACTTTCCTTACGTACCTCTCCCTTATTGGCTGCGGTCAGGTTGGAATAGGTGTTGGCCAGGTTGCTGACGTTGGTCCTGGGTGCGGGTTTAGCGGCTGAGGCTGCCTTTCTGGGCGCCTGTTCTTCTACAAGCGAGGTATTCATGGCATGAGCCTGTGTGGCCGGTTCCCGGAAAGCCACTGTTTGCGCCACAGGCCGGGAGGTGACCTTAGGCTGCACAACAGCTGCGGTTGGCCGGTTCAGTTGCAGGTCAATAACCATGTCTTTCTGCAGGGCCATGTATGCCGCAGCACCAAGCAGTGCCGTCTTGAGCCAGTGTTTTTGAATGGCAAGGCTGGTCTCTTGTCCTGCTCTGTAGGCGAGCTGCCGGATGTTTGTTTCGTTGATGAGGTTCATATCTGTCAGGATTGAGTACCGGATGGCGGCCTGCTCACCGGTTGTTAAAACAAAATGATGCAACAAATTTAAAATAAAACGTTTTAAAAACAAATCAATTTAAACATATTTTGTTTTTTCATGCATCCTGCCAGGTTTTAAGAGACCCTTAACCAACACCCATCCAATTTTTCCTCCCTTTTAATTGTTGTAGTCCCGGTGTCCAACTACCTTTGCGGAAATTTCCGTGAAGATTATTCCTGAATCAGAAAAACAAAACAATATGAAGTCATACATCCTTTTTGCCGCCTTCTTGTTTTTGACACCTGCCCTTTCGATGGCGCAGAAGTACGGCCACCTCAACTTTGGAAATCTCATTTCTTCACTGGAAGAAACGAAAGCCGCCGACAGCGAGCTGGAAGCTTACCAAAAGCAGCTCGTGACCAAAGGCGAAGAAATGGCAGCAGCCTGGCAGAAAGAGGCCCAGGCCTTCGCTCAGCAGGTACAAAGTGGTACCATGGCGCCAAAAGCACAGCAGGAAACACAAGCCAAGCTTGAGAAAGAGCGCGACGAAATCCTGGCTTACGAGCAGGAAGTGTCTCAAAAGGTACAGGCCAAACGGCAGGAACTGCTGGAGCCGCTCATCACCAGAGCCGAGCAGGCTATTCAGGAAGTGGCTAAGGAAAACGGCTACGTCATGATTTTTGATACTAGTGTTTTCAATGCAATCCTGTTTGCCGAGGAGGCAGATGATGTGATGGAACTGGTGAAGGCGAAGCTGTAACTTTACGAATTTGCCCGCGTCAATAGAGCCGCTACCGGAGAATGTTCGGGTAGCGGCTTTCGTATTTCTGCACTCACGCCAACGCCAAATTATACAGCTATCCCATGTGCTCCGCCTGGAGCCCTTTGGCAAAGACCGCCTGGCCGTGCACATGAAGGGTGGGGAAAAAGCCCTGGTCTCCAGTGCCAGCCGGACACCCGAGCTGCGCAGGTGGCTGGAAGGGTAAATTTCCACTTAAATGCTTATCTTTAAATAAAAAAACATGGCTTCTGCGGTGCGAACAACAAATGAAGTGTTACAAGAGCTGGCGGAGCTGGGGCCTTTGCATTTAGAGCGCCCCTTCTCACGCGACGGCTTTGAGCAATTATCCGCACGGTATCCTGATCTCCGCATGGAACAGGAGGCAGATGGCTCTATTCAGATTATGGCTCCGGTAAAATTTGGTTCAGGGAAAAGGGAGTCCATTCCTATGGTTTATTTAGGACAATGGTGGCTGCAGCACCGAAAAGGGCAAACCTTTAGCGCATCGACGGGTATTCAGATGCCTGATGGCAGCCTCAGAAGCCCGGACTGCGGGTGGATTAGCGAGGAGCGGCTAAAGGAAGTTACGGACGAGGAAGCTTACCTGTCTGTAATCCCCGACTTTGTGGTAGAAATCCGCTCTGGCACGGATTTAATGTCAAAACTCCGGCATAAAATGGCGGATATCTGGATGCCTGCCGGCGTCCGCCTGGGTTGGTTAATCAATCCTTATCAGGAAGAAGCGTTCATTTACCGGCAAGACCAAACTGAGCCAGATTACATACAGGGCTTTTCAGACCGAAGCCTGACCGGGGAATCCCTGCTGCCTGGTTTCGAGCTCCCACTTGATGAGTTAAAAGTATAAACTCGCCATTGTACAGGAGTTATTAGTTTAGCAAACTGAAATGCTGAAACTGAAAGACTTCGGAGAAGTCACACCTTAATATCATGGCAGTAGCACTACAGATCGACTTCGTAGAAGTCGTATGTTAAACCTGGCTGAAGAGAAATGTTTGTAGACATCCTGCTTTTTAAACCTTGCTCAAAGCAAAATAGTGCATTATCCCAAAATTCTTGCTGATAGCCGGCAGTAAATGCCAGCCATCGATCACTATCCTTTCTTCCGGCGCTTCTTCCTCCACGGCGCATCCCGCTGCCAGTCCCCCGCCATAATACAACCGTAGGGGATAACCCGGTCCACCACCTCGCCCAGCCCAAACTGCTTCATCTGCCGCTGTACAGCATCCGCATTTTTGTAAGCCGAAGGAAGCTCGGAGATATCAATGTTGCCCGAGAAAAAGCGGACATCCAGACCCGCCGTTTCTTCCGCAAAGATGGCCTCCATACTGCGCCCGCCCTGATTGCGGATGTGCTGCGAACGGCTTACATTCCGCCCTGCACCATGAGGGGCAAAGCCGAGGTTGCCAGCGGTGGCTTCCCCTTTGACGATCAGTACCGGCTCACTCATATTAAGCGGGATGAGCCGCAGCCCCTCGTGGGAGTCTGGCACGAATGCGTCGGTCAGTGGAGTCGCGCCCTTGGCATGGTAGAAGCGGTTGCCTTCTTTGAAGACAAAGTTGTGCTCGTTCCAAAAGCGCAGGGTGTGGTCTACCTTCAGCCGCCGGCAGGTGGTCTCATGCAGCACCTCATGGTTGAGCTTCGTCCACTGCCGCACGAGCTGCAGGGCTTCCCAGTAGTGCTTGCCATGCTCCTCCTCGTAGGGAATCCAGGCGTTACCCGACAGCGTCTTGGGTGATAGTTCCCGACGGTAGCTTTCCGCCAGTGCCATACCTTTTTTATACAAATGCGCCCCCAGCCCCCGGCTCCCGTGATGGGTCACCATGATGGTCTCCCCGGTCTGCTCCGATTGCCCAACGAACAAAAAGTGGTTTCCATCACCCTGTGTGCCCAGATGGGATTGCGCGACCATCTGGCTTTTATCGTCCCGCAGGAAGAAGTTGCCTTGCATCTGATCAGTAAGTTCGGAAGGGAGCTCAAAGCCACCTGAGGTGCGCCCTCCGCCCCCAAAGTGGGTGATGCTGTGGGCCGTGTCCAGGACTTTCTTAGGATCAATGTGCCCAAAAGAGGTCATCATGACGGAGCAGCAAATATCCGCGCTGTGCATAGCCGGATGGATGGCATTTTCGGTCACTGCTACGCCACCGACGGGGATCCGCCCCTTTCCACCGGTCGGGCAGGCATCGGGCATAACGGCTCCGGCAACGACCGTAGGCGTTTTCATCAGCTCGTCCATGCTGCGGAATACGGCTTCCACATTACTGATCTCGTCCTCCGTTTCTGCTTCGATATTTTTATGGTAGGCAAGCGGTGCCTCACGGGGGGCAATCGGCCACTGTGCCACGCTATCGAGGTAAGCTTTGAGGTCATCGCCCTGTAGTTGGTGTTGGTTGGCATGCTGCAGGGCATCGCTAAACCAGCGGCCGGGCTTATAGCCCATGTCGATTAATGTTTGTCCGGTAATTTTCATGGTTGCTCGGTTTTGTTGATACAAAGTTGAATCGCAAGTGCGCAACCATTTTGCGTAGTCATGTTTTTTTGGCTTGTTTCGTGGCTTTTAACCGTGAAAGGCTGGGAAATCGTTCCCACTACATCATCAAACGCTTCTCCACTGGCCGATTTTTTTCGACGAAATTCTCCCAGCCCTATTGATTACGGGTTAAAATCGGTGCAACTCGCCCCAAAATTGAATCTAATGAAACCAATAATAACCTTGTCTTTAGCACTGATGCTCACCATTACCACTGCCTTTGGGCAATTGCATTGGGGCGCTCGCGCTGGTTTGTCCATCAGTAAGGTGGAAAACAACACCCTGTACCATCAGTTGCACAGCAGTTCCGCGTCTTCCACGGCTTTATTGCCGGGCCTGAATGCCGCATTGATGCTGAAAATTCCAATCTCCAACCGCCTGTCCCTGATAACAGAGGCCCAATACCTGCAAAAGGGCGGGCGGATACAGGAGCGCTTCCTGCTGCCGAATACCGGTACGCAGCCCGTTTTTGAGGACTTTGAAACAGACTATAAGGTAGCTACTATTGAGTTGCCCGTTCTGCTGCACTACGCGCTCATTGATGGACCTTGGAAACCTGGCTTTTTCGCCGGGCTCAGTTACGGGCGCATCCTCTCCCATCGCCTGGAGGGTGACCAAATGTACCTCCCTGATCAGGACCAGATCTTCCTGTTGGCTGCAGATGGGATACCCTTTGAAGAGCAAGCTTCGATGCTGCTCAGGGGCGAATTTGAGCCGCAGGATTGGAGCCTGGTGGCCGGACTGTCGCTTTCCCGATCCATCGGTCAGCACGAATGGGGCTTCGATGCCCGTTACCTCCACGATTTTACCGACTGGCGGACGGAAAAGGTAAATGGCAGTGAGGAAGCACAGCTGCGTAGCCGGGCGTTGGTGGTTTCAGTGGGGTTTTGGTGGTAAATGCTCTATTGCTCGACCTTCCCCACCCAAAGCGCTTCCGCCTCACCATCTACACGGATGACGTAGTAGTACAAGCCAGCCGGCAAGTCCAGCGCTGCCTCGTAGGCCAGGAAGTAGGCTTTCTTGGCAGCGAAAGCGATGGGCGCGTCCTCGTCGATTTCCATTACCTGGAGTTCTCCTGTATGCAGGAGGGCATCCGGGTAGTTATCGGGCCGATTGTCGAAGAGGGTAAGGGTCATGGACTGCCCCTCTTCGTATTGGGCGCTCAGCATTTCGCCTTCCAGCGTGAAATTTTGATTGGAGAAGCGGGCTTCAACGGCGAGTTCGTAGGTAGCGCTCAGTGGGGAGGCGGCTACGAGTGCTTCCAGTGCCGGATTGGGCTGATCGGGGGGAATATTGGCTATTGGCGTATCCTCCGGTGCTGTAGGAGTAGTGGTTTCTTTAACAGCTTCCTCTTCGGGCACTTCCTCCGGTGCGGTAGGCGAAGGAGCCGGCTGTTCGATCGCAGGTGGCTCAACAGGCTCAGCATCCGGGGCTGGCATAAAGAAGTAATAGAGAAGGCTCGCTACGATGATGAGGATAAGAATGCCCAGGAGCAGGCGCAGGGCGCTGCGGTTCCCCGGCTTTCCATTTTCGGCAGGTGCTTCATAGGCTTCGCTAATGGCTTCCAGGTTTTGGCGAAAGGCCCATTCATCAGCATTGCCCAGGGTGCGGTGCACGCGGCGGTGGAGCTCGACTTCTGCCGCCAGGGTTTTATCCCGCTCCAGCTCGGCCTCAAAGGCTTTGCGCTCCGGCTCCGGCAGGGTGCCGTCGAGGTAGGCTTCTATTCGTTCGTATTGTTCCTGCATGGCTTCATTTATTCATGAGTTCAGAATACCGGGCATCGGCTTTTACCCGTTGGATGAGCTGCTCTTTGCATTGGAACTTGCGTTTTTTGGCGTAGCCGACACTGCTGTATTCCATGCGCTCTGCAATTTCTGCCATTTTCACTTTGGCAAAAAACCATTGCAGCAACTGCTGGCAGTCCTGGCCCAGCTGCCGGAATGCATCCCAGAAGAGTTGTTCTTCTTCCTGCTGCTCCAGCAATTGGCTCAGGCCTGCTTCTCCAGTGTATTTGTAATCTTCCGGGATGGATACCTCGTTTCCCGACTTTTTTTGAAGGCGGTTGCCCCATAGGTTACGGCAAATCCCATACAGCAGGGTGTAGAACCCGCTCGTCAGCTGGAAATCGGCCTCCTGTACTTTTTTGAAGATTACGATGAGGGCATCCTGAAAAACATCCTTGGCATCCGCATCCCTCCCCCCGTTTTTGCGGATGAAAGCGGAGATACGAGGCAGAAACTCCTGGTAGAGCTGCTGCAGCCCCTTCCGGTCGTTGTTGCGGATGGCATTGATATAGTGCTCGTCGGCTGGGCGCATAGTTTTGGTCTTATACCTACGAAACTACAGTTTTTTTTAGCAACTAGGGTAACCCTTTGGGCTTTGCTTAAATCAAGGGAGTAAAGGAATGGAGACCTTAAATTGCTGTTTCCGGCAAGTGACCTGTCGCTTTCCAGCGTCATTTTTCATTTTAAGGCTTACTTGACGTATCTTTTGTGACCGAAGCAACCTGAAACCATGACCACAAAGTTTTACCTGCTCGCTTTTCTGATGACGCTCCTGATGCACACCAATGGTAAGGCACAGATCAAGCCCATCCGGCCTTTCAACAGTATCAAGGCCCTGGTGGTCGGGGTGTCTGACTACCGGGACAACCGCATACCGCAGCTACAGTACGCTGACCGGGATGCGGAGGCTTTCGCCGAATTTCTTACTCATGAAAGCCCCTGGAAGGTGAAGGAGGAAAACCTGGTCCTGCTGACCAACGAACAGGCTACCTACGGCAATTTTATCAGTGAATTTACCAGGCTGAGCGGTCAATGCGAGCGCAACGACCGTTTTATCCTCTATTTCTCCGGGCATGGGGACGTGGAGGTGACCTCGGACAAACGCATGGGCTATCTCCTTTTCCACGATGCGCCCCCTACCACTTATGCTTCCGGCGGCGCGTGCATGATCAACACCCTTGATGCCTTTTTCCAGCAGTTGATTCAGGAGCAGAATGTTCAGGTCATCCTCATCAGCGATGCGTGCCGGTCGGGTACTTTGGCGGGCAGTTCTTACGGGGGCCCGCAAGCGACGACAGCAGCCCTGGCGGAGTTGTTTTCCAATACAGTAAAGCTCCTGTCCTGCGAAGCGCACCAAACCTCGCTCGAAGACAAAAAGTGGGGCGGCGGGCGCGGTGTTTTCTCCTACTATCTGGTCAAAGGGTTGCGCGGTCAGGCCGATGCGGATGAGAACCGCTTCGTTGACCTCTTCGAACTGGAGCGCTATGTGCAAGACGAAGTGCTCATGGCTTCCAATCAGCAACAGCTGCCGATCCGGCGCGGCGGAACGGGCAATATGAAGATCAGCCGGGTACGCCCGGAGCCGGAGTCCAGAGAGCCGTCGCCAGCCCTCGCCCAGGACACCAGCTATCTGCCCGACCTGGCCCGCTTTGAGCAGGCCCTTGCGAATGACCATTTACTGTACCCGGAGGAGGGCTCTGCCTACCAGGTCTACCAAAAAATAAGGCAGATGCCCGGTACCGAAGCCGTACAGCGCCTGATGACAGTCAGCTTGTCCAGCGCTTTGCAGGATGATGCGCAGGCCGCCATCAATGCCTATATCACTACACCTATGGAGGTCGTCGCGGAGCGCTGGGAAAATGAGGAGGTCTACAGTGTCTACCCCGATTATCTGGCCAAAGCTGCCGAGCTGGTAGGCGAAAGCAGTTTCTTCTTCCGGGAAATCAAAGCCCGGGAGCACTACTTTCGGGGCGTGAACCTCAGGCTGGAGGCAGAGGCTAACGGTTTGCCAAAGCCAAAACTTGAAGAGGCGCTTGTTTTACAGCAAAAAGCCCTGGCACTGACTCCGGTAGCCCCTCATATTTACAATGAACTGGGCTTGCTCTTCCGCCGTCTCGACCGCCCCGCCGAGGAACTCAACGCCTTTCAGCGGGCCAATGCCCTGTCACCGACCTGGGGGCTGGCGCTTACCAATCTGGCCTACACCTACAAGCGCCAAAAGCAGTTTGGTGCGGCTGAGGAGCTGTACAAACAGGCCATCGCCCAAGACAGCAGCCTGGCGCTTGCCTATTACAATCTGGGTGTGCTGTATGAATCCACGGAACGCCGGGCGGAGGCGATCCAAATGTATACTGCTGCCATGGAGCGGGATGAAAGCTATGCCGCACCGGTTTTCTCCCTTGCCAATCTGTATGCCGATGAGGAGAATCGGCATGAGGAAGCCTTACGCCTGTTGCGCCGCTATCAGCAGTTGGAGCCGGAGGCTTTCAAGGGGTACGATATGATGGCTTACCTTTATCTATACAGTGATCAGTTGGAGGCTGCTTTGCCTAGTGCGGTGCGCATGTACGAGCTGGACGGCGGCTCCAATTACAGCAATGACTACCTGGCTTATATTTACTTCGAGCTGGGGCGTTATGAGGAAGCCCTGCCCTTTTTGGAACAGCGCCTGCAACATGCACCGGAGAAAGCGGCTCACTACCTGGAGCTGGCAGCCTGTCAGGCCCAACTGGGACAAAATGCAAACGGGCTGGCAACACTGGAAGCGCTGCTCGCCCGTTTGGAAGTCTATTTGGAGGAATTAGAGGGGCTCGATCAGCTGGCGCCGTTGCGGAGTGCTGCGGGATACCGGGCGCTACTGGACCAGTATTTTCCCGACCGGGATTAATCTGGTTCCATGCAGGTATCCCCCAAAAACCACACTATGCCTTCTCTTCCACCCGGCCGTCCACATGCTTAGCGAAGCGACCACGCGACCGCTCATGCACCTGATCAGGGCGGGGCCAGGGCCAGCCACCGAATTCTGTAGCCTGGTATTCCTGCATGATTTGGATGATGCCTTCCCGGTCATTGGCTACAAAGGGGCCGTGCTGTACGACCGGCTCGTTGATCGGCTTGCCCTGCAGAAACAGCAAGTAGGCATCCTCTGCTCCGGCTTTCAAAGTTGTAGGCTGGTCACTGTGCAGGTCGATAATCTTCTGTGCAGGTATGTCCTGCCCGTCTGCGCTTACCGTAGTACCCTGATAAAAGTATAGCGAACGGTTGAGCCCGGCACTAGCCGCCGGGAGGGTAAAGGTCTTGCCTGCTGACAGTTTAATGGTCCAGATGGCTACCTCATTGGCAGGGTCAGCTGCCCAGGAATCCGGGGCGGGAGCCGGTGCCTTGTGCCCTTCGAGTTCGCCGGCGATGATGTCGACTTTCACGCCATCTGCTTCATAAACTGGTACGGTGTCTGCCCAAAGCATTTTGAAGTGCGGCTCCACCCGCTTGCTTTTTTGGGGCAGGTTGAGCCAGATTTGGAACAGCTCCAGTGGGTTTTCCGCATCGTCACGCAGGAGGGGGAACATCTCGGAATGCTGTACGCCTTTTCCGGCGGTCATCCACTGCACATCCCCATTGCCGAAGCGCCCGGCAGCACCCAGAGAATCAGCATGGTCAATCAGTCCTTTCTTACCGATGGTCACCGTTTCAAAGCCGCTGTGGGGATGGTGCGGAAAGCCGGGTACGGTCTTCCCGTGGTACATTCGCCAGTCGTTGGACGGGTCAAAGTCCTGCCCGATGGCACGGCCGCCCAGGGAGGCATCAGGGCCCAACTGGGCATTGCCTTTCGGATAGCGGTCATTGTGGTAAGCACAGAAAATGAAGGGGTCCTGTGTGGCCCACGGAAAACCCAGCGCCCGAACCATTTTGATAGAGGTATTTTGCGTACTCATAACTGCTGTTTTTGATGTTCTAACATTAAAATGAGTCAAGCCTTGTTTTTGTTTACCGGGACTGCCGTTTGATGATCCTTTTTACGGCCCGCTCTATTTCCCTCACTATGCGGCCCGGATCACTGTTAGGAGCGATATCCAAAGGGAAAGAGGTGAACTGCCCCCTGAAGAGTAGGATTTTGGAGAAGCGGATATCTCCATCAACCTGAGTGTACAGCCCCCGCAGCGCATACGCCCCCGGATAATCACTGGCATCAATAAACAGGTAATCGGCACTGGCGGCCTTTTCATTTTCCCGCCGGAATATATTTTCCAGCTGCTTCATCAGTTGCAGGTCATCCGTCAGGGTGGCTTCATTGAGGAAGGTGGTGCGGATCAGTACCGGTTTTTTTTGTCCGACGGGTAGTGGCTGCTCGTATTTGACAATCCCGATATCAAAGCTGCTGGCATCGGCAGGGAAGCCCAGTGTTGGCGTCTGTACGCCCATGATGGAGGCGGCAAGGCGGGGCACTTCGTCCCGGGCATGCTGAAAGAGCGTCATCACATCCACGTATTCCCCATCGGCAGTTCGGGTGGTGGCCAGGCCCTGTATGCCCTGCAGCAGTGCATAGGTGAGCAGCCCCTGTCCGTACTCGCTGGCTTCAAAACTAACCTTATCGGCAGCGCTGCCGGAGAGGATGAACATGCCGGTGCGGTCTTTCATGCGGTCCAATGCCCGGATTTGACTGGCGTTGAGGTTGCGGGTGCCGCTGCTGAGGTCTTCCACGGCTTGTCCGGAGTTGCAGGCATCAATGACGAGCACCTGCTTGAGGGCGGGGATGTCGTTGATCCATTCGGTGAGCTCGCTGCTCGGGATGGTGTACTGATCGCGGACCTCTGCATCCATGATCATATCGGTATTCGCCACATCGTGGGTGAGGTAGTAGAATTGCTCCCGGTCGCCATTGCCGAAAGCCAGCCCGTGGCCGGAGAGGTAAACGAGGAGCACGTCTTCGGCTTTGGCTTTTTGCTGTATGCTTTGCAAGGTCTTTTGGATATTCGCTTTGCTGGCGTATTGCCAGGAGATGTTGGTGCCTTCGAGCCCGGTTTGGTCGGCCGGGGCGGTGGTCAGGCAGTGCACTTCTATACTGTCGCCATTGGCAAAAAGGTTAGCGCCGACGAGTGCGAGGGAGCGGGCCATAGCTATCGCATCCTGCGTGGCGTACTTCAGGTCCAGGGCTTCCCCATTGTAGTCGGAGGTGCCTACTGTCACGACGTACATTTTGGGGTCGAGTTCTCCGGTCCAGGAGCTGCTGCTGTTGCCGGTATTTCCTCTGGTCCGGCTGACCGGTTCGTAATTGAGGTGAAGCGGTCTGCTCTTCAGCCATCCTTCGGTATTATACGCCTGAATGCTGATACGGTTGGTACTGTCCGGATGTCGCAGCAGGTAGGGATGCACCGGGCGCAGGTCAAAGGAAAAGCGGGGTTTGCGATCAGGGTTAGCATCATAAGCCACTTCCTTTCCATTGACCTGAATGGACACTCTGCCGATTCCACCGGACCGGGCTTCGAGTGCCACCTTTAACTGATCGCCCTGAATGCCGGCCTGAAGCGCCGGGTACAAGGCTACACGAGCCAATCCTTCCACAGAACGGACGGGCTCAGTCAGGTAACCCAGCGATTTTTGCAACAAGCCAGGCTCGTAGTAGCGGGCTTTAAGCTGTTCCAGTTCTATGATTTCGGTGCGCTGGCCGGTTTCAACCAGATAGTAAAGCAGGCGCATGGCATTTGGGGACGCATCGAACAGCCCTTGCGGGCTAAGTACAATCCAGTCGTCTTTGTCAATAAGTATGAGAGTGGCGATTTCCTTACGCTCATGGATGCTCCAGATTTTGACTTGTCCGTCTTCCGCACCACTGGCAAAATAGTTGCCATCCGGTGCAAAGGCGAGGGCTTGTACCTTTCCCCGGTGCCCCCTGAAGGTATGCAAAAGCTGCCCGGTGGCAAGATCATAAAGGTGGACGGCACGGTTCCAGGTACCTAGTAACAGTTGGTCCCCTTCGGAGGAAAATGCACCGGAAAGGGCGTAATTATCTTCCGGATCCGGGAAGCGGTGCAGAATTTTACCCGAAGGCACATCCCAAACGTAGCAGGTGGTGCCTTCCTTCAGTTCATTGGCGGGGATGAGGAGCAGCCGCTTGCCATCATTGGAGAAGATGGCCCTTCTTACCGAATAAGACCCCAAATTGGCCGGTGCTAATGAGCGGATGGGCTCCATGTTTTGCAGATTCACCAGTACGGGGGTGTAACCTCTGTCGCCACGCTCGAAGCGCACTCCGGTTTGTCCGTCTGCCGTAGTCGCTTTAATGCCTTGTTGGGTGAGGGTTTGTTCCCGGAAGGCTCCTTCTGACAGGGAGATGCTGTTGTAGATATTGGTGGGCGCCCCAGGAGCTTCCTTGCGGCAAGCCTCCAGGTCCCAGGTATGTACCAAGCCTGATGCTGAAGTAAAGCTGAGCTTTTCGCCATTCTCACTATAAGCCAAATCAGCGGGGATGAGATGGTGAGCACGCAGGGTTCGAATCCTTTGCCCGGTGTTGGCATCGAGTAGATAAAGGGTGCCATCGAGTCCGCTGCACGCCAGCATCTGCCCATCAGGGGAAAGCCGGCCAGCGGGTGGTTCTAGCATCATCGATTCATTGGTAGTTGGGGAGCCGGTAGTGTAAGTAAGCATGAATACCTGCTGTACAGGGTCGTACTTCCGGAACAGCCCCTGCTCATCCACCAGAATTACAAAACGGCCGTCCGGAGCAATATCCCGGAGTTGATAGCCTTCGGGTACTTCCAGGCGGTAGAGGAACGTGCCAGTTTCGGTCGACCAAAAGTTGTACTGAATGGAGTATTCTACCTCGACACCCAGTATTTTGCCATACGCCCAAAACTTGGCGTATGGCGAGAGCCCGTTTAGGTTTTGGAGCTGCATCTGGTCCTGAGTAACCGCATCCCAAAATTGAATCTGCCCTTCCCTGATTTTGTAAAAATAGCGCCCATCCGGCGTAAAGCCATCGGGCTCAAAATCAGGAGCGGGTACGCTATCGGCAGGGTTGTCAAGCCGGGCTAAGCCGCCGGACTGCTTCATGCCCCATTGTCCATCGGCAGAGAAGCTTTGGAAAGGGTCATCCCGGAGGTTCATCCCCCGGTTTTCCGGGTTCCGAAAGCTAAAGAACAGCGGCCGGTAATCCTGCCAGCCTTTATTATACTGAACGTACTGCAGATTTGGGGAAGCGATGGCCCCACGCATTACAGCGCCCCCGGCTTTCACAGAGGACTTCAGCAGTTTTCCGGTTGCCACGTCCCAAAGCATCAGCCCCCCATCTTCTCCAGCGGAGAAAAGGGTATTGCCATCCTGTGCAAAGTGGAGGTTGTAAACAGGCCCGGTATGCCCGGCTGGCAGGCCCAGCTCTACGGGCTGGGCGATACCGGACAGGGGGAGGAGTAGAAATAAAAGGGGTTGAAGGTAATTTGTCATCCGTGTAGTTTTTACAGCCCCTGCCGCCACAGGAATGCCTTATACAAAGCTCTTGCCAGGTCGTGGTCGGGGTCTTGCTCCATCGCTTCCCGGAAGCGGAGTCCGGCCCGCTCCTGAAAGCCTGCATCTTCAAGTGCAACAGCTTCCAGCAGTAGTTGAGCGGCAGGCTCGGCTGTACGGTAGGCTGAATTCGCCTTGAGCTTAATAAGTAGTGGAGTAAGGGCAGCTTCTTCAGCGTACTCAAAGGTAATCAATGGCGTGCCCACAGATGCATCGTTGGAGGCTGTGGCCTTCCATCGGTAAAATTCACCGGTTTGGAGCCCGGCATCTGCCGCATTTACGGTGAGGCTGCCTTCGGTTGTCGTTTTCTCCAGCAAAACCTGTCCTTGATCGTTGGTAAGCCGGAAAGTATACTGTTCAGGCGCTTTCACATCGGCTCCTGGTGCCCAGGAAACGAAGAAGCTTTCACCAGCCACCTTGCCACCATTGGTTGTGATGGGGAGCAGGGCCGCATCGGCATCGCCATGGCCATCACCCTCTTTGCTTTCGTACTTGGGTTTGGTGGGCTTGGTACTAGAGGCCAGCCCCGGCTCATCATCGAGGTAAAAGAAGAAAGGGTCACTGGCTTCTTCCACCCTGTCCCGCAACAGCTTGGCGTAGGGGCTTTCCTGAAACTGGTCATAATCTGCGAGCAGGGTAGCGATGTCGTGTTTGCCTTTGGTGTTGATCGTGGCAAATTGCTCATCGTACAGCAGGCTGACAGAAGTGCCTGCGCGGAGCTTCAGGCGGCCCTCCTTACTAAGCGGCATGCCCGTTTTAATTGGGGAAAAGTTGAACCAGCCTTTGCTTGCCGGGGAGTACCGAACGGGGCCATCAACGGAATAAACAACCGGGCTGTCCTGCGCATTCAGGGCTAAGAAAGTGCAAGCGATAAACAATAGGGTTAGCCATTTCATGGTGGAAAGGTTTTAGGTGTATGAAGATTTATTCTGTTAGTCCTGACCGAAAGACGATCCAGCTGCGAAGCTGTCCGGCCTCATCGGTGAGAAGTAGAAGTTGCCGTTGATCGTACGCCAGGCATTGCCCGTTGTGCAGGGATAGGATCCGGTCGGGCGCACCATAAGCTGAATGGATTTCGGCTGCGGTGGCACCGGCTGAAAGCCCTGCAAGGGTTGCTCCCTCGTAGTCGGGGCCGGTCCGGTGGAACCAGGCAAAGCGGTTGCTGCCGTTGTCCACATAATGTTGAAAAATATTGGAAGTGGGCAGATGCTTATAGCCACAGTATATTTTGCCGGGCAGATTTACGGTGGCGGTAAAGGAAGGGGCAACGAGGAAGTCTTCCGGGAAAACGCCATCAATTTCTTCCACGCCTCTCACGTTATAATTTTGCGGGGCAAAGAGTTCTGCGCCTCCCTGTAAGACGGACAAATTGATTTTTACAAGGTTCATCACTGCTGGTTGCGCCGATTGGAAGTAGGTCAAAGCGGCAGTGGTGTCTTGCTGAAGGATAGCCGCTACGCCCAAAGTGACTTGCGCTTTAGCCGCAGCGGGGGCATTGCTTGCCTTTTCTGCAAGCGCCAACGCCTTCCGGGCCCGGTATTCAGCATCCAGCCATTCTCCCCTTAGCACATGGAGATTAGCCAGGTTAAGGTGGGCAGAGGGCTCAGCTTCGTTGAGCAGCAAAGCGTTTTTGAATAGTTGCTGCCCCTTCTCCAGTAATTGTGCCCGCCGCGCAGCAGCGTCTTTGGGCAATCGGGTGGTAATCTGCCCAAGCCGGCTTTCCAGGTCCAGCTCAATCGGCAAAACGTAGGGCATTTCATTTTTCGGGGTGAGGTCGAGTGCCGCCAGCAGTGCGGTAGCTCCGGCGTTGTTGTATAGCTCAAAGCCCTGATACTCGCCAAGGATGTACTGATAATATTCCAGTGCATCGGTATATCCTTCTATCAGGCTCAGGTAGTTGGCGGTCTGATAGACCTGAAAGAGTTTTTCCAGCCGGCGCGCGGTGTTTTCGCTGAGTTTCAGGCGTTCGCTCAGGCTGGGGTAGCCTTGTATTTCCTCAGGCAGTCCGTAGGTAGCGTAGGCTTTTTTAAGCAGGGGGGTAAGGGTGCCGTAGGTGTTGTAGCCGGCAGAAATCGCTAATACGCCGCCAAAGTAATCGGCCTGCGTCTCGTACTTAAGCCCGTCAGAGAGTTTTTCCAGCTTTTCAGCCGCTTCCAGGCCGTCATTCTGATTGATGAAGTTGCGTTTCCAGTCGTGGTTTTCGTAGTAGTGGATGATTTCATGCGAAAGCATCGCCGCCAGCGCATTCAGGGAGTCTTTGCCCAGGCTGACGCAAATGTCATAAGCTTGCTCCTCCAGCCCAATCTGTCGCTTCCCGGGGTGCATCCAAGCCATGTAGCGGCGCCCGGTATTCATGACAAGCTCGGGAACGGGCATTCTGAAGCTGCCCCGGGCCTTCACCAGGTCATCAAAAATACGCTGCGCCACCTCCAGCTTGTAACCGTCTACCGGCACAGGGGCGAACCGGCGCGAGAAGGGGTTGTCGACAAAGGCGAACAGGCTGTCCTGCGCTCCCAATGCAACAGGCAGTACCAGCCATATTATCAGGAGGAGCCTGCTCATTTCATTAGGGTTTGGGCTTCTTCCAACGCATTCATGCGCAGGAGAAAACTGATGAAAAGTTGCCGGTCCACTGCGGAGGGGGCATCCGATTGGAGTTGTGCAGCGTAGGTGCAATAAGCGGCCTGGAAAAGCCCGGCTTCCTCCAGCTCATAAAGCCGGTAAATAGGCTGCACGGGTTCAGACAGGCTTTGGAAATCGCCGTCGGCTTCCAGCTGAGTATCGAAGTTTTGCAAGGCTGCCTCATCATAAAGAATAGGAAAAGGAGCCGACTGCAGCCAACTGCTGTCAGTCTGTAGGGCGCTTACTTGCCAATAGGCAGGCGCATTGCCCTCAAAGCGGAGTTGCCGTAGGTCTGTGGTAAATTGTTCATCGGACAGCGTGGCAGCAAGAATAGGCTCTGCAGCGCCCTCCTTCCGCAGCTCAAAACGATAACCGCTCGGGTGGGCAACGGAGTCCCAGCGGAATGTCACCTCAGGATGGGTAAGTAAACCGGTCAGGTAAAGCGGTGCTTCAATACTGTAGGACGGACTGCCGAACCCACTGACCCCCGCCCGGGCATTGGTCAGGTAGCGGCGATGGGACTGTTCCACCTGCTGTGGCGTATCGGTATCTTTAATGGCATTACTGATAAAAGACCAGAACCGGCTCAGGAAAGTAGAACTATTTTGGCTGCGGATATCAGCGCCCAGCTGTTCAAGGTCATACATGGCCGGGCCTTTTAGCGTTGTCCGGGTGTCTTCAAAAACGATAACGGCACTCACGCCCTGTAGCAGCCGTAGCCGGCCCGGAGCTTTGACCGTTGTGCCGGCAAATACCCGCCGTTCATTGCCGCCTTCCTGACTGTAGGTCAGGCCATTGCTCGAACTGACGTCCAAAACAACAAAAAGATCCTGCTGGGCAGTGAGTCTTGTCATGCAGCAAGTCAGTAAAATCAGGAATAGCCATTTGTTTCTCATAGTATGCTCAGGCTTTATTAGTCAATTTGATCAGCCTTCAAAGGGTTACCTTCCAATATACAGAAATCGTGCAAGGATTACTCTTCTTCCTCAGTAGCAGCAGGTGTAGGCCGTAGTGGAACCGCCTCCGGAATCCGGTCGAGCCAGGGCAGCCGCCTCCGGATGAGGCTTTCGTAGATCATAATGAGGTCGTAGGCCAGCAAAAGGGCCAGAATGCCCACCCCAAAATCGAGTTTTATTCGGAAAAAATGAAAAAGCAGGGCAATTAGAAAAAACAGAAGAATAAACTCAACAAGCTGCAGGGCTCGCGTGATGCCATGGAATACTTCATTGAAATCATCATACACCCAGTGAATTAACAGCACATTCAGGTAGCCGAAAATGGCGAGCAAAATGATATTAAGCCAGTTGGGGAGCTCGCGGACGAACTGTTCCTCAAGCACCATATTTAGCACATTCGCGTGTATAGCCAGGCCGTACATGTCGGGGATAGCCCGGTTGGTGTAGGATGGGTTGAGTGGGGTATAGTGCCGGTCCTTTAGCGGATCGCCTTGACCTGAAGCAGGCAGGTAGCCGAGGAGCACCATTTTGCCATGGACAACAGAGCGGACTTCCTCAAGGCTCATACTGTCCAAAAGCCGGTCCTGTTCCTGCCTCGGGAAGGCGTACTGAGTTCCGGTATAGTGGATGCGCTCCACTGGTTTGTTCCGTTCGAGCAATTTTGCGGCTTTGGCCGGTGCATAGATTTGCAGGAGCGCAGTCGTGAATGCGGGCAGCGTATCTTGCCCCACCAACTCCTTCGGGCTAAAATGACGGATAACCCGCGTCTGATTAGCCGGGAAGTTGACGTAGCCGAGGGTGCTGTAGTTGGCAAAAGCGGTGTCCACGCCTTTCCACTGCTCAAACTGCGTCGCCTTTGCGTTGACCTGATCGACTTCGCAAGCGAGGACGAGGTTGGGCGTTCGCTGAATGACCGCCTGCAAAAAGGAGTCTGCAGGAGAGACTGTCGATGATTCAAAAAGCACATCCACCCCGATGGCAGCCGCACCGGCCTCCCTTAACCGGTCAATCAGCAGTGCCATACGCCCGCGGTCGGGGGTGCCAATATCTACGAGCAGCAGGTCCTGAGTACGGAGCGGCTGTTGCCGGGAGGAATCACTCAGGTAGGCATAGACGATGTCCGTGATTTCGTAGTTTTTGAGCCCGTTGTTGAAAGGGTCGATGTAGTGCATGTTCAGCCGTATCAGGTTGAGGAACCAGATGAATAGGAAAATCAGCACCGTAATGATGATGCTGTGTGGCTGAATAATGCGGTTGAGCATAGGTTTATTTGAATCGGTAATTAGCCCAGCGGCTGAGCTGTCCTTTTTGGTCGAGTAAAAGTAGCACTTCCTTGTAAACCATGATTTCTCCGGTGGGTAGTTCAATTGAGGTTTTAGGTTCTCCGTAAAGATCCGTTAGCTCGGAGCGGGGGGTGCCGGCTTTGAAACCATCATAGAGTTCCCCGGGATGCCCGGCATCGGTCAGTTGCAGGAACAGGCTGGGATTATTTGGCGACTTGACCATGTAAACGGTGGAAGCGGTCAGGCCGTCGACCTGTTCGGGTGTCCATATTCTAAAGTCCAGGGCTTCAAACAGTTCAATTTCCTGACGGTCCCGCCGGTACTGCCGGTCGAAGTTGGTCAGGGCAAAGGGTTCCACACTGTCGATATCATACGCATCCGGCCCATCGGGTTTGCGGCCTGCCGGAATTGGGGTTTGCTTCATCTGGCTCAGGTTGTAAAGGGCCACAGCCGAGGGCGCTTCCAGTTGTTCCAGTTGCTGAATGGCGGTTTCCAGGTCACCCTCGCGGGCGGTCAGCATAGCCATCAATACCTGAGCATCCGTTTTGGTTTTGGGGAATTGCCCCGGATTGCGCTTTGCTTCCACATCAGCGTAAAAAGCTGCCCGGTCATTGTCTCCCAGCATGTAGTAGGCACAGGCCTTATTCAGGTAAGCCGGGGCATAGTCCGGGTCCATGCTGATGGCATTATTGAAGTAGGAAATGGCTTCGCGCAGCAGCTTGGCCCGTCGTTCTTCCTTGTCTCCAAAACCGTCTTTGCTGCCTGCTCCAAAGGTCATATCCAGTTCCAGTGGCAAGCGGTATTTGCGTTCGGATTCCGGGAAGTATTCCAGCGCCTCCAGTACGGTAATTACTCCAAGGTTGTTATAGATCTCCCTGCCCTGGTAATCGATCAGAATGTGTTTGAAAAACACCCGCGCATCATCGTATTGGCCGATTGCGGCGAGCAAATTCCCCACTTCGAAGACCCGAACGAGGTCTTTGAGCTTTTCTTCTGACTTTTGGGCCAGCGCTTTGCGGTCGTTCAGGCTGGGGTAGGCGCCCGTGCTATCGATCTCCGGGAAAGGGTAGGTCTTGTATATCTTATCCAGGATGGCGGACCGGTTATCGAAAACCGGATAGCCGGCGGAGTAGGCCAGGAATCCGCCGAGGTAGTCGGCCTGCGTTTCGTTGTTGATTTTATCATGGTCTACCATGCCTTGCAGTGTTCTTCCGATTTCGAGCTCCTGATAGGCTTTCGCAAAACTTGACCGCCACTGGTGCTTTTCGTAAAAATGGACCAGTTCGTGGCCGAGCAGTCCGGCAATAGCTGCCTTACCTTCCTGTTCGCCCATTGACATGCAAATGTCGTAGGCTTTTTCTTCCAGACCGATTTGGGTGCCACCGTATACCAAAAACGCGGCATTATTTGCGGCTTTGGTCATCGTGAAAGCCGGAACCGGAAAGCGCCGGTCGCCTTTGGCCTCCACAAGCTTATTGTAGATGGCTAAGGCTTTCTCGTACTTTGGGCCGACCAGCGCCTCCATTTCCTGCTCCAGCTCAGCCGGTTTACTGATGTAGCTGAAAGCATTTCGGGGCTGGCTCCTAAGATTCAGTGCGCAGAAAAGGCATATAGTAAGGATCAGGCTGGGGGTTTTCATGGTGGGTTGGGTTTAGGTAGTTTTTATGGCTTGCCAATATGGGTCGCCCTCACAAAATAAGGAATCTTGAATTAATATGACGGAGAAAAACTCAGTTGCCCTCCATCGGTGTAGGTGATCAGATTGCCTTCATTGCCAGCAATTTCACTTTGAGCCGTATTCAACACTGCAATTAGTCCGTGGATGTAGATTTTCCCAATCAGCAAAATTCCAGCGTCGTAGGTGTCCTGGCCGTCAATTTGCAGGAGCCCATTCGTCAAAACATGCAGTTCTGCACCTCCAGCCACTTCAAGATGGGCGATAGAGGGTACACTTTCCTTAATTTCAGGATAGAAAGGCTGGTTAAGCTGGGGTATCCGCACACTGCTACCTTCATCCGGTACCCGGTTGAGGTTCCAGTTGCGAGGCTCCATCCAGTCTGATAGTCTGCCGGGGGTGCCGCCTACCCAAACCCACTGCGCATTCAGATAGCCGCAGGAAAATAAAGCAAAAATGATGATGATCGTTCTCATGATTCTGTATGTCGTGTTCATTGGCTTGATTTGAATACCTGCCCTTTGGTTACCCATCAGTAGAAAGTTTTTTGGGCAGGGTAACCTCTCTCCATTTCGCCAAATCACTATATTTAGGAATTGTATTCCTGCCGCGGGGCCCAAAGAGAGGCCTACAGCCCTTTTTCTCCACCTTTAATCTACCTACCAATGAACGCACCTAAGTATTGTATGGCTTTGCTGATGCTGCTGAACACAGTCTGGCTTTCAGCCCAAGACCTGCATGTTTTTTATGATGTATTTGAGGACACTATTTACTATCAGATGAACGGAAAAGCTGTACCGCAGCCTGCCGTCAAAAAAGGGCAGCAGGTCATACTGCACGTGCTCAATTACAATGATTATCTCTATGACCTGGAGCTGGAAACCGAAGCTGAGGACTTCAATGTGCCTGCCTCAGGCAGCCCTTTCTTTGGCGGCGGCAGCAGCAGTTCTGCATTAGCTCAGTTTAGAAGCCTCACCGGAGGGATGGGTGGCACGGGCTTCGGGTTAGACAGTACCCGTATCGCTGATCAGGGAAGCGGCATGGTGGACCAGGCGAATGTATCTACCGCTACTAAAGCTATGGCCAGGCGGTTTGCCAGCCATCTGAAGGCGATGGAGGATATCGAAGAAGAGATTCAGGAGCTTAGTGGCTATCTGAATGAAGAGTTGCAGAGCCAGGCTTTTCAACAGATAGCGCTGGACGAAGTACGGCAGCTTCGGCAGCACCCCGGACTATCGCCTAAAAAGATCAAAGCCCTGTCCATGGACTACCTCAAGCCCGTGCTGGGTGTCCGTCGGGATGAGCCTTTGAACATAGGGGAAGTGGTTCGGCGCACCGATCAGTCCAGTGCCATCCAAAAAACGGTTGAAAACTACGAGCAGGAAGTGGGGCAGCTTCAGATGGAACTGCAAAAACTGGAGGCTTCCCGGAGTGTCTTATTCGAAGCCCCTGACCTGCCCGATACCGACCGGACTGCCCTGGCCGTAGCCTACGAGGCTGCTGCCCTCCGTGTGGAAGCGTATGAGGAAAAAGCTCAGTCGGTTCGGCAGCAACTCGTCGGGCTGGAAGGCCTTCAGCTCAGGGAACTGACAGAGCTAAGTTATCTATACGAAGAAATGCAGGAGCACCGGTTCGAACAAAAGTTCGTTTTCAGCCCGGATGCTGACCTGACCACCTTCCGCATCCGGCTCAATCCGGTAGACTCCGCCCTGCTGCAGGGCGTAAGGCCTAAGCAACTTAACCCCATCAAGCTGAATACCTACGGCGGGCTAAAGGTCAATGCGAGTGTTGGCGTGAGCTTCGTCCGCTTCTTTGACCGCCCGCAGTCGTATAGCGTTCGGGACTCTTTCATCGTTGCGGATGACCAGGATGCCTTTTTGCCGATTATTTCCAGTTTTTTCCATTTCTACCCGCAGAGCCGGCGGCAGGTTTCCGTTGGGGGGACCTTTGGCCTTGGTATTGGGGTCGGAGGAGATAACGCGGGGCTGCAAACTTACTTTTTCGGCCCCAGCCTGATCCTGGGGCAGGGGCAGCGGGTGGTCTTCACCACAGGTCTTACCGGTGGGAAAGTGGAACGCCTGGCCCAAGGCTACGAACCCGGGGATGTATACGATGCAACGATACTGCCCACTAAGTCGATTTACGAGTTGGGCTTTTTCCTGGGCATCTCCTTCAACATCATGGGCAATTAAACCTTGGGGGAGCCAGCCTGTTGGGCAAGAAAACACTTCATTCTATGTCTAAGCCCGGCCTGCTGTGGTTCCGAAAAGACTTACGCCTGCATGATAACCCCGTCCTGCACCGGGCTTTAGCGGAAAGCGATACGCTGCTGCCGGTCTTCTGCCTGGACCCGCGCTGGTTCCGGGAGCTGCCGTTGGGCTTCCGGAAAACGGGTGCCCACCGGCTGGCTTTTTTGCTCCAAAGTCTGACGGATCTGAAGAAGCGCCTGAAGGGGATTGGTGGCGATTTGCATATCGTCATTGGGCAGCCGGGGGAGGTTCTTCCCAAGCTGGTCCGGGCACACGGCATTCAAACCGTGTATGCACAGCGGGACATCGCCTGGGAGGAGCAGCAGGATGAGCAAGCGGTACAACATGCCCTGGCGCCATTGGGCTGTGATTTTACCAGGGAGTGGAGCCATTTGTTATACCATCCCGATGATGTGTCCTTTGCGCCGGAGGACACTGCAGCTACATTCAAAACCTTCCGAAAACACCTAAGGCAGGGCAGTAAGGTTCGGCCGTTGCTGCCAGCGCCGGTTGCTATTCCTTTATTGGAACACACTTACGCACCGGTGCCGTCCATGGAGGATGTAGGTTTTAAGGCCGATGCCGGGCAGCCTGCCTATCCCGGTGGAGAAACGGCGGCACTGGAGCGCCTGCAGTATTACTTTTTCGACAGCCAACTGCTGACCCGGTATAAATGGACCCGCAATCAGTCGCTGGGCAGC
Organism: Phaeodactylibacter sp.; assembly: GCF_022763345.1. Classification (GTDB taxonomy): domain Bacteria; phylum Bacteroidota; class Bacteroidia; order Chitinophagales; family Saprospiraceae; genus Phaeodactylibacter. The sequence continues at coordinate 154,432 of NZ_JALEGS010000068.1, forward strand.
GATTACAGCTCCAAGTTCTCGCCCTACCTTGCCCACGGCTGTCTGTCGCCCCGCCGGGTGTATTGGGAAAATAAAAAGTACGAGCGGGAGATCAAAAAGAATGTATCCACCTACTGGCTGATCTTCGAATTGAAGTGGCGGGAGTTCTTCCAGTACCTGGGCCTGAAGCACGGCAACCGTATGTTTTTCCCGGGAGGGATTAAGGAAAGAGAGCGCAGTTGGAAGCAGGACAGAGAGTTGTTTCGCCGATGGCAGGAAGGGTGTACCGGCATCCCTTTCCTCGATGCCCACATGCGGCAGCTGAACCAAACCGGCTTTATGAGCAACCGCGGCCGGGTCAATCATGCCAGCTTTTTGGCACAGGAGTATGGCATTGACTGGACCTGGGGCGCGGCCTGGTTTGAGGCGCAACTTATCGACTACGATGTGTGCAGCAATTGGCTCAACTGGAATACCCAGGCTACTGAACAGCGCTTTACCAACGCCATCTGGCAAAGCCGCAAATACGATAAAAAAGGCGAATTTGTGCGGCACTGGCTGCCTGAACTGGAAAAGGTGCCGCCTCCCTACTGCTATGCCCCGTTTTTGATGGACAAAGTCCGGCAAAATGAATATGGAGTACGCATCGGAAAAGACTATCCGGCACCGGAGCCACTTTCCGGTAAGTTGGAGTGGGCGGTGAAGCGGGTCAGTTGATTTTAATTCAGCAGCTCTATGCTTCGTTCCAGTATCCGGTCAGTATTGTCTTCTGCTGAGGAGGGCTGGTAATGGTCCGGTGGCAGTCCGATGCCTTCAAAAAAGCGCCCGTCCGCCGTTTGCATCTGCCAGTGAGACAACCGGTATATCCAGCCGTTGGGCAGTTCCCGGAAAATGGGATTGCCTGAGCCACCGCCTGTAGTGTCTCCTACTGTTTGTACATGGTCAAAGCGTTTCATTGCTAAAATAAAGTCTTCCGTGCTGCTAAAACAGCTCCGGTTAGTGAGTAACAGCACCGGTTTGGTATAAGTATTTCCAAGCGGTGCAATATTGTCTTCAATCCAGGGCGTAAAGTCATCGTGATTGGGGCCATTGCGGTAGCGAAATCGCCGGTAGAGGGTTTCTTTCGTAGCGAAGTGACCGGCAACGAGCTCGCTGTTGCGGTCGGAGCCGCCTCCATTGCCGCGAAGGTCTATAATCAGGCCCCGGGAGCCGGAAAAGTAATCCAGAGCCTCCCCGATTGCAGCATATTCACCAATTTCACTGCTGAAGTTTTTAATCCAGATATAGCCGAGCTCCGGCTGCTGCTGCAGATAGCCACCGTAGAGCACCGTACTAAAGTCAACCGCCGCTGTCAGGGAGATGCGCTCCAGGTCAGGCGGATCTGAGGGGCCACGCTCCCAAAAGGGGTAGCCGCAGATGCCTGCCGGAGTGTAGAGATTGACATGGCCGTCCTCCAGGTCCTGAATGATGGTGCAAAGCAGGTCACGCAGGGCTTCTTCATCTGCTTGCGCGGCTTGTGGGGCGTATTGGGTGTGAATGGCATCCCAGTCGGTTCCTTTATAGTCAAAGTAGGCATAGTGCCGGTCCATTTCGGTCCAAAAGGACTGAAAAACCCCTATGCTGCTGCTTTCAATATCCGGCTTGAGGCAGCCTGCCCAAACGCTGATTAGAAGGAGTATCAGGAAAATTTTTTTGCTCATAATTCCGCCCATTTTAGGTGAACGCCCAATAGCAAACGGTGCTGCAAAGACCGTTGTGGTTGGACAATGTGTACAGAGGTGAGCTGAGCCTGATAATCAAGGGAGAGGCTGGTTTTTTTGCTAACTGTCCAGGAGGTGCCAGCTTCAGCATGCAGGAGGGCAAAGCGGGCTGGGCCGTACAGGTTCCGGTGGTCCCAAATCCAATCTCTGGAAAAGTACCTTGGGCTGTGCCGCTTGGTAATGGCATAGTGCCATAAGGGCGCCCCCAGCACTATCCGGTAGCTTAAGTCTACCTGCGGCTGCCAGTGTGCTCCCAGCGCGGGCCCAAACCCCAGAGCACCCTCAAACTGATCCTCTGTGATGCCGCCGATGTAGTGATGCTGCCGGTAGCTGACTGTCAGGTGCCCCATCATGCCGGCTAGTGCTTTTAGAGAACCGGACGGGCCTATTGCCCAAAGTTCAACGTGGTTCATCTGCCCGTAGTTGTGGCGGGCCGTATTGGAAGACGCTGTGAATGTACTGCTATTGCTACTGCTCAGCGCTGAGGCGGTGTAGAGCAACTGAAACCGCTGGTAATGGTTGGGGGTGTACCGGGCGTAGCTGAGCCCGCCGGCTATGCTGTATCCGGATAGCACCATAGGGCTGAGCTGAGGGTCCTTCCATTGCGTATGAGCAGCCATCAGGTGTGCACCCCATATCTGCGCTGACAGGCATAATGGCCATAAAAAACCGCCGAAAAAGCATAAAGCCCGCATTTTTAGCCCTTAAATTAAGAGCAGTAGTTCTGGCAGTCAATGACAAATCTAACCTACTCCGTACGATAAAGCCGCTCCGCCAGTGTGGGGTCAATAACAAAAGGATTAGGCTTCCCGTCCTGATGTCGGGCGATGGCCTGAGTGCGGGCGATTTCCTGCTCATCAGCCGGGTCGAGCTGATGCCAGAGCAGTAGCGTTTCGCGTTGTATCTGGAAGAATAGCGGGTCCGCTTCCAGTGCCTCTTGCCGATAGATGGTGTAGAAATAAAACACAGCCCTGGCAATGTCACCTTTGCGGTTCTCACGAGGCTCGAATTGCTCGCCGGTTGATTCGCTGTAGTGGTCAATCTGTTGGTCAGGGGCATTGCTTTGCTCTGTATCCATATAGTACCAGTGCTCCGTAAGTTCATCCGGTATTTCGGCAAAGGGGGCATTGCCTCGGGCAGCATTTACCGCCAGCCGGGTGGGGAAAAGATGGTGCATATCTGACTTCGCATTTCCATATTTAGCGCCCTTGCTGCGTGGGTACACGTGTTCGCAGTTGATGCCATCTGCGCTGCCGTCCTGATAAAGCGCCTGAGAGGGGTCTTCTCCCGGTGGCAGGTAAAGGCAGTGGCCGGAATAGATGCAGCAGACGGTATCGCGGTAGTTGTCAATTTTGCCATACATCAGGTCGCGGGCAGGGCCGTAGCCCAGTACCTGAGCTGGGGTATACCGTTTCTGCACGGCCTGTAGCAGGTCATTGCCCTCCAGATTGGAAAACAGAGGTGCCGTGGGCTGAGCGCCTAGCCTTTGGGTGCATAAAATGATGATAAGGAGTGGAAATAAATAGCGCATGCAGCTGGTTTTTGTGCGAAGATAAAAAAAGCGCAGCCCCGAATAAAGCTCCGGGGCTGCCCAAAAAACCAACTTCAAAAGGGGGGTTAAACGTGAATCTTATGGAATGGTAACACAGGCCTGAACCCTTAACCCCGGCGGTCTTCGGTCCTGTGAGTGTCTGTTTGGGAATATGACGGATTACTCCGGATGCGGACTATCAATAATCAGGGATAACAATACTGACTTACCCAAAAATCTATACGATTCATCTGAGTGATAACTTTGGCTAGGAAATACCAAAGGTATCGTCAGTTAATAGGGGGGTATGTAGTAGTGCTGCTATAAGTTGTTGTGGAGATACAGCTAAAATTTCGCTGTTTCCTATTTTAAGGTGCTATTTCAGTAGGTAAAGGTAGGTATTTTTGAGGGAATAGTCAAACGATTCATTTTTTTAGCTGCGGTAATTCTTTGGCGGCGGCATCAAGTTGATGGTAGAAGTCCTCGCCGTATTTTCGGATTAGCGCTTCTTTGAGGAACTGATAGACAGGCATTTGGTGCTTTTTGCCCAGTGTACAGGCGGCGGAACAGATGTCCCAGCGGTCGTAATTCAGGGCTTCCATGCCTGTGGCTTCGTGACGCACCACCCGTATGGGGTAGAGATGGCAGGAAATGGGCTTTTTGAAGTCAGTTGCTCCGGCTTTATAAGCGCGCTCAATGCCGCACTGTGCCACACCCTGCTCATCGTAGGTCATGTAGGCACAAGGGCCATTGTCAATCAGAGGCGTACCAAATTCCTGGGCATCGCCCTCATAATAGGTGTGTGGCCCTTCGGATTCAATGACCGCTCGACCGGCAGGGCTGAGAAAAGGGCGAATGTCATCGTAAATGCGCTCCAGAGTCCGGAGCTCTTCCTGCTCAAGAGGCGCACCATAGTCACCTTCCCAGCAGCAGGCGCCCTTGCAGGCATTCAGGTTGCAGATGAACTGCTCATTGACCACATCATCACTTATCAATATTTCCCCGATCATCAACATGTGCTGTACCTGTTTAGGCTTACTTTTTATTAAAAAGCAAAAATAGGCAACATCAGGAACTTACCTGTCATCAGACCGTAGATTCTACGCTACAAAACTTTAGGCATCCCTTTCCTTCAGGTAGTGGATGCAGGCCTGGTCTTCCTTCTCCGTGCTGGGGGTATTGCCAAACCAGGCGTTTAGTATCTCCTTCAGCAATGCCTCAGAGGTGTAGCACAGGCTAATAGCCAGGATGTTGGCATCATTCCACTGCCGTGCGCCGGCAGCGGTGGGCGCATCCCAACACAGTGCAGCCCGGGCACCTTTGACTTTATTGGCCGCCATGCTGACACCGGTGCCCGTCCAGCAAAATACAATGCCCTGATCTGCCTGCCCTCCCACTACGGCTTCCGCCACTTCCATCCCAACTTTAGGCCAGGGGGCTTCGGCGGTGAGCAGCGCACCGAAAGGCAGCACTTCGTGCCCGCGTTTTTGCAGTTCTTCAATGGCTATCTTAACGAGGGAGGCGTCCATGTCACTTCCTATGGCAATGGTCATATTCCTTTTTTCCGGAAATATAAGGAAAAGGTCTGTGCTGTGAGGAATGCGCCGGATTTAGAAAATAATATTGGGCTATTGATATTCAGTCAAATAAAAGGTAAATTGTAGGCATAAAAACCCAAATGTGCATTCGTGCACCATTTGAACAACACCTAAAAACCCACCCATGCCCAAAAACCATGGCCCAAAATGGGCTCGCCTATGCCTGAGAGTATAGCACTCAGAAGTACAGTCGAATGACGTAACCATTCCTCTTCACAACTTCTGACCTTCTCCGCTATGCCAAATGATACCAATACCCCGCCTTCTACTTTGCAGCAGCTTGCTCAGGAGTTGGGCAAGGTTTATGACCCTGTCAAATATCAGGGCGTATTGCAACGCATGTTCCCCGGAGGCCCGATTGCGGAAATCCAAAACCAACTGCCTGTTTTACCCGCCAATTTTACGGAGCAGGAATTGCCTGCCCAACTTCAGGCACTCCGGCAGTGGGTGGAGAATGCCCGCAGCATCGACCCCGGCAGCCTGATTGATGATGTGGCGGTCTTCGCGCGCCGGTTCAATGATTATTTGCTGGCCGATTACCTGCGGGATCACTGGTCCGGGTTTTATCAGCTAGGCAGCCTGCTGGGCTGGATCCGGTTTGAGCTGGATGAAGCGAATCGTTTCTTCGAAGATGCACCGGTGTATGGCGAAGTGCCTATCGACTGGGAGAGCCTGCCTCGGTTCTTTTCTGATCCTGCTGCTGTCTTTTCTGAAGCAGGTCATGGCTGGGGCACTGCGGGCTTCGAAGAACAGTACCCATTTCTTTTCTATCATTTGGGCGAGTGGCTAAATGCGCAGCGCCCTAAAGGTTTCCCTCCGGCTGATGCTGAACTGAGGGATGATGGCGAAAAGCTGTACATTCCGTTTTGGGCAGCTGGCACGGGAGGGGTTGCTACTAATTTTGGCTTTGAACTTTCTCTTTTGGGGCAACAGGGCATCAAAGCTACGCCACAGGGAGAAGCCACCGCAGAACAGACCGTCACGCTTACGCAAACCGCCTCCCTTTTGCTGGAGCTCCTCCTTCAGGCTACAGTTGGGCTAGAGGGCGGCTTTCACATAGAAGTAACGCCCGATGGAGCCGCACTAAAAGAAAACGGTACCAACCTATCCGGTGAAGTCCTGGCAGGCATCCAAGCTTCCCGGCCCTCGGGGCGGTTGACGCTGCTGGGTACCGCTGAAGGGAACCGGCTGGACCTACAGGCATTTTCTGCCAAAGCCGGGCTGCGCATCGCTACCGGAGATGCGCTGGAGTTCCTCACAGAGCTGAGCCTGGATGACGGCCGCATCCTGATCCTCAATGCGGGCAGTGATGGTTTTCTCAATAACCTCCTTCCTAAAGATGGCATAGCCGCTTTATTCGACCTGACCATCGGCTGGTCCAGCAAACAGGGGATCTACTTCCGGGGCAGTGCCGGGCTCGAAGTAAAAATTCCCGCCCATATCGAATTGGGGGCTTTAGAAATACAAGGTATCAGCCTGGGGCTAAAGCCTAAGCTGGAAGCGGGCAGCCCGCCGGCCTTTGAAATCCCGCTGGGCACGGATGTGCAATTGCTCCTCGGCCCGTTTACGGCAGTAGTGCAGGAGATGGGCATCAAAGCCCTGATCAACTACCAGCCCTCAGGGGGTAACCTCGGCGTACTGGATTTTGGGGTGGATTTCAAACCACCCAAAGGTATTGGTTTGTCTCTGGAGACACCTACTATACAAGGGGGCGGCTACCTCTTCCTCGATTTTGAGAAGGGAGAATATGCCGGTGTGGCTGAACTGACCATCAAGCAAATGGTGGCGGTCAAAGCCATTGGCATTATCCAAACCCAAAAACCGGACGGCAGCCCGGGCTTTTCCTTCCTGCTGCTGATTACTGCCGAATTCAAGCCGATCCAATTAGGCTTCGGCTTTACGCTGAATGGCGTTGGGGGCCTCATTGCCATCAACCGGGGCATGAACCTGGATGCCCTGGCCGCCGGTGTGCGCACCAACGCGATTGACGCGGTCATGTTTCCGGATGACCCTATTGCAGAAGCCCCAAGAATTATCGCCGACCTGAACCAGTTTTTTCCGGTAGCGGAAGGGCTCTATACCTTCGGGCTGATGGGCATCATCGGCTGGGGTACGCCTACGCTTATTGCGGTGGAGCTGGGGCTGATCATACAAGTACCTGACCCCGTGCAGCTGGCGATTATTGGTGTGGTACGGGTACAGTTGCCCGACAAGCGTGCGCCGATTATTAACCTGCAGGCTAATTTCATCGGGGGCGTGGATTTTGAAAAAGGGGAGATGTTTTTCTTCGCGGCCCTCTTTGAATCTAACCTGGCACAATACCGTATTTCCGGGGAAATGTACTTCGCCCTCAACTGGGGCAGCGCGCCCAACTTCCTGTTTACGGTAGGTGGTTTCCACCCGGCATTCAAGCCACCCCCACTGCGGGCTATTAGTGGCAACCTCAAGCGGATTACCATCAACCTGTTGCCTACCGATAACCCCCGGCTGACCATTCAGGCTTACTTTGCGGTGACTTCCAATACGGTGCAGTTTGGGGCAAGTGTGGACTTTTATTTCAAGGTGAGTAAGTTCAAGGTGGTCGGCTACCTGTACCTGGATGCGCTATTCCGCTTCAGCCCTTTCTACTTTATTGTGGAAGTTGGGGCAGGCCTTTCGGTGATGCTGGGCAGCCGGGAGCTGTTGGGCATTCACCTGCGAGGTTCATTGTCGGGCCCTACGCCCTGGCATATCAAAGGCACCGCCAGTTTCAAAATCCTGTTTATCAAGGTCAAAGTTCGCGTGAATAAGCGCTTTGGAAAGCAGCAAAAGGAAGTCCTGCCGCCCCGCCCGGCATTACCACTGCTTTTGGAAGCCTTGCGCGACACCCGTAATTGGGAAGCCACCCTGCCAAAAGCCAAATCCCTGCAAGTGACCCTGCGCGAGCTGCCCGAAGAGGAGCTCATCGTGCACCCCGCCGGTCAGCTGGCCATACGTCAGGACCGCCTGCCACTGGGCATGCGCTTTGATAAAATCGGCAACGAACAACCTAATGACTATACCGCTTTTCAGTTCGCTATAGAACAATACGGCGCCGCATCGTCTATTAAGGACTTCTTTGCGCCGGCGGAGTTCATTAAGCTTTCCGATAGCCAGCGGTTGAGCCGCAATGCTTTCGAGCGTATGCAGTCCGGCAGGAAAGTAGAGGGGAACATGGACCTCTTTACCGCTGAGCAGCCTGATGCCGCAGTACAACGCAGTTACCGTTTTGAGCAGATGATCATCGATGGGCCCGACTTTTTCGTCCGTCCGGCGGACCGGGACAGAGCAGGCATGGAGCAGGCTGACTATGACACTTTTGTGAAAGGAAATGCGGTGGGTCGTTCTGTGCAGGGGCGGCAACAAGAGCTGAAGCGCAGGGAAAACCAGCAGGCTGTGCATGCCCGTGCCGTGGCCTTCAGCCTCGTGGACCAAAGCAACCTACGGCCTTTCAAGTTAAATGGCAAAGCCCTGAAGTACGAATCTGAGGCGGAGGCGCTACAGGCTCTCCGGACCCTCCAATTCCGTAAACCCCAGCTGGGCCACCGCCTGCGCGTTGCCCCGGCCACTGAAACCGAAACACTATGAGCATAGCACAATACACTTTTTTACCCTGGGCCCGGCAAGGCATCAGCAAGGATATCAATGAAGAGGATACGCTCGGCGGGACCACCGGGCGAACCGGGCGGGCGACCATCGATGTGAGCCTGGCTTTGCAGGGTATACCCTTAGGCGGGTGGTCCATGCAGCCCATCACGGATGCAACGGAAGACCCTGCACGGCCCGGCAAGCCTGTGTATAAAAAAGTGCAGCTGGTAGGCCCCGGTGATGTCACTGGCATCAAAGCCGACGCGGTGGTCCGTACAGAGCCCCGGGCTAATGTGGGCAATTTCGAGCCTAACTACTTCCCGTATATTGAATTTTACGAAGAGGACTTTCCTTGGCGCTATACTCCGGCCCGTAGTGTAGATGGCAAGCTGCGCCCATGGTTGGTGCTTGTTGTACTGGAAGAATCCGAATTTGAACGCCGGTTCCTGCCCGGGGCGGCCCTCTCTGCCATTACCAACGGGCAGTTGCCGATTGCTTTTCCACCAGCCTCCGAAACCTGGGCCTGGGCACATGTGCAGGCCAATGAACCCTTTCCTGCCGGTAATGAGACGGTAGCTCTTCAGCAATTGGTGGAAAAAGACCCTAACCTGGCCTCCTCCCGTCTTATCTGCCCGCGTAGGCTCAAGCCCAACACCCGCTACACTGCTTTTCTCCTTCCCGCTTTTGAACAGGGCCGGTTGTCAGGCCTGGGCGCTCTGCCTGATCGCATCCTAAGCGAAGATATACAGCAACCCTCTTGGGGGGCGCATCGAAATGATGAATACCAACAACTCTGGCCGGTTTATTTCGAATGGGAATTTCAAACCAGTGATCAGGCTGATTTTGAATACCTGGTGCGCCGTATTGAAGCCCGGGTGATGGAAGACCCCGTGGGCCGCCGCCCGATGGATATGCAGGATGCCGGGTACAACCTGAGCTATACTGGAGTTGATGATGGGGTGTTGCTGGTAGAGGGCGCCCTGCAAATTATTGATGCAGATGAAAGCCGCCTTGATTTTCTTGAGCAGGACGAAGCGCAGGGCTTTGTAGGAAAGCTCCGGCAAATTCTCAACCTGAACGACCCTTCTGGCAGTGACCCTCCGGTGGATACCTCACTTGATATCGATGGGGAATCGGACGATCCTTTCGTTCTTCCGCCCCTCTACGGGCAGTGGCATGCCGGAAAGACGCGTGTGGAAGAAGGTGGCGATAAACCCTGGTTTGATTCGCTTAACCTTGACCCCCGCAACCGGGTGGCAGCAGGCTTTGGCACTCTGGTCGTCCGCAAAAACCAGGATGCTTACATGGACCGTGCCTGGGAGCAGGCTGCGGAAATCCTGGAAGCTCAGCGCCGCATCCGGCTGGCCCGCTTTTCGGCGGAAACGGCCCGGCAGTTGCAGCGCTCTTATTTCACTGGTATGGATGAGGCCGTGTACTCCGCTTTTTCGTCAGCTATGCACGCCCGGTCGTTATTCCCGGAAAGTGGAGCCGGAGGGCAGGCTGTGGCACAAGTTGTCCGTAAGCGGGTACTCCAAACCGGGGAGTTGTCTGCACGCCTTACAACAGAACGAAATGCGCGGGAACAAAAAATAAACGAAAAGGAGAACGCAGAAACAGAACTGCAGGGCATCCTGCAGGCCATTACAGCGAAAGAAGCGGACATCACTGCCAAAGAAGCACAAATCGACAGCCTCAATGAAGAAATCGATGCTTTAGAAGAGGATATTACCTCCCTTACTGGCCAAATCGCTGCACTGAATGGCCAAATCAGCGAGAAGACTACGTCCATTGACACGTTAAATAGCGAAATCGCTACCCTGAATGGTGAAATCGCTGCACTTGAGCAGGCCCTGGCCGATGCCAGTAACAGCAGTGAGGCAGCAGCGATTACGACTCAGTTAAATACAGTTACAACACAGCGCAATCAACGGGTGACACAGCGCGATGGGCTCATAGCTGAACGCGATGCCTTGGTAACCCAACGGGATGGGCTGGAAGCGGAAAAGGATCAAAAAGAAACAACCCGCAATGACAAAGTAAACGCCCGAACCGCCGCCCAGAATGAGTTAAACGTTCTGAATAATCAGTTGGTGGGGCTGCGGAATGATGAGGAAGATAAACGGGACGAGATTCAAACGCTTAAAAGCGAAATCGCCAGCCTTGAGCAGGAAATTCTGCGGCTGTCCCGCCTGCAGTTGCCCACCTCCACTTTGCGGCAGGATTACCGTAAAATGGCGCGGGTGAACGGGCCTTTGCTCCGGCGCGCCGATATAGGAGAGGTGGCCCAGGATCCGATGGTGGAAATTTCCCTTCAGGTTGACGAGGCTTCCACAGGTGCAGCAGTAGCTAATGCAACAGTTAGCAAAGATTGGGAAGACCTGCAATGGGGGGCTGATACTTTCCGCAAAATGGAGCTAGTTACAGTGGAAGGGTTCGCAGTGACGACGCCCGGGCTGGTCCGCACACAAATTCAAAAATTCATGGAGGCTTATCAGGGGCTGAATCAGCGCTTGCGCCAAATAGTTCAGGTACCTTCTGAAACTGTGGTGCCCGGAGCCGATACCCGGACGCGCCCGTTGCTCGCCTATCCGGAATTCAGGGAGGCCACCTATGACGCCCTGGCAAAAATCTCCTCTGAGCTTATGCTGCCCAATGTGCAGCGCATTCCCATGGACACCTTCTCCCTGCTTGAGGTCAATCAACGCTTCATCGAAGCTTACCTGGTAGGGCTGAACCACGAGATGGCGCGGGAATTAATGTGGCGGGAGTTTCCCACCGATCAGCGCGGTAGTTATTTCCGAAGCTTTTGGGATGATACCGATAACCTGGACACTACTTTTCCGCCTCCCGATATCGAACTGTTGACCAAAATGGATCAACCGCTCGGGCAAAACCTCCCGGCTGACCGCCCCATTCCGCCACCTGATCCGGACAATCCCAATGTGGTATTCGTCATCCGCAGCGAATTGCTGAAGAAGTTCCCTAATGCCCTCGTGTATATGCAGAAAGCTAAAAATGTGAAGGCGCCAAGAGGGTTGACTACTGGCACAACGGCTGATCAACGCAAAATGCCCGTTTTTCAGGCCAAAATCGATCCGGAAATCTCCTTCTTTGGCTTTCCCATTTCTGCTGAGGAAGCATTGGGCAGCGAGACCGATCCCGGCTGGTTTTTTGTGGTGCAGGAACGCCCCGGCGAGCCCCGCTTCGGGCTTGATATCACGGCTGAGGATGCAGGCAGTAGCTTCGATTCAATCGATGAGTGGAATGACCTGGCCTGGCCTCATGTTGAGGTATTGCCCCATGATTTTCTGCGCATAAATGGCCTCAGCAGGGAGCCGTTGCCACCGGAATCAGGAGCGCCTCATACCTATACCTGGGGCAAAAACAGCGCCCATATGGCGGGCATATTGCTACAACTTCCATTTCGGGCAGCCGTGCACGCTACCGATATGATCAAACTCCCAACCGATGCCTGAAATTAATGCAGACCAACTGAACAACGCCCTATCGGCTCTGAATGGCGCTATACCTGTCGCCTTGTTCCCGGTAAAGGTGCAAACCCGGTTTGCCACACAATCTATGGTGGATGCCTTGGGCAATGGCTCCGTCCCCGCACCTGATCCTGCTGCTGCTCCGGCAGAACTCTGGGTTCGGATTTACCCTGATGATATCTTTGTCCACACCCATGAAGACCAACTTACGGAAGATGAGTTGGTGGCAGCCGGGGACTATTGGGCATTCCTTTGGGCGGCAGCAGGTCAGGCCGGGCGGGAGGATCAAAAAGCCGGAGCCTGGCGCGCTCTATCTGAAGACTTTGGACCGGTGCGTGCCCGCTATATTTTGCGCGAAACCCACCCCATTGGGGGATTAGATGCAGAGGGATTTCCACAATCTGCTCCCCAACTACCGGACCTGGCAACCACTGAGGAGAGCTGGTCCAATGCACCACGGACTTACCTCCTGCCCGACCGATTTGTAGTAAGTATAGAAAAAGCCGGCGCTCACCGTCACTACGAAGGGGCGCTGATTGATAAAACCGAAGATGGAGCATTACGGCTGGGGCTCGATCCTGGTAGCCCCGATGAGTTTGAAGACACCCCGGAAGGCCGGCAGGTGCCCGAAGATTTGAAGTGGATGACAGACTTTCCCAAGGCAGTGGAAGTGGGCATGGCGCTGCGTATTCCACTCGGAAGTTGGGGGGCTGAAGACCAAATTGACCGTCTGACGGTGCTGGGTTGGAAGGGCGGAGCAGCACCCGCATCAGGTACAGCTGTACTCGGCCGCCTGTTGGAAAACCACCGGTATAAAGTTGGAGGCATGGACCTGGCAGGTGTAGGAACCCCTACGAACAATACCAGGGAATCGGATTCCACCCTCGCACCCGAAGACCGGGACTCTGATGTGCCCGTACGAGATGGTAGTACCGGTAGCGATGCGGAGCAGTTAGCCCTGGCATTAGGCTTGCCTGTAGATACCTTCGCAGGCCTTGACAACAGTGGCCTGAGCAGTATTGCGGATGCCCGTAAAGTACATGAGTTACTCTTTGATGTAACCCTTGGGCAGGCTCTGGAATTCTGGCAGCCGAGCCTGAGCACTGCCACCCGCAGTCAGCTTAAACAACATTTTGTAAGTTGGGTAAGCGGGCGCGGGCATCTGCCTGCCTTACAAATTGATGATCAGCCCTATGGCATTCTACCTGCACTCTCATGGTCTGCCCTGAATAGCAATCATGCCCATCCGGAAGGCAGTTTGTTGCGGCAGCTTTGGGACCATATCCTTTGGCCGCTGCACAGTTGGTACAGCACTCAATTGGATGAAGTGGCACACATCGAAAGAGGGATCAGCCCCCGGCAGGCGCAATTGCAATTGTTATCGGTGCTTCAGCTCCATCCTACAAGTGTGGCCTACCGACAACGGTTTGCACTGCGCCCGGAGGTGGCTGGCGATGAAGCACTGCGCAACCTGTTTCTTATCCCGGAAGGTGAAGCCAGAGCCGACCGTGAGGGAGATAGCATCTCAGCCCAGCTCAGTGCCAATGGGCTGCCCGGTGTGGACAATGCTGAAAAGTTGCTTTTCGAAACCCAGGCCCGGCCATTGCTATGGGAAGCCGGCGATGATGACAGATTGATTGAAGCTACCGATGAAGACCCGCTCCTGGGCATGGAAGGCGGCGTGATCCCACCATTGCCCGATTCAGACCAAAATTACCTGCAATGGCTGGCGGAGCACGGTCCGGATGCGGCTCCTCCCGGCTCAGCGCCTCCGAGGGCTATTTTGTACCATTTACTAAAGCGGCGGTTGCAGTTGCCATCTTCTTCCCAACCGGGAGCTGCTTCTCCCCAGGCGTTGCTCAATGAGATTAAAGACTGGCCTGCGCCCTACCTGAGACGCATGGTACAAGAACACCTTGACTGCTGTACGTATCGCCTCGATGCCTGGCTGAGCAGTTATGCCGCATTCAGGCTCCAGGAAATACGGCAGGAAAACGCCGAAGGTATTTACATCGGGGCCTGGGGCTACCTGGAGCACCTGAAGCCGGGACAACGGCCCGTGCAACCGGAGTACATTCCTGCGCCTTCTCTGCGCCATGCGACTACAGCAGCTGTCTTGCGCAGTGGCTATCAGAACAACCGATCGAGTGGTACCGGGGAGAACCTCTTTGCCGTGGGGCTGAGCTCCGGGCGGGTAAAAAATGCCCTTTTCCTGCTGGAAGGTGTCCGCAACGGGCAGGACTTATCCGCTTTGCTAGGCTACCGGCTGGAGCGCGCCATGCAGGAATTCCGGAACGGTGGAGTACCTACACTTGCGCCATTCATACAGGACCTGCGCGAAAAGTACCGCTTTGAAGTGATCCCGGTCGTTGGAGAAAATCAGGGCAGTGCCCCGGATACAGAGGAAGACTTTTCCCAGCGGGTAATTGATGCTGTGGCTCTTGTAGAAGATGAAACAGAAGGTTGGCGATCTGAAGTCAGTGCAGCCGTAGAGGAAGATCTTGAAGATATTATAGCCGGCCTGGCAGAACAACTCGATAGCGTGAAAGACCTGCTCGCTGCTGAAGGCGTTTATCAGCTCGTGGACGGGCAGGTAGACCGGGCCAAAGCCGCCCTTGATGCCATGACGGACGGAGAGCAGCTCACCCGTCCGGAAATCGTGGACCAGCCCAGGAGCAGTCTGCCCCTGACTTTCCGTATGGGGGTGCTGCTTCAGGACCGCCCCTTGCCGGTAACAGGTGGCGCGCCCCTTTCGCCCCGGGCGGTAGTCAGTCCCAAACTCAACCGCTGGCTCTTGGATCAGTTGCCGGACCTCAGCTTTATCAAGGTACGGGTACGGTGGCAAAGTGGGGTGGATGGCAGCGGGAACCCGGTGTTTGAAGCGCTTACTATGCCGCTGCGGCATTTGCAAATCGAACCCATAGACCTGGTGTACATGATGCACCTGCAGCGTGAAAACCCTGACACCAGTGAGCTTCGGTACCGTATTGAGCGAGTAGTGCGGCAACAGCGTGACTTGCCCCTGACCACCCGCATCCAAATCCTGGAACAAGACCGGACTGGGTTCGATCCGTCAGATTATACCCTGTTTGCAGTAGAGCCGCTGGCAGCCGGCCTGGGCAAGCTGTTGATGGAGACCCGCAGCCTGCGCCCTGAGGATTTTCTGAGGGCCAACGACGAGTCTGTGGAAGCCGCTGGACAATTGTGGGAACCGGAGTTTCTGCGCCGGCAATTGCGGAATGTGGCACTGGAGTGGGAAGACATGGATGCTACCTTGGCCAATGCACTGGATACGGCACAGGAGCTGGCGAACGGTCTTTCCGGCAACGGCACGCATCCACAATTGGAGCAACGCCTGCGCTCTATCCGGGAGGACACTTTTTTCTACGCAGGGCTGGGCTGGGTGAAAGCAGTTCCGCCAGCGATTGACCGCCTGGACAAGCTTACGCTGGAACAGGAAATCCGGCGTTGCCGCAATATACTTGAAGATGCCCAAAGCCGAATGGTACAGGCAAGAGAGGTCTGGCAGGAGGGAAGTCCTCAGCCGCTTTCCACACTACTCCAACAGCCGCCGGCCGGGCAGGATGCCGCAGGTGAAGTGGCTTTGCTGGAAACGATCATTGAGTTGCTCTTTGGCCGCTTCTACCGCGTGTGTCCTGATTTTAGGTTGCCCGCAAGTACCCAGTTGCAACAGTCAATGGCTGATCCGCAGCTTAAAAATTCGGCGGATGATTTTGCTATTGAGCGCTGGCTTCAGACCCAAGCACCACTCCGCCCCAAGATGGATCTTTACTACCGTTGCAATATGCTGACCGAACTGTTTGGAGGGACCAAAGAAGGGGATGGGATGTCGCTGTTGCAATTACCGCTTCGCGAAGGCAAGCCCGGGCCCTGGGTAGGTCAGGAATATGGGAGTTTTATTCCCCACGGCGATACGATGGCGATGACACTTGAGCTTCAGGAAGACTTTTCCTTCAGCAACGGTACTTTCTCCGGGCTGCTGATTGATGACTGGCAGGAGCTGATACCCGATCCGGAGGTGAACGCAGGCATCGCCCTGCAATACGATCAGCCCGATACCGAGCCGCCCAATGCTGTACTGCTGGCGATGACGCCCCGGCGCGGCGCCGCATGGGATTGGCCCGTTTTGCAAAATACGGTTCTCGATAATCTGCACCTGGCTAAGCTCCGCGGGGTGGACCCGGACATCCTCAAGAACAGCTTTCTTGATCAGTTTTTACCGCTGGTTTTAGGAGAAGTGACCATGACGGAAGAAGGTGGCGAACGGTCGTACGGTGGCTTGCTGTTTGGTGCGCCTCCGGGGGAACAACGTATCGTGGAGGCACCACCAACAGAAGTTACGGATGAGGATTTAGCAGGACTGGACTTGGGCAACACCATTGAATAACAGAACAAATTATGGCAGACTCAATACTTTGGAACCGGTTGGAAATCCGTGCGCGCAGCGAGCGGTTTGACGAGAATCTGGGCAATCAGCTTTATGACCCCTATTGGATGCTTTGCCGGCAGTGGCAGACCGGCGAATTCGAAGGAACGGACAATGGTTCCCCGGCAGAGGTCCGCGTGAAATGGCAGCAGTACCCTTTCCGACAGTTATCGGCCGATGGCAACCATCCTGTGGATTATAGCAATCATCAGCCGATGGAAGCGGAAGTGGAACGTGTAGCAGTAGAGCCGGGTATCCCCCTTCGCATTGAGATGGGGCGGCAACTGGAGCGAATGCTACACCGTGCATTGGGTGATGCCGCAGGTGGAGTGGTGCAAACTTTGAAAGCGAGTCCGGAGCTGCAATTTCAGATCCCTGCTGCAGCGACTACGGAAGACCGCATGCAAAATGCACATGAGCTTAGCAACAGGAGCCTGCAAACCTGGGTACACGCCGCGGTGCAGACCGGTGCCCTCGATGGAGGGGCGTTGTACAAAAAACTGCGCGGGGGGCAATCCCTTACGGACTTCTTGCCTGGCCCTAATCCTCAAGCGGATACAGTAGGCGGGCAATGGGTCGACTGGTTTGATCGTCAATACAATCAGCCGGTCGATGAAACAAAAGATGCCTGGCGGCCCGAACGTATGGAGTATCGTTTTCAGGCCCACCTCAAGGGCAAAAACGGTGCCCCTATGCAATTAGGAGCCGAGGAGTACTACGAAGGGCGCCTCGACTGGTACAGCTTTGAGGTTGCTGAATCCGGACGGGGCAGCCGGGACGATGTGCAAGCGCCTCAGGTCCGGCATTTAATCCCCACAGAAGTGGACTACCCCGGTATGCCTGCTGCCCGATGGTGGGAGATGGAAGATGGCAAGGTCAACCTCCTGGCTATGGAAGCCGGTGCCACACAGTCCGGGCGGCTGGCGCTTATGGAGTTTGGGCTCATGTACAGCAATGATTGGTTTTTGCTGCCGCTGCGCGTTCCCGGTGGAGGGCTGCTTGAGGTGGAAGGGGTGGGAATCCGTGATGTCTTTGGGCAGTGGTCCGAGGCAAACCACTACAGGGATAGTTCCGGCAGCAACCATTGGAACTTCTTTGGGCTTACTGGCATTCCTGACCCGCAGAGTGCTTACGATAAATACCTGTTGCTGCCGCCCGGCGTAATTGACCTTAAGGAAAGCCCGGCACAGGAAGAAGTCTATCTGGCCCGCGATGAGATGGCAAATATGGTTTGGGGTATTGAGTATTATCTTTCCGATGGCATTGATGGCCGGCGGGAAGGCAATGCTGCCGCCCTCAATACCGCCACATATTTACGCGCTCTGTCGGAGGAAGTCACCGGAGGAGCCCCGCCCGCTCCACCCCTTGAAAATGAAGCCTTGGTCCGTTACCGGTTGGCTACGGATGTCCCGGAGCATTGGATTCCCTTTAAAGCCGCTCTTGTGCCAAACGGTGGCGGTGCGATCCGGCTGCAGCGGGCGGCAATGCCGCGGATATATCCTGGATTACCGATTGAGCGTATCCGCCCCCGCACGAGCCTGCTGCGGTATGGCCTGGATAAACCAGCTTATCAGCCCTTCTTCATTCCGGAAGAAGAGGTGCCTAAGTCAGGTGTTAGGGTTTCCCGAACCTGGCAGCGCGCCCGTTGGCACAACGGACGGACCGCGCTTTGGAGTGGTTTCCGCAAGCAGAATGGCCGGGGGCAAGGCAATAGTGGTTTACGGTTTGATGGGTTATTTGAGCGGGATTAGTGGTTCCAGACTGACGTACCGGTATTCCGGGAATAGATGTTTGAGCAGTGTGGTTTTCCCGGATTGCCGGGGTCCAGTCCCTGCAAGAATGGGGTATGTCTCAACCTGTCTACAAACAGCAGTGGTCAGCTGCCGGTTGATTATGCTCATAGTGACTAGATGGTAAATTTTGAAAATACAGGCTATGTATTTTGAATTTGCAGTGCTTAATCCAGTCATTTCGGTTATGAAAGGGCATAAGCAATCCTTCTTGTAAGCTGCGTTCGTGTTCTCCTCTGCATCGATTTTTTCTCAAAGGCAGCTCGCCTTGACCTGTTACGGTCTGACCACGTGAAGCTCCTGTCGCCCGGTCAGGTAACTCCAAAGTCTCGATAAGTCCGAGTTTTTTTTCACACTTGTATCATTTCCGCCAGCAAAGCAGTACGAGTAGTCAGAAATGGCACTGCCAAATTTTGTAACAATAATGCTATGTATTATGCTCAGCTTCACGAATTCCATGCCAGGACTTGTATTCATACTCTGCTTTCTTACAACTGGGCTGTCTGCACAGTCCAATCCCTGGAGAGCAGTAGGAGAGGGTGAATTTGCCACTCAGGCTATGGATCGCTCCATCATTCCTCAGAAATATTTGACTTATGCATTAGATATGGATGAATTGCAAGTCGTTTTGGAGCGTGCTCCAATGCGGTATTCTCCTGAATCTTATGAAGCGGTGGTAATACTACAGCTACCAATGCCCAATGGTGCAACGGAGCGCTTTAGAATTTTTGATGCACCGATTATGCAAACTGATCTGGCTGCCCGGTATCCTCTGCTTCATGCGTATGCAGGAGTCGGTATTGATGACCCAACAGCCAGCCTGCGATTCAATATCACCCAGTTTGGGTTTCATGCCCTGATATTATCTGGTAGGCACAGCCCGGTATATATCGATCCTTATTCAAAATCAGATACGCGTCATTACTTAACCTACTATAAGAGCGATTACCAAAAAGCAGAAAGCCACGAATGCCATTTCGGTGAAGAGCAGGATCTGGCAATTGAAGACCTTCCCCTCGGAAGTTCCCAGAGCGATTGCAACTTAAGGACCTACCGGTTGGCACTTGCCTGTACGACTACTTATGCTGATTTTCACGGTGGGAATAAGCCAGATGTGATGGCTGCATTTCACACGACGATGACCAGGGTGAACGGCATATTTGAAAGAGAAGTTGCGGTAAGTATGATGCTGGTCGCTAATAATGACGAGTTGATTTTTATTGAGGACTCCCCTTACAGCGACGAAACCTCCTTTGGTATTTTTGATGAAAACCAGGTGGTTTGTGATGATATCATAGGTACAGCGAATTATGACATAGGGCATGTATTTGCCCATGAAGGTGGCAGTGTAGCTTTAGGAGGAGCTGCGTACAGAAGCGCTGCCTGCGTTGACCAGATGAAGGCGAGTGCTTTTTCAAGCTTTGACCCACCAGTTGGAGACCCGTTTGACATTGATTTTGTAGCTCATGAAATGGGGCACCAGTTAGGTTGTAGCCATACCGCAAGCAACAACTGTAATAGTACGCGTGCGACCTCTGTGGAACCCAGTGACGCGTCCACTATCATGGGGCAGTACTTTTGTGACCTGCCCAATATACAGGCCAATAATGACGCCTATTTTCATGCTGTGAACCTCCTGGAAATTGGTTACAATACGACTGAAGGCCCGGCGGGGAGCTGTCCGACTTTGACGGATACCGGCAATACGCCTCCTGAAGTTGAGGTAGAACAGCAGCGTTATGTATTGCCTATTTCCACTCCTTTTAAATTGGAAGCTATTGGACAGGATGCCGATGGTGATGTATTGACCTATTGTTGGGAGCAAATGGATAACGAAATGATCCCTAACCCGCCAATACCTGAAATCGAAGCCGGTCCGGCATTTCGATCCTATGAACCTGTAGAGGAGCCCTATCGTATTTTTCCTGCGCTTGAATACCTCATTAATGGGACCGATTATCAATGGGAGGTCCTGCCGGCAGTGAGCAGGGAGATGGATTTCCGTGTCACGGTGAGAGACAATTTTATGGGGGCGGGGTGCACGAGCGAAGCCGATGTAGATTTGACTTTTGATGAAGGCGCAGGCCCATTTCTCGTTCAATCCCCGAACTCAGATGTAGTTTGGTATGAGGGCGCTTCCTATACGATTAGCTGGGATGTGGCCAATACAGATATGGCGCCGGTAAACTGTAGTCAGGTAGACATACTGTTATCAACCGATGGAGGATATACCTATCCGGTTAATTTGGCAACCAACGTCCCGAATGATGGTGCCCACATTATTGAAGTACCGGAAATACTTTCTAGCACGGTCAGAGTGATGGTCCGGTGCTCGGACAACCTATTCTTTGATATCTCAGATGAAGATTTTTCGATTGCTACCGCCTCCAACCCTGCTTTAGGGCTGGCAGTGGATGCCCCGGTGCAGCAGGCATGCCAGAATGCCGAAAGGGTTAATTATCAGTTGTCTTTCAGCTCGATTGCCGGGTTTGATGAGGAAGTGACATTAAGTGCAAGTGGTATTCCGTCCGGAGCAAGCTTCAGCTTTTCCAGTTCCAGCTTTATCCCACCGGCAAACATAAATCTGGACATTGAGGGGCTCGAGAATGTCGCTCCAGGAGCCTACACCATAGATATTAACGCCAGTTCCGCCTCTAGTGATCTGGGGCAGGAAGTTATACTGGAACTCGAACAGGACATTCCAGAGCCTATCTTGCTAACTACTCCGGC
The DNA here is from genome assembly GCF_022763345.1 of Phaeodactylibacter sp. Lineage (GTDB taxonomy): Bacteria > Bacteroidota > Bacteroidia > Chitinophagales > Saprospiraceae > Phaeodactylibacter. Next base: position 175,364 of record NZ_JALEGS010000068.1, read on the forward strand.
AAATGGGGCATCAGGAGTGTCGCTCCGTCCTGATTTTAACTGGTCTGGTGGAGGTAATGACCCAGAATATATTGTTGAAATCGCCAGAACGCCTGGATTTGGGCAGGCGGTGGTTGAGGTAGGCAGGGTCAACACGGAAGCTTACACTCCAACAGTAAGCCTCGCTCCTCTAACGGTCTATTATTGGCGGGTAAGAACGCAGAACTCCTGCACTCCTGCTGAAGGTGCCCCATGGTTTTCTTTCCAAACGGGTGGAGAAGGGTGTTATATCTTCACGAAGTCTGATCCGGCATACGTGCACGGATATGTGGACACTGAAACTTCTGAGTTAACCGTAGGGCATGACTTAAGTATAACCGATGCAAATGTTCAGCTTGAGATTTTCCATAAAAATATTGGCGACCTTTCGGTAAGCCTGACAGCACCTTCCGGCACATCCGTAGAATTATTCAATCGTCCGGGGGTTCCTGCCACTGATATTGGGTGCTCCAGAGACGATATGCTCCTGATATTCGATGATGAATCCTCCAATTCAGCCGAACAGCTGGAAAATTCTTGCATCAACGGGCAAGAATACGGCATTGAAGGAACCTTTCAACCTATGGTACCTTTAGCCAATTTTAATGGTCTGCCTTCGGCAGGCGTATGGACCTTAAATATATCAGATGACAAATTTATGCACGCTGGGTCAGTTGACAATTGGTCGTTAGAGCTTTGTTTTGATCAGGATGCTGCTAATCCGCCCGCTTTTTCCAAAATGGCCCTCGCCGTACCTGAAAATGGAAGTGCCCTTATTCAGAGCAATAACCTCCTGGCGAGCACTTCCGAAAACTCACCAGAAGAAATCATCTACACCATAGTGTCTATTCCATCCGCAGGCGATCTGAATTATAACGGAAGTGTTGCAATGGCTGGCACCACTTTCAGCCAGGCATCGATCAATGGTGGTGCACTGAGTTATACAAACACCAATCCGGATGCTGGCACTGATCAATTCAGCTTTGATATTGCCACTCCTCAGGGAGGCTGGATTCAAGGGGAATCACTAAACCTAAATATAGGTGAGGGGACAAGCGTTAGGGAGAATAGCTCTAGTCTTCAATTCGACCTTTTCCCCAACCCATCAACTGGAGTACTTAATTTAAATCTGGCAGAGTCAGGCTCCCAAAACCTCAAGCTACAGCTTTACAGCATCTCCGGCACCGTAATTTATGAAACGCAAATAGATCCGGCTCACCGGATGCAGGAACTTGACATGGAAGAAGTCCCGCCAGGCGTATACCTGGTCGTACTATCAGATGGCGCGCATCTCGGGCGGAAAAAGTGGATTAAGATCTAGAAGCATTAACCTTCACAGAAAGGTAAGTGAAAATGCCCCTGAAGTTTCAGATATACGCAGTACGGAGTGGTCACCCACTGGCGCTGACAGCCAGCACGGGGAACGATAAATGCCGGGCTAACAGTCCAGACACTCATCGTCTGGGGCATTGATCCAGCCATTCATCGTCTGGGTCAATGATCCAGCCATTCATCGTCTGGAATCTTGGGTTTGCGACATCGGCCACTGACAAAGCGTAGCTTATCAGGACAGGCCGCTGATGAAGTCAAGCTTATCAGGGCAAGCGCGAGCCACTTCTCAGCGTAAATGCTGACCCGCCTGCCTTAGTATTAGTACGGCTTCCGGTGGCCGAAGCCCACAGGCGACGGGACACGGGCAGGCATTGAGTAGGTTTGCTGCTCCGATCTTTATCGGAGACCACTTAATCGTCAGTATATTCAGGTAGATCGTATAGCTCAGGATAGCCCGATGCTAGAGTTGGAAATAGGGGCGGGCGAAGTGATGGTGGTTCGTTGACTCTTATGCGTTAGCCATGCTAATTATGCAATGCACCTGCCTCGCTTAACATAGAATACCCAGTGGTTTAACGCGGAGTTAACATACTGATAGTCAATATTGTAAAGGTAGGGTGCTGGTTCTGCTGTGGTGTTGATTAAAGTCAGCCCAGCCGCTGTTTTTCCTAAATGCAGATCGATAGCAATATGCTGAATTTGCAAAGGAATGATTCACCAATACACCGCTATCGTATGCATCCCCTTAAATACCTTTTATTGCTCAGCTTATTGATTTGGAGTTGTGACAACGCGACAAGACATCATGAAGTCACGATTGTTAATGGAACGGGTTCAGGCTCCTATGAGCTTGGAGAAAAGGTCTACATCGAATCTGATAATGCTCCAGAAGGAGAAGCTTTTTTCAAATGGGAAGGAGATACTTTTCTATTGGACCAAAGCAGGAGCCCCGAAACTTCCTTTACGATGCCATTCCAGGACATACAGCTTACGGCTACTTTCAAAGACTTGCCCAGATACAATCTTGCCGTTGAATCTGGAAATGGATCAGGTGCCTACCTTGCAGGTACTATAGTCCAGGTCTATGCGTTTGCAGCGGCTGAAGGAAAGGTATTTGACCACTGGGAAGGAGACGTCGCATTTCTAGAAGACTCCACCTCTATGCAAAGCACCATTGAAATACCGGAATTTGATATTAGCATCACTGCTATCTATGTTCCCAACCCTTCAAACCTGGTTAGTTTTAGCCAAGAGGTATTGCCGATCATGAAGGTGAGCTGTACCAATACAAGTTGCCATAGTTATGGCACGGTTTCGGAACCGCTAACCAATTATCAGGAGATTAAGTCTATTCTACCTAGTGTAAGGTCTGTGATTGCCAACGCCTCCATGCCTGTCGCGCCTTATGAGTTGACTCAAGAGGAACGGGAGTTGATCATCGAATGGATTGACCAGGGTGGATTGAATAATTAATACTATACCACAACTAAGTTTTAGTTTCTATGAAGAACGTGATAGCACTTCTGATGCTCTTGTTTTTGTTGCTGTTGACCAGTTTTTCGGATAAGGGTTCTGTAATTCCGGCCTCCATTGTATTTGAGAGAGATATCTACCCCATTTTTCAAACTAAATGCAATCAGGGGGAATGCCATGGAGATAAAGGGAAAGCTTTTCCGAAATACACCTCCTATGGTATTATTAAAGGAAAATCCAGGAAAATAGCCTATCGCCTGAATAAGGAAAAAGACCCTATGCCTCCAGTGGATGCAGACCTTCCATTGACCTCTGAAGAACGCCAACTTATACTTGACTGGATCGCCTCGGGTGCCCCAAGAGATTGATCATCATTGTCTGTACACCAAATAATTTAGTAGTCTGATGAAAAACATAGCCATAATTGTAGCCCTAATGCTTATTACCGGTAGCATATGGGCGCAGCAGGAGCCCGTTGAGCGATTTCCCGTCTACGAGACGTTTCGAACCTACTACTTACTCAACGGGCATACTACAGAGATGCTTGCAAAAAGGGATTTGCTCCTAAACATTTCCCATCGGTTTAACGGATACACTTCAGAAGGGATTCAAGAGCTTTTTGGCTTAGATGGATCTGCAAATATCCGGTTGGAATTAATGTATGGCCTTACTGAGAATCTGGATGTTGGGTTCGGCAGAAGTAGTTTTTTTAAAACCTATGATGGTACCGTTAAATACCGGTTAGTGCAGCAAATAGAGCAAGGAGTTCCTTTTAGTCTGGTTTTATTTGGAAATACCGCTATCAGAACCCATGAATGGTCAGAATTGGAAGCCGCTTCTTTAGAGCGAAAACACCGGATAAGTTATCAGGTACAGGCAATGGTTTCCAGTAAGGTTTCAGAATTTTTGAGTATTCAACTGATGCCTACCTATATCCACAGAAACCTGGTGGAAGAATTAGAGGAAGAGAATGGCATCATGAGCTTAGGCGCAGGGGCTTCGGTTAAATTTGCTCCAAGCGTGGCGTTTAAAGTAGAGTACTACCATCGTTTCAGCGAAGCGAACATTGGAGCGAAATCATTGCATCATGCAGTTGGGTTCGGAATAGATATCGCCAATGAGCGGCACTCTTACCAGCTCCACTTTACCAATAATACAGGTCTCATAGGACAGGAATTTATTCCAAATACCCACGATAACTTTTGGAATAACCAAATTCACTTTGGCTTTAGAATCGTGAGAAGGTTTGCCTTATAGAAAGAAGCGGATCGAGTTTTATTGTAGCGTCGCTTCCTAAACCAATTCCCCCAGCACCGGCGTACCGGCCTTCCCTGGCGACTGATTAAATAGCCGGGCATAAGCTGCATAAAGCTCCGGCAACTGTGCCTGAAAAGCAGCCGGCCAGGTGAAGAAATGCACAATGCTCACCGGACGGAGCGGAATGGGGTCTAGGTTGATCCATTGCTGTATCCAGGCCTGGCTAAAGCCGCTGATTTGCTGTAGCTCGAGCCAGTGGTCTTCAGTAAGGGGCGGTATGTCGAGCTCAGGGTAGGAGCGCTCGAAGACTTTGGCATACTCGTGCAGCCCGATGTTGTAAAAGTTGTGGGGCTCCAGAAAGCCTTTCATCAGCTGCTCAGCGGAGAACAGGATGGCACCGTCTTCCTCGTAGATTTCGGAAGCGTGGTAATTTTTGGGATACTGAGGAGAAGGGAAAGGCTGCGGGAAAAAGATGAGGTGCTCAAATTTGGGCAACAAAAAGTCTTTGCGGCCGAAGGTGAGTTGCACGGCACAGATGGCAGCGACGGCTTTGAGGTCTTCCGTTACGTCTTCCATCCCTTTCGCCATAAAGTCATTGGCTTCCATGTACAGGCGTACCCGGCGGCGAAAGCGCAGCTTTTCAGAATCAGCCAGGCGCTGATAGTAGGGCAGGTGGCGCTGTAGCAACCCCCTCAGCTTTGGGGGCATATCGGGTGGGCGGCGGGTCCACCACCACCAGTTGATCTGTGGGCTTAGGATGTAGATAAAGGCCAGCGCAATCACAAAAGGCACGACGTAAATACTGTAGCTGGAATGGGCTTCCCAAGCCAGGAACAGAAACAGAATGGCTCCAAGTACAAAGGGGATGGATAAAATGCGTGCTGGCATATACTGGTTTTGAAGGGGAAATTACAAAATCAGTTAACACTTCGGGAGGAATCGTGTTTCATTCCCATTGCCAAAAATCATTGCTATGATAGCCGAAGCCATCGCCCGATATTTCCACTTTATCAGCATTCTGACTATGGTCTGTGCGATTGCCGGGGAAGCCTGGCTCATCCGGCCACGCTTGCAACGCCGTACCCTACAGCAGTTGTTTGTACTCGATAGCGTGTATGGGCTAAGTGCCCTGGCTATAGTGGGCATTGGACTATTGCTGTGGTTTGGTGTGGGCAAGCCTGCAGCTTACTATACATCCAATTGGGTTTTTCACCTCAAGCTGGGGCTCTTCACTGCCTTAGGGGTTTTGTCGATCTTTCCAACTGTATTTTTCTTCAAAAATCGGAAGGGACAAGAAACAGATTGGGTGGAGATTCCGGCACGCATCCGGCTCCTGATCCGCCTGGAACTCCTTTTGCTGCTCTTTATCCCGCTTTGCGCAACGCTTATGGCACGCGGGTTTGGACAGGTGAGCGGATAGCTATATCTTTTGAGGTGCTGGTAGTGTTACCTGTTAAAGCCTCACACCTATGATCTATTACAAAACAAATGACAACTGGTTTGGTGACCTGCGCCACCTTGCCAAAAGCTGGACAATGGTCCGAATTATGCGCAGTGTCCTGCTTATCGGCGTTTATGCCGCAGTAGTCTGCCTGACGATCGAGTGGCTCAACCTTGGGCGGTATGTGGACCTCAATACCTCGGTGTTTTCTCTACTTGGGGTGATCCTCAGTATTTTGTTGGTTTTTCGGACCAACTCTGCCTACGACCGCTGGTGGGAGGCGCGCAAGCAATGGGGCGCACTGGTCAATAACACTCGTAACCTTGCCATTTATGTGCACAGTATGTTCCCACAAGACAACACCGCCATCCGGCGGTACATGGGCAAGCATATTTCCAATTTTTGTATCGCACTTGCAGAGCACCTTCGCGATGGGACCAAGCTGGAGCAGCTGATCTATCTGTCTGAGGAAGACCGCAAAGCTTACGAAACCAAAGCCCATGTGCCCAACTACATTGCCCTGCAAATTTTTCAGCGACTGGCAGAAGCCCACCGGAATCAGGAAATAAATGAGGGCGATTACATCAATATCAAAGCGCAGCACCAAAGCCTGCTGGATATCCTGGGGGCATGCGAGCGGATCAAGAAGACGCCCATCCCCTTCTCTTATGCCGTTTATCTGAAAATATTCATTACAGCTTATGCATTTTTGTTGCCCTTCGCGCTGGTCAATACCTTTCACCTGATGAGCATCCCCCTGTCGATGTTCATCTTCTTTGCGCTATTGGGCGTGGAGCTTTTGGGAGAGGAAATTGAGGACCCCTTCGGGCTCGACTGCAATGATTTGCCTACCGGCGATATAGCCCACACCATTAAAGGCAATGTATTTGAAATACTTGAATCCCGGCATCCGGTGGAATCCAGGGAGCGGGAGTTATATGAAAAGGTGTTCTAATCCTCACCAAGATACCGGTATACAGCCTTTTGCCATTTTGGTTCTGCGATTTTCTCCAGAAGCAATTGGTCGATCGGCTCTCGTACCGAACTGTCATCGGGAAGGGCTATACCCATGTTGTTCTTGAGTAAAAGCCTAGGGGAAATAGCCAGTCGCTGGTAGTAGTCACGGCTGTTGTTGAGATATTTCAAAACGGGCACGTTGGAGACCACCGCATCGATCTCTTCGTTTAGCAATGCATCAATAGCTTCTTCGATAGATGTGAAAGGAGTGTAGTTAATGTGCTCCCGAATCAGATATTCTTCTCCGGAAGACTTTCGTGCTGCTCCAACCCTAACCTGTCGCAGTTGATCATCTGACTGTATGTGGGAAGAAAGCCGGGTCGTAGTCAGAATAGCACTGGCATTTGCTGTAAATAGGGAAAGCAAAATAATACTGGTGAAAATCCATACAATGCCAAGTATTTTCCCGATTTGACTATTCGGTACTTTATCGCCATACCCCACCGTCGTCATCGTCACTGCAGACCACCATAAGCCATCGGCAAGCCCCTGAATATTTCGCTCGGAAGGATGTTCGCGATTGTAGCGCCGCTCAGCCAGCCAAACAATAGTGCCTGAGACAAGAAGAACAAGCAACAGGGTACCGATCAGTTCCAGGAGGTTGATGAGAATGGGCTTCCAGTAGTTGGCAAAAGCATTGCGGCGGGACCGGGCAGCTGTTGCAATACCTGTTCCGGAAGGATTGACGGCTTGTGTGAAGTCAACCAGGGCTTCCCGCCTTGGGGTGATCGATATAGCGCCGAGCCCTATGTCAAATTGACCTTGTTGCAAACCCGAAAGCAGCGTGTTCATATCGGTAAGGGTATAGGCGTAGGAGAAGCCCAGGTCGCCCGCGATATCTTCCCAAAGCTCCACCATTAAGCCACCGTAGGTACTATCCGGGTACTGAAGGCCAAAGGGCGGCGAATCATATACCGCTACCTGTAGTACATCCGGTGAATTAAGCTGGACTGATGCCTTTTGCCCCAATAGCCAGGCTGGTATCAAAAGGAAAATGAGTATTGATCGCATTTTCTAAAAAGTTGACCGGAAGATAAGAAGTGATCGTAAACCCAAAGTTAACAGGGTATAAATCAAACCTAACGGAAACTTAATTCCTCCTCATTTCAGAGGTTTCAACTTAATGCTCATCTTTGCGTTGCCCTGACCAATACCGAAAAAACAGAACATGGAGCAAGCGACCATAACGGGCAGGGTATATGTACAGCAAAACGATCTTCAAAAAGGCATCCCCAACGTAAGTGTTTCCGATGGCAAAATGGTCGTGCAGACAGATGCAGACGGGCGCTATACCCTGCCAAAGCCTAAAGCAGAGGGTGTCATCTTTATTACCAAGCCCGTTGGGTACGAGCTGCCGCTGAATGCCCACAATCAGCCACAGTTTTTCTATTTTATCCGCCCAGAGGGCAGCCCCAATAATGCCGAGCTGGAATACGAGGGTTTCGAGCCTGCCTCACTACCCGAAACCATAGATTTTGAACTGCTGCCGGGTCGGCGGCAGGAGCAGTTCAGGGCGGTCTTTTTTGGCGATATTCAGCCTAAGACCGAGGAAGAAGTCGGTTTTTTCCAGCAGCTCATGGTACAGCACCTCCTGCATCAGCCCATGGACTTTTTTGTGCCGCTCGGGGATATTGCCTGGGACGGGCTTGCCCTCTATCCGGAGATTCGGGACGCCCTTTCCGGGATTGGAAAGCCATACTACACAGTCTGCGGCAACCATGATATCAACCTGCGGGCTACAGATTCGGCATTCAGCCGGGAGACCTTTCAGCGCTACTTTGTGCCTACTTACTATGCTTTCGACTATGGGGAGGTACACTTTGTGGTGCTGGACGATATCGGCTACACAGGCTGGAATACCGAGGATGATACCTCTGGCATCACTCAGGGTTACCTTTCGCACCGACAGCTAGACTGGCTCCGCAATGACCTGGAAACCGTTCCCGAGGAGAAGCTGGTGGTGCTGCTTATGCACATTCCCATCTACACCGATATACTGCCCGCTGATACCTACCGCAATATTCAAAACCGGGACGATTTGTTTGATATTTTGGACCACCGAAAGCAGGTGCTGGCGCTGGCTGCACACACCCACTTTGTAGAGCACGTTGACTTACGCGAAGGCGGCTGGTCGGGCGATGGGGCCTTTCAGCATCTGGTCTGCGGAGCGGCCTGCGGAGCCTGGTGGAAAGGGCCCCGAGATTGGACCGGGCTACCCGTTCGACTGGGGATGGATGGCACCCCCAATGGGTTCTGGGTTTTCGATTTCGATGGGGCTGCTTATACCTATCGCTTTCAGCCGGCAGGCCAGCCCGAACAGGAGCAGGTGGGGGTACGGGCGCCCATTTCAGGACCGCTTGCTGTCTGTACGGATGGACAGGAGGTCATTGCAAATATTTATGCAGCCAGTTACGAAGCGGCCGTCACCTGCCAGATTGATGAGGGCGTGCCTGTACCTATGAAGCGCACGGTGGAAAAAGACCCACTTGTTTTGCACATGCTCGAGCAATACCCGGAAGATTATCCGCATTGGATGAAAGCCAGGGATTGTGCGCACCTTTGGAAAGCGCCGCTCCCGGATCATTTAAAGCCGGGCGTACATACCCTTACTTTCACTGCCATGGAGCCGGATGGGCGTACCACCACTGGGAAGCACACCTTTCGGTTATCCGTTGGTTGATGCCGGCTTACCTGGCTTACCGGATGACTTTCAGCCTATGCAAGACTTGCCCTCCAGCTTCCAGCTGCAAGGTGTACAAGCCAGCAGGCTGCGCACGCATGTCCAGCATAAAAGTTTGCCGGTTGCCAGCAGGAAGTGTTCTGGTGTATACGGTTTGGCCAAGAGCATTTCGTAAAATCACCTGGGCATTGTTGCGTTCAAACGTCCCTTCTACCTGTACCGTCAGTTCCTCTTGCACCGGGTTAGGAAATGCCCGCAACGCAGGCGCAGATGGTTGGAAGTCAGAGGCACTTACCGTGATAGAATCCAACGTGACCACTTCCAGGTCATCCACATAGAAGCCATCGAGTTGTATGAAGTTATCAGACGCCATTAGGAAACGGATAGAGACAGATTCGCCGAGGTATTCCGTCAGGTCAATTTCTTCCTGTACCCACTCATTTTGAATGCCCTGATAGAGCGGCTCTGCGGGCTGAAAACCACCATTGCCAGTCACGGTATAGCGGCCGCAGAGCGGAGTCCAGCTATTGCCGGCATCCGTGGAAAGCTGCACCTGAGCATAGTCGTAGTCATCCTCGGTTGCCCATCGGGCCTGAAAGCGCAGGAAGGCTTTGCCGGCTTCTTCATTTAGCGTCAGGTTTTCATTTAGCGTCAACAAGTTGGTTGTTGCAGCGGCGTAATTGCTGAAAGGGCTGTCAGTGAAGGAATTTGGGGCGGAGACAAAAGCCTCTGTAGTTGGTGCCCATGAGCCGCTGCTCGTCCAGTTGGACGGGCTGTCCATGGGGTCTGCGAAGACGGTGTTGGTTTCGCCATTGAGGTAGATTTTTTCCAGCGTATCGCGGTAAACGTATCCGCCATAATCCAATGCAATAGCGAAGCGCACTTCTTCAATAATGGCTGATCCCGGCATCACCAAGTAGTCGAAGGAGTAGCCCGTGCTTTCCAACAGATCAAGGGTGAGCACCTGTGGAGCGGAAGCCACTACTACATTAGAGCTGCCTGCGGTAACGCTTAGGGTGGCGCTGCCATCCTCCAGCCCAAACCGCTGTATTTCCATTGGGATCGTACCCTGTAAACTGCTAAGGGTTTCCGGCGTTTCGTCCCGTACTTCAAGGTAGTAGTGGACGAGGTTTGCCATAGCCAGGTTTTGCCAAAGCACGCCTTTGTTCAACCGGTCGATGGCTGAGGCAGGGGGCCAGAACCCGAAGGTGCCGGGGCCGACTTCCGGGGTGTAGGAATAGGCTTTGTCCTTGGTCTCCATTTCGCCGTACATCCAGTCGTCGCTGCCCCCATTGACCACGTAGCCCACGGTTTCGGTACCGGTGCCCAGCCTGAAGTCGTTGAAGCGGTTCATCACATTGCCCATGCCTTTGAAAAGGGCATCCTCGCTTGTGGGCACATCGTTGTAGCCCCAAGGGTGGATAAGGAGGTTGCCAAAGGTGTGGTAGTTCAGTATGATTTTGAAGTTATGCAGCTCGCAAAAAGCTTTTGCCGCTTGCGTCTCGGGCTCTGAGAAAGGCGCATCCCCCCGGAAAACCTGACTGTTTGGGTCGGGAGAGGAGCCGCTGTCGTCAAAACCCCACTCGAAGCCATAGTTGCGGTTAAGGTCTACTCCAAAAACATTGCCACCAAAGGGGCGGCGGTTTTTACGCCAAAGCCCGCCTCCCTGCGGCATAATTTGTTCATTGTACACGTAGCCATCCGGGTTGAGGCAGGGGATGAAGTACATGGCGGTGTTGTTGAGCAGAAACTGTACTTGGGGGTCGGAGTGATAATTCTCCAGGAGGTGCCACATGTAAAAAATCAGCTGAGAAAGGCTATTGGGTTCCCGCGCATGGTGGAGGGCGGTGTAAAGCACCTTGGGCTCGGCAGGCTCGTCCGTAGCTGCATTATCGGATATGCGGAGCCAGTAGATGGGGCGCCCTTCAAAGGTCGTGAAGGTGTCAATTGGAGTGACAGGCGTGATGAGCTCGGGGAACAGATCATGCATACGCTCCAGTTCGGCTAGCATCTCATCGTAGGTGAAATAGCCGCCCATTGTGCCGTCTACGTAGTTTTCGGGCGTAGGGATGTCTTCAAAGGGGTCATCCGTGGCGCAATCGCCATTGCGGAACCCGATTTGCTGAGGCTGCTGCTGATAATAGGTGCCTACATCTTCAATGGCAATTTGGTAGGGAATGCCAGCGGCTTCGAGCAACTGTACTTCTCTTTCCGAAAAATCATTCACGAGGAACGCACCCGGTCGGATAATGCCGTGATCGGTCTCCAGCCCAAGTGCGCCTACTTCCTGAATACTGTGGCGGGACAAGTCGACGCGTACCCGGTGGTAAGTGGTTTGTGCTGAAATAAATTGTGCTCCTAAGAGGAGGAGGGCGAAGGGTAGTAACAGTTGCCTCATGAGTTCGTTGTTTCAATATTAATCCGAAACGAACATAAGACAAAATTCTGGTACTCTGGTTGGTTGGAAAACCTGATTTGGACAAAAGGCTTGCAGAAAGAGGGCTTATTCTTCCCGGATCAGGGCTGAAACTCGCATGGAACGCAGGGCCGGAGGGAACGCAGCGAGCAGCCCAATTGTCACCACCGTTATCGCCACCGTTACAAAATCCATAAAACGCAAGCTGATCGGATAGGCTTCTACAATGAAATTACCAGGCACGGTAATGAGCCCAATGTACTTTTGAGCGGCATAAAGCCCGAGTGCCAAAACGATACCAATACCCAGGCCTAACAGGCTGAGCAACACACCCTCTGCCAGGAAAATATCGCGTATGGTCGTTTTCAGCGCCCCCATAGATCGGAGAATAGCAATGTCCGGCTGCTTTTCCAGCACGATCATCCACAGTGCTCCGATCATGTTGAAGGAAACCAGGAGCAGCATCAGGCTGGCAATGGCGTAGCTGAGCCACTTCTCGATCTGCATGAGCTTAAGAAAAGCCGCCTCCTGTTCAAAACGGTCTTTGACCTCATAATCTTCGCCGAGCAAAGTGGCGATTTGGGCCACAGCATCTCTGGAATCCACGCCTTCCTGCAGTCGGATTTCAATAGCGCTGACCTCATCGGCATCCGCTTCCAGTAGGCTACGCGCAAAGCTGATAGGCGCAAGCACGTATTCGTTATTGAACTCGTGCTGAATGACAAAGGTGCCGCCCGGATAAATATACCGGCGGCGGAAAGGCTGAAGCTGCCGGCTGAACATTCCCCGGCTTTGGCTTCTCCGGGGCATGTATACGCCCAGCTCAGTGAAAGGGTCGCCGACGTTGACGTTGAGTTTATCCCGCATGCCCAGGCCGAGTATGGCAAAGTCTTTTTCGCCGTCTTTCAACCGGTATACGCCTTCCCGGACGGTAGTGTCAATACCCACCACTTTTTCGTAGTTGGGGGCCACACCCTTGAGGGTGCCGAAATCCTGATTGTCCTTGTACTCAAAAAAGGCGACCTCCTCCAGCGAGGTGGTTACGGCGGCGACCTCCTCCAGTGCCAGCAGTTTTTCCAGTATTACCGTATCGGCCGTGAAGGTCTTGCCCTGTGCAGGAGTGACCTTCACATCCGGGTTGAAGTTGCTGTACATCGTCGCGATCAGGTCTTCAAACCCATTAAATACGGAAAGCACAAGGATAAGCGCCGCTGACCCTACTGCAATACCAAGCACCGCAATACCCGTGATGATATTGATGGCGTTGGTTGATTTTTTAGCAAGCAGGTAGCGGCGGGCGATCCGTATGGAAAACTGCATATTAAGGTTAATTACTAGCGCTCTGTAGGGCGTGTGGGCAGATTGGGTGTCTTGATAGTCCGGAGCATGCCGCGCTGTTCCTCGATCATCACGTTATGCTCGTTGTTCATATACTCGTACTCTTGGATCAGCTTTTGAATGTCCGCATTCATTTCTTCGAAGTCCGCGATACGGTTTTCCACGGGGTATCCTTCCACTTTTAGCCGTTCCAGTAGGTCATCGTGCTTTTTCAGGACTTCCGCCTGATGCCCGAAGAAGCCCTCGTGCTTTTCCAACAGCCTTTCGTGGTTTTCCCGAAGCTGGGTATGCAGGGAGTCGGTGCCGATTTTGTTGGGCTGACTGTCATACTGCTCCCGCAGCGCCGTGTATTCCCCCTTGGTCTGATCGAAGCTGTTGCGGTAGTACTTCAGGGAGGTGCGTGCCTCATCGTACTGCTTTTTCAGCTCTTCAAACTTAACCTCCTGCTCATTGGTGCAGGCTGTAAATGCAATGGCGATAAGTACCAGTAGAAAAGAAATTCGTGTCAGGTTCATGGTATGCATAAGGTTGTTAATTGAAATCTTCTTCTCCTTCCTGTAAAACATCTGCCGGTTCCGGGCAGCCATCAGGCCGTGTCGTGGTCAGGTATAAATCAATAGCGGACCCTTTGACGACCATCTGCCCGGGAACAAACTCCGGCTCCTGTTGGTAGACAAAAGCGCTGCTTTCCGCACCTTCTGCCCCGGAAGTTTGTCCGAGAGTGAGGTTGGATGTGGTTAGGAGGAATTTTGCTTCGTCAAATCGCTTGCAGATCAGGTCCGGTAGGGCTACTTCATTGGTAATCCGTTCTGTAATGACGAACTCAAGTGTCGACCCACGTGGGACTTTAACGCCCCGGCGCAGCATATCATCTGTAATTTTTAGCCCATTGTGGAAGAAGTGCAGCACTGTATTTTCCTCCTGTTTATTGTCAAATATCCGCTCTTGTATCCGGGCTTTCACATCAATGCGTTTGAGCTTGGTCCGGTATTGTTCAAAGTTGTATCCGGCACGCATCAATGTGGGTAGGAGAACGGAATCCGCCTGCGCCCGGTATTTGCTCACATAAATGGTCCGCCCCTCCTTAGCCCGCTGATTGGGCATAGGGTCCTGCTGGTAAATGGTATTGGGGCGTTTGTTGCTATCGAAAAAGGAATCAATAGCGACAATCCGGAAATTCTGTTTTTCAGCTTTGCGCATCGCATCCCGCATATCCATACCCGTATAGTCGGGTACCTGTATAGACTCCCCGTGGCGGGTGTAAATCTTAAGTGACCAGCGCACGATGTAGATGGAGCCGAAAACCATCAGGAGGATACCCGCAAAGTTGCGCAGAAAAACAGGAGACTTCAAAAACTGCCAGGTTTCCTCTAATACTTTTTTGGCCTTAGCTTTTACCTGTTCTGCCAGTGTGCTGGCCCCCCCGGTACCAGTTCGTTGGTCATTGGAGTGGTCCGGAGAGGCAGACTTGGTATCCTCATTCATAGTGATCGGATTGTGAATCGGTTGAGCTGAGGCCTTGGCTTCAGCCGGTATGTGTTGAATGTCGGTGTCGGGTGTTTGCAAAGCGCTGCTGATCACCTGGTCTATCATGCTGGCCGGGGTCTGTCCTGCCGCAGTAAGCTGCACGCCGAATAAGCTGTGCGGGGTGACCGGTGGCTGCAAGTTGATATCAAAAATACAAACCTCAGGTGCTTTGCCATCCTGCAAATGTACAAAAGCATCGAGATTGGCAGGGCTTTTCAGGTCAAGCAGGCGTATAGCTTTTTCCAATTGTTGCTGAATACTCCAGGTTAACCCTTCATCGGAGGCAAAACGTGCCGGGGTATGACTGTATTTTACAGCCTGCTCATACTTTTCTGCCGAGCGCAGAATGTGCCCGCTGGGCCGAACTTCTGAAATGGGCAGCCAATTGTATAAGACGCGGCCTTCTTTGGATGGAACCGGGCAGACATGCGCACTGATCTCCATAAGATAGTGCCCGGCTTTGCGGGAGATTTGCGGAGCTGCAACCATAGCCTGCTTTTGCGGGAAAAGGGTTCCCGGAGAGAGCCGCAGTATCCGCCGTGCTTCCTGTCCATCCTCCGGGCTCGTCCTGAAAAGCAGGCGCGTGTAGGCCTGTAGTTCTGTGCGGGTGGACAGCAGCTGTACCCCTGAGCTGTATTGCCCGTCCAAAGGCCGCACGATCATTGGGTAGCCCACCTGGTTTTCGAGACGGTTCAGTGCCCCCGCCATGTCTTTTTCGTATTCTGACCGGGTCAGTCTGAGCTGATTGGGGACGGCAATACCGTTCCGGTCCAGGGTCCGCAGCAATTGGTATTTATCTCCACAGAGCCGGGCAGCCTGGCTGGTTGCGCCATTGTGAGGCAGCTTTGCTTTTGCCAGTTGGTCCAGCAGCGCGATAGGTGCATCAGTGGAGGCAGGCAGCGTAAGCCACACATACCCGGCAATGGCCGGCCATTGGTTAACGGGGCAGGGCTCTGCCGTTTTGGGGTAAGCCCGGTTGCTGTGCCTTGCCGTGAAGGCCTGCAGGGCATCGTCCAGTTGGGGCGGTGTGCCCGGATGGCTGCAAAACTGGTGAAGCTCTGGCATCGACGCTGTCAGGAAAGCCTGGAGCGGCAACCGGAAGTAATGAATGCCGGTATCCGTGACCGTTTGCCAGATGGGAATAGGCCGAAAGCCCTGCATTCCGTCCAGCCATTGAAAGACCTCCCGTGCACTTTCCAGCGACAGCCCACCGCCGTAGCCAAAGCCGCCACAGACCAGGGCGATACCGGTTTCTTCTGTGGGCTCGATGGGGGGGAGTGGGGCTGTGCCGGGAGCATGCTCCAGCCCGGCTTGTATGAGGAACGTCAGGGCCTGGCCGGGAGGGAGGCCCAGTTGCCCAAACCCGGCCCAAACCGGTGCTTCAATGTTCCAGTCTGGCTGACTGCTGATGCGGTCGATGATGAACTGCCCGTCCGGCAGACTGTAGCCACTGATTTGGGCGAAAGCCCGAAGTTGCAGGCGCTGAAATACTTCGGTGGCCAACTGAGGGATATGGTCCAGAAATCCAGCGTTGGCGTACACTTCGGGGACCTGAGGGGGCAAGACGAGCAGCCCGCTTCCGGGAGCCGCCAGCACGCTACAGGTGAAAGGAATGCCCTGAGGTACCTGCTCAATGAGGACTTTTTCCTGTAAGCTTTTTCGGTGGCTGCGCAGTCGGAATTCAGTGACCGAGGATTGGGTCGACGCCGTATTGAGGTATTCAAAAAGTTGCTGTGGTGCGTTGATAACAACCCTTTCCTCTTCAGTTTGCACTTCTATTGGAAAGCCCATTCCGTCCTCTAAGTCACCCAGCAGCCGAATAGTTTCCCGGCGTTCAAAATTGTTGCTGTCGCGCCACTCTGCAGCCGGTAGAATTTCTTCAAAAAAGGTCCGGTTGATGGCGAGCTCAAACCGCTCCAGGTCATCGGGGTGCTCAAGCTGGGTCTGCCCGGCAAGGGTGGGGACATCGCCGGGGCGGATCCATACGGGGTATTGGAGTTCGGTGGTTACGCGCTGATGTAAGGTGCCGGAAGCGTGCCCGGTCCATTCTTCATGGTCTATGGCAATCGCTGGAGTGGTGGAAAAGTCGTGAAGGTCCAGTAAATCCCGCAGGCGGGTCCGGTCAGATGTATAACGGCAAGCCGCTGGCGAAAAGCCGTTGTAGGGCAGGCCCAGTTCTTCCAGTTGCTCCTGAAGCTGTCCGTCTTCGGCAAAAGTGCCCTGCATGGCCATCCAGGCAAAGTCAATAATTTCCGGCAAATCAGCCCAGGCCAGGGGCTTTTCCAGGTACAGCCACTCCGGTGTAGCCGGCAGAGATTCCTGGCTAAGAGAAAAGCCATCGGGCAGCGCCTGATTGGCAGCAAGTAAATCCCTGATGCTCGGTACATTGAGTGCTGCGGGCTGCATCTGCAGGAGCTGTCCATGGGCATCGATTAGCAGAGGGACTGGTTCAAAAACGGAACGGTCCAACAGGGCATAAATGGACCGGGCGTTCGGGAGGGAACGATCGCGCTCACGGGAGGGGCCACCAAACAGAATGCCTATTTTCATACGGCGTTGCTGATTTTCGGCTGTAAAGGTAAGGAAGTCTGTCAGAATATCGGGTGTGTAGCTCAGACGTAGAATGCGTATGTTTGCAGCTCAAACGGGCATTTATGAACCGAGAAATCCTACGGCTGGCCATTCCCAATATCATCAGCAACATATCTGTGCCGCTTCTGAGCAGCGTGGATACTGCACTGATGGGGCGCATGTCTGAGCTGCATATCGGAGCAGTGGGCATCGGGGCGATGTTGTTCAATTTCATCTACTGGAATTTTGGTTTTCTTCGCATGGGTACAACGGGCCTGACGGCTCAGGCGTACGGGCAGCAGTCGGACGAAGCCGTGGCCCACACCCTGGGGCGCGCGCTGTTGGTCGTATTTGGCGTGGCGACTTTACTTTTGCTATTGCAATGGCCTCTGGGCGAAGCAGGCATACAGCTGATGAACACGGAAGACCGGCAGGCGGGCCTGGTCCGGCAATACTTTTTCATCCGGATTTGGGCAGCGCCGGCTACCCTCGGGCTTTACGCCCTGATGGGCTGGTTCTTTGGTTTGCAAAATGCTATTTTCCCGCTGGTGTTGACCATCATCATCAACGTCGCCAACATCCTGCTCAGCGTTTACCTCGTAGAATACAGGGGAATGGGCGTAGCTGGTGTGGCTTATGGTACGCTGATTGCTCAGTACATTGGGCTGATCGCAGCTTTTGGGCTTGCTTTTTACCGCTACGGCCACCTGTTGGGGCACTTTCAGTTACGAGCCATTAGCCAATGGGAAAAGCTGCTCGGTTTCTTGCGTGTTAATGCCGATATTTTCATCCGCACGCTTTGCCTGACTGGTGTCTTTGGGTTCTTCTACTCCCAATCTTCCGGGCAGGGCGAAATGGTACTGGCGGTGAACACCATCCTGCTTCAGTACCTTAACTGGATGTCATACGGCGTAGATGGCTTTGCGTACGCGTCGGAAAGCCTGGTGGGCAAATACAAAGGAGCAGCAGATAACCCCAAAACCCGACGGGCAATAGGGCTTTCCTTTGCCTGGGGCATGGGGCTGGCCGCTTTGTTCAGCCTGGGGTACGGGCTGGGGGGCAACGCGCTGCTTCGGTTGTTTACCAATCAGGCGGATGTGATCCTCGCCGCTCAACCTTTTCTTTTTTGGATGGTCCTCTTCCCGCTGCTGGGTACTCCAAGTTACATTTGGGACGGCGTATATATCGGGTTGACGGCTTCGAAATCGATGCGGAACAGTATGCTCCTGGCGTTTGTTACCTTCCTGCTGGCGTATACTATTGCCCGCGGCTATGGCAACCACGGTCTCTGGCTGGCGATGTTGGTTTTCCTGGTGGCGCGGGGTGGATTCCAGCATTGGCTGTATCACCGCAAAGGGCTGGCACTGAACTGATTCATCATGACCATCAAGATAGCAAAACCGGACAAGGAACCGGAGATTTTTTATTCTATTCAGGGCGAGGGAAAAAACATGGGGCAGCCCAGTATCTTTGTCCGTACCTCCCTGTGCAACCTGCATTGCAGTTGGTGCGATACCGATTACACCTGGAACTGGGAGGGCACCCGTTTTACCCACGATAACGATGTGCTGCCTGGCTACCGGAAGTTCAAAAAGCAGGATGTCATTGCAGAGATGACCCTTGAGGAAATAGTGGAGGCGATACAACAGTATCCCTGCAAAAACGTGATCCTCACTGGCGGCGAGCCTATGCTGCAGCAACCTGCACTTGCCGCTCTGATGGATACACTTGGCAGAGACTACTGGTTTGAGGTGGAAACCAACGGGACATTACTGCCGGACCCTGCCTTCGAAGCGGCGATCCATCAGTATAATGTTTCCCCCAAGCTTTCGAACTCCAATAACAGCCAAAAGCTCCGGGAGCGGCCAAAGGTATACCGGTACTTCGCCCAGAGCGACAAAGCCCATTTCAAGTTTGTGGTGGCCAACCCGGTAGAATTAGAAGAGGTACTGGATTTGATCGATCGCTACGCCATTAAGCCCTCCCGGGTCTATCTGATGCCGGAAGGGACGAGTACGGAGCGGCTGGCCGAAAAGCAGACTTGGTTGGTGGAGGCCTGCAAAGCGCACGGTTTTAATTTCACAAACCGACTGCACATCTTCATCTACGGCAACAAACGCGGGGTCTAATGAACAGCGAAGGGCAACCCCATCGGGATTGCCCTTCGCCATTTTCCAAATCAAGGTGTAAACCTTTCAGTCAGGTTATTTTCGGATAATCAGCTTCTTCGTTAGCTGTCCGTTACCCGTGCGCAGGCTAACGGCATAGATGCCGCTTGGGAGGTCTGTGGTTTCCAGGCGCATCTGACGGGCACCACTTGGAAAGCGTACCTGCAGCAGCAGTTGGCCTTGCAGATTGAAGAGCATCACCTCAGCCTGTTGCTCTACCGGGTGGTCCAGTTGAAGAGTCACCTCGTCCTGTGTAGGGTTGGGGAATAGCGACAAGTCATTGCTCAATCCTTCTTCACGGGTATTTACTACCGCGCCTTCGTCAATGACGATATTGAAGGTTTCGGTGCCGATAAAGCCGCCGTCAGGATTCTCCAATACAAAAACAAACTCATCGGCTTGTGTATCGCTGCCATCGTGTACGTACACCAGGTTTAACGACTCGATGGTCTCTTGTGTGAAGTGGTCATTGACAGCCAGCTCAAAGCCGCCGCGGAACAGCTGCCCGTGCTCCGGAAGCGTAATGATTCGGTACTTGAGCTGTGCTGCGCCATAGTTTTCGTCTGAGGCGCTGAGCTCGGCTGTGGTAACTGTATTGCCGCCACCCGGAGGTACATTGAGTGGCTCATTGGTCAGCAGGCTAGGCTTAGCAGGTTCTGCTGTAGCGCAAAACTCAATAGACCAGCTTTCGATAGCCCCACCGCCACCGCTGCCGACCGCCTGTACTTTCAGCTGCCACTCACCTGCAGTGCCTTCTCCGTCAAAGTCGGAAAGGCTGCCTTCCGGCTGCGCAATCTGCCCGGTAAGCGGAGGGCAGTTGATACCAAATGGCGCCTCATCGTCAAAGCCCAGACGGATAAGCCCCGTACTCAGGCAGTTTTGATCGAAGAGCAGGACTTCGGTGCTCTCGGGGCTGATGAGGGAAATTTTTAGGTTGTTAACCGGCTGATAGGAGACCTCCACGTCCGACAGGTTGATGTCGCTGATCGTCCCTGTCTCCAAAATATCCAATCTGGAGATTTTTTCGTTTGGATTAGAAGCAATATTAATTGGAAGGTCATTGGCCGCATATTCCTCGCAGGAAATACTGGCGGTGCGGAAAACAGATGGATCCGTCCAATCACCAGGGCCGCATTCTTCACTTACCGGCCGGATTCTCCAGTAGAAGAACTCATTGTTTTCCAGTATGATATCGTCTGGTACAAAATCAGTAGTTTCCAGAATGTCATTTTCGCTGTAGATGACCGAAGCTCCAAAAGCCGGGCTGGTGGCGAGCTCAAAATCATAGCGATCGGCATCTGGCACATCGCTCCAGCTATAGGGCGTAGAGAGGACAATATCGGCGGTGCCATTGGTTGGGAAGAGCAGTTCCAGTTCGGAGAAGTCATTGGAAATAGTAGACAGGTTGAGGAAGCGTACTGCTGCCAGGAGGCTATCGGTTACACCTGTAACTTCCAGGTTGAAGTTATCTTCCGCAAAGGTGCTCCAATCAATGGTCAGTGTGGTGGTGTTGCCGGGCGTGACCGGGTTTTCGCTGAAGCTTACGACAGCTTCGGCAGGCAGATCGCCCTCCAGTGACAGCGTAATAGGCTGGTCAAAACCAAGGATAGGCGAAGTGCTGATGTCAATGGTGGTTACATCAGGAAGACAAACCGGGCTGACCGATTCGGGCGTAAGCGTCATGGCAAAACCAGGCTCTGTAGCGGGGGCGATTTCAAAGTCGGCATTAGAAATATCGAAGAAGATATTCTCTGATGCTTCTACCCGGATACGGGCATCAGTGGAAACTGCATCCGGAACGGTAATAAAAGCACTGCCGTCATTGGGCGTCCCTTCCAGCAAGGTGAAAGGATAGGTCTGCCCGCCGTCTACGGATAACTTTATATCAACGTGGTAGCAGCGCACCCGGTTGTTATCGGTATTGGCTACATCCCAGCGTACTTCCTGATAGCCGCCAACGGTCCACACGACAGTATCTGAGTTGGGGATTTGCACACGGAAAGGCCCGGAGTTTTCGTCCGATTTGAAAGCCACAGCAGCCCATACGGCATTGCCACCTTGTGGGTTGTTGTCCCGAACGGTGCAGCGGAAGGTCAGGTTGCGGCCGTAATCGGGGAGTATTTCGGTGTTATCGAAGTTGTTGTTGATGATTTTATTGAGCCTTGGGAAAACCCGGGTTGGGGATTCCACGGGAGAGAAGGACCGGAAAAGCGGGCTGTCTCCCTGAGGGTTGCCCAGGCCTACATCGTTAGGGCCGAGGTTGTACTGTTCCCAGCAGTAAGTAATGGCATCACCATCGGGGTCTGCACCCATTGCAGTCAATTGAAAAGGAGTACTCAGAGGGATCCAGAATCCGTCTTCCAATGGGATTTCTACAGTGGGCTCTGCATTAGTCGTAGGGGTTTTGGTGGGGCAGTTGTCGCCATTGCCTTCCCGGGTGTAGTTAAAAATTTGTTGCAGTGACCCGGTGTGGTAGTGGTCATCGGTCATATCGGTGATATTGTCATCTGGGGCGCAAATGCCCGCGTACGCCATGATAGTGCTGCCACTACCGGGCTCGAAAGCGGTCGCGGCGGTTACATTCTGGCAACTGTTCATCGTGTGGGTAGCGCTGAACTGATGCCCCATTTCGTGCGCAATGATATCAATAACGAAGGGATCACCTTCCGGAAGGGTAATGCCCGATACGCCATTGGCTTTGTTGGTGTTGCAAGCTGAACTCAAAGAAGCCACACCGTTGCCTACAAAGTCATTGTGAACGTTGAGGACATGCCCTATATCATAGTTGCTCAGGCCAATAGTGGCGTTGATGATATTCCCGATTTGATTGAGCAGCTCTCCGGTATTACCATTAGAGAGGTTGTCGGTCTCAGGGTCTGTGAAGATGATTTGATCATTGTTGTCAATCAGTTCTACCCGGATTGCCAAATCGCGCTCAAAAAGTTGATTCAGGCGATTGACCTTGAGTACCATAGCTTCGAGGGCATCTTCCTTTGTGCCACCGTGGTACTCCGTGTATTCTCCTGTGCAGGCCATGGCTAAACGGTAGGTGCGCAGGGTCGCCTGCATGAGTAAACCGCGCTCACTGATGGCTGGTGTTTCGGTTGAATGAGCTTCTTCCTGTTCTTCCACCTCACAGCGGAATTCCTGATAAAGTTGTGCATTAGGATTTTGGCGGGTTGCGTATGCAATGTAGGCTGAGCCGGCCTGATCAATATACACGCGGCCTTCATCGGCCATAATTGTGGCGTAGAAGCCTTTGTCAGGGCCAAAGCCCAGGCGGATGGATTCGCGGGGGTTATCCGGATTCCAGCCCCGAAAGGTTTGGATAGCCGGGTAGCGTTGTGCCAGTCCGGGCGCCATGACAGGTGCTTCCACAATAACAAAAGCCTTTAGGGTGCCATCTGGCATCGGCATCATCAGCTCTAGTGGTGCCGCTTCAGTAAATTCGGCTGGTGCGTCGCGTAATGCCGCTTTCATACCCTGAAGGTTTAGGTTGAAAGCCTCGTAATGGTCGACTTTGTACTGTCTTTGTTGCAGCGGTTGCTGTAAAGCAGACCTGGATTCAGCTGTGGTCCAGAAATTCTGTTGCCCTATCGCCGGAATCACCATGGATAGTAAAAGCAGATAAGTAAGCGTAAATCTCATTTTAGTTGTTTTTTTCCAAATGATAGACAAATTCAAAGCGTCGCAGTTCTCAGAGGAGTGGAAAAGTAACAGTATTTGTTTTTTTGACCAGGGCTTTGGCGGTATTTAATATTACCGGGCAGCATTACACTGCCCGGCCAAATTTTTTAGGTGTTAGTGAACAGCTATTTTTCGAATGACAGCACCTTGCTGCGTTTGTACGTTGAGCAGGTAAATCCCCCGGGGCAGCTGGCTGATATCCAGGTCTACGTTGCCGCTGACACGATTGAATGCCTGCTGTGTAAGCATTTGTCCCTGTAGGTTGATCAACCGTAGCGTTACGGGGCCTTCCACCGCTTGCCCGAATGCAACATTCAGCAGGTCGCTTGCCGGGTTAGGGAATACCTTGAGCGTTTGATCAAGCTGTTGGTCAAAAGTGCCAACCGTGGCATCTTCATCAATTTGAATACTAAAGGTTTGAGTGGGGATCCATCCGCCCTCCGGGTTCTCCACGATAAACGTGAACCCATCTGCTTCCGTATTGCTGCCATCATGTACGTAGGTCAGGTTGAATAGGCTAATGGTCTGTTGCGTAAACTGATCACCTACACCAAGCAGGTCGCCCCCACGGAAAAGCTGACCGTTTTCGGGGAGTGTGATGATGGTGTATTCGATATCTTCCGGAGCACTTGTATTATCCTGTACCTCCAGTTCATTTACGGTGATGGTATTGCCCCCACCCGGCGGCACAGCCAGTATCTCGTTTCTGATTACGGTGGGAGAAGACGGCGTTACAGCAGCACAGAATTCCAGCCCCCACTTCTCGAGTGCGCCTCCACCGGTGCCTTGTTGAATGATTTCGATTTCCAGCGTCCACTCTCCAAAAGTATCTTCTCCATCAAAGGCGGAGAGGGGCTCGTGGGGCTTTACAGGAATGGTGGTGATGGGAGGGCAGGCGATAGCGTTCGGGGCTTCATCGTCAAAGGAAGCCCGGAGCAGCGGCGAACCAAAGCAGGACTGGTCGAACAGGACTACACGGGTCCCGGCTGGGCTGATCACCGACACGCGAAGTACATTGACCGTCTGGTAAGGGATCTCCAGCTCATCGATATTGATATCGCTAATGGTGCCGCTTTCGGTGACAAATATCTTGGATGTTCTTATGCCCGGCTGATTGGAGAGGTTAATAGGCAAATCTACGGGCAAGTTGTTCACACAGTCTACCGTAGAGGTTCGGAAGGCTATAGGCTCAAGGTATGCTCCCGGGCCACAATCATTCTCTGGGCGTACCCGCCAGAAATAAAGCTCATTTTGCTCAAAAAAGCCTTCTGGTTGATAGACCGCCTCCGTTAGCCCCGAAGATTCCTCAAAGATCGTACCCTCTTCAAAAGTGGGGCTGGTAGCAATCTGAATATCATAGCGGTCAGCACTTGGTACGTCCAGCCAGCTGAAATCTGTACTAAATACAATGCCAGACTGACCATCCACAGGCGTAAGCATTTCCAGGGCTGAATAATCGCTGGACAAAGTAATCACCCGAATCTCCCGCAAAGAGGTATCGACGCCCGGTATCACGGCCTGAACCATTAGATTGATGGTGTCTCTTCCTTCGTTTGGCGCAATATTCAGATTCAGGAACGCAGATTCGCCCGCAGTTACGGAATTTGAAGTAAAGTTTGCAGAAGACCCTGCCGGAAGTTCACCAATAAGGCTCAGTGTGAGGGTACTATCAAAATCAAGGATGGAAGTAGTACTGACCTCTATGCTCAGCGCCTCACTGGGCAGGCATACCAACGGGAAGGTGGCAGGCGATACACTCATCGCATAGCCAGGCTCCGTGGCAGGCTCAATGGCAAAGTCGAAGTCGTTGATATCGAAGAAGATATTGTCGGAAGCCTTGATTTTGATCCGTGCATCGTTCGTTGACAGATCTGGTACGTCTACAAAAGCTGACCCGTCATTTGGTGTAGCTTCCAGTAGGGTGTAGGGATAAGTAAATCCGCCATCCACAGACAGCAGCACATCTACATATTGGCAGTTAACCCGTGGGTTGGTGGTATTGGCGACATCCCATGTCACCTCGCGGTATTCTCCACCG
The DNA here is from genome assembly GCF_022763345.1 of Phaeodactylibacter sp. Lineage (GTDB taxonomy): Bacteria > Bacteroidota > Bacteroidia > Chitinophagales > Saprospiraceae > Phaeodactylibacter. The sequence goes on from NZ_JALEGS010000068.1 coordinate 200,327, forward strand.
GTCCAGGTCACACCTGTTCCATTTCCGGTCAGCACGACGAATGGGCCTGCCGTTTCGTCTGATTGGAATGAAACAGGCTGCCATACAGCAGACCCATGATTGATGTTATTGTCGCGTACGACGAATTGTAAAGTCAAATCACGGCTGTAAGTCGGCAATACTTCGGTATTATCGAAATCGTTATTGATAATCTTATCCATTCTGGGGAACACCCGGGTGTTCCCATTTGCAGATGGGGGGAAGGAACGGAAAAGCGGCGCATTGCCTATGGGCTCACCAATTGGTGAGACGGGCCCAAGGTCAAATTGCTCCCAGATGTAAGTCAGGTTGTCTCCATCTTCATCCGTAGCAGTTGCGCTGAGTTCAAACGGTGTAGAAATGGGGATGAAAAACCCGCTTTCATAGGGCATTTGTATTTCTGGTTCATGATTTTCGGTAATGGTTTCTGTACCACAAGTGGCACCGGTACCCACTCTTGAATACCCAATGAGGTCTTCAAGTGAACCCACATTATAATAAGGGTCACGGAAAGCGATATTCTGGTTGCCGCAAGCGCCGGCATAAGACATGATGGTTGTTCCACTGCCCGGCTCGTAAGCGTTGGCAGAGGATAACTGATCCATGTTGCCGGGGCAATTGCTCCAGCTGTGGCCTACAGAGAATTGGTGGCCTACTTCGTGAGCCAAAGTGCCCTGAGCGGTGAAAACAAGATTGCTGGAAGAAAAGCAGGTTACGGCCCTGCCTTTATTGAGGGTGCAAACGCCTCCACCAGCTACGCCACCAACATCCGTGCACCCTCCTGTGAATATGTGGCCAATGTCGTAACTGTTGAGCCCAATAGCACCATTCAAATACCCCGCAATTTGATTTAGGAGGACAAGTCCCTGGTTCGCGCTGTTGAAGGGGTCGGTGCCGGGGTTAAGGTGGATCAGCTGGTCGTTGTTGGGTACGAGCTCCATACTGACTGAGCTTTCGGTTTGGAGGACTTCATTCAACCGGTTGAAGATCGTGGCATAGGCGCCAAGAACGTCATCCATCGTACCCCCCTGATTCTGGGCAAACTCCCCGGTGCAGGCAGCGGCCATACGGTAGGTTCGAAGTGGCAGGCTGGCACCGGAAAAGCTACGGAATGATAAAGCTTCCGTATTGCCACGCTGGTGTTCTTCACCAAAGTGCTCCTCGTGTATCTGATCATTGAACCCGCATGAAGCATCTGTAAATGCCTCAGGAGCTACATCCTTTTTGCTGTAGAAGGCGTAATACCGAACCTGCCCGGAGGCGTAAGGCTCAATGTAAAACCTGCCCTCCGGAGTTTTGAGCCCCACGGTAAGGCCTTTGCTCGTTACTTCAAAACGGGCAGAGACAAGGGGGCGGTTTTTGCTTATGGCGGTGTACGCCTTAATATGTGGGTACTTCGCAGCCAGTTCAGGGGCCATGATCCGGGATTCCACCACATCAAATAGCTCTACGGTGCCATCAGGGAGCGGGAGTTCCACTTCAGCAGGGTTATGCTGTGCAGCTGCTGTGAAGGCAAGGGGGGCACCAGCAACCTGTTGAACAAAAGATGCATAATCTAAAGCCAGGGTACGGTATTGCTTTGCCGCGGTAGCGACTTCAGCTTCCGGAGCTAGCAGGATGCCCTGTTCACTAATCTCAGTCCACAAGCCGGACTGCGCATTCAAAAGAGAGCTTGCAAAAAAGCAAAGAAGAATAATAAAAATGGGTTTCATACTTCTACAGTTATACTGTCGTGGACGATATCCAAAACATGGGGTTATAGCCTTATCAGAAAAAGTACCGGGCAACGGTTAGCCGCCCGGTACTTTTGAATTCGTTTATTGTACAGATACTTTTCTGCTGACCAGCCCTTTTTCCGTCTGAACGGTAAGGAGGTAAATGCCCTTTGGAAGTTGATCAACATTTAATGTAACGGTTCCACTAATACTGTTGTAGGCCTGTTGAGTGATGACTTGTCCCTGCAAATTAATCAATTGCAAAGCTACGGTGCCATCAATGGCTTGCCCAAACGCTACATTCAACATATCCCGGGTAGGGTTAGGGAATACTTTGAGCGTTTCATCCAGTCTTTGGTCAGCAGTGCCAACGGTCGCATTTTCATCGATCTGTATGCTGAAAGTCTGCGTAGGAATCCATCCGCCCTCCGGGTTCTCCACAATAAAGGTAAACGCATCCGTTTCCGTATTACTGCCATCGTGCACGTAGGTCAGGTTGAACAGGTTGATTGTCTGCTGGGTAAATTCGTCACCTACGCCAAGCAGGTCGCCCCCACGGAAAAGCTGGCCGTTTTCGGGAAGGGTGACAATGGTGTACTCAAGTTCTTGCGGCGCACTTTCACTATCCTGTACCTCCAGTTCATTCACTGTGATGGTGTTGCCACCACCGGGAGGTACAGCGAGGACTTCGTTCCTGATCAATGCAGGGGAAGAGGGTGTTATAGCTGCACAGAATTCCAGTCCCCACTTTTCCAATGCGCCACCTCCGGTACCTTGCTGGGTTATTTCAACTTCCAGTGTCCATTCCCCAAAAGTGTCTTCTCCGTCAAAGGCAGAGAGCGGTTCATGTGGCTTTACCGGAATCGTCGTGATAGGGGGGCAGGCAATTGGGTTTGGGGCTTCATCGTCAAAGGAAGCCCGAAGTAGCGGAGAGCCGAAGCAGGACTGATTGAACAAGACCACCCGGGTCCCGGCAGGGCTGATCACCGACACCCGAAGTACATTCACTGTTTGATAGGGGATTTCCAGCTCATCAATATTGATATCACTGATAGTGCCGCTTTCAGCAACGAAAATCTTGGAGGTCCGTACCCCGGGGTTATTTGAGAGGTTTATGGGTAAGTCTACCGGTAAGTTGTTTTCACAGTCTACACTGGAAGTTCGGAAGGCATTAGGCTCCAGATAATTTCCTAGTCCGCAATCGTTACCGGGGCGTATGCGCCAGAAGTAGAGCTGGTTTTGCTCGAAGAAACCTTCCGGTTGGTAGGCTGCTTCGGTGAGCCCCAAAGCCTCCTCAAAGATGGTACCCTCCTCAAAAGTAGGGCTGGTAGCAATCTGAATATCATAAAGGTCGGCACTCGGTACGTCCAGCCAGCTGAAATCTGAACTGAAAACAATGCCGGATTCGCCATCAACGGGCGTAAGCATTTCCAGCTCCGAATAATCACTGGATAAGGTGATCACCCGAATTTCCCGGAAGGAAGTATCAACGCCGGGAACCATCGCCTGCACAAGTAGGTCAAGGGTGTCCCTGCCCTGGTTAGGAGCGATATCAAGGTTCAGGAAGGTTGATGCGCCTACGGCTAGTGTGTCCGAGGTAAAGGTAGCAGAAGAACCCGCGGGCAGTTCACCTACAAGGCTCAGCATCAGCGTGGTGTCGAACCCAAGGATTGCGCTGGTGCTGATTTCGATGCTCAAAGCTTCGCTTGGCAGGCACACCAGTGGAAAAGTAGCAGGTGCCACGCTCATCGCATAGCCCGGCTCGGTAGCGGCCTCAATCGTAAAGTCAAAATCATTGATGTCGAAGAAAATATTATCAGAAGCCTGTATGCGGATACGGGCGTCTTCGGTGGCTACGTCCGGTACATCTACAAAGGCTGAGCCGTCGTTTGGCGTCGCTTCCAGCAGGGTGTAGGGATAGGTGAAACCACCATCCACAGAAAGCAGCACATCCACATACTGGCAGTTGACGCGTGGGTTGGTGGTGTTGGCCACATCCCAGGTCACTTCGCGGTAGTCCCCCCCGGTCCAGCTTAGGCCGTTTTCATTACCGGTCAGCACCACAAAAGGCCCGGCTGTTTCGTCTGCCTTAAATGCGACAGGTTGCCAAACGGCAGAACCATGGTTGACGTTGTTGTCACGGACGACAAACTGGAAAGTCATATCCCTGCTGTACGTGGGGAGTACTTCCGAAGCATCGTAGTTGTTGTTGATAATTTTGTTGAGACGGGGGAAAGTCCTGGTGTGGCCGGAAGGCGAAGGTGCGAAAGTCCGGAAAAGCGGCGCATTGCCAAAAGGCTCGCCAATTGGAGATACCGGGCCGAGGTCAAACTGCTCCCATACGTAGGTCAGGTTATCCTCGTCTTCATCGGTAGCTGACGCACTTAATCTAAATGGCGTGGAGATGGGAATAAAGAAACCATCTTCATAGTCCATCTGTATGACGGGCTCGTGGTTGTCCGTAATGGTTTCTGTTCCGCAGTCAGACCCGGTACCCTGTCGTGAAAAACCAATGAAGTCTTCCAGAGAGCCGATGTTGTAGTAGTCGTCGTTATTGGTGACTATATTCTGGTTGCCACAAGAGCCGGCGTAAGACATGATGGTACTGCCGCTGCCTGGCTCGTAGGCGTTCGAGCTGGACAACTGCTCCAAAATACCCGGGCAGTTATTCCAGCTGTGGCCAGCAGAAAACTGATGGCCGACCTCATGCGTAACAATCCGGTCCACGATGGCTACAACGTTGCTAAAGGAAAAACAGGTCACGCCCCGTCCTTTGCCGGGGGTACATACCGCACCGCTTACCACGCCGCCTACGTCCGTACAACCTCCGGTGAAGATATGACCAATGTCAAAGCTGTTCAACCCGATAGCGCCGTTCAAAAAGTCTTGGTTTTGCCCAAGCAGGGCGCCTCCCATGTTTGCATTATTGAAAGGGTCTGTGCCGGGGTCCAGGTGAATCAATTCATCGTTATTGGGAATAAGCTCCATGGCAACAGAGACTTCTGACTGGAACACCTCATTCATCCGGTTGAGGGCCACAGCATAGGCACTCATGACATCATCCATGGTGCCGCCCTGCCCCTGTGCGAACTCACCCGTACAAACCAGCGCCATGCGGTAGGTACGCAAGGGTAAAGCCGCACCAGCTGTACTGCGGAAGGACAGTTCTTCCGATTCCCGAGTGCGTTCCTGATGGACTTCAGCCAGCATCTCTTCGGCATGATTGTCAAAACCACAAGTGAGCACGGGCGTTTCTTCGAGCTGCTGATGGCGTTTGTAGTAGCTGATGAAGTAACGGTTCTGGTGAGAAGCATAAGGCTCCACGTGTACACGGCCCTCAGGGGTGTTGATCCCTGCGCTAATCCCTTTGGTTGTTACTTCGAAGCGCGCCGTAACGAGCGGGCGGTCTTTGCTGATCGCTGTGTAAGCTTTGATATAGGGGTATTTTGCAGCCAGCTCAGGCGCCATGATTCTTGACTCCACAACTTCAAACTTCTCAATCGTGCCATCCGGAAGCGGGAGTTCAATTTCAGCAGGAGCATTCTGAGCCGTTGCTGTGAATGCAAGCGGCGCATTGGCAATCTGTTCCACAAATGCCTCATACTCCAGCGCCAGAGTGCGGTATTGGGTTGCGGTGATTGCGACCTCAGACTCCATAGGGAGCATGATGCGCTGTTCGCTAACATCTGTCCAAAAACTGGACTGCGCCCCCGCAAAGCCGAGGATAAATAAACTAAGGAGAAAAGTAAACAATGATTTCATAATTCTACAGTTGTTCTGCAATGACCTTGATCCATAAATTCAGGGCCGGGCCTGATGATATAATTGCTGCACTTTGTTTGGCGCAGTTAAGTCTTGCTTTCAGTGGTTTTTTTGAGGGCTTCTTTAAAAAGGACACTCCCTTTGTGCCGGGCTCAGGAGAGTACGGCTCATTGGAAAAGTCCCGGTTTTAAGCAATAAAGTTTGGCAATCAGCGGGCTGCATCCTAATGAATAGACACAAATTTACTAGTATTCACCTATTCCTGTAAAGAAGATGCCAATATTGTTTGTCGGGATATGGCGGTCATTGGTAGAAAATCGGCATTTTCAAGGCTTTTCCTCCTCCAGTTCCACCCATTGGCCACTCAACGGGAAGTGGATCAGGCAGCGGACTCTGGGCTGCCCAAGTACGGCCTTAATGCCGCGCATAGCCAGAAATGCCCAGCCGCCCATTTTACGTTGCGCCACAGCACCCAGTTTTCTGCCATCATTTTGGTCATGTCGGAGGTGCTGTATTATGATGGCTTCATCGGGTTTCAGTATCAAGTGGTGCAAATAGTCTTGAAAAAGCCGGCCCTTGTAAAAGAAATGCAAGGGATACTGCCGGTAATGAGCCTGGGGCTGGAATTGCCGGTCCAGCCCCTTATGCCAGGCATCGGCTTGTTGCAATATCGTGCGTGGCGGCAGGTGCTCCAGTTCGTACCGTTGCAGAAAACGCAGTGCCGCGTCCGTTCGACCTGTGGTATCGTGGTTCGGCTGATCCGCGAACAAAAAGGCGGTAACCGCGCGCAGTGCAGCTATGCGGTCTTCTCCCTCGGACAGCGCCATTGGGGTAGCATAAGCATAAGCCGGAAGCGGATGCACGCGGGCGTCTTCCACCTGATCTTGTGGGAAGAGGTAGTCAAAATGTTCATGCTTGCCCGGTCCGGCAGGCGTGCGGAGGAAAGTTATCGCTTCAGCAACTTCTGCTCCGGCTGGTTCAAAGCTTCTTTCATAAGTGAAGATTTCTGCTTCGATATTAATGAATTCATCTGCCCAGCTCCACGGGGTTTCCACGTTGCCAGGCTCAAGGGTGGGGTGGGCTTCTTCTCCAGCATGCCAGGTGCGGTTAAGCCATTTGGCCGGGCTTTCACGGGTGGGAAAAATGAGGTAATCCCGCGCACGGGTAATACCTACGTAGAGCAGCCGGGCTTCTTCTGCAAGGGCCTGCTTTCGGGCTCTGACACTGGCCGGGCTGCTTTGCAGTTGCTCGTCCCAATAGGTATTTTTGTACTGCTTGTCGTAAGGGTTAACCCAGTACCGAAGCCACCGCCCGCCGAGCACGTTGTCGAGGTCCACCTGATCGGTCTCTGAGATGATGTCAATGCCCCAGGGGTCGGCTCTCAGGTTGTTTTCCAGGTCATGGCAGATGACAACCGGCCATTCCAGGCCTTTGCTGCGGTGGTAGGTCAGTACATTGACCGCATCAGGCCCTTCACCGGAACCCTGCAGGTCGTTGCCATCCTTTTCCAACGCATTCAGCCAGAGTAGGAAGCCACCGGTAGAAGCCGCTGAGTGCATCCGGTTGCAGGCCGATTCGTACTGCAGCGCGTATTGGCGCAGCACGTCCACGTTGCTTAGCCGTTGTCGGGTATTCCCCCAGCGGGCAACGGTACGTCTGACCTGTAGCCGTTCCATGAGCAAGTCCAGGGTTTCTGCGCTGGATAGCTCCAGCGTGTTTTTGCGCAGGCTCTTTAATTGCTGGATGATTTCGGCTTCGGACTCCCAGGGTTGGAGCCCTTTCTCCCTGGCTTCCTTTGCCGCGACGTAACTGAGCCGGCTTTCGACAATTGTTTCCAGGTCATGGCTTCCGTAAAGCATTAAAACCTCTGCTACCGATAAGTCATCATAAGGGTTGATCAGGTATTTCAGGCAGGCCAGGATATAACGGGCTTCCGCCGTACGCAACAGCCCCGCTCTTGAGATTGCCGCTTTGAGCCCGGCTCTGTGCAGCGCTTCTGCCATGGCCTGGCAATTGTTGTTGGACCGGCAAAGAATAGCTACATCGCCCGGGCGTACCTGCCGGGGTGGACCGCCTGATTTAGGCTCGGTGTAATGCCCTTTTTCCAGCCACTGCCGCAGCGTGTCTGCCAGGCAGTTCTCCATCCAGGGGCGGCCGGGGGCGCGTTTGCCTTCCTCCTGCAAAAAATGCCAGTGGATCAGCGGATAGCCCAGCTCAGCAGGTTCCGGGCCGTCGTTTTTGCAGTCTGGGTTATTCTTGCCGTCCCGGCATCGCTTGGCTTTCAGGGCTACCTGCTCCTGCGGAAGATCGGGGAAGGCTTTGGTGAACAGGGCGTTGGTCGTATTGACAATCAATTCGCGGGAGCGCCAGGAGAACTCCTGAATGTCTTTTGGGTCAATACCGCCCTGCTGCTGAATGATAGCTTGCATCAGCTCGGGGTCTGCCCCCCGGAAGCCATAGATCGACTGCTTGGGGTCGCCCACCCATACAGAGTAGCGGGCAATGCGGGAGAGTTTTAGGAATATTTCGAGCTGAAGAGGGCTGGTATCCTGAAATTCGTCGACCATCAGAAGGTCAATCTCCGCCTGTAGAACGGCCTTGATCGGAGGCTGGTCCAGGAGCTGATTGACCAGCGTTTCCATGTCCGTGTAGTCGATCAGCCCCCTTTTTTTCTTGTATTGGTCAAACTCCTCAATAGCCGCCTGCGCCAGGTCAAAGAGGAGGTAGGTAAAGTTCTGTATGTCACGGTGGAAATCCGGGTGCTGATAGTGTTGGTAAGCAAATTCGAGAAGGTCTTCAGCCTCTTCCCGGCTTTTAGCACCCACGCCGAGCTTCGAAATTTTGGCCCACTCATGCCAGAACAGGTGCCCGCGGTTTTCCAAAGTACGTTGCATGCTCTTGAGGGTACTTACAGCGCCCTGGGTCTTCTTGGTATGGTCCTCGTTGTGCTCCAGCCTGGAAATGGTAGCCTGAAGCAAAGTGCGCAACCGGTCCTCATAGCTTTCACCCGACAAAGGTTTGGGGTCGCCGAGCAGTTCAAGGAAAGTCTTTACGGATTTGGCCTTGCTTTCCGATATAACTGTCGCCGGAAAATTATTGGAGCGGATGATCTCGGTGAGCTGTTTGAGCACATGACGCCAGTCGCTGTAACTTTGGGCAGTCAGGCCGAGCCGTTCGCTCAGAGCTTCCATCTGGTCTACCCGCTCTTCTGTCAGTACCGTTGCCAGCGATTGATTGAAAAGGTGCTGCTGGTCCTCATCGGCGATAATGTCCACCTGTGGGGAAACGCCCGCTTCAAAAGCAAACCGTTGCAACAACCGTACGCCCAGGCTGTGGACGGTCCCGATCATGGCATTGCTCAGCTGATCGGCTTCGGCAATACGGCCTTTGGCGAGCAGGCTGACGCGTACCCGTTCCTGCAACTCTGCAGCGGCCTTGTTGGTGAAGGTCGTAGCGATGATGCCACTGGCGCGAACATCTTTTTCCAGAAGTTCTGTCATTTCCTGCGTGAGGCGATAGGTCTTGCCACTGCCTGCGCCGGCGGAGATAATGCGTAAATTCATAAAAATTCGTTTGCCTGCTGCTTTGTGCCTGGATGGGATCAAGATAGCGCGATCGGAGAGAAATAAAAAACCGGGCAGGAAAACATCGTGATTTCCTGCCCGGTAGGCTCGTGATTGGACTATTTTTTAGTTGCCGGGGTCGGCATCGCCGTTGATGTCCCCCATCTTTATACCTATGAAGTCTGCATCGGTAACTCCAGTTGAAGGCAATTCATTGATTTCTATAGCGGTGGGGAGGTCTTCCAGCCATGGATTCTGAGGGTTAGGGAAACTGTAATCCGCCGTCAGGAATTTCCAGCTTGGGCTATTGCCCAGGGTGCTGACCTGACCTAGTATCGCCCGCCGGATGCCAATCATGTCGAGAATGGTAATCGAACTGGTGTTGTTGATATCCGCTGCCAGGTAGCTGTAAGGGTCACCAAAGGGCTGAATGCCAAGGATGTGCTGATTAATAAGGATCAGGTCGAAGGTAGATACACCGTTAAAAGGCTGTTCATCCAGGCTAACCGTTACGGAATAAGGCAGCCCAGCTTCGAGATGGATAAAGCCAAATTCCCCGTTATTGTCCGTTATGGTGCTGCCGTTAGCACTGCCGCTTAGGGTTACAAATGCTCCGACGATGGGTTCACCAGTCTTCGTGCGTACCTGCCCCCGAATCAGGCCTTCGATGACAATCGGAACACTCACGCGTGCCAGTCCGTAGTGGTTAGGCCGTGCGGCATCTTCCAGCTGGCCACCAATCAGGAAGGTGTTCTCATCCAACACCAGAGCAGTGCGGATGCGCTGCGTTTCAAAGCCTTCCTCATCGAGCGTTTCCAGGAGCAGGCCGTTGTTTTCGAGCAGGACCATCTGCGGGATGGGGGTATTACCGATTGAATCCACAGGCCCAACCGTTAGAATGCTTTCATTGGCGAGCAGCCCGACAAAGGCCGGGGCACCTTCCTCCGCTCCGGTAGCTGAACTAAAGAAACCAGGCAGGTCGAAGGCAGGGTCCAGCTGGCCATTCGGCAGCAGCCGTGTGAGGCAGGAGTCTGGCCCAACCGCAAACTGCCCGGCAAGCAGCAACGCTCCGTCGGGCTGCTCTGCAAAGCTGATTTGGCAATCGCCGGTGCAAACCAGGTTGGCGGGGGCATTGAAAGTAGGATCGGGCTGTAGGTTAGTGCTGAGTTGCAGCAGGGTAGAGGCAGGCCCTCCGTCCAGGCTGATATTTTCCCCGGCAATCAGAATGCGGCCGTCCGCCCGCCGGAATAGCCCACCGGCTTCCCCGCTGATCCGGTCAGAAAAGGTTTCATTAAGCGTGCCGTTGAAGTTAAACAGGGCAAAATTTTGGGCGACGATGCCCGGATCAAATACTGTAAAGTCGCCACCGGTCAGGACTTGTCCGCCGGGCAGCGGCAAGATGTGCAGAATGTCGCCGAGGGGGAGCGGGCTAATGGTGAAGGCAGGGTCAATTGCCCCGTTTGGCGTAAGCCGCAGCAGGGGAGACTGCCCCATGCTGTTGCCCGTGGCATTATTGGTGCCGCCCAGCAGCATACGCCCTTCTGTATCGACTGCTACAGTATTGATGGTATTTCGGTAACTGATGTTTGGGCTGTTAAAAGCGGGATCAATACTGCCGTTGCTCAGCATCAGGCGGGCGACGTTGACGCTATGCATGTCTCCGATCATTGCAAAGTCGCCACCTATGCAGACGCGGTTGTCATCATAGCGGGTGATGGAGTTGATGCGGCCCGGGCGCTCAAGCATGGCGTCAAAAGCGAGGTCCGGAATGCCCTGCTCATCAAAATGTGCCAGGCCCAGCGTTGGCTGCCCGTTGAATGCGCTGAAATTTCCACCGATAACGTAGCTGCCATCCTGATAAAAAGCCAACTGCCGGATTACGCCATCTGCACCAGCACCAAAATCGTAGTAGTCTAAGCCTGCATTGGGCACATACCGGTGTACAGCATTGGTGTTGTTGAACTCACCGGCAATCATAATGTCGCCGCCCGGAGAAAGCGCCAGTGCCATAGGAATGCCGAAGATGTCGCTCCAGTTGTTGATGCTGCCATCTACATTCAGGACCACCACCGCATACCGGACCAGGAAGGTGCTTGAGGTCAGTACAATGCGCCCCAAGTTGTCAAGGGCGATATCCCGGATAGAGGTCATGAAGTTGTTGACGCCCGGAAGGTCAGAAGAAAAGGTAAAGTTGTTAACAGGTTGCCCGTTGTAGGTCCGGTAGCTGATGTACCCTTCCGGCCCGTTGGGGCCACCGATAATCGTACCGCCAATAGCAAAGCGACCGTTCACCTGTGTGATCAGGTCACTAACGAAAATGGTGGTGCCGGGGTTGAGTGGGATGATCTGGTTCAGGCTGCCACTCGTATTCAATCGCACCAGCCCCTGTGCCTGCATGCCATCGAAAATCGTAAAAGCACCGCCCACGAGAATGGTGCCATTAAACTCCACTTCAATATCGTTGATGGTGCCCGCCGGTATGGTTCCGGCCTGGAAGCTCAGGTCCTGGCTGCCGTCGGTGTTTAGTCTTAGGATGTGGAGCTCATCTGTATTGGAGTCCGTGAAGGAGCCGCCGATGATCACTTTGCCATCCGGCTGAATGGCCAGTGCCGTAACCGAGAAAGGGATGCTGGCCTGAAAGGACTGGTCCAGCGTGCCATCCGCATTAAAACGGGCCACGCTTGATTCTTCAATCCGGTTGGCCATGGTGAAGGAGCCGGCAGCAATAAATTTACCGTCGGGGAGGAGTCTAAGCTTCTCCACATCACCGGGCCGCGTGATCAGGGGGGAAAATTCAGGGTCAATTGTTTGTGCTGCGGCTGAAAACTGCAGCAGCATGCTGGCGAGTGCCAGGCAGAGGATTCGATGTACCATTGGGATTATGTTTGTTGTTCACAATTATTCATTCATCCCCAAAGGGACAAATGATAGACATGGCAGGCAACCAACAGCTGCTTACCGGAATGGGGGAGGTGTTTTTCGAATCCGATTCTCAAAAAAGGCGTGCTGAGGCAGTAGCTAGCGGTGAACTGAGGGTAGTCAGGTTGACCGCTACTGTAGAGGGAATTTTGTGCTTAAAAGCCTAAAAATACGAAAACTATGAATTTAGTGCTCACTCTAAGGGTTAAAACTTATTGCGCCACATCATGCTTTCAACGGGCTTTTCAGTACGTTCCGTGTACTTGGCGTTTTCTTTCTTGTTATAATAATTTTGAATGGTGCCTTCTACCTGAAAGTAAATCAGTTGTCCGATAGGCATGCCCGCATAGACCCTAACGGGGTGGGTGCAGGAAATCTCGAGCGTCCAGGTGTTGCAAAAGCCAACGTCGCCTTTGCCTGCCGTAGCATGGATGTCGATGCCGAGGCGGCCCACACTAGACTTGCCTTCCAGGAAAGGTACCGAGTTGTGTGTCTCGGTGTACTCTTCGGTAACGCCCAGGTACAGGGTGTTGGGGTGGAGGACAAAGCCGGTTTCCGGTATTTCGAGGTACTCAATCCGGTTGTGCCGCCTTGCGTCGAGGATATGATCTTTGTAAATGGCCAGCGTCTTGCCCAGGTGCACATCATAGGAATTGGTGCCGAGGCAATCGGGGCGAAAGGGTTCAATGACAATCTCTCCCTGTTCAATACTTTCCAGAATACGGGTATCAGATAAGATCATAGCCTGCTGTAGTCTCAATGGTTAGCCCGCTAAGGTATTGGATTTTTCCGGCATGGACTGTTGTTGCACCTGTTTTATTGAGAGGGAGGGTTAAAATCTCCGAGACACATGAAAAAAATGTCAATTTATGCAATTTAGGGCAGGGGCTGTTGCGTTACTGTACCTCGAAATACGACTTTCTTGAAAACCTATTCGCGTTTTCTTTTCGAACACCCAAAATTTGACGACGCTATGAAAAAGGCAGTTTTGCTTTTTGCCCTGTTTGCAGTGAGCCTGCAGTTGACCGCTCAGGTTATTCCTTATCAGGAGCTGTCCCGCCCGGAACAAAAACCAGGCACAGACCTTAAAATTTACTTCGAAACGCCCCACGATCTGATTGTCGTACAGGATGGCTACATTTCTCATCAGTCCAAAAACTACCACGAAAGTACGCCGGGAGGCTATAGTGCTCAGCCCGTGCAGTATAGTGCTCAAACCGTGCTAGAGGGTATCCCCCTGAATGGTAATCAGCTGCTGGCTCTAAAAGACCGGATCAAAAATGCTGGATTGCTAAGTTTGAACGGAAATGCCTTCGGTGCCCCCGCCCATCAAAACGGTGAAGACCACATTATCCGGGTAGAAGTTGACGGACAGAAGCGCAACTTGATTTACCGCCGCAACGCCAGTTTTCCCAATGCGCCCGGCTCCTTCAATCAGGTGAGCGAGTACCTGTGGTGGCTGGTGACGGAAGTGGAACAGTAAAATCGTATTATCGTGGTAACTGACCGAAGAGCTCAGGTAATTGCTCTTCGGCTGGTTTATTATTTGGCGTGAAACCAGTATGCCCCTCGCCGCCAAGCGTAGGGTAGCTTGGGTATTTCCACCAAAGCACGCCCCGGCACCAGTCTGTGGACCTGGCGAGCGCCTGTGTGACGATATGGTAGCACCGGAGCTGGGCTGAACCTGAGTAAGTTTGGCCGTCTCCGTCAAGGTGAGGCTGCTGCCAGGGGTTGGCGGTACTGGTGAAACCGATTTCTGTAAGGACCAAAGGGCGACCGAAGGTTTTGGAAACGGCCCGGGCCTTCTGAAGTATTTGCTCAAACCGTTCGGACAATTCAGCCTCTGATGGATTTTGGGCTTCACTCAGCGGGTAATAACAATTCAGCCCGATCAGGTCGAGCTCGTCCCAGAACGTCAGCCTTTCAAACTCAGGGCCCCAGTTGGCGGCATAGGTCAGTTGGCCGCTGTAAAGGGCCCGGACGGTTTGAATGACTTCCCGCCAGGCATCTGACCGGGCGATCGTTGCCTGCGCGAATTCCACGCCGACACAAAAAACGTCAGCTTCATAAACCTCCGCCATTAGCGCATAGTGCACAATCCAGCGGGTGTAGTGCCCGAAGAAGGCCTCCCAATCTGCTTCGTTGTCCATTTTTACATCGCCGGGCCAGTGGCCACCGCCCATCCATATTTGTGGCTTGAGGACGGTTTGCAAGCCCAGTTGACGGGCGTAGACAAGGTCGCGGATGACACTTTCATCGTTTTCAGTGCCCGCACGGCTCATGATGGACAGGGGTTGAGGTGCGTTGGGAGTGCGCATGTAGGAATAGGGGACGATCGCCACGGCATTAGCGCCCAGATTGAACTGCTCCTCCAGCATCCCGGCGGCGAGCTCAGAGCCGTAGCCGTTGTAAATGGCATAACCTTCGTGCGCGAAGTTGAAGCCTTTCAAGTAGGGGGCTGTGCCCGTCTCCCGGGGTTCGGGTATGATTGCATTTTCCAAAAGGTAGCCCCGCCAATCCCTCTCCATAGAAAGTAGTGCTGCCGCATCGGGCCGCCAGTTGGCATAGTTTTCCAGAAAAGCCGCTTTTCCCCATTGCTGCAACAGGAAGTCGCAAAAGGCGGCCGCCGTAAGCTGCCTGAGAAAGGGCGACTGATATTCGTCGGACCAGAATGCTTCCAACTCGGAAAGTGCGGGCAATAGCCCGGTATGGGCCAAACGGCGCTTCCAGTAGGTTATTCCCTGTTTCTGCCAATCTGGGTTAAACCTAAGCGCAAGCCCCGCTTCAAGTATTGGGAATTGAGGTGCCTCCAGTATTTTCCGGAGCAAGTATTGATTTTGAGGCCCCAGCCAGTAAGTCGCATAAATTGGATCCACGATGGCATCTACTCTGTTAGCATCGATGCTGACTTGTAGTGGGGACGTGTTATTCAGGGCCATTCCTTTGGCCTCCATGCCAGGGAAACCATGAACCGGGATGGGGCCCCCACTCCAACTTGTGCCGCAAAAAGCCAGAACAGCGGCTGCCTGTTGGTCGCAGGCCTGCGCAAATGACCGGAAACTTGCAATATTCGTACTATCGCCATGCCAGTGGTATTCGAAACAGGCGGCAGAAGGGGGTACCAAATCAGTTGAGGCGGCCTGAAATTGCTGTTCAGCCTCCGGCGTCCAATCTTTAGGATGGTACTTTCCACATCGGATGCGATAAGGGCCCTGGTAAACCTCATACTGCCAGCCTCCCCAGCCAAAAGCCGAAAAGCCTTCTCTTATTCGTTGGGCGAGAGCCTCCCTGAGCTGCCTTTCGTCACTTGCAGTAGCCAGGAACATCGGAAAGAACGGGTCGCGCGGGTTGGGGTAAAAAGAGAGGAACGCTACAGCGTCTTCCGGAACAGCTTGCCCATTGAGCAGTATGGATGGAGGCTGAAAGCGGATAGCCGGACGGAGCGGTGTATTACAAATCCAGGGGTTGTTTTCCGGGGTGCCGATCAGAAAAAGGCTGCCCTTCAGGTCTTCCGGTTTGGCTTGTTTCGCGTCTACCATGCGGACTTCAAAAGGGTCCAGTGCTGTGGAAAGCGTATTTAGAATAGAGTCCATGGAAGCCGGGTAGACTACTGTAATAGCTTTGGACTGCCAGAAATGCTGTCTCAGGGTATCCAGGTGTGGGAGGTTGGTAACGGAAGCTTTTGCGGCCACTTGCTTATGATCGGAGCAGTGCAAGCTTAGAGCTATAATAAGGCTACAGTACGCCAGGGCACTAAGTCGTTTCATACGTTGGTGTCGTTAGCAGGGCTGACCTCCCAAATGATCAGGCTACGATCATCGCTGGCGGAAATCAGGTAATTTTTATAAGGCGTCCAGAATAGGCGGTTTACGGAATTAAGGTGCCCTTTATCCCGAATGGTCTCCAGCACTTTGAGCAGTTCAAAAGATTTGGCGTCCCAGATTTTCAGAGTTTTATCCCGGCTACCGGTTGCGAACCAGCGCCCACAGGGACTGAACACGATGCTGTTGATTGTAAACCAATGGGCAGGCTTTTCATTCACACACTCAGGCGTACCGTTTAACTGCCAGACCTTCAGGTGAGCGTCTCGGCCACCGCTGAGCAGGTAAGCTCCATCAGGACGGTAGGCTAGCGAAAAGACAGAGTTGCTGTGGGCGTCCTTTATATGGTGGCGGATGGCAAGGGTCTGAGCGTCCAAAAGGTAAATACTATTATCGCTTGACCCTACTGCAATTTCTTTTTGATTTGGTGACACAGCAAGGCTCCTGAGGCTCTGATTGGAGAGTTGCATACTTTCCAGGGCCTTGCCCGTTGCCCGGTCCCATTTGGTCAGCATACCCTGTCCTCCTGCGGTGAGGATGTAGTCCCCCAGGGCTTCGATGGCGAAAACACCCTTTTGGTGATGAGCGATATTTCGGGTTTTCTCTGGGTTTTCGAGGTCTACCCAATGTACGCCCCCGTTCATATTGCCTGCAATCAGCATATTGCGTTCCGGAAGATGGAGAATAGAGAAGACCTGCGTTTCCACCTTTGCGATAAGCCTGCCATTTTCCGGCTCGTCTAAATTCCAGCGCACGATCCATCCGTCGCCGGCTCCGGAGAGGAAGGTATTTGGCGCCTGGTCT
Organism: Phaeodactylibacter sp.; assembly: GCF_022763345.1. Taxonomy (GTDB): domain Bacteria; phylum Bacteroidota; class Bacteroidia; order Chitinophagales; family Saprospiraceae; genus Phaeodactylibacter. Next base: position 216,929 of record NZ_JALEGS010000068.1, read on the forward strand.
TCGCCCAGGGCAAAAACAGAGGCATTATGACCGGTGAGTTGAGCAATTTTTGCAACTTTAAGGCGAGGCATAGATCAGCTGGGTTTTGAATGAAAAAACAGAATATGTACTTTTTTTGTTGCTGTAGAGTCGATAAAGCACAGTTTATTAAAATATGCCCTTAAGTTTGCATCATGCTATTGAGCCGGTTGGTGAGATCGGCGTCTGGGATATCGAAGAACCCGAGGATTGGTTTCTGAGTCGTCTTGATTTGAAGGATCCGGAAGCTGCTCAATTACACAAGCTGAAAGGGCGCAGAAGGCTGGAATGGCTGGCTGCCCGTCAATTGGTCCATCAGATGTCGGGCAGGCGACAGCGGGTATTGTTCCAAAAAGATGAATACGGTAAGCCTCATTTAGAGGATTCTCCTTTTCAAATCTCCATCAGCCATTCTCATGACAAAGCTGCCGCAATTGCAGCCCCAGAGGTGGTAGGGATAGATATACAATATTGGGTGCCCAAGATAGAACGTTTGGCCAAGCGTTTCTTGAATGCCTCTGAATTAGACCACCTTGCCACAGACCCTGAGGAGCGCTTGTTTCAGTTGCACGTACTTTGGGGGGCTAAGGAGTCTTTGTACAAGGCTTATGGCCGCCGGCAGCTTGACTTCTGCCAGCATATGGCGATTGGGCCTATAGATGGCGAAGGCCGGGAAGGAAAGGTAAGGGGGCAGGTCAGCAAAGCGGCATATCAGCGGCAGTTTTCCATTACTTACCAGTCTGTTGGTTCGTATATTTTGGTTTATGCCATTGCCGAGCCACGAACAAGCCATTCAAAACCCTGACAGAAGGAAGGCACTGGCGTAATGTCGGCAAAAAAGGGGCTTGCTACCGTGCGTTTTCGCCTTAACCACTGCTGGCTCATTTGGTAAGCCCTCACCCCTAAGCGGCCGCTGTTCCCCACAGGTATCTCAAAAATAAGCTGTTCACCCTCGGGTATCAATGACACCACGTCCTGGCTGCTTCCACTGAAGTCAGGGCTGAGGACTTGGAAAAACTTGTATTTTTGCGTACATTTATTTCACATCTGCCTTTTATAAACATTTTCGACAGCCTGTTTATAAGCCCCCCTTTGAGTAATCTCGATAAACAAGAGCTACCCGCAGCACTTGAATGTGCGAAGTTGTTGCGGTGTTAGCGTTGTAAATTTCCCATGAACAGCGAGTTTGAAAAGGGCCTAATGCCCGCTTCAGGCTCTAAAAAAAAATGCTATTATGAGTATTAAGACACTCATAGCCGATGACCATCCTATCTTTCTGGAAGGCTTAAAGTGCCTACTTCGGCAAGAGGCATTTAGCTTTCTTGAAGTCGTTGATGTAGCGACCAATGGAGTTGAGGCCTATCAAAAAGTAAAGCAGCAAAATCCTGACCTGTTACTCATAGATATGAATATGCCGGAGATGGATGGCCCGGAGGTGATCAAACGCCTGAGAAAAGAAGGCACGGAGATACAAGTTTTAGTCCTGAGCATGTATGATCAGCCCCGGTTGGTCCGAACGGCGTTTAAGGCTGGCGCAGATGCTTACCTGCTCAAAAATAAGGCGCCGGGAGAGTTGAAAAAAGCCCTGTCAGCGCTCCAGAAAAAAGAAACCTATTTTGGGAATGGCGTATTCCTTAATGAGACTGGCCGTCGCAAACGATTCAAGGCTGCCGATGCCTCCTATGAGCGCTCAGATCAGTATGTCAATCAGCATCTGCTTACCAAAAGAGAGCTTGAAATCCTGAACCTGATTGCAGAAGCACTCAGCAATAAAGAAATCGGTAAACGGCTGTTCATTAGTGATCAAACGGTAGGGGTCCACAGAAAGAATATTATGCGTAAACTAGGGGTGACGAACACGGCAGGCTTGATCAAGGCGGCCCATGATCATGCATTGATTTGAGATTTACCCCATTTAGGGTATAAAAGTTTCTACCTAAAGTTTTATATTTGTATTCTAATAAATTGCATTTGAAACAAAGGACAAAAAATCCAAAAACTATTTTCCGCCATTAAAGAGTGTGGTATTTAGTTGGTTTTATGTTTTGTCTTTTTACATTTGTCTGAATAATACAAGACTCCCATGAATCAAGAGCATATCAGTAGTTCTACTGGTTTCCTTCTTTGTATTTCATGCCCAAACGAAAAGACAATTTCTTTCACGAAACATCTGACACACATAGATGTTACCAGACACTGAACAGCGCTTATGCCTTGGTTTACCAGGCGATAAGCTTTATTTGTTTAAGTAAGTTCCGCTGTAATGGTATTACGTTATCAGCGTTTCGATATTTAAGGTACGACGACCCCGTTTTAAAACAGACCTAAGCATTTGATGATACCTAGTTTAAATGTACAATGGTGCATTCTCAAGTATCGCACAATAATTTTTAACGACCTTTTTTAATCTAATTATTTCAAACAAATCGTGATCTTATGGAAAAAACGAAGTTTACATTCGTTTCTCCATCTCAGCTAGTAAGCGTACTTACGTTCGCACTGTTGACTTTCCTGGGCCTTCCACAGGCTTTTGCACAGGACTGTCCGGCACCATCGAACGTAGATGTAAGCTACAACTGTGATGGAGTAGTTGTATTGGACTGGGACATTACTGACCCAGATGGTCTGGTACAGACTTACACCGTTGACATCGAGAATGGCAACCAGCCGGTTGTCGACTTTGTCAACATGACCTCCACTGAGCTGACTATTGTTGCAGGTACCCTGACACCAGGCACGACCTACAACTACGCAATCACTGCGAACTGTGCAGCTTCCAATGTTTCATCTGCAACTGGCCAAATTGAAGGCGCGGACATTCAGAACCGCCAGCCTTCTATTGTTCTTGTAGATACAACAAACCCTTACTGTCCTGATGATGAAACCAGTGGTACTATCACTGTGGAAGTAGAGGATGATGGATGTGGAGCAACTTATGACATCTCTTTAGGCGGCACTACTTTCTTTGGCGTTCAAGCTGAACAGGAAGTAACGTTCACTGGTCTGACTGCAGCACCAGGCGGCACAACCTACACGGTTGGTCTTGATCTTGGTAATGCAGGCGGTTGCAACTACGACACAGACGAGACCGGCTGTGTTTCTTCTGTTGACTTAGATGTAACCCTTACTCCACAGGATAATGCAGCACCTGATCTTAATGTGACTGCAGCCGGTGGAATCGATCTGGGCTCAGGAGCAACGCTTACCTATACTCCGCCAGAGGGCGAGTGTGGCGTGCAGTTGCTTTGGTCTGTCTTTCCCTTTGACGACTGCGATAGCCCATCTGAAATTGACTTTGAAGTTACGATCGAAAATGATCTTGAGCCTGCGGTTAATCCTACTGCAAGCTTCACTCAGGATGTAGTTGATGCAGCTTATGCACTCAATATTTTTGCTGCTACTGGTACAAACACTATCACCATTAGTGCTACAGATGCCAACGGCAACAACACTACAATTGAGTTTGAAGTCGAAGTTATAGACGCACGTGCACCTGAAATTTATGGTCCTGGCGATATCAGCGTTGAAATTCCTGCTTGTCAGGATGGCGGCGTTCCGGTAAACTGGACTGTTTCTGCTGTTGACGATTGTGACCTTGACGTAGACCTGGTTATCGATGCTGGAAACACAGATCCTGCTATCACAGGTAGCGGCGGTGTACTCGGTGTGGGTACCTATGACGTAGCTTACACGGCTACTGACGACTACGGCAACAGCTCTAACTACAGCTTTGTAGTAGATGTAACTCAGGCTGCCAGCCCTGCTCCAATTGTAGACATTTCTGGCAATGGGCAGTTCTCAGTACCTGCTTGTGCTGATGATGTGTTGGCTACTTTCTCTGGCAATATCTATGATTGTGATATTGTAGATGGCGGTGTAGCACCAGGAGACATTCAAGTCAATGCAGTTGGTTTGACGGCTGGTGCTCAAGCTGAGCTCTTCGTGACTTTCGTTAATGCGCAGGAAGACTTTGCATACTTTGAGGTAACAGGTGTGATGACTCCAGGTGAATACATCGTTGTGTTCAGTTACCGTGATGTATCTGTCGACCATGGCGTAACTGTTGTACAGGATGCCAACCAGCCTGCAACAATTACTATGCCTGGCAACCTGAGCTTCCTTGAGCCTGCATGTACTGCTGGTGCTGATTTGAGCTTCCAGGTGCAGATCACAGATGATTGTGACTTTGACCTTTCTGGTGCTACTTTCACACTGAACGGTGCGGCTGCTCCAGCAATTGATGCGGGTGCATCTGATCCGGAAGCTGGTCTGTATGTATGGAATCTGTCTGGTATCCCAGCGGGCTCTTACACACTGGTTGCTACCTACGAAGACAACGATGGTGCAGTTTCAGAAGGCACGGCTACCTTCACGGTAACCGACCAGCCTGACAACGCTGCTCCGGTTATCGTATACCCATCTCAGAACTACAATATTGCACTTGACCCATGCGGTGACCCAGTGCATATGCTGGTGTTCAACGTATCTGCTATCGATAACTGCGATGGCGACGTTACTCCAGATGTTTCTGTTAGTGGCGCTGCTACCTTAGTAGCTGGCGCTGGCAACACATTCGTTCTTGCTGCTCCTGCTAACATGGGGCCATACACCGTGACGATCGAAGCGGAAGATGCAGCTGGTAACAGCCGCACGGAGACCTTCACTGTTAGCGTTACTCAGGAGGCTGCTCCTGTAGCAAATCTGGCATGTAATGACAATATCAATGTTACGCTTGATGACAACTGCTCTCGCGTAATTACCGCAGATATGGTACTCGAAGGCAACTTCGGCTGTGCCACTGAGGATGATTTCATAATTAACATCGTCAACGATGATGACCCATCTAACGGCAATATCCTTGACGGTCATGGTCAGTTCATCTATGAGATTACCACTGGAACCGGAGCGTTCGATGGTTTTGTAGGCGCTTTCGCGCCGTCGAACTGGAATGTTATCCAATTTGACCCAGCTGACCCGGCTGATGTTGACTTTACTCAGGACCAGCTGACCATTACTACTGGTGCTGATGACGGTGCAGTAGTTTCTATTGCTGCTCCTTTTGCAACTACAGTTACTTTCGATTATGCTTGGCAACAGGAAGCTATCTTTGTTGATGATATCATTATTATCGATGTAGATGGAACGATTCTATTGAATGTTGACTTTGACAACGATATCGTGAATACTGGTTCTGGCTCTATCAGCGAGGACATTCCAGCAGGTGCTCAAATTATCTTCACTGTTGAGGGTGACGGCTTCCAAACAAGTGGCAATGACTCCTTCTTGGAAGTTACAAACTTCACCTTTACCTCAACCGCAGACCTTGGCGCAGGCTTCGAGCCATGCTGGGGCTATGTTACCGGCGAAGACAAGACAGCACCAGTTGTTGATTGCCCAGACGACACAGACGTAGCGACAATCTCTGAGTCTGTACAGAAGATCCAGGGCGCCCTGGAGA
>NZ_JALEGS010000069.1 GCF_022763345.1 Phaeodactylibacter sp.
CCTGACAAGCTATGCTTCGTCAGTGGCCGATGTCGCAAATCCAAGATTCCAGACGATGAATGTCTGGATCAACGACCCAGACGATGAATGTCTGGATCAACGACCCAGACGATGAATGTCTGGATCAACGACCCAGACGATGAATGTCTGGACTGTAAGCCCGACCTTTATCGTTCCCCGTGCTGGCCGTCAGCGCCAGTAGGTGACCACTTCGTATCGCGTATATAACCAACTTCCCCTGCCAGACTATTTCTGCTTTCTCCAGTCAAGTAGTTTTGTTGGACAGATTGCAAATTCAACATTGCAGGTTGCCTAGTATAGATATGCAAAGTATTTTAGGATTAAACGAAACCACCTCAAAATGAAATACGCGCTTACCCTATTATTTTGTGGGTTAACCTCCTTGCTCACCGGACAGGAAGACCGAATGGACTATTTCTTTCATGAGCTCACCTCAGAAGTCGACCATCCTTATTTATGTACCAATGGAGAGCAGTTTTTTTCTTCAATATCAACTGCGTGGATAGTCAATAGTGTTGTCGATGATTGTCAGGCTCCAAGTAGTTTCTACTGGCAAAAAGATTTATCTCCTATTCAGAGTTGGGCAATCGGCATAAAAGAGGAAGACGTGTCCAGACCAGTAGAGGCTGTATGGCATGGGGATACGCTCATTGTGCTCGGTATCGAACCTTGCTTCCTGGGGCCCACCCTGATTTCAAAAGTAGGGAAATTTGATGCCTCTGGTAATCTGCTGGCATCAGCATCCTATTTCAGTTGTTTGGATAACGCCCCGATCTTTGTGGTTGAGCCACGAGAGCAAGATAATACTTGCCCAATCCTTGCAGTTGACGAAGACGGAACAGTATTCTTCACCACAACTATTGGCTTAATGAAATTGGAAGCTAGTGGAACCCTTTTTCCTCAAACCGTAGATATTGATATTGATTCTCTAGTAGGAGTTATTGATCTACCTGGAACCAATTTGGGCGTTTCTACCTCTACAGAAGTGGCGATAGTAGATTGGGCAGCGGATAGTATTCTGTTATCTATGGAGCATGAAGCTACTGCTATGACAGCAGCGGATGGTGTGTTTTGGTTTATCAGTGAAGGAAGCCTTTTCCATATTGGAGCCGATCTGTCTACGGGAGTTTGGCCACTACCAAATGGCGATGCAACGCAAATTCGACTAACTACTTACGAGGACAAGCCACTCGTATACATACCCGGCGAACCAGATTTTAAAGCTTGGCTATTCAATAGGCAGACAGAGACCTTTGACTTGCTAATCGATTGGGAAATAGAGGGCGTAGAAATCTTTGCAGTTGAACCGTTTCGGCAAGACACTTTCTTAGTATCCGGACGGTTGGATAATGGAAGGAGAGGTTTTGTGAAAAAAGCTACTCCTTCATCATTCACTTTTCAGCATCCTTATGATCTTGGGATCCGCAGCATAGATTTAGAATTGCTCAACATTGAAGAAGATGTGGAAGTCAGCGGAGAAACTTACAACTATAGTATTGCTTTCCGGCAAAATGTCGAAATTGAAAATTACGGTGAAGGAATAATCAATGAATTTGTACTGGAATGGAATACCCGTCACGATTGGTGCAGTATACCAGGGTATCGCAAAATGACTGATTTGGTGATGCACCCTGGTGATGTTCAAATCGTTGAGGATACGTTGTGGCATAACTTTTCTACCTCGGAGCCAATTATCACTGATAGTATAGTTTACACTTTTAACACTTTTGGGCCTAATCATTACCTTGATGTTAACTATAGCAATGATACTATAACGGGAGGACTAATAGTTACTAACCTTGATCGTATGCTGATCCCTGAAACAGCCTTTAATCTATTCCCAAACCCCGCCAATGGACTGGTGCATTTAAGTGCTGATTTGCCTATTGATAAAGTTGAGTTTTATGACGTGCTTGGGCGTTTAGTTAGAACTCAGGACTTAGAAGGAGCATACAATACGGTACTGGAGAGGCAAGGAATGCCTTCAGGTGTCTACCTCATTAGATTGCAGAGTGGTAACCGGCAGGGTGTACAACGATTGATCTGGGGTGGGAAATGATTCAATAAAAAGCCTCTGAACCATAAGTATAATGGTCAGAGGCTTTTCTATTTTCTGAATGGCCGCAAAGATTTAGATAACGATTATTCTGCTTCCTCATAAAACTTCATCCCATCTCTCGCCATTTTCCGCAACAGCGGGCTGCAACGGTACCGGTCCTCCAGGTATTCATGATGCAAACGGTCCATCGTTTCCACGCAGTGGTGGATGCCTTTCTCATCCGCCCACTGCAGTAGCCCTTTCGGATAGTTCACGCCTTTGGTCATCGCCAAATCGATATCCTCACGGGAGGCAATATTGAGGTAAAGGGCGTCGGCTGCTTCGTTGATCAGCATGACCAGAATCCGCCACACGATTTCCTGCCCCAGCTTCTTATCCTTATCGGGCTCCGGATTTTGTGCTCCATCCCGGTAATCATAATAACCTCTTCCCGACTTTCGGCCCAGATAGCCTGCCTCCGACAACCGCTTTTGCGTAAATGAAGGCTTATACCGTGGGTCGAAAAAGAAGGACTGAAAGACCGTTTCCGTAACCGTATAATTCACATCATTACCGATGTAATCCATCAGGGTAAATGGCCCCATTTTAAACTTTCCGATTTCTGTCATCGCCCAGTCGATGGTAGCGGCATCCGCCAGTCCTTCTTCAAGGATACGCAGCGCCTCTCCGTAGAAAGGCCGGGCCACCCGATTGACGATAAACCCGGGCGTATCTTTCGCTACCACCGTAATTTTACCCCAGCTTTCAATCCGCTCACAGGCTTGTTCTAAAACAGCGGAATCCGTCTGTATAGCCGGGATGATTTCCACCAGTTTCATCAAAGGAGCGGGGTTGAAGAAATGAATGCCAAGTACCCGGCCAGGGTCTTTGCATACCGCAGCAATAGCAGCAATGGAAAGCGAAGAAGTGTTGGTGGCAATAATACAATCTTTAGGCACAATCAACTCCAATTGTTCGAAGACATTGCGTTTGACCTCCAGGTTCTCAACAATTGCCTCAATGACCATCCCGGGCTCTTTGAAATCATACAAGCTGTCAACGTAATGAATACGGCTCTGAATCGCCTGCGCTGTAGCCTCATCCACCCGCCCTTTTTCCACCAGGCGGTTCATAATTTTTTCCAGCTTGTCCTTTGAGCGTTGCAAAGCCGCCGGATTATTGTCGTAAAGGAATACCGTATGCCCGGCAGTCGCTGCCACCTGTGCAATCCCGCTGCCCATGGCTCCGCTTCCAATCACGCCTACATTTGTCATGGTTTTATCTTGGTTGAGTTTGCCGGAAGGTACGAAAAAGGTGGAAATGATACGGGGGCAATAAAATTGAACTTGAGGGTTTAGGCTTGCTCCTCGCCAAAAATCCCTCAACCCTATTCTTAACTGACGATTAAGTGGTCTCCGATAAAGATCGGAGCAGCAAACCTACTCGGGCGCAAACCGGATTGTCGCATCGGCTCTCATTTTCTTCGGTATTGTTTGACACCTACGGCGTCAATTAAAAATATTGATTGCTGTTTTTTTTACTAATAGTCGACCCCTATTGGGGGTCGTACATCAGTAAAAAACGAGCTTAAATCTTGGAATCGACCCCAGCGGGGTCGCACTTATCGATCGAAAGATTTACCTAAAAAAAATCCACGTCAGCTGCGACAATTTGGTTTACGCCCACCTACTCAATGCCCGCCTTTGTGTCGGTACTTCGGCAGACAGGTCAGCATTTACGCTGGGAATTGGTTTGCGGCATCGGCCACTGACGAAGCATAGCTTGTCAGGACAGGCGCAAGCCAATTCGTATTGCGAATAAGTTGCCGTAAACGCCTAAGCCTGAAAAAAAAGAAAAAAAGTTGAAAGACTTTATATTTTATAAGTAGTTGGTTTCCAATTATTTGGTATCTATTAAAAGTTTTCAAACGGATACAAGCGAGTACAAACGGAAGTAACCATTTATTTGTCGACTAAAGCTTGCGTTTGCCCCCACCTTTGTGATGTCAGTTTTCAACAACATATTTCATCACCAAAAAACAATTAGTCATGAACAACTTACGCAACCACGTACAATTGATTGGTAACCTGGGCAAAGAAATTGAATTCAAGCAGCTGGGCGAAGGCAAGTCCATCGCCCGTGCGACGCTCGCCACCCGTGAAGTCTTTAAAAACAAGAATGGCGAAAAAGTCGTGGACGTGCAGTGGCACAACCTGGTTGGCTGGGACAGCATTGCTGAAATCATGCAGGTGCTCCTCAAGAAAGGCAAGCAGGTAGCCATACAAGGCAAACTTGCCCACCGCACCTTTGAAGGCAAAGATGGCAAGAAGCGCTACGTCTCAGAAGTTATTGTAAGCGAATTTATGCCCATTAATTAAGCTGGCTCCTACGCCGCTACTCTGTATAACCCCTATTTTTTTCTTTAACTCTTATTATTTAATCATTAGCTACTGCTCAGCAGTAGATGGAGGGCTTATGCCTTCAAAAAACCAAAAAATCATGAATGGAATCAGAAACAGTGTAACCCTTATTGGTTTCCTAGGACAAGATGCGAAAATGATTCAGACAGCAAACGGGAAGACGCTCACTAATGTCTCGCTGGCTACCAACGATAGCTACCGCAACAAGCGCGGCGACCGGATTACCACCACCGAGTGGCACCGCTGTATAGCATGGGGCAAATTGGCAGAAGTGATGGGCAATCTCTGTAAGAAAGGTAGTGAAGTCGCGGTACGAGGCAAACTGACCTACAACTCCTACGAGGACAAGAACGGCGTGCAGCGCATTTCCCCGCAGGTCGTAGTGCAGGAGTTTGTACTGCTTGACCGCAAGAAGATGGAAGAAGCGGCATAAGAACAGCAACCCCAATTGACCAAATCCAAACCCACTTGCGACTCAAAGAGCGCGTAATGCATGGGTATAGCAAGTTGGGTTTATGCAGTAGGCCCCTGTCAGGTAACGACCTGTGCAGCGGGCCTACGGCTTTGCGCCCGAGCCGGCATTAGATATTATTGTTTTAGAAAAAGCGAATTTACGCTACCTTCGCGGGATAGGGTAGTGGCACCCTTCAATAGCTGCTCCATTAACTTAAAGGCATATGAAGTTTACTGAAGTTCGCTCGAAGCAGGATTGGAAAGACTTTCACCGGGTCCCGCACATCATATACAAAGACGATCCTAACTGGATTGCTCCTCTACAGGGAGATATCGAGGCGGTCTTTGACCCCACAGTCAATGATACCTTTAAGGATGGGGAAGCGGTTTGCTGGACCCTTCGCGATGACAACGGTCAACTTGTAGGGCGGGTTGCAGCGTTTATGGACCATACCCGAAATAAAATGCAGGAACACCCCATCGGTGGCCTGGGCTTTTTTGAATGCATTGAAAACGAAACCTACGCCTTCGCGCTCTTCGAAAAAGCCCGGGAATGGGTGGAAGCCCGGGGGGCTACCGTATTGGATGGGCCTGTCAACTTTGGAGAACGCGAAAAGTTCTGGGGACTGCTCGTGAAGGGGTTCTATCCGCCCTTATTCCAGGAAAATTATCAGCCAAAGTATTACCGCCGGTTTTTTGAAGACTGGGGTTTTATTCCGTACGAACAAATCCTGACTTTCCGCGGCGAAAGCAATGCCATCCCGGTAGAACGGCTCCGTAATGTGGTCAAACGCCTGAAGCAAAGATCAAATATTGAAACCAAAAACCTGGACTACGGCCAATTGGAGCAGTACACCAAAGACTTTTGTGAAATATACAATGCCGCCTTTAGCAAATACGGGCACTTTAAGCCACTACAGCCTGAGCAGGTCCAGAAAATTCTGCTGGAAGCCAAAGCGATTGCAGATACGAATACCCTTTCTATTTCCTACTTTGATGGCAAGCCCGCAGCTTTCTGCGCAGTGCTGCCTGATATAAACGAACTCGTTCGTTTTGCCAAAGGCAAGCTTTCCTGGTGGAAAATCCCCATTTTGCTTATAAAAAAGGCGATGAAGAAACAATTCATCGCCAAAGGCATTGGATTCGGTATTCACCCGGATTTTCAAAACAAAGGGGCATATGCCGTTATCGTTGAGCACATGGCTAATACCCGAAACATCCACCGGTATCCACAAATGTACCTGACTACAGTACGGGCTCACAACTTCGAAGCAGTTGGTGTTTACCAAAAACTGAATGTGAATGTAGACCGCATACATGTCGCTTATCGCAAGCCCCTGAAAGATGGTATCCCGGTTGAGTCATTCGAGTTTACGGAGCCTTATTAACTTAAGATTTTCTTGATATCGTCACCGATATCCAAAACTTCGTTTTCCTGTGCACGCTCCAGTATGCTCGCTGCAATGGCAGACCGGTAACCGCCGGCGCAGTGTACAGCAATGGGTTTGCCGTTCCCTACCTGTCCGGCTTTGTCGAGTAGCTGATCCAAAGGGACATTAATGCTGGACTCAAATGCGGGTTCCTGCTCATGCTCTTTCGGGCTCCGCACATCGAGGATGGTATAAGCTTCAGGGTCGGATTTTACTTTTTCCAGATCTGCAGATTGAATATGACCATTTGCCGTTGCCTCAGTCAGCAGGTAGACGCCTTTGATAAATTGCTCGTAGCTGATCTTCGCGGCTTTTTCCATGACAGTCTTTAGACCTTCCTGAGAGCCCGCAACCAGATAAAATGCAGTGCCAGGAGCCAGCAGTGTGCCCAGCCAGGTTTCAAATTTCCCGCCATCCGGTATATTAATACTGTTGCTGAGGTGCCCTGCTTTGTACTGATCGGCAGGACGGGTATCTACCACTAGAATATCCTTTTGCAGGTCATCTTCCCTTTGTACCCTTGCCACTTTTTCCAGGCTGCTACGGTAGGCTGCTACTCCCCGCCGGTTCTCTTCCACAGAGAAGGGGAAGTATTTCGGTACATTGGGCTGCCCGGACAACAGCTCTTCTACAAACGCCGTCTTATCCGTTTCAGAAAAGGCCCAGTTCGTCTTACGTTGCTCACCGATCGTGCTTACCGTCTCATTACTCATGTTCTTACCGCACAGTGAGCCGGCACCATGCGCCGGGTAAACGGTAACTTCATCGGGCAGGTGCTTGAAAACGGACTGCATGGTTTCGTACATCTTTCCCGCCAGCTCCGAACGGGTCAGATTAAATTTCCCTGCATCTTCCCGCAAGTCAGGCCGGCCGACATCGCCAATAAACAGGCTATCCCCGGTGAAAATGGCATGTGGCTTCCCATGCTTGTCGTGCAGCAGATAAGAATGGTGGTCCGGTGAGTGCCCCGGCGTATGCAAAGCCTGAACTTTCAACGCCCCAAGTTCTATCGTTTCTTTGTCTTTAAGTGCTACATGCGGATAGGAAACGCCCATGTCCGGGTGCACATAAACGACCGCCCCAATAGTTTCATGAAATTCCAGATGACTGCTCGCAAAGTCTGCGTGGGGGTGCGTTTCAAATACGGCGACAATATCTGCCCCGTGTTCCTTAGCATAGGCAATGTAAGGCTGAGGGTCACGTGCGGGGTCGACCAATGCCATTTTCCCACTATCAATAATCGCATAGGAGGCGTGTGCCAGCCCCTCATCATAAAACTGATGGATATGCATAAAGTAGTTTGTTTTGGTTAGGCAGCCTGAATATCAGCACTGCTCTATCCAAACAACAGCGAAACATGAAGAGGTGTTCATGTTTTGCCGGGAGCTTTTAATTCCTGTTCCTGATATCCTCCAGATATTTCTCTAGCTCCATCTCATCATACACCAAAACTTCCCGTGCCTTGCTGCCTTCACTGGGGCCTACAATTCCCAATGCTTCCAGTTGGTCCATAATCCGTCCGGCGCGGTTGTAGCCCAGCTTCAAACGCCGTTGGATCATAGAAGTGGAGCCATGCTGATTCTGTACAATCAAACGGGCAGCATCCTCAAACATCTCGTCCAGGTCGGCGTAGGTCAGCCCGGCAGAGCCTTCAATTTCTTCATCATCGCCATGGAATTCGGGCAGGTAGTGCGGCTCCGGATAGCCCCGTTGATCGGCAATAAAGTCAATGACCCGTTCCACCTCCGGCGTGTCCACAAAGGCACCCTGCAGGCGGACCATTTCCCCGCCTACGGACAACAGCATGTCACCCTGCCCAATCAGCTGATCGGCACCACCGGCATCGAGGATCGTCCGGGAGTCGACCTTGGAGGAGACTTTATAGGCAATCCGTGCCGGGAAGTTCGCCTTAATCACACCGGTAATAATATTCACCGATGGACGCTGTGTGGCAATAATCAGGTGAATACCTACCGCGCGGGCAAGCTGTGCCAAACGGCCAATCGGCAGTTCCACTTCCTTGCCCGCCGTCATAATCATATCTGCAAATTCATCAATAACCAGCACGATAAACGGCATGAACCGGTGCCCTTTATTGGGGTTCAAACGCCGTTGTACAAACTTCTCATTGTACTCCCGTATGTTCCGTGCCGCTGCTTTCTTCAGCAGGTTATATCGCTGATCCATCTCAATGGTCATGGAATTCAGCGTATGCACTACCCGGTTCGTCTCCGTAGTAATTGGCTCCTCCTGATTGGGGAGGAAGGAAAGGAAGTGGTGTTCCAGCTTACTGTAGGGGAACAATTCTACTTTCTTAGGGTCAATCAGCACCAATTTGACTTGAGAAGGGTGCTTTTTGTAAAGCAGAGAAATCAGAATGGCATTCACCCCTACCGATTTACCCTGTCCGGTCGCACCCGCTACCAGCAAGTGGGGCATTTTGGCCAGGTCCACTACAAAAACTTCATTCGAAATGGTTTTGCCCAGCGCAATCGGCAGGTCCATTTTCGCCCGCTTAAACTTATCCGATACCAGTACTTCCCGCATGGAGACAATCTGTTTCTTGCGGTTGGGGACTTCAATACCGATCGTGCCCCGTCCGGGAATAGGCGCAATAATCCGGATACCCAGTGCGGCAAGGCTCAGGGCAATGTCGTCCTCCAGGTTTTTAATCTTGGAAATGCGAACGCCAGGAGCTGGTACAATCTCGTACAGTGTGATTGTCGGCCCGATGGTAGCCCGGATTTTCGTGATCTCAATTTTATAGTTCAGCAGGGTTTCAATGATCTGCTCTTTATTCGATTCCAGCTCAGAGCGGTCAATCTCCACCCGTTGCCCGGAGTAATCCTTGAGCAGGCTGCTGACCGGGTATTCGTAACTGGAAAGCTCCAGTGTAGGGTCATAAGGCTCGCTGTGGTCCTGGTTTTCCTGAGTGACCGAGAGGGGCGGCTTATGCGCATCACTGGCAGCGGCGGCGGCCGGATCTTTGATTTCCAGCTCGCTGTTTTCAGCAGTAAGGGGCTCCGGTTTGTCCACGGAAACATCTTCCACTAACTCAAAACTTAGGTCCTGCTGGTGTGGCTTGGGAGGCGTTTTAGGCTGCGGTGCTTTGGATGGCGGCTCAATAGGGCTAGGGGCAGATTGGCTTTCCGAACTGCCCGGGCGCAGGGTTTCTGGTCTGGGGCGGTCTTGAGAAGAACCGCTGCTACCAGCTGCTGAAGGCTTCTTGCCAGGAAGCCGGCCACTAAACCAATCATTAATATACTGCTGCGTATCTTTAACGGCACCCTGAGGCGTCATTTCGTTGAAATTCGGATTCACATTCCAAACCAGTACGCCTACCAATAGGAAAACCAAAAGGATGATCATGCCGGCGGTCCCTACAAAGCTGATCAGCCATTCGCTGACCGCCTCCCCGAAGGCACCGCCCCACGGGAAAGCCGCGTCGCCTGCTACAAACTCCAGGAATACACTGAAAATCAGCATCAGCAAAATCCAGAGCCGGAATTTCGGCCAGTACATACTTAGATGTTGCCTGCGGACCAGCCCCTGCCCACTGACCATAAGTATAGCTACGATCACAAAGGAAGGCAGCCCAAAGCCCCAATAAAAAAACATATTGGAAACGATAGCCCCCAGCCTGCCCAGCCAATTGGCCATCTCTTCGGTATTGTCGAGCAGCAGCTTCCAGGAAAAACGCAACACTTTGTCCTGGTCCAGTGCCCAGGTAAACAGGTAGGAGGTAAAGGCAATAATGAAGTACAGCCCCAGGAATAGCAACAGAATGCCTACCAGTTTCGGTATCCGCTCATCGTTAATTCCCAGCTTCAGGCTCAGTTGCCCTTTTTTCTTGCGCTTTTTTGCCGCCATGCTCAATCAGTAACTTTCTTAGTTGGTTGACGGAAATAATTGAATCAAAGTTGAATCATTTATTTTTCTCCGTCACTCATTCCCCTTAGCCAGATTGGTCGGTATTGGGGTAACTGTTTACAAAAATAGGCATTAATTGCGGCAATTATAACGATTCTGTTTGATTGTTCCTTTATGTTTGTCAACAATTTGTTGATGCGGCCGCCTTTGTTTCACCAAAAAGACTTGATGTATCGGGTCAGTGCAGTGGGGAAAAGAGCCATTTTAACCCTGTAATGTTCCCCGACACATCAAGTCTAACAATCAAAACCGGTGCCCGATGGAAAGGAATAACCTCAGCTCCTGTGAGGTATTCACATTTCCGGCAAACGGGTACATCAGGGTCATCTTAACCGGTCCAATGATGGTATTGATGCCTCCGGTCAGCCCCAGGCCAAGAATAAACTGCTGTAGGTCGATCCGGTCCTCACCCGCGCGGTCGGGCTCGTCAAAAAAGCCAGCGTTGGCGTCCAATGCATAAAACATATTGCGCCGGAAAAAATGCTGGTAACCTAAGCCTGCCCCAACCGCTGCCTGGGCGACGAGATGGTTGGTATTCAACCCGTAAAATGGAATCGACCGGCGGGTCAGGGCCTCAGGTGCGCCCACCAGGAAGAAATCCCCAAAGGTATTGCTGGGATTGGTCACCAACCCGGCAAATGCACTGGCTTTCAAAGAGGCTCTGCCACTCAGTGGCAGAAAACGCTCCGCCCGGAAACTAAGCTTGGTGTAAGGCTTGAAGGAGAACAGCGAGTCACCATTCAGCCCTGCCTCAGGGTTAAGCCCGCTTACTTCGTACCCGCCGTTCCGCAACCCTTTGAGCTCCAAAGAAAGCCGGGTGCCTTCGGTCGGGAAAATATTCCGATTTAAGCTATTGTGCTCCAGTCGGGTGTACAGGTTGTAATTCGTATAGCTTAGCCGGTTAAAAAGCAGCCCGGCTCCGACTTTAGGGCGGAAAATGAGGTTTTCCTGCTGTACGCCTAAGCTTAGTGCGGTATTAGTGCCCAGCCGCTTTTGTACATGCAGGTCTATAACAGCCTCAATAAGGCTGTATTCTTCGTTTTGGGTGCCGTTCTGGAAGATCGGGATTTTATCCCGGGTCAGTTGCACATCGGTTACCCAGGCTAAGGCCTGAGCCTCATCAAGATACTTCAGATAATTTAGCTGAAACCGGTAGTTCTCCGCCACCACACTGTTGATCATTAGCCGGGATGCTGGCAATAGTACATTCCGGCTCGTCATATTAAACCGGAAGCCAGCGCTGCTGTAGTTGTCATAGTTTATGGCGGTCTTAAACACCGTAGGCGCTCTTTCCAGGCACTGCAGGACCAGTACCGTTTCCCTGGCTTCCTGCTCCAGCTGAAAGGTGACTTTTTCAAACTTATTGGTCCCCACGAGCCGGTTGATGGCTGTTTCAATAGCCTGCGGAGGGTAGCTTTGCCCGGATTCCAGCCCGCTGCGCCCAATGATTTCCTCGGCTGTGTAGCGCTCATTGCCTCGCACATGGATTTGCTCAAAGCAAAGCGTTTCCGGTGCCTTCATCCGGTGGGCCGCCTGATGTGCACCCAGTGAATCGAGCCTCATTTTCAAGGCCTGGAGTTCAGGGAGCATCGCCCGGGCAGCCTGTTCCCCTTTTGCCATGATGGAGTCAGCCTTACTGAAATCCTGCGCACCGTATTTCCTCAGATCAGGCTCAATGTAGAGGTCCACCATAGGCATTTGTTCCTGAGCGTCCTTTACACTCATCAGAAAGCCCGATTGCATAAGGATTTTGGAAAAGTTATGAAGCTTATCGGCATCCGCTTTTACATATCCGGTATAAACCCCAATGATGATGTCCGCACCCCAGGCTTTGGCCTCCTCCACCGGAAAATTGCGGATCAGCCCGCCATCAATCAAAATCTGCCCCTCCCGTTCCACTGGCGTAAAAGCAGTGGGGATCGCCATACTCGCCCGCATTGCACCGGCCAGGTCGCCGCTATCCAGCACTACTGGTTGACCTTCTACGATATCAGCAGCCACGCAGCGGAAAGGGATTGGGAAATCCCGGAAGTCTTCAGTTCTATATGCAGGAATGGCAAGCCGGCTGAGCAGATTGTCCACCTGCTGCCCGTAAATCAATCCGGAAGGCGGGATAAACTGACCGTTTTTGTACCCAATTTCAAAGAGCTGGTTTTCGAAGTAGTCTTTTTCTTCCAGAATGACATTCTCCAGCTCAATGCGGTCACTTAACACCTGCTCCCAATCCTGCTGCAGCAATAGAGTTTCCATGGAGTCTGCCCGGTACCCGATCGCGTATAGTCCGCCAATAACGCTGCCCATACTGGTGCCGGTGATGATATCAGGTTCAATGCCTACTTCTTCCAGGACTTTTAAAACGCCAACGTGCGCCATGCCTTTAGCCGCGCCGCCACTGAGCACAAGGCCTACTTTGGGGCGCTCCTGAAGTTGCTGCCCCTGCAGCCCGAGAGGCAATAAAAAAATAATGGAAAGCAGCACGTAAATCCGTGCCAGGTGTGCATGGGTCCTCATGGTTTTGTCGGGTTACTCGTTAGGCAGTGGCAGCCGGGGCAGTTCATGGCTGTACGGCTGCACCTTTTGCAGGTCAGGGTACTGCAAAGGTACCGGCTTTACCCATCGAAGTCCAGCCCATTAGTCTATAATAACCAGTAATTTAGCGATAAGGATAGGGAATAAGCATGAAATCAGGAATTAGCTTCCATGCGGTTGAGGTAGTCCTCGACAATTTCATCAATTACATCGCGGAGCAGCGCCCTTTGGTTGCGGGCAATGCTCTTAAGTTTTTCGAGCTTAACCGGGTCAAAAGAAAGGGTAATCCGCTTGGGGCGGCTACGGTCTTCTTCAGGTTCGGGCTGTGGGTCTACCGTACTCCGGATGAGTGCGTCGAGGCCCGCCATTGGCCGGCGTTGCTTCTTTTTGACACTCGGCGTAGCCGGGGCGGCTTCATCCCGTCTTTGCCGTTCTTCGAGCTGCCGTTCCATAGAATCATCAAAGGCTTCCTGTAGGAAAGACTGCAAGTCATCCGCAAAGTTCTTACCGGAGGTGGAGCGCTTATTGTTTTGGTCGTGGGCATCCTGTTGTTCGGCCTCATGAGCACCCAACCAGCCCTTGTCCGATTCCTGCTCGTTGGTTGGCCCGAAGAGGCTTTCCATGCCTTCTGTAAATCTCTTTTTGCTCACGATCAAAAGTTTAAAAGCTGATAGATACCCTACTGTCTCTTTTCCGCCATCATTTGGTCAAACTGCTCCATACGCTGCAATAGTTCCTTGCTGAGATCCAGGTAGTCTTTCGCGCCGGAACTGCTGGGGCTGTAGGCAAAGATGTCTTTGCGTTGTGCGGGTGCCTCAGCCAGAGCTACGGTATCCCGGATTTTGGTTTCGAAAACCAGATTGCCAAAGTACTTTGTTATCGTCTCGACCACATCCCGGTTGAGGACCTTGCGGCTGTCGTACATGGTGGCAATAACGCCGCCGATCTGTAGTTTCTTATTCAGCCTAAACTTTACCTTTTGTATAACCTGCTTGATTTTAGCCAGCCCCTGCATAGCGAGAAACTCAGTCTGAAGCGGGATCATAACGAAATCGCTGCTGGTAAGGGCATTCAGCGTAAGCAAGCCCAGGGATGGCGGGCAATCGATAATAATGAAGTCATATTCTTCCAAAAACGGGTCAAAAAGTTCCTGTAGGATAAATTCCCGGCCAGCTTCATTGATCAGCTCCATTTCTGCTCCGGAAAGGTCCAGCGTGGAAGCCACCACATCCAGGTTTTCTTTTGCCGTCACGGGTTGCAGGCCCGATTCTCCACGCATGGCTTCGTAGATGGTAACGGGAGGGCGCGGTACGCCAAGCGCCAGCGTGAGATTGGCCTGAGGGTCAAGGTCGATCAACAGCACCCGTTTCCCCAGTTCGACCAAACCCGCTCCGATGTTGATGGCACTCGTCGTTTTGCCTACGCCGCCTTTGTGATTCAATAATGAAATGACCTTTCCCATATTCCGTTTATTGGTGGCTTTTTTCTAAGGTAATAAAAAATACTAATATGGCCGCTTGCAGTGGACAAAAATAGGCTTTCGAAAACAATACCTGCAAAATTGACCTGAGAATTTCCTGTAATTCGAAAAAACTGCTACCGGCTTTGCCCGCCTGCAATTCTGGCTATGCTGTGGCTGGGTAGGATAAAAGGAGCAGATTTTGTTGCTCAAATGGATGACCGAATCGGAAAAGAACCCTTACTTTGACCTCAAACCAAATCAGGAAATGTGATGCGCTTTGTATTAAGGATACTGATTCTTAGCCTCCTCTTTGTTCATTGTGCCCAGGAGCCCGCAGGGCCATCAGCAGAAACGACTGCCACTCCGGTAACGGATGTACCAAAGGGCAAACTTTTTATCATTGGCGGCGGTAAGCGGCCTCCTGCCTTGGTGCAGGACCTGGTTGATGCCTCAGGAATCGAAAAACAAGGCTATGGTGTCATCCTGCCCATGTCGAGCGGAGAGCCGGATACGGCCGCTTTTTACGCCATAAAACAGTTCACTGACCTCGGCCTGGCCCCATCCAAATTCAGCCGCTACAACTTCCGGAAAGGGGAATACCCAGAGGCAGCTGTAGACTCTTTACGCAATGCCCGCCTAATCTACATTACCGGCGGGGACCAGAACCGTTTCATGGAAGTGGTGGCCAACAGCCCGGTGTACGATGCCATACATGAGGCTTACCAATCTGGTGCAACCATTGCCGGGACCAGTGCCGGTGCAGCCGTGATGAGTAAAAAAATGATCACCGGCAACGAGCAGCGCCACCCGGAATATACTGGCAACTTCCGTACCATCGAATCCAACAACATGGAAATTGCTGAAGGACTGGGGCTGCTCCATACCACCATTATTGATCAACACTTCATTTGGCGCATGCGCATGAACCGTTTGATCACGGTCGTACTGGACCACCCCGGTCAAATAGGTATTGGCATTGATGAGTCTACCGCAATTTTGGTGGAAAATGGGAATTTAGCAACCGTCTTCGGTGGCTATCAGGTGATCACCCTCCGCCACCGCAGCGGGCACACCACGGTTCAGGACAGTCTGCTGGGCGGACGCGGACTGGAGCTTAATGTACTATTGCCGGGAGATACCCTCCACCTGAATTAATGCAAGCTCAACGCAATTATCGACTGCGTAATGCAGCAGTAAACTTACATTTGAACATTCCATAGCGAAAAATAAAAATTTTGTTCACTGGCAAGTTTACTTTTATTAAAGTATTTGCTATATTTGACGGATAGTTGTCAAAATCTCCCCCCTACTAATAAGGCTGTCCTACATAACATACTGAGAAAGGGTAGAAATCTGCTCTTTATGAATGCCGTTCATGCTGGATCGATTCAGCTGACTTAGACTTCCGTTTGCAAGTTACTGTTGCTAGCGTTTGGTTATTGTCTATCCCGGCAAATAAAATAAATGTTCCTGCTGATGTGTGCAGTTCCCCACTAACGTATCTTACCCCCCGGAATTGCAGCATTGGCTAGATCATATTTAACTCATTCAATTTTTTAATAAAAAACCTTCAAACTCTATGAAGAGATTAAATTACACTTTATCCTGTTGTTTGGCTGTTTTTGCCTTTGGGCTTTTTGCTCTGGCTCCGGCAGCGCTTCAGGCACAGTATTGCGAGGGTCCCATCAACGCAGCGGATGACGAATGGATCACGAATGTAACTTTTGCTGATGTAAACCATAGCACCGCATTCGGCGTAAGCACTGCTAACACCATTAATGCAACGGCTAATGTCACCACTGGCGAGGCTGTGGACTTTACTGTTGAAGTCTTTACCGATTCTGACTTTGGCTTTGATGAAGCTATTGTTATCTACTTTGATTTCGACAATGATTTTGTTTTTGAGACTTCACTAGATCTTGGTCTTATTGAGGATGTTACTACTGCTGGCGCAATTTTTGATGAGAATTCTGCTCCCAGTGGCTCCAACACGGTTACTATGCCGAGTACACCAGGTACTTACCGCATGCGTGTTGTTCTGGACTTCTTTGGTCCGGTACCAGGCCCATGTAATGCTGACAATACTAGTAGCTTCAAAGACTCAGAAGACTACGAAATCGTTGTCACCGACGGCGGTGGCGGTGGTAACGACCCCACCTGCGACGATGGCATTCAAAACGGCGACGAGACCGGCGTTGACTGCGGTGGTTCCTGCGCGCCATGTGCGACTTGTGACGATGGCATTCAGAACGGCGATGAGACCGGCGTTGACTGCGGTGGTTCCTGCGCGCCTTGCCAGGTGACTTGTGAAAGCTTCCAGCTCACCCTCAATTTTGATGACTTCGCAGCTGAGACTTCCTGGCAGCTTACTGATCTTGACGGTACTCTGATCGATTCCGATGGTGGTTTTTCTTCTGCGGATGACTTTACAACAAACGTAGAAGACTTCTGCCTTGATCCAGGCTGCTATGAGTTTACCATTTTCGACAGCTTCGGTGATGGTATTTGCTGCGACTATGGTGAGGGCAGCTACTCCCTCACTGATAGCGATGGTAATGTAATTGGCTCAGGTGGTGCATTCGGTGGTTCAGAAACGACCTTCTTCTGTACAGATCCAGGTCCTGACTGTGTTGCACCTATCGCATCTGCCACGGTCGTACCTTACTGCAACAACGGCGTATTCATGATCATGGTGAACCTGGGTAGCCTGGGCAGCGCCAACACGGTAACAATTGCCAATAGCGGTGGGCAGCCTGCGCTTCAGAACGTATTCTTCCCAAGAAGGTACTTCGTTGGTCCTTTCCAGGCTGGTGAAGTAGTGGATCTCTTCATCTATGATCAGGAGAATTCTGCTTGTAATGTTAGGATTGAAGGCCTGACTGACAACTGCAACAACAGCTTGTCTACACCTGGCAACCTGACGAGCGAGACTACACTGAACGAAATCAGCGTATTCCCGAACCCAACTGCGGGTGATGTGAACGTGAACCTGGGCTCCATCTTTGGCCAGGAAGCCAATATCCGCATTATGAATGCAGTAGGCCAGCTCATCGAAGAGCGTCAGATTGATGCTGTTGAGAATGTAACCGAGCGTTTCGACCTGTCTAATCAGCAGGCGGGCATGTACTTTATCCACGTTGATGTAGCGGGTGGTGAAAGCCACGTAGAGCGCGTCATCCTGGGCA
>NZ_JALEGS010000006.1 GCF_022763345.1 Phaeodactylibacter sp.
TATCGTAAATAGCAGAAGAGTGATAATCTTCATTCTGGAAATTTATTTCATATTAGCCATAAATTTGTTCTTCCTTTTTATTTTGCCTTAGATTCCTGAAAAGCATATACAATGACTTTGTCACACAGCGAAAAGGGACAATGAATTGAGGACAAACGCTTAAAAAAGAACTTCCGCCTGCGCCTTGCTATGGCGAACGGAGAAACTCGCCGTCGGAATCATTCTCCGGATTCCAGTTTAGGGCCCCTTAACCCCAAACTGGAATGGAGAAACCGTAGCGGTAGTCTCCAAAGTTATACTTTCGGCCCGGCCCCGCCAAATAGACGGGATTTCGCGGCATTGATTGCTGTTGCTATGGCGCTCAACATTTCATAACCAAAGGGGTAATAATCAGTAGCTGCCATGAATACGGGGTCGAAGTACTCTGCTTCATCATCGGCATCCGTGTCTTTGTAGTATTTGCGGTCATTGAGCACGGCCATGACATTGCCCACTCGCCTTCGCAGAGGCTATGGCGAGCGGAGAGTGGTTGGATATCTCGTACCGTTTCCAGCCTATGCAGAGCTTTTCCTGGTCGCTGAAGTAGGGCGTGTCGTTGAGGTCGTTGCCGTTATGCCAAGTCACATCGGGCTCTACTGACCCCAGGCGGCTACTGCCGTATAGATACTGCTCCGACCAGGTCACCGTATCGCTGTCTTGGTGGTATACTGCCAGTGCTCTGTCAAGTATGAAAAGCGGAGTAAGGTGTCAGCAGGCTTTTGTCCAGATCAAGAAACGCCCGGAGCCTGGTAGCCTTAGCTACCAAGGCGAGGACGTGACGCAGAACTGGGCAAAAAGATGCCACAGATTACCCGTCGTTTGATACTTGACAGAGCACTAGAACATTGCCCTGTGCATCTCTTACGTACCAAGTATTTCTTGTTATAGAGTTGTCCCGGTCATGAAACTGTTTCCACACCCGGTTTTGGTCAGGCCCGTAACCAAATGTGTATCTTATTTTTTTAGTTGGATAATTAACAGTCTTAACCTTTCCGTAAGCATTCCACCCGATCCTTGCTACCGCTAACGAGTCATCAGCAATATTCCCTGCTCCGTCGTACGCATACTTTGATGTTGACCCAGTGTCAAAGTCCCCTGTGAACGCCCCACTGCTTACGTTATCGGTAACCTCAAAAATCAAGTTATTATTTGGCAGGTAATCGTACTCTATGTCATCCATCAAAGCGCTGGAGGAGGATTTTCTATACAGCCTCAATATGTTCCCGTTCGCATCATAGTTTATAGTATCTACTCTGTAGGTACTCATGGGGCTCGTCCCACTTTGCCATGCATAGGTTCCTAAGGTAATATTATCCCAGCTTTCCATCCTCTTGAGCCGGTGTAACTGGTCATAACGGTAGGCTTGCCCCCACGGTTCTCCCAATTGGCGGAAGGACACGCCTTTGAAGCCCCCTGGCTGGAAGTACAACTGAAAAGATAGCACAGGACAATTGCTGTTTTGCTTTTTTGTACCTTCCACCCTGACACAACAAAACAGCGAATCCTATGAAAATAATAGCGCTTGACGGTAGAACGCTTAACCCCGGAGACCTGAGTTGGGAAGGGCTAAGCAACTTCGGCGAGTACGAAATCCACGACTTTACGCCCAAAGAACAGGTGGTGGAACGGGGACGGCCGGCGGATATCCTCCTCGTCAATAAAGTGGTGTTGGGGAAAAACGAGCTGGCGCAACTCCCCAATTTGAAGTGTATTTGCGTCACCGCTACCGGTTACAATAACGTCGATTTACAAGCCGCCCGGGAACGCGGTATTCCGGTATGCAATGCGGTGGGGTACAGTACGGATTCCGTTGCGCAGCACGTTTTTGCGCTCCTGCTGGCGCTAACGAATAAGGTGTACCAACACCACATCAGCGTGCAGGCCGGCGAATGGCAGCGCAGCGATGATTTTGCCTATACCTTGCACACCTTACCTGAACTGGCTGGAAAAATCTTTGGCATTTACGGCTTCGGGCGCATCGGGCAACGGGTGGCAGACCTGGCGCAGGCTTTCGGTATGAAAATCCTGGCGACCCACAAACACCCCGAGCGGGATGCCCGCCCCGGCGTGGAGTTTGTCAGCCTGGAGGAATTGTTCGAACGAAGTGATGTCATCTCTCTGCATGCCCCTCTTTCTGAGGCCAATCGTGAGATTGTGAATGCCCAACTGATGCAGCGCATGAAATCCACGGCCTACCTCATCAATACCGGCCGGGGCGGACTGTTACAGGAAGCAGACCTGAAGCTTGCCCTCCAGGAGGGGCAACTGGCAGGAGCTGCACTGGATGTGCTCAGTACGGAACCTCCAAAGGAAGGCAATGTGCTCATCAGCGCCCCGAACTGCATCCTCACGCCCCACCTGGCCTGGGCCTCGCTGGAAGCCCGGCAGCGCCTCATGGACATCACCCTGAACAACATCAGGGGCTTTCAGGCAGGGGCTCCGCAAAATGTGGTCAACTAATCGTCCCAATACAAAGCGCCGGCCACATGGCGGTAGGCAAGTGCGCGGATTTGCCTTAAATTTGCCCTATGAACCTTCGTAAGCCACCCATTTCCTGGGGTATTGCCATCCTGATCGCGATCGGGCTGGGCTTGCTGTGGAGCCTTAGAGACTACCTATTTCTGCTTTACCTGCGGGAAAATTATCAGTTTGAGTGGCCCCGGCTGTGGCTGCATGTCGCCAACTACTCTACCTGGGGCATCCTTTTTCCGCTCGTGCACCACTGGATCAGGCGCACTCAGGAGCATCAGGATCGCTACCGCCTGATTGGCAGCATTCTGCTGATCGGGTTCGGGCTTTCTGTCCTGCACGAACTGGTATCCAACATTCTGTTCTTTGGGATGCTGCATTTTACCGGCAAGGAGCTGATTTCGGCGGATACATTCCGGCATATTTTCCGTGCCCTTCCTGCTGCCCTGATTTCACGTATGGTGGAGTTTGGCATCATTTACACCATTTACTCGGCGATCAACTTTCAGCGGAAGCTGCGCGATCAGCGGATTGCCATGGCAGAAATACAGTCGCAGCTCTCGGGCGCACAACTCAATGCCCTCCGCCTGCAACTACAGCCCCACTTTCTGTTCAATACCCTGAATACCATTTCCGCCCTCATGGAATTTGATAAAAAGGAAGCCCAGCGGATCGTCTCCCGCCTGGGCAGCCTCCTGAGAGTCGTCCTTGACCAGGAAAAAAGCAACCTCATCTCCTTGCGGGAAGAGCTGGAGTTCATTCAAAACTACCTCAAAATAGAGCAGACCCGCTTTCAGGACCGGCTGGAAGTTGAATTCGATATAGAAGAGCAGGCACAACAGGTACAGGTACCGAGCTTGATTCTGCAACCGCTCGTCGAAAACGCCATCAAACATGGGTTTGCCAGTCAAAGCGGAGATGGGAAAATCACTATTGCCGGTCGGATCGCCGATGGACAGCAGCTCCTTTTGGAGGTTCGTGACAATGGAAAAGGCAGTACCGCCGAACAGTCAGCCTTGCTCAAAAAAGGCATTGGGCTTCAGAATGTCCGGGAGCGCCTGTCCCTGCTCTACGGGGAGCGGGCCGGCTTCGGGTTGCAATCTGCTCCCGTCGAAGGCTTTGTGGTCACCCTGGCCATTCCCACACAAAAACCAACGCTATGAAAGTCATCCGTGCACTTGTCGTAGACGATGAGCCCCTGGCCCGGGCGCGGATTGTCAAACTGCTGGAGCGGGCCGAAGGCGTACTCTGCATTGGAGAATGCAAAAATGGCCGGGAAGCACTGAGGCAAATCCGGGATTACCAACCGGACCTCGTTTTTCTCGATATAGAAATGCCTGACCTGAATGGGTTTGACGTCCTGAAGCAGGAAGCGCTCAAGCCCCTGCCTTTCATCATTTTTGTCACAGCCTATGATCAGTATGCACTCAAGGCTTTTGATGTGCACGCGGTGGATTATCTGCTCAAGCCCTACGATGATGACCGCTTCGAACAGGCCCTTGCACACGCCCGGGAGCAGATACAGACCAGAGAAAATGCTGAGCTGCACCAGAAGATGGTATATCTGCTAAAACAGCACGAAGCACAACAAATACCCGGGCTGCAGTTTCTGGAAGTCAAGGATAAAGGCCGGACACTGGAGATCAATGTGCTGGACGTACAGTATTTTGAAGCCGATGGCAACTACCTGATTGCGCATACCGCCCCCCGCAGGCACCTCATCCGGCAGACCTTACAATCCGTAGCGGATGCCCTGCCTGTAGGTCAATTCCTCCGTATACACCGTTCCCTCCTGGTCAATACCAATGCTATTGAGCGGGTGCAGTACGAGGGTAACAATCAGTACACGCTGCACCTGCGCAACGGTGAGGCACTGGCATCCAGCCGGGGTTATAAGACCGAAATCCATCAGTATTTGGAAGCCCGGGGCGAAGACGCTTAACCATTCACCACAATTCCCACCACTGATCACAAATCCCTTGCAGACAGCAGATTAGCCCCCTATCTTTGAAACATCAAAGAAGTTACCCGATTTTAAAAATTATGATGATGTGGCAATGGCGGCCCAGTCTTTTATGGCTGGGCCGCTTTTTTTCATCTTTGTCAGTATCCCCCTGCATCCCTCCCGAAATCTCCCTACCTTTGCAGCATGCTTACACAAGGGGAAACCATCCGGGTAAAAACCTGGAACGAACTGCAAGACATACTTTACCATGACTCCTGGAATGACCAGTTGCAGCGCTTCCGCTCGGGCTATGTGTACCGGGGCATGGAGGATATCAATTTCGAGCTGACTTCCACCCTCAACCGGTTGGGAGAATCGCACCTGGAAAAGCACCTGTTGCGCAATTTCCGGAAGTACTCTCACAAGCAAATCCGCTCAGAGTATACCTCCGTCTGGAACTGGCTGGCGCTGGCTCAGCACCACGGCCTGCCCACCCGCCTGCTCGACTGGACTTACTCGCCCTATGTTGCCTTGCATTTCACTACCAATGACTTTAACCGCTACGACCGGGACGGCGTCATCTGGGCGGTCAACTATGTAGATTCGAAGTTACATCTGCCCGATCAGCTCGCGCTCATCATAGAAGAGGAAGGGTCTCATATCTTTACCGCTGAGATGCTGGAGCGTGCCGTGGACAGCCTGTCCAAGCTCGGAAATCTGAAAAATGACGATTTCGCCGTTTTCTTCGAGCCTCCATCAATCGATGACCGGATTGTGAATCAATATGCCGTCTTTTCCATGATGTCGGACCCCAACACCTTGCTCAGTGACTGGCTGATCGGACGCAAGGTGCGCTACTTTAAGATCATTATCCCGGCAGAGCTCAAGTGGGAAATCCGGGATAAGCTCGACCAGTCCAACATCAACGAACGGGTGCTGTTCCCTGGTCTTGACGGGCTGGCCACCTGGCTCAAGCGCCACTATCGGGATGTAAGGCTGGAACCTTCGCCCAGGAAGATTTCGGAACCTCAGGATGAACGGCCATCTGAAGGGTCTTAGAACCGGTCGGCCCGGGCCATTTTCCAATCCATCTGCCAGTCTGCAGGGATCATATGCTCATCCCGCAGGCAGCCTTCGGGTATTTCCGGGTATAAATCACTGTACCGCCTTACCTCATGCATGCTGATCCGGCGATAAATATGATGGCGGGTAATCTGATCCGGGTGTTCCAGCCCGGCAGCGCCCAGCAGTTCCACAAAGTTTTTGATGGTTTCCTGCTGAAAGTTAGCCACACGTACTTTTTTATCGCTTACCACCAGACCTTGTACCAATTCCGGGCGTTGGGTAGCCACGCCCGTTGGGCAGTTGTTTTTATTGCACTCCAAGGCCTGAATGCAGCCCAGCGCCAGCATCATAGCACGGGCGCTGTAGCAGGCGTCGGCACCCAGCGCAAAGGCGCGGAACATGTGGAAACCGGTAAGAATCTTTCCGGAGGCAAAAAGCTTAATGTGCTGCTTAATGCCAAATCCATGCAAGATGTCATAGGCAGTGGCCAGGCCTTCCCGAAAGGGCATGCCTACTGAATTGGAAAACTCGGGCGGGGCAGCCCCGGTACCGCCTTCTCCCCCATCCACAGCGATAAAGTCCGGGTAGATATCGGCCTCAATCATGGCTTTGCAGATGGCCATGAACTCCGAACGACTGCCCATGCAAAGCTTGAAGCCCACCGGCTTGCCTTTCGAAAGCTCCCTAAGCTGCCCGATGAACGCCACCAGGCCCTGAGGGGTGGAAAAAGCCTTGTGCCCGGGAGGCGAGAGTACCGAAGTCCCCACTTTCACCCCTCTGATTTTGGCAATTTCTGGTGTGTTCTTCGCTGCCGGCAGAATGCCGCCGTGGCCAGGCTTGGCGCCCTGTGACAATTTCACTTCTATCATTTTCACCTGTGGAGAAGCCGCGCGCTCGGCGAAGGCCTCGGGGGAAAACTGCCCGTCTGGCGTGCGGCAGCCAAAGTATCCGGTACCAAACTGATAGATCAGGTCGCCGTTGTGCTTCTCGTGGTAAGGGCTGATCCCGCCCTCTCCTGTGTTGTGGGCAAAACCACCCATTTCAGCACCACCATTGAGCGCCATGATGGCATTTTTGCTCAGGGAGCCAAAGCTCATGGCAGATACATTCAGAAGGCTGGCGGAATAGGGCTGACGGCAGGCTGCATTCCCAACCGTCACCCTTGGGTCCTTTACGAGGTCGTGGGCATCTTTGGCGGCGATGGAGTGGTTGAGCCATTCGTACCCTTCCCGGTAAAGATCGAGCTGTGTGCCAAAGGGCGTAGTATCGCGTACTTTTTTCGCCCGCTGATAGACCACTGAGCGGTAAATCCGGTTGATGGGGCGCCCGTTGGTGTCAGATTCAATGAAATACTGGTAAAGCTTGGGGCGAAGTTCCTCCAGCACATACCGCCCCCGGCCAAAAACCGGAAAATTGCGCATCACCGTGTGGCGGGTCTGCACCATATCATAAAAGCCGAGCCCAAGGACAGGAGCCAGCAAAATCAACCCCCAAATAAGTGGCGGCCAAAAGAAATAGGCACCCAAAAGCAGCGTACCGAGGGATAAAAATGCAAAGACTAAGAATTCGTTTCTCATGGTTTTTCCAGGTCATTTGTCCAATTCCAAATCAGGCTTCACAGGTGTGGAAGCAGGCTGTAAAAAGGTATAGGCGTGCGCTACAGCACATCAAACCACTTTAAGCGTACTTTCTCCAGTCGGGCGAGCAGGCTAGCCATCCATAGCCCGATAAGGGTCCATCCGATGATAGCCGGATAAAAGACCAGGCGCATGGTGTTGTCCAGATCCTCACCGCCCAGTGCCGGGTTGCCTCCTGCGCCCGGGTGCAGGCTGTCGGTCAGGCGGGGGACCACGTAGATGAGCGGAATGAGGGCGGCAAAGGCGAAAATGTTGTACACCGCTGAAATACGCGCCCGCTTGTCCGGGTCATCAAATACGGCACGAAGGATAAAGTAGGCCAGGTAGATCAAAAGCGCAATGACCGTCATGTTTTGCTTGACATCACCGCTCCAGTAGGCACCCCAGGTGTGTTTGGCCCAGATGGCACCGGTTGCCAGCCCCAGTATGCCAAAGAGGATGCCCACCTTGGTAAATGCCTGCGCATTGCAGTCCTGCCGCAGGTCACTTTGGCGAAGGTAGCGGATGCTAAAGGTCAGGGCACCGATGAAGATAAAGATCATCGCAAACCACAACGCAACGTGGAAGTATGTATTACGGATCGTTTCATACAGGATATTCCGGAAGGGAAAGGTAAAGGTCCAGCGTTCGTTCAGCCCTTCTATGGGTGTATTGGGAAAGGCAGCAGCACCGAGCTCAGGCGCTACACTATCCTGGGTGACAAACACCGCACTGGGCAGGACGGAGGTACCATCCTTTTCATGATCCACCACCAGCGTAAAGTCCTGGACTTTCCGGTCCACCGGAAGGTAGGATGGAATGGCAAAAGTGGCTTCCAACCTGCGATCGTCCAATACCTTAACGGCTTGTGCCCCAAGGGCACGCTCATCATCCATCTTCAGCCAGGCCCGCACCTCCGGGCTTTGGGTGTACATGGAATTGTAGCCTGTGATTTCCAAAACGGCTTCCTGCCCCGTGCGCAAACTGCCCGGAGACACACCGGAAATGCCCGGATTAAGCGGTACAATCATCCCGGCTATGAATACATAACACAAGATGAAGACGCCCAGAATTTTCCACCAGTAGGTTTTCATAATCTCATTTTCGCTTCAGGGCTTGAAATAACTATATTTTGAGGGAATAGGCAACTCTATGTGTCAGGAACAGGTCAGATCAGGGGCGGAATAAGCAGACCAAACCGGCATACCGAAAAAATGGGACGGAATCCATACCCAAACCAAACAGAATAGCAGGGAAAAAATTGAAACCGAATTTTTTACTTAGTGTATAATTTACACTACCTTTAGCCGAGTTAAAAGGACAGTCATGATAGTAGTAGTAGATAGTGGCTCGACCAAAGCCGACTGGAAAATGATCAGCGGCTCGGGGGTACAGAGTATTACCACAATGGGGTTTAACCCTGTTTTTCATTCTGAGGAGGTCATTTTTGATGAACTTCAGAAATCTTTAGTTCCGGAAGTTGCAACGGAGAAAGCCGAAAAGGTTTTTTACTACGGAGCGGGCTGCTGGGACGCCCGGCTGAAAGGCACCGTACAGAAAGCGCTGGACCGGGTCTTTGAGCATGCAGATATTGAAGTGCACCACGACCTCCTGGGCGCAGCCCGTGCGACCTGCGGCCATGATCCGGGCATTTCCTGCATCATCGGCACGGGTTCCAACAGCTGCCTGTACGATGGTAAGGATGTAATTGACAACGTGACCAATCTGGGCTATCTGCTAGGGGACGAGGGTTCTGGCACCCACCTGGGCAAGCGCCTCATCCGGGCCTTTTTTTACCGGGAGATGCCTAAGAAGCTGCACGATGAGCTGGAAGAAAGCCTGAAAGGAGGCAAACAATCCATTCTGGATAACGTGTATAGCGGTGAGCCGCCCAATGTGTACCTTGCTTCGTTTACCAAGTTCATGGGCGATCATCAGGACCACCCTTTCATTCAGCGGATCTTGTTTGATTCCTTTGAGCAGTTTATCGACCGGCATGTACGCAAATATAAAAACCACATGAGCCTGCCTGTGCACTTTATCGGTTCGGTGGCCTACTATTTCAAACAAACACTAAGTGTCATCCTTGATGCACGGGATATGCAGATGGGGAACTTTATTCAGAAGCCGATTGATGAGCTGGTGCGCTTCCACACCGAAGAATAAATGCCTACTTTTGCGGCTTGGTTAATGGTCAAAGCCAGATGGCCTGATATGCAGGGCTCAGCCCTACAGAGCACGGACTGGTATAGAGCAAGAATAAAAATGGAGTCGCATTTGACACAAGGATAAAACTAAACGAATGAGCAAGGAGATCAAACGCATTGCTGTTTTTACTTCCGGTGGCGATGCCCCGGGCATGAATGCTGCCATCAGGGCCGTTGTGCGTAACGCTTCTTTTCACGATATGCACGTCTACGGTATCCGCAGAGGGTATGAAGGGTTGATTGATGGCGACCTGGAGCGACTGGAGCGCCGGGACGTAGGCAATATCCTTCACCGGGGCGGCACAGTGCTTAAAACTGCCCGCAGCCAACGGTTCATGACACCGGAAGGGCGGCGCTCTGCCTATGAGACCCTGCTCGCGCACGATATTGAAGCCTGCATAGCCATCGGAGGCAATGGTACCTTTACGGGGGCTTCTGTCTTTACCGAAGAGTATGATATTCCCTTCATTGGCGTGCCAGGTACGATTGACAACGACCTTTACGGTACGGACATGACCATCGGCTTTGATACCGCCGTGAATACCGCCATCGAAGCGGTGGATAAAATCCGGGATACAGCCGATTCTCACAACCGGTTGTTTTTTGTGGAGGTGATGGGGCGGCACGCCGGCTTCATTGCCCTGAATACCGCTATTGGCAGCGGTGCAGCCAGTGCTCTAATCCCGGAAACGGATACTTCGATTGAGGAACTTGTGGAATTCCTGAAGATGGGCGCCCGCCGCAAGAAGCTCTTTAGTGTAGTCATCGTTGCAGAAGGCAACAAAAACGGAAACGCGAGTGAGATCGCTGCCCAGGTCAAGGAAAAGTTTGATTTTTACGATACCAAAGTGACCATTATTGGCCACCTGCAGCGCGGCGGATCGCCTACTGCGCTTGACCGGGTGCTCTCCAGCCGACTTGGCTTTCATGCTGTGGAAGGGCTGGTGAAAGGGCATAAGAATGTGATGACCGGGCTGGTTAATGGCAAGATCAAGTACACGCCCTTCGCAGAGGCGATCACTAAGTCCAAAAACCTGGACAACGACCTGGTCCGGATGGCGGAGATCCTAGCGCTTTAGTACCAACTCAAACTGCTGTCTGATTTGGGGCAGCCGTTTGAATCCACCCGATAGTCCAAGGGCAAGTGTCGGCACCAAAAAGTGCGGGAAACGCATAACCGCTTCGTGCACCCATTGCAACAGCACAGTATCCCAGGTTGCCACATAGGCATAAGCCCAGGGTCGGGCGATGGTGGTGGACAGCCCCCAAAACACGGCATAAGCCAGTGCGATGCGGGCGACGCGCCCCGGCAGGAAAATCAAGACACTTAAAATGAAATCCAGGGCTGCTGCGACCATCAAAAACTGAGCAGCTTCAACTTCATCCACTCCCAGTATACTCATCACCATAAAGACGAAGTAGCCCGGCCGTGGATAATACCCTGCGGCATACAGCCCGTGGCAGGTAAAGGTCAGCGCAATACAAACTTTAAGGAATAGCAGCAAAGACCGGTTGAACCGCCGCTCCGGCGCAACGGCGACCCAGGCCAGTACGGCCGGTGCCGTAAACTGAAGAGCGTATTCCAGAAACTGCCCCAGGAAGAAAAATTTCTCTTTGCAGTACAGCCCCGCAAGGATCAACAGGCTAAAGCTGCTCATCCACAACACCACCCGACCGGCCCTGCCCCAACGTTGGACGGTAATCGCTACCAACCCAGTCAGCACATAAAATACGCCGGTGCCGAAGACCAGCTGCTGAATCCACCAATCGGTATTAGGGTTGGTGACATAGGCTTGCCAGTCCATACCCAGAACGGTTTGTACGGTACTTTCCATCCAGGCCTGGTCCCAAAGCAGGGTGCGAAAGGGCGCATCCCAGTACAAATGCTGCCAGCCGCGGGCGAAGAGTACACTCGCAGCACTCCATTGTAAAATGCGGAACCAGAGGGTGGAAGACTTTTGCTGCATCCTTTTTTAGCTCTTTAACGTGAAATGGGGCTAAAGGTATTGCTTTTGGGGGTGAAAAATGGGGTAATGAGCAATTGGCTTAATTAGGATTGGCAGAAGCAAGGGCACCGGACCTGGTTCTCGCCCGGCGCACTCTCCGCCCGACGTAGTTTAGAACGTAGTCGGGCCTTTCGCCGGGCGGGCTGAACATAGACACTCGAAAAGCACACCGGGTGAATACCCCTCCAACGGCTTAGCTTAGTGCACCCGGTGAGGCTGTTTCGCCCGGCGCACTCTCCGCCCGACGTAGCCTAAAACGTAGTCGGGCCTTTCGCCGGGCGTGCTGACCAGGAGCAAACCAAAAGCACACCGGGTGAATGCCCCGGCAGCGGCTGGGCATAGTCCACCCGGTGAGGCATAGCCCAAGCCTACTCTCCCCCCTCCACCGAGTCATTCATCAGATAGGCTTTGAGGAAGCCATCGAGGTCGCCGTCCAGGACAGCGTCTGTTTGGCTGGTTTGGTGGCCGGTACGGTGGTCTTTTACCCGGCGGTCATCCAAAACATAGGAGCGGATTTGGGAGCCCCACTCGTTTTTCATCTTCTGGGCTTCCACTTTATCTTTCTCAGCCAGTTGCTTTTGAAGCTCAAGCTCGTAGAGGCGGCTTTTGAGCATCTGCATCGCCTTCTCGCGGTTCATATGCTGGGAGCGCTCCTGCTGGCATTCCGCCACTACACCTGACGGCAGGTGACGTACCCGCACGGCAGATTCCGTCTTGTTGACGTGCTGCCCGCCCGCACCGGAAGCACGGAAGGTGTCCCATTCCAAGTCTGCCGGGTTGATTTCCACCTCAATGCGGTCGTCAATCATGGGGTGCACGAAAACCGACGCAAAGGAGGTCATCCGCTTGCCTTGCGCATTGAAGGGGCTGATACGCACCAGGCGGTGGACGCCATTCTCCCCTTTAAGCCAGCCGTAGGCGAAGTCGCCCTGTATTTCAAGAGAGACGGACTTGATACCAGCTACATCGCCCTCCTGCTTTTTAAGTTCGGAGAGCTTGTAGCCGCTGCGCTCTGCCCACATGACATAAATACGCATCAGCATTTCGGCCCAGTCGTTGGCTTCGGTACCACCCGCACCGGCATTGATTTCCAGGATGGCGTTCAGTTCGTCTTCCTCCTTGTTGAGGGTGGAACGGAACTCGGCATCCTCCAATGCAGCCAATGCTTCATCGTAGCGTTTATCGACCTCTTCTTCAGTGCCCTCTCCTTCCTTGTAGAATTCGTAGAGGACTTCGAGGTCTTCAATTTTGCCCTCCAGCTCATCGTGGAGGCTCAGCCAGTTTTTATGGCTTTTCAGTTCTTTAAGAATCGTTTCGGCCCGCTTTGGATCATCCCAGAAACTGGGGTCCATGGACTGCTGTTCTTTATCTTTGATTTGCATGCGCCGGTTACCGACGTCAAAGATACCTCCCTAAAGCAGCCAGGCGATCCTGCAAGTTTTTCAACTGATCTGCAGTCATACCTTCTGTCGTGGTTTGGAGCAATGTCTGGCACTGCCCACAGTTATAAAAAAGAGACGGCAGCACCCTGTCTTTCCGACACGGTGCCGCCGCGTTGAATTCAATTATTATAGCTATTGTACTTCGCCCAGCTCAACGTAGAACATAAGCTCTGCTCCACCCGGAATCGCAGGGGGAGAACCTGCCTCACCGTAGCCCAGCTCTGCCGGGATGAAAAGCGTGGCCTTCGTTCCGCCTTTAAAAAGGGCAATACCTTCTTCCCAGCCCGGAATGACCCGGCCCTGACCAAGTGGCAAGTCCAGTGCCCGCCCGCGGCTGAAGGAATCATCAAATTTTTGTCCGTTTTCAACCAAGGCACCGTAGTAGTGAACCCCTACCATTTTTCCAGGGGCAGCCTGTGCGCCATCCCCCTCTTCGTGGATGACATACTTCAGCCCAGACCCTGTTTCCTGCAACTGATCACCCAAAGTGCCATTCTTATACCCATCAAGCGTGGATTGCACCAGTGCCTCTATCTCAGGAAGACGCTTCTGCATCTCTTCTGCCTTTTGGCGAGCTTCTTCCATCTTTGCATTCTGCTCAGCAGCATAATCCTCGGCGGACTTAATTTCTGCAATGACCAAATCGTAGTACATCACATCTGTATTCTCAAAGCCTTTGGGCTTCTGTGGCAAAGTATCCAGCGCAATAAGCACAGTAGCGCTGTCACCATCGCCCATCAACTGCAGCACTTCCTCAATAGGATTGGGTGGGCGGTTGGCCGGAGCCTCTTTAGGAATTTGAAGGAAGGGTGGCTTCGGTTGATCACGGCTGCTGTAGACAATGGAGTCGCCATTGCGCATGTAAGCGTGAAAAGTCACATAATCACCGGCAACCGGCTTTTCGCCACCATTATCGGTATGCAGCATGTATTCAAAGCCGCTCGGTGTGGTTTGCACCGTGGGTTCCTGCTGGCAGGATGCCACCGAAAGCCCAACGAGCAAAATAAAAAGCAATTGGATTCGCATAAAATCTTGGTCTGTTGATATAAATGAGTGAATTATTCTAAATAACAGCAGCTGCCAGCTTATCCTTGTACTGTGGCAGCACGCCTTTGAAACGCTTCAAAGTTGTTTCCAGTGGCTGAAAAGAAAACCCGCCGGAAGCGTTTTTGTGCCCGCCGCCCTTGAAATGTTTTTGGGCAATCTCCTGAACGGAAAAATCACCTTTAGACCGCAGGGAGATTTTGACAATCTTTGGCTGCTCCATAATGAAAGCCGCCATCTTCACATTTTTGATCTTGAGCAGGTAGTTCACGATCCCCTCTGTATCGCCTCTTTGAATATCAAAGTCTTCGTAGTCTTGTTTCGTGAGGTAAAAAATCCCGGTGTTGTATTCTGCCAGGATTTCCATCCGGTTGTTCAGGCAATGACCGAGTAGGCGCAAGTGCTTTTCCTTCATACTATTGTTGATAAGGTCCTGCAGCTTGTAATCGTCCACGCCCAGCTCCACCAGCTCCCCAACGATGCGGTAAAGCTTAGCCGATGTGCTGTAACGGAAAGAGCCCGTATCCGTAATAATGCCGGTAAAAAGACACTCCCCGATTTTTACATCCAGATCGGATTCCATCCCCAGAAGATGGATGAAGTCCACAATAAGTTCACAAGTAGAGCTTGCGGTAGTATCCGAAAGCAGGAAATCCGCAAACCCTTCCGGGTAAAGGTGATGGTCAATCATTACCTTGTGGCACTTGGTGGGCTCGATTAGATCGCCCAGCTTGTCAATACGGTCGAGCGCATTGAAGTCGAGGCAAAAAATAATATCCGCTTTCTCCACCAGCTCCTGGGAGTACTCCGGGTCAATATCATAAACCACCATCTTCTCCACTTCCGGCATCCAGGAAAAGTTTTCCGGATATTCAGAAGGCGTGATCATACGGACCGTATGCCCCCCTTTGTTGAGGAAGTGGTAAAGCCCAAGACTAGACCCTATGGCATCTCCGTCAGGATTGCGGTGGGTGGTGATGACTATATTTTTAGGCACATCGAGCAGTGCCTTTAATGCGTTGATGTTCTCCATTATCTTACAGCGTCAGACCGCGAAGTTGGGAAAATTAATGAATTTAACCAAGAATAAAGGAAGGCGGTTGTAAAAGGGGTTGAAAATGAAAGGATTAATCCTGCCAGGGCTCAAAAAATGTTCTGCCACTGCCGAAAAGGCGCGGTCTTGGACCAATGACCAGGCAATGGAGAAAGTTCTGCGCTTTATCCCCCTCAGACTACCCAGCTTTGGGGAGGTTTGCTTACTTTTGCAGCGAATTTCAAAACTGCAAAAAATCTAAACACAATATGGCTGGTAACAAGACCTTCACCATGATCAAGCCCGACGCCGTCAAAGACGGGCACATCGGCGCCATCCTCGCCAAAATCAACGAAGCAGGATTCCGCATTGTAGCAATGAAGCTGACCAAGCTTTCCACTGAGAAAGCCGGCGAATTTTACGAAGTACACAAGGAGCGCCCTTTCTACGGCGAGCTTGTTGAATTCATGTCTTCTGGCCCAATCGTGGCAGCGGTACTGGAAAAGGACAATGCCGTAGAAGACTTCCGCACGCTGATCGGCGCTACCAACCCGGCAGAAGCAGCACCCGGCACCATCCGTGCGCTGTTTGCCAAAAGCATTGGTGAAAACGCCGTACACGGTGCGGACTCCGATGAGAACGCAGCCCGGGAAGCCAGCTTCCACTTTGCGGCTACGGAGATGTTCTAAGGACCGTTTACCGCACATCCTGGCTTTTTGGCCAGACCGGAAAGCCCGCTTTTCTTTGAGAAAGGTGGGCTTTCTAAGATTTACTCTTTTCTTTCTCCAGGCTTTTCCCTACCCTGCGGGAAGAGCTAAGGACAATGCTTAATGCCGGATAAGCCTTCAGGAGCGCGCGAGAGTTGGCGGTACAGTACGGATTGAACCGGGCATAGCCGTCCCGGTCTTCCTCATCCGGCTTCCAGGCAGGGAAGGGATTGATGAGGACACCGTTCAAATCTAAAAATATCACCTTGTCCATCAGGCTTAAAATCAGTCGTTGGCGTCACCCTTTCCGCCCTGAATGTCATGAATGACTTCCTCTATGTTAATCTCAAGGCCGTCAATGATCTTAATGTTTTTAGACCAATCTACTAATGCCCACTCCTTCTTTTGAGTGGCAATGAGGGCCTTCTTTGAATCCGTAAAAATCCAAATGACCTTTTCTACTCCGAAATCCAGTAATTGCTCCGTTTTTTCGTTGTAGTAGGAAAAAGTATCGCTGATCTCAGCAACTTCAGCCTTGGTATCGATTTCAATCACCACCTTTGGAGAGACGCTAATGTATTTATTGCTGGCCTGTGAAACATCAATCTGACCAGGTTCAAACAGGGCAATATCTGCTGCTCTCCAGGTTCCCTTTGACAATTGAATCCCTACCTCATTAGTAAGCACAATATACCTGCCCCCAAGATGCTTATTTATAAACAGGACGAGGTTCGATATAATCAGTGATTGAAGGAAGCTACTACCCGTGGGCCCTGTTTTTTGACCCTTCGGATTTAGAAATTGTTTATACCCTTTATAGTAAATCGGTTGGTCTTCGACCATTTCATAAATCAATGAGGCTGGTATAGTTCCAACTGCTTCTTTCATATATTTCACTCGTTTACGGGATAGCCTTAAAAGCTAAGCTTTTAACAGCGCAGCCAAGGCACCCATTCAAACATAAGGAATTCTCCGGTTAAAGTCCAGCGCCCGTGTGCATAACCAGTTGCACTTTTTGAATAGCCCGGCAGCATTTGCGGTTTGCCTAGTGCCTCGCCCAAAAAGCCTGGATAAGCTGGAGCAGAGCGGGAAGCTCTACCCCAGCTGCTATAGCGCTTAAATGCAGAGGGTTGCTGCGGAAAAATAATGCCGGCAGTTCTGACTCTTTCCAAACTTCGCCCTGTACTTACCGTTCTATCTACAGACCCTTTTCAAGTACAAAAGCCTCCGTCTTTGAACACACCGTATCCGTTGCTCAAAAAACTGCTCAAATGGTTGGGCTATGCCTTGCTTGCCCTGCTGCTGCTTGTAGTCTTGCTATGGGCAGCCCTGCAGTTTCCTGCCGTACAGCAAAAGATAGCGGACAAGGCAACGGATTACCTGGAAGAGCGCATACAAACGCCCTTTGATATTGACAGGATTTACATTGATTTTTTCAATCAGTTGGTTTTGGAAGGGGTATATTTGGAAGACCAGCAGCAGGACACCTTATTATACGCCGGGCGGATTGATGCGCAGCTCAGCATTTTTGCCCCGTTCCAATCCGAAATACAGTTGAGCCAGTTTACGCTGCAGGACGCTGTTGCCCACCTGGAGCGTCGCCCAGACAGCACCTTTAACTTCACCTACCTGCTTGACGCCTTTGGGAGCACCACACCCGACACCACCACCTCCGAGCCTTCTGCCTGGACGTTCGACCTCAAAGCACTCGACCTGGAGAATGTCCGTTTTTCCTGGACCGACAGCCTGAGCCAAATGGCGGTTTACACCCGGATCGGCACACTGGAAAGCGCCCTCAGTCAGCTCGACCTCAACCAGCAGAAGGTTGGTATTGATCAATTCCAGCTGCAAAGCTCCTTCGCCTCAGTGGCTATGTGGGGGAGTCCGGGAGAAGCGGCACCTGATGCTCCCCGGGATACCGCTGATAACGCCATCGCCTTCCCCTTTCCTAGCTGGACAATTGATGTAAAAAAAATGGGACTTGACGCTGTGGATATCGCTTACGATGACTTCACGCAGCCTGCCGGGCCGGGCGGGCGCTTCGACCCTGCCCATCTGCACTTTCAAAACCTGGCGCTTGAGGCGACTGAGTTGCGCTGGGATAGCCTGGCGCTGTCCGGTCAAATGAAAAATCTTGCCTTTAAAGAGTGGAATGGGTTTGAATTGCAATCGCTCACTACCAGTTTATTGCTA
This sequence comes from Phaeodactylibacter sp., assembly GCF_022763345.1. Classification (GTDB taxonomy): domain Bacteria; phylum Bacteroidota; class Bacteroidia; order Chitinophagales; family Saprospiraceae; genus Phaeodactylibacter. The sequence continues at coordinate 17,767 of NZ_JALEGS010000006.1, forward strand.
TCAGACAGCAGTGCCGCTCTGACTCAATTGTCTTTTCAGACCCCAAAGAGCGACCTTGCCCCTTCCACCCTGAAATTACAGTACGATCAATTTGGTGACCTTGCCAATTTCACGGAGTCCGTGCACCTGTCCGTCAACCTAGGTACCGGAAAAATAGACCAGGAAGACCTGTATTACTGGAGTGGCCCCCTACCCTTCCTTGCTCCGCGCCCATTGCCGCCCCTGGAACTATCCGGTCAGGTGGATGGCTATGTTTCTGACCTCCGGATCGGGCAGTTACGGCTGAAATGGGGACAGGCGCTGAATGCCCGGCTGAGCGGTGCCATTACTAATGCTACCCTGCCCGACGAATTGGCACTACAGGTTGTGCTACAGTCCATCAATCTTTCTCCTGCGCGGCTCAACCAATATTTGAAAGGGCAGCCCCTGCCAGCCGAAGGCCTTGCGCCACTCGGGCAGCTAAGGCTTACGGGTTTCATCAAAGGCAACACCCGCCAACTAAAGGTCAACCAGTTGGCATTGCGCAGCCAAAGCTTTACCGCAATGTTTGGCCAGCTACAGGCCCGTGAAGTCACCGCTCCGGAGAGTCTGCAATTTACCTTTACCATAGACTCCCTGCGTACCCAGCCCGCCGATTTGCGGGGTTTCCTGAATGACACCATACCCGATCCGCTTGAAGCATTTGGCCACAGCTACTATAACGGGATCATAGCCGGGACACTGACCGACTTTAAGCTGGATGGCACACTGAGGACTGAAGCCGGCACGGCCAACCACGATATCCAACTCCGGTTTACGGAAAACTATGCGAATGCCAGCTACAAGGGGCAACTAAAACTGGACACATTCACAATGGGAAAGATACTCGACAACCCTGAATTGGGCAACCTTTCCCTCGAACTGCGGGGGGAAGGCAGCGGGCTCTCTCCCGACAGCATCAACGCCAATCTTAATGGCAATATCACCCAGCTCGAAGCTTTCGGTTATGCCTACCAGGGGCTGAGCCTCGACGGCCGGATCAATGCCCGGGAATTTGAAGGGCGGCTGGATATCAATGATCCCAATTTAAAATTCCACTTTGAAGGACTCGCGAACCTGACCGACAGCCTGCCTACCTTCCGCTTCAATGCCAGCCTGGATACGCTTAATTTGAAAAAGCTCAACCTCTACCCTACCACACTGCGCATAACCGCCAGCATGAGCACCGAATTGACAGGGAGTCAACTGCATAATTTGGAAGGAACAGCCAGTATCAAAAATTTACGCCTGAGCGACGGGCAGCAGGCCTATACTGCCGAACAGCTTGAACTTACGGCTACGGGCACAGCACAGGAGCAAAGGGCGGTCCGCGTTCGCAGCCCCTTCCTCAATGCAGACATGGAGGGGGACTTCCGCTTATCGGCTCTGATGCCTGCCCTGGCTGAATTTACCGATGGCTACTTCCCGGTTAAAAAATGGGTCAGCCCGGCGGAGCCTTCCGACAGTACACAAGTCGCTCCCGAACTACCGAAGCAGGACTTTGTCTTCACCCTGGAGCTGGACAATCCTGTGCCTCTGACCCGTTTTTTTGTGCCCGACCTGGAACAGCTGGATACAGCCTGGATCCGGTTTGAATTCAGCACCCCGGAGAAGCGCCTTGACCTAAAAGGCGGTATACCTAGCCTGTCCTACGCCGGCATCATCATCGACAGCCTGGCACTGGATGGCCAATCTGCCGATGCGCTCTGGCAATCCCTAAGTATTCAGGCTGTCAGACAGGACACGCAGCTCCTTGTGGGGCGTACTCAACTAAGCACCCGGCTGTACCGCGACAGTATGGACCTCAACCTGCTCATCAAAGGCGGGGACCAGAAAACCCGCCTCCGCCTCAACGCCCTCCTGGAACCCGACTCCAACGCCTACCGTGTGCAAGTGTTGCCAGACTTTATGCTGAACAGCCGGCCCTGGGAGGTGTCTTCCGGCAACTCCGTCGTATTCTCTCCAGAGGCCTTGCAGTCTGCTGACCTCCGTATATCCCGCAATCAGCAAGGCATTGCATTGCAGACCCTTTCGCCGGAAGCTGACCGCGCCCTGCCTCCGCTTCAGGTACGCTTTGAGCAGTTCCGATTAAAGGAAATCAGCAAGTTGGTCGGGCAGGACACCACCCTGCTGAGCGGCCGGCTGAACGCGCAGGCAAAGCTACAGCCCCTGGACACCCTGTTGCAATATGTGGTGGACGCTCAGGTGAGCGACCTGCAACTGAATGGAGCTGCACTCGGACAGATGGAGCTAAGCCTTCAGCCTGATGCCGACCCCAAGCGCCTCAACCTCAGCCTTTTGCTAAAAGACCCCAAAGAACGTTTGAATCTGAAGGGAGCCTACGACCTTGAACAAGGTGCATTTCAGGCAGACCTTAGCGCCGATCAACTCCCCGTTGCGCCATTCGAGTTTTTCACACAGGGTGCCGTCAAAGAACTTCAGGGCGCCATCAGTGCCCGGTTAGAGCTCCGCGGCACCGCCGATGCCCCCCTTGGCACCGGCACGATTACTGCAGATAGCCTCTCCGCCTTTGTCAACTACCTTCAAACCCGGTTCACTGTGCCGAACCATCAGATTGAACTCACGGAGAATAGCATACAACTCGGCAACATGGCGCTTGTGGATGGCAACAATCAATCGGCGCGGCTCAGCGGAGTGATCCGGCATGAACATTTCGATAATATTGAAACGGATTTGAGATTCATCACCTCCCGGTTTCAGGTGCTAAATACCAATGCCGGAGACAATGACCTTTTCTACGGTAAGGTCTTTGTAAGCGCTGATGCGCAGGTCCGGGGCCCCATTGATGACCTCAATGTAGATGTGGAAACGACTACCCTGCCCGGTACAGCCCTCACCGCCCTGCCGCTGAGCGAAGAGAAAGCCATTGTCAGTGAAGACTACATTATTTTTCAGTCACCGGAAGCATTCGCAGCCGATACGGCGGCCCAGTCTGAAAAAGTCTATGAAACCGGCTCTTCCGGCTACAATCTCAATTTGCAGCTCAACCTGACCCCAGATGCCCAGATTACAGCCATCATTGACCCTTCTACCGGCGATCAGCTGCAAGCCCGCGGGCGCGCCAATCTTTTCGTGGAGCTCAATGCTAATGGGCAAATGTCCACCACTGGCAATATCGAAGTGACTTCCGGGAGCTACCAGATGAACTACGAAGGGTTGGTCAAACGCAACTTTTCAATTGTAGAGGGCAGCAGCATTTACCTGCCGGGCGACCCGCTGCAAGCCCGCTTCGAAATTCGTGCGGCCTATCAAACAGAGACGCCGGTCCTTGGCCTTATACAACAGGAAACGGAGCTTACGCCTGAACAGGAACGCGCCGCCCGCCGCCGACAGCAAGTTAAAGTGCTGCTGGACCTGGAAGGCGATTTGCAACAGCCCGAATTGCTGTTTGACATCCAGCTCGGCGAACAGGTTTCTGCCAATCTGGAATCCATACTCAGTCAGAAAATGGCGCAGCTTCGTGGGAATCAGTCTGAGCTGAATAAGCAGGTCTTTGGCCTGTTGCTCTTTAATGCCTTCCTGGGCTCAGGGGGCAGTAACCTGGCGACTACAGGTGAGAATATTGCCCTGTCCAGCGTCAGTACCTTGCTCACCAATCAGCTTAACCGGCTGGCAGAGAACTACGTGGAAGGCGTGGATCTCAGTATTGGTGTGGACTCCTACACGACCGATGCCGCTGCCGCATCTGGGGAGACCGTCACGGAAGTCAACCTTGGCTTGTCCAAACAGCTCTTCAATGACCGGCTTTCGGTCCAAGTGGGCGGTAATCTGGGCATGAGCGACAGTGAAGCTGCCGGACAGAACACCGTCCTTGCCGGAGACTTCCGCCTGGAGTATCAGCTCACTGAAGACGGCCGCTACAAAGTGCGGGTATTCCGGCGCCCGGACTACGACATTTTCTCCAACGGTATACGCACCGGTGCCAGCCTCATCTATCAGCGCTCCTTCGGAGACCTGCGCCGGGACACGACCCAAAAGAATAATACCAATGACTAAAATACTGCTGCACATCTCTGGCTTGTCCGTTTTACTGCTCCTGGCCAGCAGTTGCCAGCCTACCCGAACGTTGCAGGAAGGGCAGTACCTTTACACCGGAGCTGAACTGGAATACACCGGCTCCAAACCCGAAATAAGCGCTACTGCACTGGAAAGCGCTATTGGCCAGCAGCCCAATCAGTCCTTTCTGGGCATGCCTATCCGGCTGGGCATCTACAACGCCACGAGTGGGAAAGACAGCAAATTCAACCGATGGGTCCAACGCAAACTCGGAGAACCACCGGCTGTTTTTGATTTTCAGGAAGCGGAAACCAGCCAGCTGCGGCTCGAAAAACAATTGCTGGACCAGGGATACCTGCAGGCACAGGTCCAAATGGATACCATCCGGAAAAAGCAAACGGTCTCCGCACTCTATCGGTTATCACCGGGTACCCGCTATGAGCTGACGGGTATGGACTGGCCTGCAGACACCAATGACATCGGCCGCTTTATTCAGAAAGCCCATTCGGACTCCTCTGCCTGGCAAAATCAGCCTTATCAGACGCAGCGTCTGTCTGAGGAGCGGTCAAGGTTGGCTAATTCCGGCAATGAGAATGGATTCTACGGACTGAGCCCCCGGCATTTTTACTACTTCCTGGACACTACAGCTCAGGAGCATCAGGTGAAAGCTTTTTTGCGCCTTGCCGAATCGCCCAATGGCAACCCCTATCAGCGGCACTACATTGGTCAAACAAAGGTCTATCCCGTTTACTACCTGGAAGAGCCCGAATGGAATTATAAGGATACCGTGCAGGAAGAAGGCATTTTGTACCTCCAAAACCGGGACTTTGTCAAGCCACAGGTCCTCAGCCGCACCATTCTTCAGGACAAGGGCGACCTGTTCGTGCAGTCCCTGCAACAAAAGTCTACCAACCGGCTGATGGGGCTGGGTGCCTACAAATTTGTCAACCTAAAGGTGGAGGTCCGCGAAGAGGGCGACAGCTTATTTTTGGACCGTGCCTTTTACCTGACACCCAACCTGACGCAGAACTTCTCTACCGAGCTGGAAGTCAGCTCTCTAAGCACAGCAAGCAGTTCCCTGAACGGCGGTGTGAACCTCAACTACGCCCACCGCAATTTGTTTGGAGGTGCCGAACGGCTCAACCTTGAACTTTCCACGAATATTGCCACGCAGATCGGCGGAGAGGTTGACTTTATCAACAGTTACAATATCGGGCTGGAGGCCAGCCTTCGGCTACCGGGGATGGTTGCGCCATATAACTGGCTGAAAGGAGAGCAGGCCTGGCAATCCAGTACCACGGCACAGCTTCGGGGTGATTTTCAGCGGCGGAACAACAATTTTTCGCTGTTTTCCCTGTCTGGTTCTTACGGCTTTGACTGGCAGCCTGGCCGGTTGCACCGCTACACCTGGAAGCCGGTACAGCTGACCCGCACCCAACTGCTGAGCAGCACCGATCAGTTTGAAGACCGGCTCGCCGGAAATCCCAGGCTTAGGGCCTCTTTCGATGACAACCTCATACTGAGTACCATCTTTGAATACAACTACAGTGAAAGGCGCCCCGGCAAGCGGGAGGACTATCTGACGATGTTTGCCTCTGTTGAGCCTGCGGGCAATATCAGTTACGGCATAGCAAACCTCATTGACCCAGACCATACAGACGCTTATCAGCTTTTGGGCCTGCCCTTTGCGCAATTCATCCGGGTAGATGCAGGTATTCAATACCACTGGTACCAAAGACAAACCGACTGGCTGGCCCGGTTAAATATTGGAGTGGCTCAACCCTATGGCAATGCACGTTCCATTCCGTACATCCGGCAGTTTTTCGTGGGCGGCAGCAACAGCATACGCGCCTGGCAGATCCGGACCCTGGGCCCGGGTGCCACACCGGTGGAAGCACTGGATGCCGAAACCTTTCAGGATCAGACGGGCGACCTAAAACTGGAAGCTAATGTAGAATACCGGTTTCCCATCATTAGCTACCTCAAGGGCGCCGCGTTTGTAGACGCCGGCAATATCTGGCTGGTAAAGCAAGGCCCGGCAGATAGCGGTACCGAATCCGGTGTTTTCCATTGGGATGAGTTCTATCGTCAGATAGCCATTGGTGGCGGGCTGGGGCTTCGATTGGACATTTCCTACTTTGTGCTCCGCCTGGATGTAGCCTTCCCCTTCCGAAAGCCCTATAACGACCCTGGTAACCGCTGGGTTTTTGACGAGGTTGCACTTGGGTCTCCGAACTGGCGGGCAGAAAATATTGTTTACAACCTTGCGATTGGATATCCGTTTTGATTTAAAGGATTCTAAACATATCCATCCGCTATACTCAGGCAAAATCACCATTTTTTAGTATCATTGCCGGAATTTATCTTGGAGCAGCCCTGCTGTTTTCAAAAACAGGGAAGAAAAGCCCGTTGATTCCGTTTTACCCGAAAAAGCATAAGATAATATGAGGACCAAGCTGTCTCAATTTGATTTTACACTACCACCCGAACTTATCGCCAAATACCCAGCGGACAATCGCCACGATTCCAGATTGATGGTCATTCACCGGGAGTCAGGTAAAATCGAACACCGGACGTTCAAAGATATCCTCGAGTACTTCGACGAGGGCGATGCCATGATTTTTAACAATACCAAGGTATTCCCCGCCCGTTTGTACGGCAAGAAGGAAAAAACCGGCGCCGACATTGAGGTTTTCCTCCTGCGTGAGCTCAACAGCGAATCCCGCCTCTGGGATGTTCTGGTGGACCCTGCCCGTAAAATCCGGGTTGGTAACAAGCTCTACTTCAGTGACGAGCATGACAACGATGTACTGGTAGCTGAGGTGGTTGACAATACGACTTCTCGCGGCCGGACCATCCGGTTCATTTATGACGATAGTGATGAGAATTTTCAAAAAGACCTGCACCGGCTTGGCACTACGCCCCTGCCTAAGGAAATAGGCCGTAAAGCTGAAGCCTTGGACCGGGACCGCTATCAGACGCTTTTTGCGAAGGAGATGGGTGCCGTTGCAGCGCCTACGGCAGGATTGCACTATAGCGACGAGCTGCTTAAGCGGCTGGAAATCAAGGGCGTGGAATTTGCAGAGCTCACGCTTCACATCGGTCTGGGCACCTTCCGAAGTATAGACGTGGAAGACCTGTCGAAGCACAAAATGGATGCAGAGTACTTCAAAATCAGCGACGATGCTGTGGAGACGGTCAACAAGGCCAAAGCCGAAGAACACCGGGTGTGCGCGGTAGGCACCACAAGCATGAGGGCAATAGAATCGGCTGTTTCTGCTGAGAACATGCTCAAGGAAGCCGAGGGTTGGACGAACCTGTTTATTTATCCGCCATATGAGTTTAGCATTCCGGATGCGATGGTCACCAACTTTCACCTGCCAAAATCCAGCCTGATGATTATGGTATGTGCCTTTGGCGGCTACGATCTGATTATGGAAGCTTACAAGCAAGCCATCAAGGAAAAGTACCGTTTCTTTGCCTACGGTGACGCTATGCTCATTATCTAGCACAATCATCAGAAATATTGTGTACATTACTCACATAACAAAGCGTATCTGAAGGCCATTTAGATACGCTTTTTACTTTTTATTCCGTACTTTTTGCGGGAAGTAGGGTTCTTAAGGCTCCTACTCCTGGTTTAAACAGCTAAAACGCGGCCTTTTCAATGATTGCTGCGGTAACAGATCATATATACACCATGCCCCGGATTTTACTCCTTTCATTGTTATTGACTCTGGGAAATGCTTTACCGGCTTCCAACTGCGAGGAGATCACCATTCCCTTTTTTACGGAGCAGGTACCCATACAGTATCAAACAGATTTGCTGCAGATTCCACGCCCGGAAATGACAGAGTTGGGCTTAAGGGCTTACTTCCGTCAAATGAGCATGACGGAATACGATGTGCTGATCAGAAGCCTGCAGCAGGCCCGGCGTGCTTTCCGGCTCAATGACTGGCTGTATTACAAACTCGTCAGGCAGGTACTGATGCAAATATACGGGCAACATGAACCTGTAGACCGTACGCTAAGTGCCTGGTTCATCCTATCTCAAAGTGGGTATGACACCCGGCTGACTTACTTTGAAGACGAGGCTTACTTGTATGTTTTCACTATGGACGAAGTGTTCGAAGCCCCGATCATTCAGGACCGGGGCCGGTCCTTTATCAACCTCACCGAGGTACGGGCGGGCAGCGCTCAACAGCGGGCTCTCTATATGCTCGGTTTCGTCCCTAATCCGGACGGCCATGCCTTTACCTTTACCTTTAAGGATTTGCCCCGGCTGCGCCCCATGCTCAAGCGGCAGAAGGTTAGCTTTTTCTATCATAATGAGTGGCATGCACTGGAGGTCGAAGTGGACGAAAATATCGCCGCGTATATGGAAGACTACCCCATAGTAGCAGAAACACAATACCTGGAGGTGCCTTTGTCGCCTCAGCTATTTCAAAGCCTCATCCCTCCACTGCGTGATATGCTCAAAGGAAAAAATGAGTGGCAGACAGCGGAGCTCCTGGCGGCGTTCACCCGTTCTGCATTTGAATACCGGGAAGACAAAGCCTACTTTGGCTACAGCAAGCCTATGGTAGCTGAAGAGGTTTTCATTCACCCTTTTTCGGATTGCGAAGACCGGACCGCGCTGTTTTTCCAACTGGCAAAAACCTTACTCCCACTCCCCACCCTGGTCGTTGCCTACCCTGACCACCTTACCCTTGCTATGGCGTTGCCCCCGGCCCCCGGCAGCACCATACCTTACGAGGGGCACAATTACTACTTCACAGACCCTACTGGCCCGGTTCGGGATCACAAGGTAGGGCAGGTCCCCAAAGGATATGAGCAAAAACCATTTACTGTCCTTAAACACTATCCCATGTCCGGCGTTAAGCAAAAGAAATAAGGACTTTTCCTGCCGCATTTAAAAAGCGTAATAAATATTTGGATAATACGTTAGGTTTTTTACTTTTGCCGAAAGTAGGCGGGTAAACGGAAGACAGTGACTGCGTAAGAAAAAACTGCCCGTTGAACCTAAATTTTTCGCTTACAATTTGCTTAGTTGCGGCTTTTTACCTTTTATAAAATTCCTATCGGTTTGTTTTTTTGATTTTTACTGGCCCCAAGGTTAATCAGGAGCCTAAAAAAACAGCCGGCTAACAACAAACTTTGCCAACCTATGTATTGGACACTTGAACTTGCTCACCATCTGGAAGACGCACCATGGCCAGCTACTCGCGATGAGCTGATCGACTACGCGATTCGCTCCGGAGCGCCTTTGGAAGTGATCGAAAACCTTCAGCAAATGGAGGACGAAGGTGAAGTGTACGAAGGAATGGAAGAAATCTGGCCGGACTATCCCCGTAAGGATGACTTTCTCTTCAATGAAGACGAATATTAAGCTGAATGCTTTGCTTTTCTGAGCACTCATTGCTCAAAAAAGTTAGTCACGATTTTAATAAAAGGTTTTGAGTAGCTTGCCAATACTCAAAACCTTTTTTATTTTAGTCCCCCAACGCGTAGCAGACCTGTTTACCCCCTCCCGAATAGTGCAATTTGAACCTGTAATAATTGGCATTCGTCAAAAAAATGCCCTATTTTGAATGTCACAAATTATGCACACTGGCCTCACCACTAATGGCCTTAACCAATCTAGTAGATGAAAAACTTACTCGAAATAGCTCGTGTCGTTACGAAGCGAAAAGTACGAAAGATCGAGATTTTTGATGACCATTCCCTGCGCAACAACAAGAGCAAGTTCAACCAATTCTATGAAGCGTTGCGCGACAATAAGTTCAAAAACGACCGGGAAGCCGCCAGCAACCTCTATAAATGCAGCCCCACCGACCCGAAGTACCGGCAGCTTAAGTCCCGCTTCAGAAAGCGCCTGCTCAATACGTTGTTCTTCCTGGACATCAATATGCCTAAGGCGGCCAACTATGACCGGGCCTACTACTCCTGCCATAAGGATTGGACCCTTGTCAAAACGCTGATTTGGTACAATGCTCCTAACTCAGCAGCACAGCTCGCCCGGCAAATCCTGACCACTTCCCTGAAATTCAAATTTGCCGACCTCATTATTAACAGTTCCCGCATTTTGAGGGACTATGCAGCTCAGAACGGCAATGAGCGGGAATATGAGGAATACGACAACTACATCAAGGAGTATAATGATATCCTGAGTGCCGAAATCCGCTCCGAAGAACTCCTGCAGCGAGTCGTCATGAACTACTACAAGCCCTTGTCAAAAACTCAGGAGCTTACCGAAAACATTGAGGATTATTGCGAAGCCCTCGTGAGCTTATCCGAGCAGTACGACTCGCCCGTCATCTTCTACAATATGTACCTGGTTTGGATCTTTGCCTACGAGATGCAACAGGATTTTGAGTCCATGCTTGAGGTCTGTGAGCAGGGAGAGCAGTTTGTCCAGAAAAATGCGGTCTATAAACAGCATAAAAAAACCGTAACCTTTCAGACAAAGAAGATGTCGGCTTACCTCCACCTACGCAACTATCGGGATGGACGGGCAACTGCCGAACAATGCCTAAAGGAGCTCAAAGCCGGAAGTGAAGACTGGTTCAACTTCATGGACTACTACTTTCTATTGACCATGCATGTCAATAACTCCCTACAGAGCGTAGCTATTTTCAAATTGGTGTACAACAACTCCAAGCTCCGCAAACAGGACAACGAGACGGTTGAAAAATGGGACATATACGAAGGTTATATTGAATACCTGATTCTGGTGGAGGGGAAAGAGAACCCGGTTCTCCAAAAACAGCAAAACAAACAATTTCGCCCCTCTAAATTTATCGGAAAATCCGCGCTTTACAACAAGGAGCAGCGGATCTTTACGGTCCACGTGCTCATTCTCCAGATACTTTTCCTCTTAGAGGAACGCAAATTCAATGAAGTAATGGAGCGGATCGACCGGCTGAAAAAGTATGCCAACCGGCAACTGCGGCGGGAAGAGTACCACCGGCCGGTACAGTTCATCCGGCTGCTGCAGCAATACGCCAAATCTGACTTCCAACCAAGTGAGACCACCGGGACGGAACGGTACCTGAACCAGCTGAAAAGTGTCCCCTTTTTCTACAGAGGGGTCAATGCGGAGTTGGAAATTATACCCTACGAAATGCTTTGGGAGCGCATTCAGCAGTATGTCCGGTAGCAGCGTAGCTTTAGACAAATGATTCTACTCAGGAAGCCTCACCAATTTCAATCCAGTTATCTACAGGGTTTTCAGGGGCAATGCCGTTTCTAAAATCAGCGGCAGGAAGTCCGTACCAGAGGTGGTTTTGAAAAAGTCGGCAGCAGTTCGTTATCTTTACCGTCCGGAAAAACCAAGCCTACGTGAAAAAAATCATTATAGCCATTGATGGCTACTCTTCCTGCGGAAAAAGCACACTTGCCAAATCCCTCGCCAGCCACCTCGGCTATACCTATATCGACTCAGGGGCGATGTACCGGGCTGTCACTCTGTTTTTACTGGAGCACGGCATCAAAGTAGAAGATCACGATCGGGTGCAGGCAGCCTTGCAGGACATCAATATCCGCTTTGCAGAAAACAACCATACCCTGCTCAATGGCAGGGATGTAGAAAGGGAAATCCGGCAGATGTCCGTTTCCAATTACGTTAGCGAGGTGGCAGCTGTTCCGGAAGTTCGCCGGGCTATGGTCAGTCAGCAGCAGCAAATGGGAGAAGAACGGGGCATCGTTATGGACGGTAGGGATATCGGAACAGTGGTCTTCCCAAAGGCGGAGCTTAAAATTTTTCTCACCGCAGACCCGGAAATCAGGGCGCGCAGAAGGTACGATGAACTTGCTCAAAAGGGGCAGGAAGCTACCCTAGAAGCCGTCAAGGCAAACCTGACGCACCGAGATCATATTGATTCCACCCGTGAAGACAGCCCGTTGCGGCAGGCAGCAGATGCTGTGATTATTGACAATACTTTGCTGAACCGGGAGGAGCAACTGGAGCGGGCAATTTTTCTGGCCCGTCAGGCCGGTGCCTAAAACAGAAAAGCGTGGGCTGCCCCAAAGGGGCGGACCCACGCTTTTTTCTGGTAGGGACTTTTTTTAGAGGTCCTTCACAGAGTTACGGTCTACCAGAATATCTTTTAGTTCTTTCAGAAATTCATATTGATGAGGCATTACTTTTTTCACAGCCTCTTTAAGGGCAAAGTAAGTGCCTTTTTCCATGCTCTTTATCTTATCCTTGAGGTACTGCGCATCCTCTGAGAGCATCGACTTCAGGGATGGAATTTCATGCCAATCGCCCTCTACCGCTACGGCATTTTCCAAATCACCACTGTCCTGCGCCACCGGGTCTAGCTCGATGAGCCGGTCCTCTTCGATGAAAGTGCGGGACTTATCGTCGTCCATTGCACCCTGTGGGAGATCCCATTTGGTGCCTTTTTCATCCGCATTGACCAAAAAAATCTCGAGCCCCTGCTCCCGGAACCGGTATATGATAAGGTTAGCTTTCTTCCGTAACTTCATAGTACATTAAGTTGACCTGTAGGATTCAGTTCCCAAACAGGTGTGCATATAAATGGTTCATCAAAGCTAGACGAATGGATGGGAAACCAGAAATGATTTTCCGGTTTTTTTACGATTTCAACGTACGATGCACCAATTCCAAGGTAGCCAAAGCGAGAAATACATCTTTTTCTTCTTCGCCCAGATCATTCGGCACAAATTGGAAGGCGCGTTGCCCAAGGGCATCATCTGTTGCCTCCGGAGGGTCTACCAGGCTGCCCAACTCCCGGTCAGCGGTACGCACAGGCAACAGGCGGTTCGCAGGCTGCCCAAGCTTGGCTACCGGCTTACTGCCTTTAGGGCTGTAGAGGGTACCGTCTTCTTTCAGTGTCCCGAGCTGTCGCTGCCCGGCAGCAATGCGCACCCCTTTTTTGTCTTTGATGTAAGAATAGGATTTTTCGCCAGTTTCTGCATAAAGAATCGCCTTCTGCCCCGGCCCGGAGTACTCCTTGTAAGTATAAGCCAATACCGGCTCATGGTAAATGGTCGTGAACACGCCTTTTGCCGTTTTCCCAAATCGCTTACGTACAGAACGTTGCACCTGATTAAAGGAAAACGCATCGAGTTCCTCAGAAGAAACCGGGACCAGCTCGGGCTTCCACCCCTGCATGTCTTCTTTTAATTGTTGCATGTCCTGAAACAAACGTTTGTCGCCCGGCATGAAGTTTTTGAGCCCCCGCGCCAGCAGGACCGCTCCGGTCAATGCAACCAATAGTGTGATTAATGCAAATAAACCCATTTGATTGTGGTTGGTAAGCGTCTAAATTAATGCCCTGCCCTGAAATTGAAACGGCGTTCTTGTACAGCCGCAGTATCACGCAGCGCTTGCAGGCTTTGATGCAAAGCTAAGGTATCTGCAGGCGTTAACACAGTAAATGTAGTATCAAGTATGGATTTCAACTCCTGCTGCACTTTTTCCTTTGCCTCCCAGTATAGAACAGTTGGCCCGGTCATATCGTTGATAATGAGTGCTTTGAGTTGGTCGATTTCCGGCCCAGCTAAGTCCCGGTGCTGTTGGGTTTGGTCTAATCGGCTCAAAAAAGAAGTGTGCACGCCTTTGCCAAGCAGGCTGAATACGCTTCTGTTGTCTACTTCCAACTTCCAGGCCGGGTACAAATAGCCGATGCTGTCTACCGGGAATGCGGCGTAGTAAAGCTCCAGCAGCGCATCATCAGCAGGGTTTTCAGAATGGTGAGCCGCAGCCTCAAAGGCTTTGTAATCGACATAAAACTGCCAGCTACCGGCTGATGCAACCCAGGATACCGAAAGTGCAGGGAGGAGACGGGCAACTTCCGATGCCATTCCGGGCGGCTGCAGCTGCATCATTAAGGTGAGTTGCTCACACAATTGATGCGCCTGCCGTATGGTTTGCACCACTGAAGCCCCCCCTTCCATCTCATGGAATGCCTCAGCATACCTTACGGCTTCCTGAGCAAGCTCCTTTCCGAGCAACGCTTTCAGCCGTAGCCCTTCCGGAACCTCTCCGGTGACAACAGCTGCATGTACCCACCCTTCGGTTCCTGCTTCCGTACGCACCAAAAGCCAGGGCTGATAAAAAGTCTTTTCTCCAATTGTAAGCCGGGTGGTCTGTTCGCTAACCGGCCCCAGCAATTCAAGCAGCTCACCTTTTTGAATATCGCTCAGCCCCCGGCTCCCGACATCCGGAGCTTCGCGGACTTGAAAAAGCGGCACCCCCAATTCAACAACCGGATACGCAGGGCCACTTTTCCGGGAATTTTCGACAGCTGCGGCTCCGTCTTCTTCGTCAGGTGCTTCCGAAACCGTAGCTTCACCACAACTCAGGATCAGCAGACTGCAAAGAGCAGCTAATAAAAAAAGCCCATTTTTCATAAATCCCAATTGAAAAAACGCCCACTCCAGACTCTTGCCTGAAATGGGCGCTAACTTTTTATATCACGCAAATGCACTACCCCAGATAAGACTTCAGCGCATTTCGGTTATAAGATTTACGCAGGCGGCGGATGGCCCGCTCCTTGATTTGCCGCACCCGCTCCCGGGTCAGGCCATAAAGGTCACCGATTTCCTCCAGGGTCAGCGACTTTTGGCCGTTGAGCCCATAGTAAGAGGACAGCACCTCCACCTCGCGGGGCGAAAGTATAGACAAGCCCTGCTGCACTTCGTCTTTAAGCGACTGATCCATTAAAGAGCCATCGGGGCTTGCACCTTCTTCGTCAATAGAAATAACATCCAGCATAGTGCTGTCGCCATCTTCTCCACTCATTGGGGCATCTACGGAAACATGCCGGCCGTTGCCTTTCAGCATATTGGAAATTTCCTTAGGTGTCATGCCCAGCAAATCAGCCAGTTCTTCATGCGTAGGCTCTCGTTCGAACTCCTGCACAAAAGCCAGGAATGCCTCGTTGACTTTATTATAGGAGCCGACCTTATTGAGCGGCAGCCTAACAATCCGTGAGTACTCCACGATGGCTTGCAGGATAGACTGCCGAATCCACCAGACCGCATAAGAGATGAACTTAAAGCCTTTAGTTTCATCAAAACGGCGGGCCGCTTTCATTAGGCCGACATTCCCTTCATTGATCAAATCACTAAGGGACAGCCCCTGATTCTGATACTGTTTGGCTACGGATACGACAAAACGGAGATTGGAGCGGGTTAGCTTATCGAGTGCTTCCTGATCGCCCTGTCGGATGCGCCGGGCTAGTTCGGCTTCTTCCTCCGGAGCAAGCATTGGAATTTTACCAATGTCATTCAAATACTTGTCGAGGGCAAGGCTCTCCCTGGCCGTGATTTTATTTGTAATTTTCAACTGACGCATAAGCAAGGTAATTTTAGGGTTAGCTATTCCACACTGTAAATTTACGCTAAACAGGCAGAAAAGTTGCCCCTTTTATGGAAACTTGACTTTTTAGAAAAAAGGCATTAAATGCACCTTTTCCATTTAAAATACAACTATTATTTCAAAATAGTTCCGTAGTTGAGGTTCGTTGCCGCACACTATATGGTAGTTTTCTCAGATTTTCTCAGCTTTTGAAGCCGTTGAGCCCCTGTTTTAAGGTCTTTTTCTCTTTTCCATTTTGTCACTGCCCCAACAAAAAAGCCGGGCTCCACAATATTGCAGAAGCCCGGCTAATCTGTTAATTCACTAATATCGTATTAGTCGCGGTTGCGGCGGTTGCCACCTCCACGGTTATCGTCGCGTCCGTTATCACGGTCTCCGCCACCTTCCGGCCTTGGCAGGAGTGCTTTGCGGGATAAACGCAGCTTACCGGTCTTTTTATCTACGCCAATAAGCTTCACCCGTACCTCATCACCTTCCTGGAAGAAGTCCTCCACACGCTCAACGCGGGCGTGGTCAATCTCCGAAACGTGCAGCAGACCGCTCTTGCCCATAAAGTCTACAAAGACCCCGTAAGGCATAACGGTTTTCACAACAGCATCGTAGGTGTCGCCCACAGATGGCGTGAACGTGATGCGGCGGATGCGCGCCAGGGCAGCGTCAATTGACTCTTTGTTTTCACTGGCAATGCTGACCACACCTTCATCCCCAACCTCTTCAATGTTGATGTTGGTGCCGGTCTCTGCCTGAATCTCCTGTATCACTTTACCACCCGGGCCAATTACGGCGCCAATAAAGCTCTTATCAATAATGATCTCAACGATGCGTGGTGCATGCGGCTTGAGGTCTTCGCGTGGTGCTTCGAGGGCTTTTTTCATCTCATTGAGGATGTGAAGCCGTCCTTCACGCGCCTGATTCAGTGCTTTCTCCAGCTCTTCGTATGGCAAGCCGTCAATTTTAATGTCCATCTGGCAAGCCGTGATACCATTTTCGGTACCCGTCACTTTGAAGTCCATATCGCCCAGTGCATCCTCGTCGCCCAGGATGTCAGACAAGATAGCCGTTCTTTTGCCATCAGAAATCATACCCATTGCGATACCGGAAACCGGTGCCTTGATTTGGATACCGCCGTCCATCAGGGCCAGCGCGCCTGCACAAACCGTTGCCATGGAAGAGGAGCCATTGGACTCCAGGATATCGGAAACAATACGGATGGTATAGGGCATTTCTTCCGGCATCACTTTTTTCAGGGAGCGGGCGGCCAGGTTGGCGTGCCCCACCTCACGGCGGCCAGGGCCACGCATTGGCTTGATTTCCCCTACGGAAAATGCCGGGAAGTTGTAGTGGAGGATGAAATTGGAAAAGCTGTGGTCCATTGCAGTATCCACCATCAGCTCGTCCTGCTTGGTACCCAGGGTCAGGGAGGTCAGGGACTGGGTTTCGCCGCGGGTGAATACAGCTGAACCATGAGCGGAAGGCAGGTAGTCTACCTCGCACCAAATGTCACGGATTTCATCAAACTTACGGCCATCGAGGCGACGGCTGTCTGTCAGCACCATCTCGCGGATGACTTCTTTCTTGAATTTGTCGTAGTAGCCCTTTATCTCATCGCCGTACTCCTCCATGAACTCCTCGCTCTTCTCTTCCTTCAGCTTTTCCATCAGCTCCTCGATGATGGCTTTGAAGCCCTCCTTACGCGCCACTTTATCCAGCGCGCCGGCAGCTACTTCATGAATTTTATCACGAGTGTTGCTTTCCACAATCTCTTTAACCTCGTCCTCCACTACCGGTGGAACAAATTCGCGCTTCACTGTTGCTTTTTCGCCGACCTTCTCCGCCAGGTCCAACTGCGCCTGACACTGCACCTTAATCGCTTCATGCCCAATCTTAATAGCTTCGATCAGGGCGCTTTCAGGCACCTCATTGGCTTCACCTTCCACCATCATTACATTGTCCATTGTAGCGGCAACGATGATATCCAGGTCTGCATTTTCAAGATCAGAGCGGAAAGGGTTAACAATATAACGGCCGTTGATACGCGCCACACGCACCTCAGAGATCGGACCCGCGAAAGGGATATCGGATACCGCCAGGGCTGAAGAAGCAGCCAGGGCCGCAAATGCATCAGGCAGCACTTCCTGTTCACCGGAAATGAGATTGATAATGACCTGTGTATCGTTCATATAGCCATCCGGGAAGAGCGGGCGGATTGCCCGGTCTACCAAGCGCGAAATCAGTACTTCGTAATCAGATAACTTAGCTTCCCGGCGGAAGAAGTTGCCGGGGATACGGCCTGCTGAGGCGTACTTTTCCTGATAATCGACGGAGAGGGGGAAGAAAGGCTGTCCTTCCCGGGCTTCTTTGGCAGAAACCACGGAACAAAAGAGCATCGTGTCTCCGACACGGATCACAACCGAACCATCAGCCTGAGTCGCCAACTTACCGGTTTCAATAGTTACGGTCCGTCCATCAGGTAGGTCAAAGGACGTGGTAATAGGAGTTTGTAATCCCATCTTTAATTTGATTGGTTTAACTTCTAATAATCATTTTGCGTAAGCATCACAACGAAATGCAAGGGGACCGGTCTGAGGTAAAAACACCCCGTGAGAAACCGTCTTCAGCAATTGAGGGAGGAATAAGGGTTGTGAGATGGTATCGTGACCTTCATTTTCCTTCGTTAGCCGGGTTTTTTGCTAGTGGATTGATTCAAAAGTGCTTGAATGCTCCCGGACAGGTAACTTTCTTACCCTTGGATTCCGGAACAGTCACCGGTTAAACCGGACTCGTCGCACTAGTGGTCTTGCTCCCGTTAGTTTGTCTTAGCTTCTTTTATCGGAGGCGAATATACGTAATTTTGTTACGATTTTCTGCGCAGTCATACAAATTATTGGACAGAAAGATGCAGAACTAAGACAGGGGCGCCCCTTTGTAAGGAACGCCCCTGCCATATACACCGACTAAAAGCCGGATTATTTACGGATATTCAGCTTCTCGATGAGTGCCCGGTATCCATCCAGGTTTTTCTTCGCCAGATAGCCCAGCAGACGCTTACGCTTACCTACCAGCGTCAGTAGCGCACGGCGGGAAGAGTGGTCTTTTGGGTTGTCATTCAGGTGCTTGGAAAGCTCCTTGATCCGGTAAGTGAACAATGCCACCTGTGCTTCTGTGGAGCCGGTGTTTTTCTCAGAACCGCCGAATTCATTGAAGATTTCGGCTTTCTTTTCTTTCGTTAAGTATTCTGCCATGATAATTTTTTAACCGTTAGTGATTGTATAAATCAGTTACAGCGGCGCAAAGATACGCGAATTGCCGGAATTTGCAAGGCAATGACTTAATTCTCTGCTTTGAACTTCTTCATGGCTTCGTTTAGCCGGGGCACCACGTCGAACAGATCCCCGACCACTCCGTAGTCGGCAGCCTTAAAAAATGGCGCTTCCGGGTCTTTGTTGATCACTACAATGGTCTTGGAGCTGTTTACCCCTGCCAGGTGCTGAATCGCGCCGGAAATGCCGATAGCGAAGTAGAGATTAGGCCGGATCGCAACGCCAGTTTGCCCCACATGCTCGTGGTGAGGGCGCCAGTCTGCATCCGCTACCGGACGGGAACAAGCCGTTGTTGCGCCCATCGTTTCTGCCAGTTCTTCAATAATCCCCCAGTTTTCCGGCCCCTTCATACCGCGGCCGGCAGATACCACCAACTCTGCCTCGGGCAGTGGCGTACGGCCTTCCATACGCTTTACTTCCTTCACCGTGACCTGAGCAGCCGGCACTTCAACGTCCAGAGCTTCCACACTCGCCGTTTCCCCTACTTCCTGAGGCTGTAGGGAGTTGCCCATGAGGGAAAGGACTTTGTTCTCTGACTTCACTTCGTAATCCGCAAAAGCCTTGCCAGAGAATACCGGTTTGCGTACCTTGAAGGTGCCGCCTTCTACAGTGGGGACCGCATTGACTGCGGGCACAGAACCGGCGTCCATACGCACAGCCAGGCGCCCGAGCAACGACTTACCGGTAGAAGTATGCCCCACGATGACCACATTCGCACCTGCCTTTTCCGCAGCGGCAGCGATTACTTTGGTGTAAACCTGACTGTCAAAGGTATCCAGAGCGGTATCACCCACATGATATACTTTTGAGGCTCCGTACTTACCTAACTCTTCTGCACCTTCCGCTGTGCCCAGCACCAGGGCTGCACATTCCGTGCCTAGTGCCTGAGCCGTTTGGTAGCCATAGTAGGTCAGCTCGTAAGCGGCTTTTTTGAATTTTCCTTTTTGGGTTTCTGCTAATACTAAAACCATAATATATATTGACTTTGAGAGGGTTCTGAAATGGAGCGTTTAAATCGCTTTGGCTTCTTCGTGCAGGAGGCGGACCAGTTCGTCCATGTTCTCCGGGTCGACCAGCTTGACGTCGCCTTTTTCCGGTGGCAGCTCGTAGTGCACGGCTACGGAAAGGTCTTCGGCATCTACCGCCGGTTCGACTTTCAGAGGCTTGCGCTTTGCCATCATAATACCCCGCATATTAGGGATGCGCTGCTCAGCCAAACCTTTTGCTGCGGAAACGACGAAGGGCGCTTTGACCTCTACGACTTCGTTGCCGCCCTCAATATCACGTGTGACCGTTGCCGTATCACCGTCCATCTCCATATGAGAAGCATAGGAAATGAAAGGCACATCGAGCAATTCTGCCACCATTGCACCAACTTCAGAACCATTATAGTCAATTGTCTCCTTGCCCAGGAAGACCACATCGAAGGCTTCCTTTTTAGCGTAAGCCGCGATCTGTTTGGCCACGAAAAGCGCACTGGACGGCTCTGCATCCACCCGTACCGCCTCGTCAGCCCCAATTGCCAGGCCTTTACGGATTACCGTATCGTTCGCAGCCGGGCCAACATTAATGAGCGTAACGCTACCGCCGTTGGCTTCCTTCAGTTCGAGTGCACGAACCAACGCATACCACTCATCATAGGGGTTCATGATGAACTGTACGCCAGAAGTATCAAATTGAGTGTTGCCCTCCGTAAAAGCAATCTTGGCTGTGGTTTCCGGAGTCTTACTGACACAAACCAATAATTTCATGAATGGGTATTTTTGTGGTTTCTTTGGCTAGGGTTAGGCTTTTTAGCCTAAAAGCCGCTTGATTCGCTAAAATTTCTGATTCACGCAAATATACTTACTTTTATCAACTCCCGAAAGCAACTTAGCGAATTTTCGCTAGGGTTTGACATTTCGCTGAAACAAGGTTATAAACCAATAACAATCAACTCATTAAACATAAAGACATGGATAATACCAGACTCAGGCAACTTCAGTCGCTACTCGAGGAAGACCCCGGCAGCTCGTTTATTCAGTTTGCTATTGCCAAAGAATACGAGAAGTATGCGCAGTGGCCGGAAGCAAGAATGGCTTACGAGGCCCTCGTCCAAAGCGCCCCCGATTACGTGGGCACGTACTACCACCTGGGCAAGCTCTACGAAAAACTAGACCGGCCCGCCGACGCCTTTCAGACCTATAAAACAGGTATGGAAGCCGCCAAGCGGGCCGGTGACCAACATGCCCTGAGCGAACTGGCAGGCGCCAAACTCGCCCTGGGCGATGAGGAAGACTTTGATTAGTTACGCTGGATAATCAGTTTTTGGATGCTTAGCATAGCGCCGTCTCTGCTCCGCCATCCCACGGTGTACAGACCGGCTGGGTACTGCCCCAAAGACAAGCTGATCTCCCGATCGCCCGATTGAACCGGAACCGTTCTCAACAATTGGCCGGTAGCACTGAACAATTCAACTTGCCCCTCTGCCTGTCCCCCTGCAGGAAAGGCTACGGTGGCCATCTCCTGAGCCGGGTTGGGGAAGACCTTCAGCACGGAGGCCGTCTCTGCTTCTGTTGTATTCGTCATGATGGGCACCCCGTAACAAATCTCAACAGACCACCGCGCCAGCGAGCCATTCTGCCCGGTTTTGAACATCACCAGGCGCCAGGCCCCGGCAGAAGAGGCTCCATTATACACCGACAAAGGCTCTGCCGGACGATAAGGGCCGCCTATGGGTGGGCAGGGCACTTCACTGTTGGCTGCATCATCGATTGAGAAATTGAACAGGAAGCCACCTGAGCAGTCATTATCGACAAATACATCCTGCAAATCACCGTTCGGTCCGCGCAGGCGAAAGTCAATACGGTCGAGCGGGCTGTAATTTCCTGCTATCTCAACAATATTGACATCCCGGACCGGCGCATCCGCTTCCACCTCAATCAGCGAGGTCACAAAAGGCCCCGGAGCACTCAGGTCGATCGGGACATCCGTAGCTTCAAAGATTTCACAACGGAGCCCTTCCGTTTCAAAAGACTGAATGGTAAAGCTACCTGCTCCACAGGCTGAGTTCCGCCCCCTGACGCGCCAGAATAAGGTAGTGCTGTCCGGTAAAGGGTTGGTCACCGTTAAGAAGGTGTCTTCAATACTTTCAGCGGTAAGCAGAATATCTGCAAAGCCAGCATCAGCAGCTACCTCAATATCATAGACATAGGCATCAGGATTCGATGCCCAGGACAAGGTAGGCGTGACCGGGGTATTATTGTTCCCCTCCTGCGGAACCAACAGCGTTATGTCACCGGGAGCCTGAGCAGCGTAGGCGATTTCCAACTCCAGCGTGTCCGTTGCTGACCCGCTAATCCCAATCAACTGAAAAGGATAAGTGCCAGTAGTTAAGCCAGTGCCTGTCGTGACTTCCACACTCACCTCAGCTGGCAGGGTGACCGGATCAATGACCGCAACGGAAAACGATGCCGGCAGGCCTTCCACCGTCCATTCCACCTCAGTTGCCAGCCCTAAAATTGGTTGCGCCTGTACCGTGTAGACTGCGGTTTCGCCAGCACAGACTTCAGCTTCGGCATTCTCCGTGCCTAAGGCCAGCCCGGGCGCAGTGACCGCTTCAATTGTAATATTCGCATTGTTAATATCAAAAAAGACGTTATTCGCGGCTTTGATTTTATACCGGAAAGCAGTTCCGGAAAGCGTATCTGGCACGGTAATAAGTGCCGCACCATCATTGGGCACGCTTGCTGCCAGCTGATAGGGATAGGTGAATCCACCGTCTGCAGAAAGAAAGATATCTACACCGGTGGCGGCTACGGGGGGCATATTGGTATTGGCTACGTCCCATTCCACGGCCTGTAGGCTGCCTGCTCTCCAGGTCTCGGGTGTGTTGTGTGTGAGTACCCGGAACGGCCCCGCCTGTTCCGTCACATTGAAAGTACGGTCATCAAAACTGATCCCGGTACCAAAGCCATGATTGTCCCGCACTGTAAGCCGGAAACGGAGCCCCCGGTTGTAGTCCGGCAGGTATTCCCCAATCGTGGTGGTATTGGCCACCAGGTCCTGCAGGCGTGGGAACACACGCGTGGAATCTGTAGTGGGCTCGAAGGAGCGGAAAATTGGCGAGTTGCCCTCCGGGCTATTGGGTGGAGCGGAGGGCCCCAGGTCAAATTGCTCCCAGCAGTAGGTCAGGGAGTCGCCCTCCAGGTCTGTTGCGGCACCTGTGAGCTCAAAGGGCGTGGAAACGGGCAGAAACAGTCCGTTCTCTCCAGCTTCCACTACCGGCGGAGTATTACCGGTGGGAATAATTGTTGCGCAGGTGTTACCCCCTCCGAAAATCGTATGCTCAATCATCTCCTCCTGGCTGATAGCATGGAAGTAGGGGTCGCTGTTGTTTTGCAAATCCGGCGGGCAAATCCCTGCATACCCCATGATGGTAGAGGCACTGCCGGGCTCCATGGCAGCTGAAGACACCCGGTTGCAGTTGTTGTTTTGGGTATGGTTGCCGCCAAATTGGTGCCCCATCTCATGGGCTACATAGTCAATATCGAAGGGGTCGCCTACTGGTACCGATTGTGAGGTAAAGCCACGTGCCTTATCCTCATCATCACAAACGGAGCGCAGGGAGGCTACTCCTCCCCCACCGGCCCGATGGAAAACATGGCCTACGTCATAGTTCGCATTCCCGATTACTGTATCTAAATTGGTCTGATTCTGTCCCAGGTGGGCACCGCTGCCGCCTGAATAAGGGTCACTGCCACTGTTGGTATAAACAATGAGATGGTTGCTGTCAATCAGGATCATCCGGGAGGAAATGTCTGTTTCGTATACACCATTGACCCGGTTCATGGTGGTGACAATCGCCGCCATGGCATCGGCCACCGTACCACCGTGAAACTGAGTGTATTCTCCTGTTGCAGCTACTGCCAAACGGTAGGTCCGCAGTTCCTCTCCTACGAAAGCGCTGCTCCCGCCAGTATGGCCGGCAAGGGGTTCCGCATGATCCACCTCGCAGGTAAAAGCCTCCCCTGGTGTAAAATCCCGGCGAAAATATACCTGATGGGCGCTATGCTCGTAGTTATGGTAAAGCGGGTCTACATAATAAGTTGCGCTGCCCTTTAGCACCATTGCGTGAAAGCCCTTTTGGGTATAATCAATGCGGGCGAGCGCATGCCCGTCGTCCAGGCTTTTGCCCAGGAAGGTCTGCATACCGGGGAACTGCCGGGCCAGGCCGGGCGCCATGATGGGCGAGTTGACCAGCCGGAACTGCTCCGTGCCCCCATCTGGCGTGGGCAGAGTAAAAATAAAATCCGACTGAGCAGCAGTAACGCTGCCTTCCAATGGGGCGGCTTCAAGCAGCTCCTCCAAGGTGGCTTTATCGATGTCGACAATCCGGGCAGCCTCCGGTTCAATCAGGCGCTGTGCCCAGCCAATCGCAGGTGTTGCGGTATCTTTCCAGTAATTGCGTTGCTGCGCCAGACCGGCGGTAAGCCCGCTCAGCCACAGCACCATCAACAGGGTCGTCCTCTTCATACTAATTCAGTTGTTTTTTTGCGAATGTAAAGGATAGACCCCGTCAAAAGGTTTAGAGATCACCGGAATGTCTGTCGCGCTACAGAATCAAAACCACTTCAGCGTTAAGTCGATCAGGCGCTGCTTAAAATCGGTGTAAGGCGGCATAAGCACCTCCAGTGCACCGGGCAGGTGTTGCCGGTAAATGGCACGGGCATTGGAGAAGGCTTCAAACCCGTACCAGCCATGGCTTTTGCCAATACCACTGTTGTTGGAGCCGCCGAAAGGCAAATTGGGCTGCATGAAATGTACATCGTTGTTGTTGATACAAGTGCCCCCTGCACGTGTTTCCTGAATAATACGCTTAATGTTTCGCTCGTCCTTGCTGTAAATGTAGAGGGCCAGAGGCTTTTCCTTTTCGTTGATGACCTGCAGTGGCTCAGATAAATCCCGGAAAGTGCGAATGGGCAGCACCGGGCCAAAGATTTCCTCCTGCATCAAATCGGCATCATCGGGCACGCTGCTGACCAGGGTGGGCTCGATAAAGTCTGTTTCCGGGTCTCGGCGACCGCCGATTTCCATGACTGCACCCCGCTCCTCTGCGTCCTTCAGGTAGCCTGCCACGCGCTCAAAGTGTTTCCCGTTGACCATGCGATTATAGGCACCGGATTGAGCGGCATCTTCTCCATACAAGGCTTTCAGCTGGGCGGCCATCAAACGGACGAACTCGGCTTTCCGGCTTTCGTGCACAAACAGGTAATCCGGGGCAATGCAAATCTGTCCGCTGTTCAGGAACTTGCCCCAGGCGATGCGGCGCACGGCGGCTTTGAGGTCGGCAGTCTCGTCAACGATGGTCGGTGACTTCCCGCCCAGCTCCAGGGTGACCGATGCCAGGTGTTCTGCCGCTGCCCGCATCACGATTTTGCCAATCGCCGGGGCGCCGGTGAAGAAAATATGATTGAAGGGCAGCTTCAACAGCTCCGTGGCGGTCTCTACGGCTCCCTCCACTACAGCGACTTCCTCCGGCTCGAAAACCGCTTCCACGATTTCCCGCACCACAGCCGAAGTATGTGGTGTGTGCTCGGAAGGCTTCACAATAGCCGTGTTCCCGGCCGCAATAGCCGAAACCAGTGGACCAATAGCCAGCTGTAGCGGGAAATTCCAGGGCGCAATGATCAGGCAAACGCCTTTGGGCTCGTACTGCACCCAGGAGGAACTGCCGAGAAATGGCAGGGGCGTGCCCACGGAGTGCCGGCTCATCCATTTCTTTAGATGTCGGGCTGTATGTTTGATTTCGGTAGTAATGGCGTAGATCTCGGTCAGGTCAGCCTCGGCGGCAGGCTTCTTGAAATCGGCGTAGACGGCATCGCGGATGGCCTGCCTGCGCTCAAGAATTGCCGACTTGAGCTCTTGGAGCTTTTGGATGCGCTCGCGGGCATTAGTGCGTGCCACCACAAACTGATGTGCTCGCTGCTTCTCAAATAAGGACTTGATTTCCTGCCGGTTGGGGGCGGTAGTGATTTGGGTGGTCATTTTCTGATGGTTAGGTCAAGAACAACAATAATAGGTAATTTTTTCATAGACTTGCAAGCTCAAAATTTCTGCATACAAACTAACCAGATAATGAATTTACGACTAATATTGTTGCTGCTCCTGGTCACCAGCAACCTAATCGCACAGGAGGAAGAGAAGGAATGGGACGTCAATAACCCCTCCGGAGCGCACCACGAAAAGGAGCTCACCTTTACCGAAGGGACCTGGATGAACCTCGATGTAAGCCCGGATGGACAAACCATCGCTTTCGATCTCCTGGGAGACATTTACACCATGCCCATTTCAGGTGGCGAGGCGCAACTCCTGCGCGGTGGCCTGGCCTGGGAAGTACAGCCCCGGTTCAGCCCGGACGGGAGCCAAATCCTGTTCACTTCTGATGCCGGTGGGGGCGATAATATCTGGGTAATGAATGCCGATGGCAGTGCCGCCAAACAGCTGACAAAAGAAGACTTCCGCCTGCTGAATAATCCGGTTTGGATGCCCGACGGGCAGTATTTCGTTGCCCGCAAGCACTTCACCTCTTCGCGTTCACTGGGTGCCGGAGAGATGTGGATGTACCACAAAACAGGCGGCAGCGGCTTTCAGCTGACCGAGCGCAAGAACGATCAGCAGGATGTCAATGAGCCTGCCGTTTCGCCCGATGGCCGCTACGTTTACTACAGCGAGGACATGTACCCGGGCGGCTATTTCCAATACAACAAAGACCCGAACAGCCAGATTTATGTCATCAAGCGCTACGACCGGGAAAAGGGAGAGGAAAAGACCCTCATCTCGGGACCGGGCGGAGCCTGCCGCCCACAGGTCTCCCACGATGGCAAAAAGCTCGCCTTCGTGCGCCGGATCCGTACCGAGTCTGTACTGTTTATCCACGACCTGGCTACCGGGCAGAACTTCCCCCTCTTCAAGGGACTGAGCAAGGATCAGCAGGAGGCCTGGGCTATTTTTGGGGTGTATACCGGCTATGACTGGACACCAGACGACAAGCATATTGTGATTTGGGGACAGGGCAAAATCTGGAAGGTGGAAGTCGCTACCGGCGAGGCCACTGAAATCCCTTTCAAAGCCACTGCTAAACACCGCTTCCAGGAAACCGTCCGCTTTCAGAACAACGCCTTCGATGAGCAATTTACCGCCAAGGTCATCCGGCATGCCGTGACTGCCCCGGATGAGCAGTCGCTGGTATTCTCCGCTGTTGGCCACCTCTGGAAGAAAGCACTGCCTGATGGCACCCCCGAGCGCCTGACAGACGACTCAGACTTTGAGTTTGAGCCCGCCTTTTCACCAGATGGCCAAACACTCGCCTACGTTACCTGGAACGACCAGGAAATGGGCAGCATTCAATTGCTTGACCTGGCAACAGGAAAGCAGACGCAGCTGACCACCGAAAAAGGCATTTACCGCACACCACAGTTCTCCCCCGATGGCCAAACCATTGTCTACCGTAAAGATGGCGGGAACTCGCATCAGGGGTATGCTTTTTGTAAAGAACCCGGCATTTATACCCTGCCCATCAAAGGAGGCGAGCCCACGCTGGTCAACCCTCAGGGCGAATACCCGGTCTTCAGTGCCGATGGCAGCCGAATCTTTTATCAGACCGGCGGCTATCTTTTTGGCAGCATCACCAAGGCGTACCACAGCATCAAGCCCGATGGCAGCGACGACAAAAAACACTTCGACGGCAAATACGCACAGCGCTTCGTGCCCAGCCCCGACAATCAATGGGTGGCCTGGTCAGAGCTGCACAAAGTGTATGTAGCCCCTATGCCGCATACCGGGCAGTCGGTTGGCTTGAGCGCCAAGACCAAAGCCGTGCCCGTAGCCCAGGTCGCACGCGATGCCGGCATCAACATCCACTGGTCTAAGGACAGCAAGCGCCTGTACTGGACCCTGGGTGAAGAGCTGTTTAGCGACGACCTCACCGAACGCTTCAGTTTTCTGGAAGGCAGCCTCGACAGCCTGCCTCCTATGGATACCGTTGGGCTGCGCATCGGGCTGGAGCTGGAAGCCGACCGGCCGGAAGGCACCGTGGCCTTTACCAATGCCCGAATTATCACCATGAAAGGCGATGAGGTTATTGAAAAAGGGACGGTCCTCGTGGAGGGGAATCTCATCAAAGCCGTAGGCACAAAGGTACGGGTGCCAAAATCAGCCACAGTCATCGATTGCAAGGGCAAAACTATTATGCCCGGGCTGGTGGACGTGCACGGGCACCTCGGTGATTTCCGCTACGGGCTTAGCCCACAGCAAAACTGGTATTACTATGCCAATCTTGCGTATGGCGTCACCACAGCGCATGACCCCTCCTCCAACTCAGAGATGATTTTCTCCCACAGCGAGATGATCAAAGCTGGAGAAACGGTTGGCCCGCGATTATTCTCTACCGGTACCATATTATATGGTGCAGATGGAGACTTTAAGGCGGTCATCAATAATCTGGATGATGCCCGATCAGCCATCCGCCGGACCAAGGCCTTCGGTGCCTTCTCCGTCAAGAGCTACAATCAGCCCCGTCGGGAGCAGCGGCAACAAGTTATGCAAGCCGCCCGGGAACTCGATATTCTGGTGGTGCCGGAGGGAGGTTCCTTCTTCTATCACAACATGAGCATGGTGGCCGATGGGCATACCGGTGTGGAGCACAATATCCCGGTTGCACCGCTTTACGATGATGTGGTACAGTTTTGGTCCCAAACCGAGACCCACAACACCCCTACCCTAATCGTCAACTATGGCGGTGTGAACGGAGAATACTACTGGTACCAAAAGACCAATGTCTGGGAAAAGGACCGCCTGCTCACCTTCACCCCCAGAGCAGTGGTAGATGCCCGGGCCCGCCACCGGACGATGATCCCCGATGAGGAGTACGAAAACGGGTATATCCTGACTTCCAAATCCCTGAAAAAGCTGCAGGACAACGGTGTCAATATCAACCTCGGTGCCCATGGGCAACTGCAGGGGCTCGGTGCCCACTGGGAACTCTGGATGCTGGAACAGGGTGGCATGAGCAATCATCAGGCCCTGCGGTGCGCCACTATGAACGGTGCCAAATACCTGGGGATGGACCATCAGATTGGATCACTGGAAGCCGGGAAACTGGCCGACCTGATTGTCTTGGATGAAAATCCGCTGGAAAACATCCGGAATTCTGAGTCTGTCCGCTACACTATGGTAAACGGCAGGCTTTACGATGCGGCGACTATGAACGAGACCGGCAATTACGAACGGAAGCGCAAACCATTCTACTTTGAGCTGGAAGGCAGCGGCAATGCCTGGCCTACCATGACGGACATCAATTCGCTCATGCCCACTCAATGTGCTTGTCAGCGGTAAAGTGAAACAAAGAAGCTACGAGCCCTAATCCGGAAAACCGGCAAAGGCTCGTGGCATCATTTGGGAATTGACTCGGGTATTTGCCCGGATTCAGCCTTTTACAGCAGGCTGATGAGAAAGGATAAGTCAAAGGCAGTACCGGGACTAGCTTGCTCCCCTACTGACCCCGGGATTAACAACCGTTAATTACTGAGGTCATAACGCCTGTCAGCTTAACTTTTCGACCACAAGATTTCATTAGCGCCTCAAAACGCGTATATTTGCGCAGTTTTTCTTTAAAGGACACTTAGAAAGTCCTATTTATCAGCGACTTAGGTGTTTGGACAAGAAAGACAGATGCTCATTTTTTAACATTTTCTAAAAGTCACTTCGAGTTATGCAAGGAAAAGGAGTAGTGAAGTTCTTCCTTGTGGTCATGACGATCGTAACGCTCGTACAGTACTTTTTCATCCTGCCTACGCAGAAAGTTGAGAAAGCCGCTGAAGAGTACGCACGCGCGTCGACCTCAAACCTATCGGAAGACCTTCAGAAGACCGCCTTCAAGATGAAGCGCGCGGAGTTTTTGGACTCCATGTCTTCGGAAGAGGTATTTAAAATCCCTCTGCTGAAGAGCTACACGTATCAGGAATTAAAGTCACAGCAACTGGCCCTCGGCCTCGACCTCAAGGGAGGTATGAGCGTCGTGCTGCAAGTTGATCTGCGGCAATTTATCAGAGCGTTAGCCAATGACAGCAAGGACCCGACTTTTGAGGAAGCGTTAAACCGAGCATCTCAAGCGCAGAAAACCGAACAGGCCGACTTTGTTTCTCTATTCTTCGACGCATGGAACGAAGTAAAGGGCGATAAGAAACTCGCTCCGATCTTCACCCGCAACGAAGCCCTTCGTGATGAGATCAACTACGAAACCGGTGATGGTGAAGTGGTTCGTGTGATTCGCGCCAAGGCAGACGAAACCGTAGACCTGACCTTTAAGCTCCTCAAGGAGCGTATTGATAAGCTGGGCGTTACCCAGCCTAATGTTTCTCTGGATGCCAGCCGCGACCTTATCATCGTGGAGCTGCCGGGTATCGACAACCCGGAGCGTGCCCGTACTTTCCTGGAGGCGGCGGCCAAGCTTGAGTTCTACAACGTATTCCGCATTAATGATCCCGGCGTTCAGCAAGCCTTTATCGAGGCGAATCAGCGCCTGGCTCAGACTATGAGCGGCAGTTCGGTAGAGCGGGAAATCCTGCGTATCGACACCACTTTTGCAACGGATTCTCTGGGCAATGAAATTGCCGGCGAGATTACAAGCATTGATACCATCTATGGCAGTGCTTCTCAGTCTGGCCCGCTTTTCGAAGCGTTGACCCTCAACACCACTGGTGCTCAGGGACTGGCTGTTCTTGGTTTTGCCAAGAAAAACCAGCGCCGCTACATCGATAGCCTGCTGGCGAAGCCGGATGTAAAGTCGCTTTTCCCACGGGATATGGTGCTGCGTTGGGGCAAAGACCCCATGAAGGACTTCGAGACCAATGAAGTCACGGACAACTACGAACTGTATGCCCTGAAGCCATCCCGTGACGGCAAAGCGGCTATGACCGGTGATCACGTAGTAGATGCAAGTGCCAACCCTGACCCTCAGACCAATGAGGTAGCCGTATCCCTGAAAATGGACAATACTGGTGCCAAAATCTGGGGACAACTGACAACAGAAGCTGCACAGGACAACAACCGCGAGGTGGCTATCGTACTTGACGATGAGGTGGTTTCCGCCCCTTCAGTGCGTACGCCTATCCTGACCGGTGACTCTCAGATCACAGGTAGCTTCAGCATTCAGGAAGGCAAAGACCTTGCTAATATCCTGCAAATCGGTAAGCTCCCTACGGATACAGAAATCATTCAGGAGTCCCTGGTTGGGCCTTCCCTGGGTGAGGAGAACATCCGCAACAGTACGATTGCCCTGACGGTTGGCTTTATCCTCGTACTGCTCTTCATGATCGCCTACTACGGCGGTGGTGGTATCGTTTCCATCCTGGCACTGATCCTGAACATCTTCTTCATCTTCGGTGCACTGGCTTCCTACGGTACAGTCCTCACCCTGCCTGGTATCGCCGGTATCGTACTGACGATCGGTATGGCGGTGGATGCCAACGTGATCATTTACGAGCGTATCCGGGAAGAACTGCGGGAAGGCAAGTCATTGCTGATGGCGGTAAGTGATGGTTTCCAGAATTCTTATTCTGCCATCATTGACGCCAACGTAACGACCCTGCTGACGGCATTCGTTCTGGCCTACTTCGGCCTCGGCCCAATCAAAGGTTTTGCAGTTGTATTGATCATTGGTGTACTCTCCTCGCTGTTCACAGCGGTACTGGTAGGCCGCCTCATGATCGATCAGTGGCTGAAGAACAAGGACCGTTCCATGTCTTTCTCCACTGGCTTATCCAAGAATGCCTTCGCCGACCTGTCAATCGACTGGCTGGGCAAGCGTAAGATGGCTTACATCATTTCCGGAGCAATCATCCTGGCAGGCCTGGTCTCTATGGCGACCCGTGGCTTTGAGCTGGGTGTGGACTTCAAAGGTGGCTATTCTTACAATGTGACGATCGAGGGCGCTGAAGTGGAAGCTTCTGCACTGCGTTCTGCACTGACGGAAGCTTTCGAAGGCAACGAGCCAATTGTGAAGTCTGTGGATACGGAAAACACCTATAACGTCGTGACCGACTACCTGGTGGAATCCACTGATGATGATGCCGACGAAAAAGTGATGATGGCGCTGTATAATGGCGTAAACGGCATCACTGGCGGTAATATTGATCTGGAGCAGTTCAAAGCACCGGACGGAAACGGCACGCACGTAGAGAGCTCAAGCAAAGTAGGACCGACGATTGCGGATGACATCAAGTCTAGCGCATTCTACGCGGCAACTTTCGCCCTGCTGCTTATCTTCCTGTACATCTTCATCCGATTCAGCAAGTGGCAGTACAGCCTTGGTGCAGTAGCCGCCCTGTTCCACGATACGCTTGTGGTTATGGGTATCTTCTCCATCTTCCACGGCATCCTGCCCTTCTCACTTGAGATTGATCAGGCCTTTATTGCAGCCATTCTGACTGTGATCGGTTATTCCATCAACGATACCGTGGTTGTATTCGACCGTATCCGGGAATTCCTGAACAACTATACGAAGAGTTCTAAGGAGGAAGTGATCAACAGCGCCGTCAACAGCACGGTTAGCCGTACGATCATCACCTCGCTGACGACCCTGTTTGTGGTCGCCATCCTGTTCTTCTTCGGTGGTGCGAGTATCCGTGGTTTTGCGTTTGCATTGCTCATCGGTATCCTCGTTGGTACCTACTCTTCGATCTTTGTGGCCACGCCAATCATGTCAGACCTGACAGGCGAGCTTCGGGCGAAGGATACCAAATCCGACAAAAAAGGGTTCTCCAAGGCCGCGGAAGCAGCCCGCTAAGACCCTGTAATCATAGTAATTACAGCCTAAAAATAAGAGCTGGCTCCGTTTGGGGTCAGCTCTATTTTTTTTGTTGGTGAAATCGTCCTATCTTTAAGACGGAATAGCAGTCTCTATCTCAATCTCACCCAAAAACCAGGAAGTGCCCCATCGGCACCTTGCCTGTATTTAGAGTTTCTAAGCCAAAAAACCGAGATGAGAAGATTTACACTATTCC
This sequence comes from Phaeodactylibacter sp., assembly GCF_022763345.1. Lineage (GTDB taxonomy): Bacteria > Bacteroidota > Bacteroidia > Chitinophagales > Saprospiraceae > Phaeodactylibacter. The sequence goes on from NZ_JALEGS010000006.1 coordinate 50,514, forward strand.
TCCTGCTCCTGCTTTTGGAGCTTCCCTCCATTTTTGCAGCCACCGATTCTTTAGTTATCGATGTAGAGGCGGACCGCTTTCGGCAACGGCTCAAAACAGCCGCTTTCGGGCCTTTCTCTTTAGTCTTGCGACAGCTTAAGCCCGGAGAAGACTACCAGCTTTGGCTGAGCCCGCAGGCACAGCAGGGCGGTACGGTAAGGTTCCTGACTGAGGGTGAACCACCAACCGTCACTTACCGCTTCAGGGCGTCTCTGTCTTATGCGTCTATTCCGGTTGCTCAGTTGACACCGAACGTTGAAAGCACCCGCTTTGTCCTGTCTGTCAGCTGTTCATCTTGCAGCAGGTCGACCGGTGCCCGTTCCAATGGCCTGTCGGTAACCTCAGGCATTGCCGCGTCCAATTTGATAAGAGATGTTTTTATTGGTGGCGACTGTTTTGATGTAGACAGTGTCAGCCTGATCGGCAGTACAGAAAGTGTAGGGCAGTTTGAGCTGGGCAGCTCCTCGATCGGCATCGAATCGGGTGTGATCATTTCCAGTGGCGATGCCTCGGACGCGATGGGGCCCAATTTTACCGGGAATATCGGAGATGAAATGGATGGTGGCGGCCACCCGGATCTGGCAGTATTGGCCGGATCGAATACACTTTATGACGCCACAGGGATATCCTTCCAGTTTACGCCGACCGTTGACAGCATCGCTTTCCGGTACACTTTTGCTTCTGAGGAATACTGCGAATTTGTGGACGCCGGGTATAATGATGTTTTTGGTTTTTTTATCAGCGGCCCGGGGTTGAATGGTGGGTTTACAGGGAATGGGGAAAACATTGCCGTTTTACCCGGTTCCAACATTGGGGTGACCATCGACAACATCAACGACGACGACAATTCAGCCTTTTTTGTCCCCAACTCATTCAGCTGCGGCACGGCATCCATCAACCATGACATACAGTTTGATGGCTTCACTACGGTGCTTACTGCGGTTGCCGAGGTTCAGGCCTGTGAAACTTATACCATCAACCTGCTCGTCGGAGATGTTGGCGACGGGCTTTACGATTCTGCTGTTTTTCTCGAAGCCAATAGTTTTTCTGCGGGAGGCACGGTCACCGGGTCCGCCCTGTCGCCTATTACCAATGAAAACATAACCTACGAAACTTGCTCCGACGGCTACTTCAGCCTGGACGTTGGCGGGGACTTAACCACTACTCGTATCGTCAATCTTGCCTTTTCACCAAACAGTACCGCTACTCCGGGTGTGGATTTTGACAGTATTCCGCTGATTGTACAAGCATTACCAGGCCAATCTACAATCGAGATCCCTGTAAACGTATTTCCCGACACCCTCACAGAAGGGCAGGAATCCATTATTCTGGAAATTGAAAATGCCTGCTCCTGCACCAATGGGACAGTGGAGCTATGGATTCAGGACAGCGCCCCGCTAGAAGCCTCCACCCTGCCAGCAGAAATATGCCCGGGCGACACCGTAATGCTACAATCCACAGTACAAGGGGGCATTCCGGAATACAGCTATGAATGGAGCAACAGTGCCGTCAGCCCTGACATTACAGTGCAGCCCACTGGCACCGAAACGTATACCCTGACTGTGACCGATCAATGCGGCAACACGGTAGTAACCACTGCTGCCATACAGGTAAATGAGCCTCCGGAGGTCTATTTTGATTTGCCGCCCAGGCTCACTTGTCTGGCAGACACCGTTGTATTGAGTGCCGTCAACAGCACCTATGGAGCAGGATTCTCCCTGCAATGGGGTACTCAGGGCGGACAGTTCGCCACTGAGCCAGAAGGGCTTACAGCTTCAGTCAATGCCACAGGGATGTACACCCTGGCCATAGCAGACCTGGAAACCGGATGTACAAATTCGGGGGAAGTCTACGTGGAAGCAGATACGATCCCGCCCACCGCAGATGCCGGGGATGACTTTGTCATTAATTGTGGAGCAACCCTGGTAAGCCTGAATGGCTCCGGCTCGGACCGCGGGCCTCATATCTCGTATCAGTGGTCGACCGCGGGCGGGCATTTCGCATCCGAACCCACTTCGATCTCGCCAGACATAGATGCTGCCGGTGTTTACAACCTGTTGGTTACCAATACAGAAAACGGCTGTGCGGCTCAGGATGAAGTGGTTGTCACTCAACTAGCTCCTGAGGCCAGCTTTGAGCTCCGGCAACCGCTCTGCTACGGAGACGTGGGAAGTATTCAGTTTCAGCAAGTCACCGGCGGCACGCCTCCCTACGAATATTCAGTAGATGGCGGCGCAAGCTATCAGCCCAATCAGGTTTTCGCTGCCCTACCATCCGGCAATTATACCCTCTTGGTGAAAGACGATAACGGCTGCATGTTTGAAACCAGTGCCTCCATCACCCAACCGGATTCCACTATTGCCGTTATTCAACCCGCTGAAGCCACTATCGTATTTGGAGAAAGCTATACTATCCATGCGCAGACCAACCTCCCCGATGAAGACATCGCTCAGGTTTTCTGGTCTAACGCCCATACCCTGGATTGCGAGGACTGTTTACGCCCGGTTGCCAGTCCACAGCGCACGACCGACTACCTGATGACCATCATCAGCCAAAATGGCTGTACGGATCAGGCTCCTTTCCGTTTGTTTGTAGACCGTTCTCAGGCCGTTTACGTGCCCAATGCCTTTTCTCCAAACGGAGATGGCAGCAACGACCGGTTCTACATCGCTGCACGGGCGGGGACTGTGGAGAATATCCGCACCTTCCAAATCTACGACCGCTGGGGAGCGCTCGTCTTTAATGGCGAAAATCTTCTGCCTAATAACCCGCATCACGGATGGGACGGCAACTTCCGGGGAGAAATGGTCAGGAACAGTGTGCTGGCCTGGTTTGCGGAAATCGAATTCACCGATGGTAGTGTAGAAATCCTCAAAGGGGACTTACAATTGTTCCGCTAGCGCACAAATTGCGACATAATTCGTATAAATAGGGTTGAACCAGTCAAGGATCGGCCCTATTTTTTTTGCCCTACGGAAATAACCGTATATTTATTGTGCAGTAGTAGCTATTTTACCCTAAGATGAGGAAACTACAATTAAGTACAGTATAAACGGTGTGCCATCACCCAAAACTCGGAATATGAGAAAACATTTACTAATTCCTTTCTTTTTGCTCTTCCTTACCTCACTATTGCAAGCCACAACCGACCCTATTGTGGTAGAGCTGGAAGGCACAAGGTCAAGGCACCGCCTGTCCACAAAGGCAGAAGGCCCCTTTGCGCTGACCCTTTGCCAGTTGCAGCCCGGAGAGCAATATCAACTCTGGCTGAGCCCACAGGCACAGGAAGGAGGCGAAGTTCGTTTTCTTTCGGAAGCAGGTACACCGGAAATCACCTACAGCTTCACGGCTGCATCAGCCTGCCAAAGCATTCCGGTTACGCAGTTGGCCCCGGGAGCACTAAAGGCCCGTTTTATCCTGTCCGTTAGTTGTGAATCTTGTGAGCGCCCTCCCGGTGAAAACCGTATGGCTGGCCTGACCATAAGCCCGGGCGTGGATGCATTGACGCTCATCCAGGATGTTTTCATCGGCGGCAACTGCTTCGATGTGTCTAACGTTACCCTGATTGGCAGCCCTTCAAGCGCTGGGCAATTTGGTATGGGCGCCACCTCAGTAGGTGTAAATTCCGGCGTCATCATCTCCAGTGGTAATGTCAGTGATGCCACCGGGCCCAACAATTCCGGTAGTACCGGTAGCAATATGGGCGGAGGCAGCCACCCTGATCTTGCAGACCTGGCAGGTTCCAATACTGTATTTGACGCAACGGGTATTGAGTTCCAGTTTACTCCCACTGTTGATAATATCACCTTCAACTACGTTTTCGCTTCGGAAGAGTATTGCGAATTTGTAGATGCGGGTTACAATGACGTTTTTGGTTTTTTCATTAGCGGTCCCGGCATCAATGGCGGCTTCACCGGCAATGGTGAAAATATCGCCGTACTGCCCGGTTCAAACATTGGGGTAACTATTGACAACATCAATGATCAGGACAACACCGTATTCTTCGTGCCCAATTCCGGGAGTTGTGGAGCAGGGGTCATTAACAATGACATCGAGTTCGATGGCTTTACCAGAGTGCTCACAGCGATCGCTAATGTTCAAGAATGCGAAACCTACACCATCCGGCTTTTGGTAGGTGATGTGGGCGATGGCATCTATGACTCTGCCGTATTCCTTGAAGCCAACAGTTTCGCAGCCGGTGGTACGGCTACCGGGGAAGCCTTCTCCCCCACCACCAACAGCAATATTACCTACGAGGCCTGCTCGGATGGCTATTTCTCGCTTGATGTGGGGGGAGACCTGTCCACCACCCGTATCGTTGACCTGATCGTTTCCCCGAACAGCACAGCGACACCGGGTGTGGATTATGCCAATTTCCCATTATCTGTGACTGCTTTTCCCGGGCAATCCACCATACAGATCCCGATTGATGTTTTTGCAGACAATATCGTAGAGGGCCAGGAAACCATCATCCTTGAAATTCAGAACTCTTGCTCCTGCATTAACGGCACCATTGAACTCATCATTCAGGACAGCCCGCCCCTTGATGTGACGGTCCCTCCTGTTGAAGTCTGCCCCGGAGAGCCCGCATCGCTGGCTGCGGCAGTCAGTGGAGGCATCCCGGGTTTTAGTTACACCTGGAGCAATGCAGCCTCCAGTTCTGCGATCACCGTGACGCCCAACGAAACGACCACCTATACCGTCACCGTCACCGATCAGTGCGGCCTTACGGCAACAACAGATGCAACAGTAACCGTCAGTGGTGCATCAGAAGCTACCCTTACCGGGCAGGGGCAGTTTTGTGAAGCTCCTTTCACTGCGGAACTCCAGGTGACTTTTCAGGGGAGTGGTCCCTGGCTATTTGCCTATTCCCTGAACGGTGTCCCTCAACCAGATATCGTCGCCACGGAAAATCCACTTATCATAGAAGTCAATTCACCTGGATTTTATCAGGCAGAATATGTTGCGCCTCAGGCCTATCCTACCTGCGTGGGGCAGGCGCAGGGTTCGGCTTTTATTGAGCTGCTCGACCTCAATCCTCAGGTAGATGCGGAGCCTGTTTCCTGTACTGGTGCCACTGATGGGGAAGTCTCGATAAATGTGAGCGGTGGTGCGCCTCCATTTTATTTCAGCTGGTACGATGTAACAAATGACCAGCCACTGCCGGATGAGAGCAACACTTTAACTGATCTTGCCCCCGGCACCTACGAAGCCTACATTGTCGATGGCTTTGGGTGTGCGGATACCGTTCAGGTGGAAGTGGAAGAACCCATGCCGGTATCAGCAAGCATAGCTTCCACAGAAGGCGTGAACTGCCTGAATCCAAATGGTGGCAGTATCGATCTGGAGGTAAGCGGAGGCTCGCCAGGCTATGATTTTAACTGGAGCAACGGCGCCAGCAGTGAGGACCCCGCCAACCTTCAGGCCGGCGAATACTTTGTGACCATCACGGATGATGAAGGCTGCACCACCACAGCTTCGGCAGTGGTTGAAGAAAACTTTGACTTGCCAACAGTAGATTCCAATGTCCCGGATACCGTCACCTGCTTCCAGCCTGCCGTCACACTGAATGGCACGGGTTCGTCCACAGGCCCTGAATTTACGGCTTCCTGGTCGGGCCCCGGATTGCCTCCAACGGATGGGCTGAACGCCTTTGCACAGCAGAGTGGCGACTTCATTCTCACGATCACCAACACCGCAAATGGCTGTATTGCCTACGATACGGTGACCGTTGCAGCCGATAATGCAGCGCCCGACGTAGTGCTGTCTCCGGGTACTATCACCTGCGATGCGCCCGAAATTCAGATCAATACTAACGGCAGCAGCAGCGGCCCCGCCTTTTCCTATTCCTGGTCGGGCCCTGCAGTGGTGAACGGTGCCAACAGCCTCTCCCCCACTGTGGATGGGCCGGGCACCTACAATTTATCCATTACAAATAACGACAACGGTTGCAGTAGCAGCAGCACTGTGGAAATCACAGAGAACACCACCCTCCCTGCCATTGATGCAGGCCCGGGTACTGAACTCACCTGCGAGGAGCCGGAAGTGTCCTTATCCGCAACCGCCACAGGCAATACCGGCGATTATGTCTACACCTGGACCTCTGCCGATGGAAATATTGTCAGCGGGGGCAACACCCTATCCCCTATGGTGAACGCAGGCGGGCTCTACCAACTCCAGGTAACCGATACCCTCAATGGCTGCACAGCTACAGATACGGTTTCCATCGTGAAGGATGACAATCTGCCCGTAGCCATCATCACCGGTCCTGAAGTACTGAATTGTGACAACCCTACCCTGCAGTTCAATGCCGAGAATTCCAATCTTGGCCCGGATGGTATTTATGACTGGTCGACTCCCGATGGGAACATCCTCAGTGGAGCCACTACCCTTACACCAACCATTGATGCACCGGGCGAATACCAATTGATTATTTCAGCGCCAAGTATTGCCTGTTATGACACCGCCACTTTTTTGGTCGCCATTGATACCCTCTCGCCACAGGTCGACCTACCATCGCCAGGTATTCTGAACTGCTATAACGATAGCCTGCTGCTGCTTGGTAGCGCGGCCACCAATAGCGGCGAGAACATTCTGACCTGGAATGGCCCTGCCGGGCAAATTCCAACCGACAGCATTCCTTTGGAGCAAAACATCACCGAACCCGGGCTTTACGCCTTACAGGTTACCGACCCGGTCAATGGCTGTACCACCACAGCTGAAGTCATGGTGCAGGAGGATATCGCTATCCCACAAGCTGCTATTGCTGCACCCGAGGTGCTCGACTGCGGAACGGCCAGCATTATGCTTGACGGGTCTTCCTCCAGCAGTGGGGCTAATTTCAGCTACGCCTGGACCGCCCCTGACTCCTCCTCCGTTGGCTCCAATATCAATCAGCTGACGGGTATTGATCAGCCCGGAACCTATCAGCTACAGGTACTGAATACGGAGAACGGTTGCAGCAACACCATAACAGCGCTAGTGGAAATCGACACCATACTACCGGAAGTAGCCATTGCGCCACCGGCAACGCTGACCTGTGCAGATACAGTCATCGCCCTCTCCGGCAATGCGACAGCTAACAGCAACACCCTGATTTATGAATGGAGCACCGCCAACGGGAACCTGCTGAGCGGAGCCACCACACCGGAACTGTCCACCGATGCACCGGGCACCTATACCCTTCAGGTGACCAACACCACCAATGAATGCGTACAAAGTATCAGCGTAGATGTCGGTCAGGATGTTGAAACACCAACAGTAGATGCGGGCCCAGCTACTACGCTAAATTGTGCGGAGACCACTTATACCCTACAGGCGTCAGCCAGTGGCAATGCGCCTCTATCCTATGCCTGGACTTCACAGGATGGCAATATTGCGAATGGTGCCAACGACCTGAATGCCACTATTGATGCACCGGGCACCTACACCCTGCAAGTCATCAATGAGAATAATGGCTGCACCAACAGCAGCAGCGTTAGCATTGATGAGGACGTCGCACTGCCTGCCATCACCGTTGATGCAGACCCGCAGATAGACTGTGACAGCCCGACCGCAACCCTGGACGGCAGCAACTCCGATAGTGGCCCCAATTTGATCTATGCTTGGTCCACGCCGGATGGCAACTTCAACGAGGCAACAGATGCACCGTCCATCACTGCACTTCAGGCCGGGACCTATACGCTTCAAATTACCAATACCGACAACCTGTGCACTGTAACGGAAGCAGTGACCGTAGTGGAAAACACGGCCGTCCCTCAGGCCGATGCCGGTGCGGACGGCATTCTGAACTGCGATGTCAATAGTATCAGCGTTGGTGGCAGCAATACCAGCCAGGATGGGCCACTGGTCTATACCTGGACCCTGAACGGGGCTCCGATTGCCAGTGCAGACAGCCCGACTTTCGAGGCCAATCAGCCCGGGCTATACCAGCTTTCCGTCCTCAATACAGACAATCAGTGCGAAGCGCTGGATGAAGTCGAAGTCTCCATTGATACCATCTTGCCAACAGCAACAGCTCTGGCTCCTGATGTGCTGACTTGTACCACAACCAGCCTGCAATTAGATGCAAGTGGTTCCAGTCAGGGTAGTAGCTTCACCTATGCCTGGAGCACCCCTGACGGACAGCTGGACAGCCCCGAAGACGTGCTTAACCCAACGGTCAGCAGTGGCGGCACCTATACGCTTCTGGTTACCAACAACAGCAATGGTTGCCAACAGCAGGCTAGCATCGAGGTACAACAAGATACGCTATCGCCGGTAGCAGATGCCGGTGCCCCCCTCCGGTTAACCTGTACAGACACCCTGCTCAACCTGGATGCAACCGGCTCCAGTCAGGGCAGCTTCCTGTATAACTGGTCCGGGCCTGGATTGCCTTCCGGAACAGGTGGCCTAAATCCAGAAGTACAAGTGCCGGGGACTTATTTACTGGAAGTCATCAACATCCAAAACGGGTGCAGTGCCACCGATGAAGCCCTGGTCACCCAGGATATTACGCCACCGGCAATCGCTATTGATGCGCCCGAAATACTCGACTGCGCGCTTACTGAGCAATTGCTGGATGCCACGGGTTCAAGCCAGGGTGCTGAGTTTAGCTATACCTGGACGACGGCAAATGGCAGCATAACCGAAGGTCAGAATACCCTACAGCCCAATATTGGATCACCGGGGACCTACAACCTCCTGATCACTAATACCGACAATGGTTGCACCAGCAGCCAAAGTGTTGAAGTCGGCCAGGACATCACGCCTCCGGTAGTTGCGGCAAGCACTCCTGATACTTTAACCTGTACCACTACCAGCTTGCAACTCGACGCTAGCGGCAGTAGCAGCGGACCGGTCTTTGACTACAACTGGAGTACCAGCAATGGTACCCTTCAGAGCGGCACCAACACCCCTACTCCAGTGGTCAGCAGCGGAGGGCTTTACCTGTTAACGCTTACCAATACAGAAAACAACTGCGTCAGCACCCTTGAAGTCGGTGTAGTGCAGGATACCCTAGCTCCGGTAGCCGAAGCCGGTAGCCCACAGGAGCTCAATTGTGACTTCCCGGTGCTGTCGCTGTCCGGTGCAGGGTCGAGTACCAATGGCTTTTCCTACAACTGGAATGGCCCCGGACTGCTCAGCGGCACGAATGACCTTTCACCGGAAGTAAACCAGCCGGGTACCTACACGCTTGCCGTGACCAACGACTTCAATGGCTGTGTGTCTACGGATGCGGTGGCCATTACACAGGATACCATTACGCCAATCATTTCCATTAACGATCCCCAGGTATTGAACTGCGATCTGACCGCCCAGCAACTCCAGGCCGGCAACAGCAGCCAGGGTGCCGAATTCCAGTACACCTGGACTACACCAAGTGGCAATATTGACAGTGGCAGCCAGACCCTGCAGCCCACCATCAATGCCCCCGGCGAGTATACCCTGCTGATTGAGAATACCAGTAACGGTTGCGATGCGCTTGCCAGTATTGTTGTCGAACAAGACACCATCGCTCCCGAGGTGGCAGCCCTCACGCCCGACACCCTGACCTGTGCCGTAACCAATGTAGCAATCGATGCCAGCGCCTCCAGCAATGGCTCCGAATTTGACTACAACTGGTCCACTGCCAACGGACAGATTCTCTCGGGTGGGCAGACCAATAGCCCTACCGTGAGCAGTGGCGGCATCTATACCCTGGTATTGACCAATACCGTCAACTTCTGCAGCAGCGAGCTGACGATACCCGTTGTGCAGGACACTTTGTCGCCAGTGGCAGAGGCAGGTACCACGGCCGAACTCAACTGCGACAGCCCCAGCCTAACCCTTAGTGGTTCCGGGTCCAGCACTGGCGGTTTTAGTTACGAATGGCAGGGGCCAGGCGTGCTCAATGGTGGCGGCACCCTCAATCCTGCTGTCAACTTGCCGGGCACTTACACCCTCGTCGTCACCAACAACTTCAATCAGTGTACGGCAACCGATGCGGTGGAAATCACACAGGATGTGAACCTTCCAAGCGTAATATTCACGCCTCCCGGTACGCTGACTTGTTCCGTGGAAACCGTACTGCTCGATGCCAGCGCCAGTACACAGGGCGATAACTTCACCTTCAACTGGTCTACTTTGGATGGCAACTTTGTGGGCTCGACCAATAGCCTGTCCGTTTCCATCGATGAGCCGGGCACCTACGACCTGACCATTGAGAACATGCTCACGGGCTGCTCCAACAGCAATCAGGTGGTCGTTGATCAGGATATTATTGCCCCGGCAGCAGAAGCGGGCAACACCTTTGTGCTGGAATGTTGGGAGGACACCGCCAATCTTGACGGCTCCAATTCACAGCAGGGGCCGAATATCACCTATCAGTGGACGACAGTTGGAGGAGGGTTCACCTCTGGGGCAACGACTACTGCTCCGGTTATTAATGCACCGGGGCTGTACACCCTCTTGGTTATTAATACCGAAAATGGATGTTCTGCGCAGGATCAGGTTCTGGTAACCCAACCCGTTCCGGAGGCCAGCTTCGACCTCATCCAACCGCCTTGCTTCGGCGATCCGGGCACCATACGGTTCCCGGAGGTTACGGGTGGAACGCCACCTTATGAGTTCTCCATTGACGGAGGAGACTCTTATCAGGCGGGCAGCATTTTTGCCGATGTATCGCCCGGCAACTACGAGCTAATTGTGCGCGATGAGAACGGCTGCACCTATGAGGCCAACGCCGCCATTATTCAGCCCGACTCCACCGTCGCCATTATTGACCCTGCCGAGGCAACGATTCAATTTGGCGAAAGCTACACCATCAAGGGGCAGACCAATCTTGTACCGGATGACATTGCGGATATCTTCTGGTCTAACCCGGGTTCACTTAGTTGTGATGATTGCCTGCGCCCAACGGCCAATCCGCTGCGCACCACGGATTACCTCGTCACGGTAGTTAGCAACAACGGCTGTATAGACCAGGCACCTTTCCGCCTGTTCGTAGACCGGACTCAAACCGTTTATGTACCCAATGCCTTCTCGCCAAACGGTGATGGCACGAACGACCTGTTCTATATTTTTGCCCGAAACGGCGTCATAGAAAACATCCGGGCATTCCGGATTTACAACCGCTGGGGAGAGCCTGTATTTGAAGGCTACAACCTCTCGCCCAACAATCCGGAGCACGGTTGGGACGGCACCTTCCGGGGAGAACAGATGAACAACGCCGTTTTTGCCTGGCATGCTGAGATCGAGTTTATTGATGGTACAGTTGAGCACTTCAAGGGGGATGTACAATTGTCTCGTTAGCAGTAATGCTTAAAGCAATATAGCAGACCGAAGGCCGCTTTAGCATTGCTGGGGCGGCCTTCGTTTTGGGCAACCAGCAACAAAAAAATACCTCTGGCGTTTTATTCGTATGCGCTTCAAGGCCAAGGTTACCCCAGACGGCTAGCAACGCGTACCCTATATCATTCAAATCCAAGTAAAGCTATGATCCGGTATTCCTATATTCTAATTGTGCTTCTTTTTGCGGCACTCAGCAGCTGTACTTACACTGAAAAAGTCCGAGACGGGCAAACTGCGATTGAGGTCAAGCAATACGCTGTAGCCCTCGAACTCCTCCAAAAAGAATACGAGAAATCCAAAAGCCGCGTTGAGAAAGGGCGCATTGCTTATAAAATCGGCGAAGCTTACAAAAACCTCAATCAGAGCGACCTCGCCATCCGCTGGTACAAGATTGCCTATGATAATCAGTACGGGTGGGAATCCCTGCGCGAGTACGCCTTTGCGTTGAAACAAGCCGAGCGCTACGATGAAGCCGCCCGGGCCTTCAAAGACCTGGGCATAGAAATCGGCAGCCCCTATGAATACCGCCGGGAAATCAGCGCCTGTCAGATCGCTCAGGGCTGGAAGGACCTGCGCCCGGAGTATGAGGTGGAAGTTATGGGCTTTAACTCCAGCCGGGCGGAATATGCTCCTGTACTTTACAAGAGCAACCAGCTCGTGATCACTTCCGACCGCGCAAACAGCACTGGTGATGACACCTACAACTGGACCGGCAATGCCTTTTCCGACCTTTTCCTGGTCGACCTGGAGTCCAATACCGTTTCCGACTTCACTGGTCCACTCAATACAGAAGATAACGAAGGGACGGCCATCTTCAACAGCGACTATACTGAAGTCTACTTTACCCGTTGTTTCGGCGGTGGCAAGTGGGATGCAGACCACTGCAAGATTATGCGTTCGGAAGTAAGTGGCAACAGCTGGAGCATACCACAGCCCCTGTCCTTTATGCAAGAAGGCGTCAATTACGGCGGGCCGGCACTTTCGGAAGATGGGCAGCGCCTCTACTTCTCTGCCGATCACCCCGATGGCTGGGGCGGGCACGATCTTTACTACAGCGAGCGGCAAACGGATGGCACCTGGGGCCCTCCTCAACTCATGACGAGGGTGATCAATACCGAAGCCGACGAAATGTTCCCCTTTGTGGATAAGGACACCCTTTATTTTTCCTCCCGGGGGCATACCGGCATGGGCGGGCTCGATATTTTTAAAACCTACCAGCTGCAAAGCCGGGGCTGGGCATCCCCCTATAACCTGAAACCACCGGTCAACTCTGGCTCTGATGATTTCGGGTATATCATTGACTACAGTGCCCCTAAACAAGACGAGGATGTGCTGTATTCCGGGTATTTCACTTCCCGGCGGGAAGAAGGTATCGGGAATGATGATATTTACCGTTTCACCAAACGGAGACTGCCTCCGGAAGAGGTCGTACAGGATGAAGAGCCCCCAAAAGAAATCGAATACAAGCTACTGCTCAAAGGCTTTGTCCTGGAAAAACTCTACGAGGTACCTACTGATCCGAACAGCGTGGTGCTCGGGCGCAAGCCGTTGCCGGGTTCTACGGTTAAGATTCAGTTTGGGCCCCGTAAAGAAGAAGTGACTGTGGGGGAAGATGGCATGTTCGAGCTGGAGCTGGAAGAAGAAGCCGACTACACGTTCCTGGCGGCCAAAGAAGGCTACCTGAAAAACGACGCGGCCTTCTCCACCCGTGGTATCGGGCGTGACCCCAACAACCCTGTGCAGGAATTCGAGATTGAAATCGTGCTGGACCGCATCTTTTTGGATAAGGAAATCCGGCTCGAGAACATTTACTACGATTTCGACAAAGCCAACATCAGAGAGGATGCCCAGCCTACGCTCAACGACCTGGCCCGCAACCTGGAGCTCAACCCGGACATCCGTATTCAGCTGGGCTCACATACCGACTGCCGGGGCAGCTCCCGGTACAATCAGGACCTTGCCCAGCGCCGTGCGCAAGCCGCAGTAGATTACCTGATCTCACAGGGCATTGACCCGGGCCGGCTCGTTGCCTTTGGCTACGGGGAAAGCGAGCCCGAGGCCGATTGCATCTGCAACCGTTGTACGGAGGAGGAACATCAGATCAACCGGCGGACGACCTTTAAAATTATCGAATAATCATAACGGGGGCAGCGTAAATCGTCTGCCCCATTATTTTAAGCATTGCCCAATACGCCCCGGCCGGCCAGTCCGCTACTTCAATGCGTTGGCGGAAAATACGCTGCTGCCCCAACGCTTGCTGGTACCGGATTTTGCCCGTCACATCTACGATAGCCAACGTTAACGGTCCGGAGACTTTTAGTGCGCCTTCCAACTCAATAAAGCTGGCGGCAGGATTAGGGAACAAATGAACCTCATCGATCCATTCCAGCGCCTGTGCCTCCACCAAATTCTCTTCTTCAGTTGCGGTGCAGCCATTGGCATCCGTCACGGTAAGGGTATAGATAGCGGAAACCGGCACCTCAATAGTATCCGTATTCGCACCGGTACTCCACAGGAAGGTGTAGGGCGGCGTGCCCCCAACGCCCTGCCCCAACACGCGGAAGGGATTACTAAGCGTACTGAGCGTAACAGTAAGCAATTCCGGTTCCGGCAGTTCTATTTCAAAAGTACGCAGGCAGTTGTTATTATCAATAACATTCAGTTGGTACATCCCTCCCGGCCGGTTAGCCAAACTATCGCCGGTGAAAGGCAGCAACTGGCCTGCATATAGCCATTCGTAAGCATAGCCGGGCACACCTCCGGTTACGTCCACCGCGATGTGGCCATCCGATCCACCAAAGCACTGTACCGTATCGAAACGGACCGTATCCAGCAGCAGCGCCTCTTCCGGCTCCTCAATCTCATAGGGGCCAAAGACACGCTGACAGTCTTTTTGGTCCGTAACCGTCAAACTGTAGGTGCCAGCTGCTACTCCATTTAAATCAGTAGTCATCAGGCCATTGCTCCACGAATAGGCATAAGGCTGTACGCCTCCGGTCACATTCAGATCAATGCTCCCGGCGAGGTCTCCCTTACAAGGAACCGGATCAATATCCATGACTGTTGCCGAAATCAGTGGATGAGCATTGGTAACCATGGCGTTCACCGCATCTGTACAGCCCCGATCGTCAATAACTACTCCTGTGTAAGTTCCGGCAGGCACTCCGGTCAAGTCTGCAACCGGCTCAAAGACGATGTTGTTGCTGTTGAACCACGAGTAGAAATAAGGCGCTGTGCCTCCCGTGGTCGTAGTAAACACCCCACCGGTTGAATCGCCGAAGCAGTCCACCATGCGAATGCTGTCCCGGGTCAGGGATAAAGGCTCGGGCTGCTGCAGTGCCGTAAGAGGAGATTTTTCATTGCATCCCGTGGACAAATCCGTTACCGTCACCCGGTAGTTACCGGGGCTGAGGTTGCAAATAGATACGGTATTGGTGTCCGTCACTTCAATGTACCCATTGCTAAAGTGAAATTGATAATTGGAGGAGCCGCCAGCTACGCTCGCCACTGCACAGCCATCGCCCTGCCCGTTGCAGCTCACATCCACGGTATAAAAAGTATCCAACTCGAAAGCAGCCGTGAAGGCTTTTACCTTTACCGGCAGGGATTCCCGCTCACATCCATTGGCATCCACGACCGTAAGACTGTAGTCTGCCGGTGCAGGATCGGGAATCTGTGGCTGTTCCGCACCATTGCTCCAGTGGTACTCATACCCGGGCACGCCCCCGTTGACTACGGCCTGAAGCTCTTCGACCTGACCGCCTTCGCATATGTCCTCTGCCTCAATACCGATAGCGACATTTAGTGCGGGCGGTTGATTCAGGATAAAGGTGGTATCATAAGAGCAAGCATTTGCATCATCTACCACCAGGCGATAGGCACCGGCAGGGATATTGAAAATATCTTCTGTCTCCACATCAAGTCCTATCCAGCTATACCCGTAAGGCGGTGTCCCTCCACGGGTATCTACCTCAATAAAGCCAGTGGAATCGCCCCGGCAGGCAATAGGCCCGAAGCCTTCCAAACCAATTTCCAGGGGTTGCGGGCTAATAATGGGAATCGTATCGCTAATAAGCTCACACCCACGCCCATCTGAAATGGATACGACATAATTGCCATCGCCAATCCCAATCCGGTTGGGGCCAAGTGTCCCGTCGTTCCAGCGATACTGAATGGGCGGCAAAATAGAAGGCACACCGGGATTTTGAGTGGCGGTGACGTTGATCAGCCCATCCATCGTGTTTTCACAGGCAGGCTGTACCACGTTGATGGCGCTGCCAAACAACTGAGGGGCTTCAATCACAAAGGTGGTATCATAAAGGCACCCCTGCCCGTCTTCCACCTGCACGCTGTAGGCACCTACTGGCAAATCGTCAATTTCATTCGTTGTGGCACCGGTGCTCCAGGTGTATTGATACGGAGGTACGCCCTGTGGATTGAGTGTCACCCTTCCGGTTTCCAGCCCTTCACAAAAGGGTTGTACAACTTCAGCGGTGAAATCGGGTTCGGAAGTAGCCTCAAGCAAAACTTCCAGCGTATCTCCCGGGCAGGCATTAGCATCGGTCAGATAAGCAAAGTAGGTACCAATAGCAAGGTTGCTAAGCGTACTGTCGGCTCCGGTTTCACTCCAGGCGTAGACATAAGGCGGATTCCCACCACTCCCGCTCACGGTAATCGAGCCGTTTTTCTCCCCAACGCAGGTGGGATTATCGGTATCAATGAGTGTGAGCGCTAACGGAGAAGGCTCCTGAATCGAGTAAGCAGCACTGGCTGTACACCCCTGAAAATCGGTGACGGTCACACTGTAGCTGCCCGCGCTCAGGTTCACCCGAAGGCGCGAATCACTGCCGTCCGCCCATTCGTAGTGGTACGGGGGCGTACCTCCATTACTTCCAACCAGCAGGCGCCCGTCTTCCTGGCCTGCACACGACATATCCTGACGGAACTGCAACTCCAGCTCAAGGGGAGCCGGGGCTTCCAGCTCAAAGCTTTCCACCAGTTGGCAGTCTTTGCTATCGGTTAGGGTTAGGGTGTAAGTTCCGGCGGAAAGATTGAATGGATTAGGGAAGTTGATATTATTGCTCCACAAAAAGCTATAGGGAGGCGTCCCACCAAAAGCGGTGGCTGTGATGGCACCATCCGCAGCCGCTGCACAGCCAGGCGAAACACCATCAAAGTTCAGTTGCAGTGGTGTGGCCGCTTTGACCTCGATACTATCTATAATCGTCTGGCAATCCCCATCGGTTACAGTAACGCTGTAGAAGCCACCCGAAAGGTCCTCAAGGCAGGCAGAAGCGCCGCCATTGCTCCATTCAAAGACCGGGCTACCGGCAGATACCGTCAGGCAGATTTCCCCATCCCCGCTGCCAGGGCAACTCACGTCATTTACACTGATCTCCTGAACGGCAGCACCGGGCCCATTGACCAATACCGAACGGATGATCAGCTGACAGCCCTCGACTGAGCTATCCGTGATAGAAACCCGGTAGTTGCCCTGTGGCAAATTGCCGACCACCAGGGTATCCAAAACACCGGAAGCGCTGCCAATAATCCCATTGGCCCCTTCCCAGCTGTAGTCGTAGGGCGGTTCTCCGGAGAGGGGCACCAGCGTAATTGCCCCATCAGTACCATCGCAGGTACTGACATCCGTAACAAAGCTCCGCAATGAATCAATGCTCACAATGGTCCTTACCCGGGCACTGTCTACGCTAAAACATCCCTCCACATCAGTGATAGTGACCGGGTAGATTTGCGTTACGCCCGCCTGAAAACCTGCATCCACCTCAATGGACGTACCCGATGCCCCGTTCCCCCATTGGTAGGTATAGGGCTGATTGCCTCCACTGGCCTGAACAGACAGGGTGGCAGTCGTCTCCCGGCAAAGCACCATAGAATCCGAAGGCAGGAAAGTCAGGGCCGGGCCGGGCTTAAAATCGATTTGTACCTGGCCCTCGTCCGAACAGCCAAAATCAGCGGTCGCCTTAAAATAAAAAGTACTCCCCACCATGGAGGCAATAACCGGGTCAGCCAGCTGATTAGCAGGAGTAGCCGGGCTGCCGGTGTGGAAGGTAATATTGCTGCCTGTAAAGTTGGCATCATTGAAAATAATACTCTCCAAATTAAGGGAGTCCTCCGGGCATACCTCCGGAGTGGTTTGTTGCGAGAGATTTGGCGTAGGGTTGACCACTACGTAGACAGGAGCCCGTTGGGCAGAGATACAGGTAAGGTTGCGCTCTTCCACGTAGTAGGTGTAAACTACCGGCTCAGGCCCATTATTGACCAGCAGTTGGGTTGGCGAAAAAGTTGGTCCGAAACCTATAAAGTTGGTAGCATCAGCAGCAGGATACCAGAAAAAGAGGCTGTTGCTCAAATCTGAAGACACCCTAAGCAGGGCCGGCTGTCCTGAACAAATCGTATCGTGCCCCACCGTGGGCGGCGGCAGCAGCGAGTCATCGCCCATGCCGTTACAGTTTTCATCCAACCCATTGCAGGCGATTTCCTCTGCTCCGGGATTGATTGCAGGATTGTTGTCATTGCAATCGCCACCAGGAGCAACAAAGCCTTCGGGTGCAGTACTCAAACAGGTGAAAACCGGTTGGTTGTCATCTCCATAGCCATCGCCATCAGCATCGACGTAAAAGGTGAAGCCAGGTGCTCCAAGAAGTGTAGCGCCGTAAAACTGCAGGTTATCCAGCGCGATGTCCCCTCGGGTATTGCTGCCCTCCTGCCCCACAAAACGCAGCCGCAACGTATCTCCATCCTCAAAATCACTTAGCCCAATGTAGACTTTTTGCCAATCTGAGCCCTGAGTCCCGGAACGCGACCAAAGGGGCGTCCAGTTAAACCCACCATCTCCGGAAGCTTCCAGAGTGAGGCTGCCAATCCCCTCTCCCAACATATGGTACTGAAAGGAAAAGTGGCAGGTATCTGTGCCTTGTTTATCCAAAATAATGCAATCCGATTCCAGAATAGCAGTCTTGCCCGAACCGCAATTATTTCCGGAAGCTTCCAGATAGACGTACTGCGCAGAGCCATCCGCACCTGATTCAGGGCCCGTGCCAAAGGTTGCGGTAGGGCCCGTTGCTACCAGCCAGTCGTAATCGTTTTGTTGACTGTTCTGCCAAATGCCGGTTAGCGGGCACTCTGTATCGCATAGGGTACCGCACAAAGCTTCCGGCTCAAAACCGGTAGACAGGGTAAGGTCTGGCGGATTACAGCCCGTGGAAAAAGTAACTGGGCAGGCATTTTCTGATACGTCTCCGCCACATACCTTTCGTACGTAGAGTTCATAGTCTGTCTCTGCATTCAGCCCTGTGAGGATATAGGGCGGACAGCCGGTGTAAGAAACGAGTGTACCGCCACCTGCCGTGGCGTCACTGCCCGGCGTAAAACCAATAGGCCCATATTCAAGCAAGGTGGTCCCGCAGCTGGTTTCCGGCATCCAATTCAAAATAACAGTAGTCGTGTCAGAATCGATAAGCTCCACGGTCTCAACCGGCTGGCAATTCAATGGGGCAAAGACGAGGTTGACAAATTCGAGGCGGCCAATATCTCCTTCTGCATCATCGCAGATGATGAGCTCCCAAAGACCGTTGGGATCAGTAACACCGTCATTGAAATCATAAAGGCTGCCTTCGGGCCGGATGGTTTCAGCTGTAAACGGAGGCACAGATGCGGATACCGGCACGCAGCTGCTCATGGTGAAGCGGGCGGGCTCTGCGCAGTCCGGCGCATCCGGATTTCCGTAATTATCATCGCCGGCACCATTATCAAAAGAGAGAGGAACATCGATCCCGGCAGGTGACCGCAAAGTCATCTCAAGGTCATTAGCCCAGGTATGACGGACGATGATCTGCACTTCCTGCAAGGCTACATCCACTCCAAGGGCGGTACCCGGTGCGCCATTCACATTGACGATAATTTCATCAGGATCAGGAATCACATTGAGGCTGGGATCACAGCCACCATCTTTCAGGTTGAGCCCGATATCACAGGTATTATTATTGATCACCACACTCTGTGCAAAGAGTTGTGCACTGAGCAGGCAAAACAGGAGTAGTAGATAATTCGGCATTGGGGAGTTCATCAGCATACAGTTTACACTGGCAATTTACCCCAAAAATAGAAAGAATTCAGATGTATTAGTGGACTTCGGCCGTTTCCTCTTCTTCTGTCGGCTGTTTTTCTTTTACCGGCCCGCTTAGTTTTTTGACTAAGAATGCGAAACCCACTACAAAGTGCGCGAGAATCAAAAACAAAACGATGTAAGTGCCCCAACTTCCAGACATAAGCTTTGATTTTTTGATAAAGGTAGGCGCAAGCAGCGATTCCCGAAGTGACAAAGGTCACACCTATTTCTTACCTTTGCGGCAAATAGCAAAGCGGCAGAGCCGATAACAGAGAAAAGGCAGGGCCGCGCCCACAAAGCGCAAAGGATATGATCAACATCAATAATGTTTTTGTCAAATACGGGGACCGTACGCTGCTCGACCGGGTCAACCTGGTTATTGTGGAACGGGACAAAGTGGGCCTGGTGGGCCGTAATGGCGCCGGGAAGTCGACCCTGCTCAAGATCATCGCCGGCTACATGTCACCACACGATGGCAATGTCGACCGCCCCTCTGGCAGCACGCTGGGCTTTTTGCACCAGGAAATGAGCCTGCCGAAGGGCAAGACCGTGATGGCTGAAACCCTTACCGCTTTTGATGAAGTGCGCCGCCTGGAAAAGCAAATCGCCGACTTGAACGATGAAATGGCGACCCGTACGGATTACGAAAGTGATTCTTACATGAAGCTCCTGGAAAATTTCTCCGAAGTCAACGACCGCTTCCAACTCCTGGGCGGTCAAACCATGGAGGCGGATGCCGAGCGCGTACTCACCGGCCTGGGCTTCAAAGCTTCTGATATGGACCGCCTGACCGATGAATTCAGCGGCGGCTGGCAAATGCGGATCGAACTGGCCAAAATGCTGCTGCAGCGCCCCGACTACCTCCTGCTTGACGAACCGACCAACCACCTGGACATCGAGTCCATCATCTGGCTGGAGAAATTCCTTAAGGATTACGCTGGTGCGGTCATTGTGATTTCGCACGATAAGCAATTTCTCGACAACGTCACCCGAAGAACAGTAGAGGTCGAACTCGGCAAAGTCTACGACTACAAGGCTGCCTACAGTGAGTATGTGGACCTGCGCAAAGAGCGGCGCGAACAACAGCTGGCGGCTTATGAAAACCAACAGCGGGTCATTGCGGATAAGGAACGGACCATCAACCGGTTTATGGCGAAGGCGACCAAGACCAAGATGGCGCAGTCCATGCAAAAACAGCTCGACAAAATTGAACGCATCGAGGTCGAACAGTTCGATACCGCCGCTATGAACCTCCGCTTCCCCCCGGCACCACGGTCCGGTCAGGTGGCTCTGGAGGCCAAAAAACTGTCCAAAAGCTACGGCAGCCTGAACGTGCTCGATAAAGTGGACCTTAAGCTCGACCGCGGCGACCGGGTGGCTTTTGTGGGGCAAAACGGGCAGGGCAAGACCACCTTGGCCAAGATCATCGTCAACGAACTAACGCTGACCGGAGGGGAATTGCAACTGGGCCATAACGTTGAGATCGGCTACTACGCCCAAAATCAATCCGACAGCCTGCACGCCAAGTTAACGGTGCTGGAAACTATGGAAAACTACGCGCCCGCTGAAATGCGCACGCAGCTGCGGAGTATCCTGGGCGCCTTTATGTTCAGTGGAGAGGATGCGGATAAGAAAGTATCCGTGCTTTCAGGCGGAGAGCGCGCCCGCCTTGCCCTGGCTTGCCTGCTGCTGCGCCCTTTCAACCTGCTGGTGCTGGACGAACCGACCAACCACCTCGATATCATCTCCAAAGATGTACTCAAACAAGCCATCAAAGACTACGATGGCACCCTGATTGTCGTTTCCCACGACCGGGAATTCCTCGCAGGCCTTACAGACCGCACCCTGGAATTCCGCGACCGTAAACTGCACGAGCACCTGGGCGATGTCAACTACTTCCTGGAAAAGCGGCAGCTCGACAATATGCGGGATGTGGAAATCAGTCAGTCTTCGGGTAAACCCAAAACGGCTACCGCAGAAGCCCCGCCCAAAAAAGAGCTAAGCTACGAAGAGCGCAAGCGCCTGCAGCGCGCCATTTCCAATGCGGAAAAGAAAGTGGAAAAAATTGAGGAAGAAATCGAAGCGGTGGAGAAGGCCATGTCTAACCCGGAGTTTTACATGCAGGATGATGCGGCAGCAATCACCAAAAAGCATGCTGACCTGAAGGCTGCACTGGAAGACGCCATTGAGGTCTGGGAACTCGCCCAACTCGAGATGATGGAATACGAGTAAGCACAACAGAAAAAGCCCCGGCAAGCATTACGGCCACCGGGACTTCCTGTTTCAAACACTTTTCTTACGCCATCAATTCTTCTTCCTTGATGGGCTGCCGGAATACGATTTTGTCATCAAAAACATCGAGGACCACGGTGCTGTCCGGCATTACTTTTTGCATCAGCATCTGCTTGGACAGCTCATTGAGGACCTTCTTCTGAATGACCCGCTTCAGCGGCCGGGCACCAAATTCAGGATGATATCCTTTATCGGCCAGCCACTTTTTCGCTTCATCCGCGATGGTCAGCTGTATCTGCTGCTTGGCCAGGTTGGCACGCAGCTCTTCCAGTTGCAGGTCGACAATTTGTCCGATATCGGTACGGGAAAGCGGACGGAACATGATCGTCTCGTCAATCCGGTTTAGGAATTCCGGGCGTACGCTTTGCTTGAGCAATTCGAAGACTTGTTCCCGTGTATCCTCAATCACCATTTCCTCGTCTCCGGGCATCATATTCGCAAAGTTTTCGCGAATGATATTGGAGCCCATATTGGAAGTCATGATGATGATGGTGTTCTTGAAATCCGCCACCCGGCCCTTGCTATCCGTGAGGTGGCCATCTTCGAGCACCTGCAAAAGGATATTGAAGGTATCCGGATGGGCTTTTTCGATCTCATCCAGCAGTACCACACTATACGGCTTGCGGCGCACTGCTTCCGTCAGCTGACCGCCTTCATCGTAGCCAACGTATCCCGGAGGCGCACCTACCAGGCGGGACACCGCGTGCCGCTCCTGATACTCGCTCATATCGATCCGGGTTAGCAGGTCTTCATCATCAAAGAGGTATTCGGCCAGTGCTTTGGCCAGCTCTGTTTTACCTACACCGGTAGTGCCCAGGAAGAGGAAGGAACCGATGGGGCGGCGTTCGTTGCTCAGGCCCGTACGGCTGCGGCGGATGGCGTCGGCCACGGCTTCCACGCCTTCGTCCTGCCCGACGACCCGTTTGTGCAGGTCTTCTTCCAGGTGAAGAAGTTTCTCGCGCTCGCTCTGCAGCATACGCGTTACCGGCACGCCCGTCCAGCGGCTGACAATCTCCGCGATATCCTCTGCATCCACCTCTTCCTTGACCAGCAGCTTGTTGTTGGCCTGCATGTCCTGCAGGCGCTGCGTGTAGTCTTCCAGTTGCTGTTCGACTTCAGGAATGCGGCCATAGCGGATTTCGGCAGCATCGGTGTAGTTGCCTTCCCGCTCGGCACGGGCGCTTTCCTGTTTGAGGCGTTCGATTTCCTCTTTGGCTTGCTGTACACCAAGGATGACCTCCCGCTCACTCTCCCACTGTGCCTTCAGCGCATTGCGGTCTTCTTCGAGGTTAGCCAGTTCCTCGTTGATACTGCTGATTTTAAGTTCGTCGTTTTCCCGGCGCATAGCTTCCCGCTCAATTTCGAGCTGACGGATCCGGCGCTCCACTTCATCGAGTTCCTCGGGCATGGAGTTCATTTCCAACCGGAGCTTGGCAGCGGCTTCGTCTACCAGGTCGATGGCTTTATCCGGCAGGTGCCGGTCGGTGATGTAGCGGTGGGAAAGCTGTACGGCGGCGACCACGGCATCGTCTTTGATGTTGATTTTATGGTGCGTTTCGTACCGCTCTTTTAGTCCACGCAGGATAGAAATGGCATCATCCACGCCCGGTTCGTCCACCAGAACAGTTTGGAAACGGCGCTCGAGCGCCTTATCGTTCTCAAAGTATTTTTGGTACTCATTGAGGGTAGTGGCACCGATGGCGCGCAGCTCGCCCCTCGCCAGAGCAGGCTTCAGGATATTGGCAGCATCCATAGCGCCCTGCCCCTTACCGGCACCAACCAGGGTATGAATCTCATCAATGAAGAGGAAAATTTGCCCCTCAGCCGTTTTGACTTCATTGATGACGGACTTGAGGCGCTCCTCAAACT
Source organism: Phaeodactylibacter sp. (assembly GCF_022763345.1). Taxonomy (GTDB): domain Bacteria; phylum Bacteroidota; class Bacteroidia; order Chitinophagales; family Saprospiraceae; genus Phaeodactylibacter. Next base: position 74,152 of record NZ_JALEGS010000006.1, read on the forward strand.
CACCCTGATACTTTGCACCGGCAATCAGCGCACCCATATCCAGAGAGAAGATATCCTTGTCGCGCAGGTCTTCCGGCACATCACCATCCACAATGCGGTGCGCCAGCCCTTCGATGATCGCCGTTTTACCTACGCCCGGTTCACCGATCAGTATGGGGTTGTTTTTAGTACGGCGGGCCAGAATGTGCAGCACGCGGCGGATTTCATCCTCCCGGCCGATTACCGGGTCGAGTTTGCCGTTGCGTGCCATCTCGTTGAGGTTAACGGCGTATTTGCCCAAGGCGTTGTAACTGTTCTCAGCACTATGGGTTGTGACCCGCTTGCCCTTGCGGAGCTCCTCAATGGCTGCTTTCAAGGCCTTTTCAGTAATGCCTGCGTCTTTGAGCATCTGCGTGGTGCTGTCTTTAACCCCCAGCAGCGCCAGCAGAATATGTTCCAGGGCGACGAATTCATCCTCAAAATCTTTGAGGTAAGTATTCGCCTTTTGCAGCACCTCCGTGGCGGTGCGCGACAAGTACTGACTACCGCCGCTGACACTCGGGTAAGACTGAATGATGCTGTCCGTTGCCTTTTTAATATTGTCGAAATTGACACCCAGCTTCTTCAGCACAAAAGGCGTCACGTTCTCATCCACCTGAAGGATACCCTTTAGCAAGTGGGCCGGCTCTATCGCCTGATGCTGCTCCTGCATAGCGATCTGCTGTGCGTGCTGCACCGCTTCCTGAGCCTTTATGGTGAAATTATTGAGGTTCATCTATCGTAGAATTAGGTTAGACATGATGTAGAAGGTGGCTTTTTGAAAAGCTCCTTCCGGATTGATAACAGCAATTTAGCTTCAAATGATGTACCAAACAGGCCAAACACGCCATCTTGACAGGGTTTTGCCAAGGCTGCCGCCAATTTGACACTCAAATAAAAAATTGCAACTCAATTTAACCGATAACAAATTAATTTTCAGCAGGTAATGCACCAAAAAGAACCCTAACTGTACCGTACGGCAGAAAAAACGGCATCTTTTTTTCATTTTTGCCCAACCCTTTCCAACCCCGTGCCTGTCTAGGCATAATGAATTTGGAACACAACTATTTTAACGATCTCTAAAATGATGCTCATGCCGGTTACAACGATGTTAGTGCTCGCCCTTGCTGTTATTGCTGTTGGAAAAAAGTCGCGTGCCCTACGTTAACCGCTTGCAACCAACAAGGCAGCTTTGTCGTTCTGTAAAGCGAAACAAAAGCTGCCCTGTTTTATGCAACTCTCACTCGGATTTTCGCCCTGCCCTAATGATACGTTCATCTTCGACGCCCTGCTGCACGGCAAGGTCGATACCGAAGGGCTGAGCTTTCACCCGGTTATCGAAGATGTAGAGGCGCTCAATGAAATGGCCTTCCGCCACGAGCTGCACATCACCAAACTCAGCTACCACGCCTTTGCCCACCTCCTCCCCCACTATGCACTTTTGAATGCGGGCAGTGCTCTCGGCGAAAAAGTCGGCCCGCTGCTCATTGCCAAAAAGCCGCTCACGCCTGACGAAATCGATACCGCGCACATTGCCATTCCCGGACAATTTACTACAGCCAACTTTTTGTTAAGCCTCGCTTTCCCAAAGGCACAGCAGCGTACGGCTATGCTCTTTTCAGACATCGAAAACGCTGTCCTTCAGGGCAGTGTGGATGCCGGGCTGATTATTCACGAAAACCGTTTCACCTATCAGGATAAAGGTCTGGTCAAGCTGATGGACCTGGGCGACTACTGGGAGGAAACTTCCGGGCTGCCCATCCCACTTGGCGGCATTGTGGTGCGCCGGGACCTTCCGGAGGCAGTGCAGCACAAAGTGGACCGCGTGCTGGCCCGAAGCGTAGCCTATGCATTGGACCACCCCGATGCGCCCAAAGATTTTGTACGGCAGTATGCGCAGGAGATGGAGGAAGCCGTCATGTACAAACACATCAACCTGTACGTCAACCACTACACCCGTGATTTGGGCGAACGGGGCAGAGCGGCGGTTCAGCACTTGTTTGAAGTCGCTATGGAAAAGGGCGTCATGCCTGTTTCTGACAACCCCGTTTTCGTGTAGCCTGCCCTGTCTGCAGACCAACTTGGGAGAAAGATCATTTTCGCCACCGGAAATCTGCTCCGGGGTGCAAGAATATCGCCACTTTGACTATTTTTGCGCTGCATTTTAGATTCCCTAACCAGAAAGCAAAAAACTTAGCGATTATGATCATTGGTGTCCCTAAGGAAATCAAGAACAATGAGAACCGGGTGGCCCTTACGCCAGCCGGTGCCATGGAGCTGACCAAGCGCGGCCACGAGGTTTACGTTCAGACTACTGCCGGACTGGGCAGCGGCTTCGAAGACCACGAATACACGGCTGCCGGAGCACAACTTTTACCGAGCATCGAAGCGGTTTACGAAAAAGCCGAAATGATCATGAAGGTAAAGGAGCCTATCGAGCAGGAATACAACCTGATCAAAAAGGATCAGCTGCTGTTCACTTACTTCCACTTTGCGTCCTACGAGCCGCTGACTAAAGCGATGATTGACCGCGGAGCGACCTGCCTGGCGTACGAGACAGTGGAGAACCCCAACGGCAGCCTCCCGCTTCTGGTCCCGATGTCTGAAGTCGCCGGCCGTATGGCGATTCAGGAAGGCGCTAAGTTTCTGGAAAAGCCACTGGGCGGTTCCGGCGTATTGCTGGGCGGTGTACCGGGCGTGGAACCAGGCCGTGTACTCATTCTGGGTGGTGGCGTAGTCGGCACACAAGCGGCTAAAATGGCTGCTGGCCTTGGTGCACAGGTCACTATCATGGACATCAACCTCGACCGCCTACGCTACCTGGCTGATGTGATGCCCGCTAACGTCAATACGGTGTACAGCAACGAAATGAACATCCGCAGGCACATCAAGCAGGCCAACCTTATCGTTGGTGGGGTACTCATTGCCGGCGCCAAAGCGCCTAACCTGATTACCCGTGATATGCTTAAAGATATGATCCCGGGCACGGTCCTTGTGGACGTTGCCGTGGATCAGGGCGGCTGTATCGAAACCTGCAAGCCGACCACGCACGAAAACCCTACCTTCATCATTGATGACGTGGTGCACTACTGTGTGGCGAATATGCCTGGTGCGGTCCCTTATACTTCTACCATTGCCCTGACCAACGCTACCCTGCCTTACGCCATTCAATTGGCTAACAAAGGCTGGAAGCAGGCTTGCAAAGATAACGAGCCCCTCAAGAAGGGCCTGAATGTTATTGATGGAAAAGTAGTGTACAAAGGCGTGGCGGATGCCTTCGGGCTGGAATTCACGCCGGTGGAGCAGTTTCTTTAGACTTGCTCCAACTGTAGCCTGAGCGGGGCTGCTTACCAACCTGGTAGGCAGCCCCGTTTTTTATTTTTGCGAATGGCAACGAACATCCGGGCCGACTGCTGCGTGTAAAAGGCACACTGTTTTACCAAAAGTCAAATGATATGACCAATCCACAAGAAGTAATTGATGCGCTAAATGATTTGCTGCAGCAAAATGTAGATGCCCGGCAAGGCTACGAGAAGGCACGCTCTGACGTCAAGCAGTCCGTCCTTGAATCCTACCTGACCGACAAGGTAGTTCAACGACAGGCTTTCATTGAAGCCATCACACAGGAAATCATCACCCTTGGCGGTTCTGCCAAGCGGGAAACCACTGTGAAAGGCAGCCTGCACCACAGCTGGATCGATATCAAATCCGCACTATCCTCCAACGATGAGGAAGCCGTGTTTGAAGAATGCGTGCGCGGAGAAAAGAACAGCCTCAAAACCTACAACAAACTACTGGAAAACACATCCTGGCCGGCCTCCACTAAAACGATGGTCCTGCGTCAGCGCGATCAGATCAAAGCCGATCTGGAGCGGGCAGATGCCATGGCAGATGCGCTGAACTAAACGCACTTTGCAAATACCCCATGACCATGATTGGCCTGCCGGTTTTATCTGCCGTTGAGCCATTTGTCAGGACATCCTGGTCCCAAAAAATCAATGGAAAATCGAGCAGGACGAGAGCTCAGCCGCTTTGGCTGGGCTTTGTTTTTGATGGCCTCCCCTTCGAACTTCTACCGGTCCGAAAGGTTGCAAAAATGAGCCGAATGAAAACTAAAAACCTTATTTGTTAACCCCTGTACCCCGCAAACCATGAAGCCTCAAAAAACAGCAGCCATTCTATTGATCATAGCATTGACGGTTGCCATACTATACTACGGCAGCGGATTTCTGATCCCCCTCGCCTTTGGAATTTTACTCGCTATGATTTTCCATCCTCTGTCCTCCTGGGTTGAACACAAAGGCATGCCCCGATGGGCTGGGATCGGGCTCTCTCTTCTTATTTTCATTTTGGCCTTCGGGATTTTGACCGGCGTAATGGTCATGCAAACCCGGTCACTGGTCAAAGACTGGCCCAAAATACAGGAACAACTCGTTAAACAGGAGCAGAAAATCGAGCAGTACATTATCGAAAATATCGGTATTGCCTCTGAAGAACGGATCAAAAAAGCCAAAGACAAACTAGCTCAACAGCAAACAGCCATTGCGAATATGGTTGGGGGCTTTTTGGGCTCTTTATTCTCTTTTTTTACCGGATTAATCTTTGCACTGGTTTATATGGTCTTCATTATGCTGGTGCAGCGGCGGCTGATTAAAGCGGCGCTTGACTTCGTACCAAAATCCCGGCGGCAAGAAGCCCGGGAAGTGATGCATAGCGCCCGTCAGACCGCCTCGGAGTACCTGACCGGCCGGCTGCTCCTCATCGGCATACTCGCCCTGATTTACGCTATTGGCTTCCTGATATTCGGATTGCAATACGCTATTCCGGTGGCTCTGCTTGCTGCTGCGCTGTCGATCATACCCTACATCGGCAATATCATTGGCGGCCTGTTTGCGCTGATGCTCGGCATAGCGACCGGCGGCTCCACCACCCTGCTGTTAGGCATTATTGGCACAATGACCCTCGCGCAGGTATTGGAGAATAACGTCCTCACTCCCTGGATCATGAGCCGCGAAGTCAACCTCAACCCACTGGCGACTTTTGCTACCGTTATTGGTTTCAGCCTGATCTGGGGCGTTGCGGGGTCTGTTCTGGCCATCCCCATCACCGGTGTGGCGAAAAAAGTGTTTGAGCATATTGAGGGGCTGAAACCGGTTGCTTTTGCGCTGGGTACGGGGGATGGGGAATGAGGTGGGCGGAGTATTTTTATTGCTCCGGCTGCCGAATGTATATAGAAATGATAAACTTCAAGTTTAGTAAATCCACAATGAGCAAGATTAATTGAAGACATATTATCTTTGATGAAGTCAAGTATATACTAAAATGCCTAGCAAAAAATAGTAATGAGGTTGATCATAATCGTTTCGGCTATTATTGTAATCCCATCTCTGCTGTTTTGTCAAGATGCTAAATCGGGTAAATTGGAAATACAGTTGGACAATGGATTAGCATCTTTCCAAACTGTATATGAAGTCGAAGGAGATAAGGAGACCTTATTTGGCAATGCGCAGCAATGGTTGTTTGAGACATACAAATCAGGTAAGTCAGTATTGGAATTGTCGGACAAAGAGCAAGGTGTGATCATCGGAAATGGGCTTACTAATGTACTTTACTATGGAAGAAAAAAATCGGAGGCAGGATATTTTAGTTATGCAATAAAACTGGAATTTAAAGAGGGAAAATACAGGGTAACTATAGACAACATTAAATACAAGCGAGGTGGTGAAATGTATTTCTTAAAAGGCGGCGCCGATTTTGCAGATGACTACCCAAATAACTGGCCCTATCTAGGCAAAAAGCACTATAAAGAGCAATGGGATTCGATGAAAGCCCAAGCTTTAGGCGAGTTCAATCTTATTGCGTTGAATCTTTATAATTTCCTTACTTCGAATGATGACTGGTAAACGGGTATTGAAACGTAACTAAGAAAATAATTTCAGCCGTTGGTATAGTAAAAAACATCAACTCTTTTTGCCGTTACCCCAACGGCTTTTTTGTGCATACGGAGTAAAAACGACAACCTATTCGACAACTGACAAAAAATACCCGCTGTAAGTTATTGATCGACAGCGGATTTATAAATTTGTAGTCGGGATCTGAGGATGGGCTGCGCCCTTCCTCAGATGAGGGGAACTTAAAGCTTTTGAAGGCCACAGCCTACGGCTTTTGGCTTTTTCATTGCCACGCCCTTACGAATGCGCTGCATGACTAATAATGTGGTACAGGCCAGATCGGTAAGCGAGGGGTTTTTTCATAACGAGAGGATGGGCTGCGCCCTTCCTCAGATGGGAAATGACAACACAAAAGGTCAACCCTTGGTTTAGCCTTTCGTCGTTTAGGCCCTTATGCGAAAACATTCGCAACGGGCCTAAACGACGAAAGGCCATTTCGCTTTGCGAAATGACCTTTTGTGTTGTCGGGATGAGAGGATTCGAACCTCCGGCCTCTGGTCCCCCAGACCAGCACTCTAACCGGGCTGAGCTACATCCCGCTCTGAATAAATCCCGAAAGCAGACAGCCTCTTGAGGACGCCCTTTCTTTTCCGGGAACGCAAATATAAGCAACCCCGGCATCCGGTGCAATAATTTAGGCAAAAGAAAATTTCAAAGTACCTATCCGTGCTTTGAACACAGGCTTTGATTTTTGCATTACTCTGACATGCGGACAAGAAAATGTAATTTTAGATTTTTAACAATTCAATCTATCCACATTATGAGCATGAAGCATTTACTATTTGCCCTGGTCTTTGGTTTCGCCTTTGCAAGTTGCGGGGGTGCCGGTACGGATTCAGGTGATGCTGGTTCGGCTGCTGACTCCACAGCTACGGAAGAAACGGTGACGGAGGAGGAACCCAAAGAAGACAAATCTACCCGTAAAAGCCCGCCCCGTACTGCGGAAGGCGAAATTGGCTCTGCTACGGTAACGGTCAGCTATGGAAGCCCGTCAGTACGCGGCCGTACTATTTTTGGCGACCTCATACCTTACGGCAACATCTGGCGTACGGGTGCTAATGAGGCCACGACCTTCACCGTTAGCGAAGATGTCATGGTGGAAGGCGAGGCGCTGCCTGCCGGCACTTATGCGTTGTTTACCATTCCCGGCGAGGATGCCTGGACGGTTATCTTCAATAAGGAAGCGGAGCAATGGGGTGCCTACGACTATGACGAAAGCATGGACGCCCTTCGGGTGGAGGTTGCACCGGAAGCCCTGGAAGAAAATGCAGAGATGCTGGAATTTGAAGTGGGCAGCGATAGGGTCACCATGCGGTGGGCAGATGTGGCTGTGCCTTTCAAAGTTTCTACTGTAGAGTAAATCCGATCCTGGGTGCTTTCTCCGGAAAGCCCCAGTACTTCTCAATTGCCCATCATGGCCTATCTGAAACCCTTCCTGCTTGCTGCGGCTGCCTTTACCGCCCTGGACTTACTTTGGCTGGGCGTGGTGGCACGGGGTATTTATGCCCGCTACCTTGGGCAGCATATGCGGCCCTCTACAGACTGGATTGCTGCTATTCTCTTTTATTTTATTTTTCTGTCTGGCATCATATACTTCGTCGTACAGCCGGGCACCAATAATTCCGGAACGGCGGTCCTCCTGCGTGGGGCTTTTTTCGGAATGGTGGCTTACAGTACCTATGAGCTGACCAACCGGGCGGTCCTGCAAGACTGGCCCTGGCCAATCGTCCTGATTGATATCGCCTGGGGTACGGTGCTCTGTGCCCTCGTAGGGTGGTTCAGCTGGTACTTTTCTCAAAATGCGGCATAGGCCAGCCCGGCAAAGAGAGCCGCAATTAAGCTGCTCCAAAAGTTGACGGTGTGGTTATTAAGTACGCCCTGTCTTTGAAGCGTCGCTCCCAGCAAACTATCCGACCAATTTCCAACCATACCCGCTACAGTAACAATAATCGCCAGTGGCCAGGATTGCATCACCCAGCCAACCGGCAAAGCAATCAGAATGGCGCCCGCCAGCCCGAATAGGGTACCTTCCCGGCTAATCATGCCGTCTGCGCCACCCGGCCCCAATTGCCAGGTGAGAATATTGCGGTAGCGTCGGCCATAAAGCGTCCCCAGCTCGGAAGATAGCGTATCTGAAGTAGCACTGCTGATTGCCGCGGCCATCATCGGATACGCTAAGGGGACCGTCCAGTCTATGCCCCAGGCTATCCCACCCAATACCGCTGCCACCCCACCATTTGCAGCAGCGTTCACCCAGCTGCGCCGGCCTCCAGCTTCCTGCGCCACACCCATCGCTTCCTTTCTCGACCGTTGCCACCTCGTAGCCAGCGACCCAGATACGAAAAACAGCCCCAACAGCCCAATACCAAGCCAACGCCCCCCGAGGTAAATGCCGGTTGCAATCAAGGCCCCTGCCAGCCCTCCGCTCCAGCTGATCGCTTTGGCCCGAATGCTGAGCAATACCGCTACTGCCAGAAGAACCGGAAAACCCAAGCCCGCATAGGGCTCTACTTCAATCCCGATAAAACTCATTTCGAAAAATTTGACACGCTCGGTATTTTATTGTAAGATTACACAAACAAACAAAATAATTATGAAACCCTATCCACCAATTACCGACTATATGGCGACCAAGCTCGTCACCTTCCTACCCGATATGGATATCCGGGAAGCTATTGATATCCTGCTGAAAAAGAAAATCTCAGGCGCTCCGGTTTTGGATGCCAATGGGCAACTCATTGGTATGCTGTCTGAGGCGGATTGTCTGCGCATTCTTATCGAAGGGCCCTACAACCATGAACCCTCCTCCGCTAACATCAAAGTGGGAGATTACATGTCGGGGCGGGTAAAGCATATCGAATCCTCCAAGACCATCCTTGATGCCGCCTATGAATTTGTACACAGCGGTTACAAACGACTTCCGGTGCTCGAAGAAGGCCGCCTCGTGGGACAAGTCAGCCGTGTGGATATTCTCCGGGCCATCCAGAAAATGACACCAGCTGTCAAGCACATCCCTGACAGCTGGCGCGGCCGCGAGCCGGCTATGCCGACGTACAAGCAGACCTTTTACGGTAAAAATTCCTAATTAAGCAATCTGCGGCATCGGCTGTCCGGTGCCCAAACTGCGCAACATATTCCAGTGGATGCGCAAAGCAGAACGGAAAGATGGCAGGGTATTGTAGGGGAAGTTGTATTCCTGGGCAGTTTCCTGCACTATTTTGGAAATACGACGGTAGTGGATATGGCAGACATTTGGGAACAAATGATGCTCCACCTGATAGTTCAAACCGCCTACAAACCAAGATAGGATGCGGTTATTTGGTGCATAGTTCGTGGTGGTCATCAGCTGATGTACTGCCCAGTTGTGCCCCAGGTTGCCCTCCTCATCTGTTTTGGGGAAAACCGCAGCTTCCATGACGTGCGCTGTTTGGAAGACACACCCGAGCAGAAAGCCGAGTGCAAAGTGCATAATCGCAAAACCAATAACGGTAATCCACCAGCTCGCCGGAGAGAACACCAATGGGATAACCAGCAAGTAGATGTAGTAAACCACCTTCACAAAAATCAACTCTGCAAATACTCTTGGGAAAGACATATCGTGCTGTTCCAGTAGGCCGGAGCGGTGATAGCGCATCAATTGCTTGAAGTCTTTGGTTGTAATCCACATGTGCGTCATAAGGCTGTAGAGGAACCAGGCATAGAGGTGCTGGAATTTATGGAACCAAAGGCGCTCCTGTTCCGGAGAGAACCGAAGCAGTTTGCCGGCGTCGATGTCCTCATCCATACCATGCACATTTGTAAAGGAATGGTGTAGGGTGTTGTGCTGAATCTTCCAGTTGGGCGCGAACCCGCCAATCAGGTTGATGACCCAGCCCAGTACGCCGTTGACGTATTTATTGCGGCTGTAGGCGCCGTGGTTGGCATCGTGCATCACAGAGAAGCCGATACCGGCAGTAACGATACCGAGCGCCGTCCAGGCCAGAAGTACCAGCCAGGCGTTGGTCACAAAACCACCGACAATAGCGCCATAGAGCAATGCGTATGTGCCCACGAGTACTACGGTCTTGGTCACCATCGCTGCATTAGCATACTTGGAAATATTGTTCTCTTGGAAATAGTCGTTGACCCGCTTTCGGAGGGCCATAGCAAATTCCCGTTGCCCCTTGTCGCGGCTGAATCGAATGTCTTGAATGTTCATTTTGGAAAAAATTAGCGTAGAGGAGATAGTAATCGTTTGATGATACTAAAAGGTCTTTGACAGACCCATTTGTTTATAGCTTGGATAAAGGTAATCAATCCTAATGCCCTGTAGTGCATGACTACTGAAAAAATGACACCGGAATTACTAAATGGAAATAGCTGAACAAACCGCAAAAGGCTTCTCCAGCTATTGACCGAGGCTGTAAATTTGGAGGCGTGCCGGCATTGGTCATACCATTTCTGCCGGGTCCTTTTCAGTTTCTTCTTCGGAAGGGGCGTTGACATTATCGGCTTTGCCTTTCTTTTTGGTGAACGCCACCAGCAGAATCCAAGCCGGAATCACAATCAGGGACACCACCATTGCAAGGAAGGCAACTTTAGCAGCAAAGAGGTCTAACAGGAACATTGGTTTACATTTTTGTGAGTAAGTGAGGCAGCCTGCCCCTTTTTCACATCAATAATACGGCGGTTCCCAAACCCAGGTAATGACCTTTGTCACCCTATGGCCATGAAAAATATTAGGCTTTTTACGGCACCTAAGCCTCGTCTTCCGGCTCCGCAGCATCTTTTTTTCCTTTCCGGCGGTAGTAAGCAACAATGGCCCACACCGGAACCACAACTGTCAGAAACAACAGCAACAAAAAGATGGCCTTCGCCCGTATGATTTCAAGAAGGATCATTGGATTAAAATTAAGTGAACAATGATACCTTCAATATGCAGGTCAATAGTATTTCTATTGCTGACAGACCACAGCGCTTAACGGTGCAATTTGTCATTACTTTTGTTGCGCGGCCTTCACCCGGTTGAGGAAAAGCCTTGCCGAGCCTACGTCCACCGCCTGTATCTCGTAAGTGTTGCCGTCGTCCATTTTGGTAATCAGCTCCTTGCTCTTCATCCCGCCCAGGGCATCCATAAACTCTGGATTGTTGGAGGTAATGCTCATAATACCCTGCTTGAAGCCAAAGAAGTAGAACAGTTCGCTTGGCGACTTGATGTACAGGTACAAACGGTCGTCTTCATTGCTCGGCATTTTGTACTCTACGTAAGCTTCCAGCATCTTATTGAGCGGCTCACCGGCTACGGATACGACCCCGATTTTGTCTTCTTTGGACACAAAGGACTGATACTCCGCATCCCACTTCATCGGAATTTTAGAAAACAGGAAAGTGTAGGGATTGATCTTTTTCGGTATATCGAGGATACCATTACCAAGAGTGGCCAGTGCCTCCCTGGCTTCCGTCCCTTCCGGAAGCAGGTTCATCAAAGCTTCCCGGTAAAAGTCCAGCTCCGTGAGATAAACGATAGGCTTGGCATCGAAACTCATGGACTCAATGTCATTCATCATGATCTTCAGGAGCTTATCCGGCACAATTAGCTGTACACCAGACATGAACTCCGCGTCGATTTCGTACCGCTGCACCCCTTCTTCCTGCTGCCCGATCGATGGAATGAGCGACATAGTATCCGAAATGATCATCTCATCCGGATTAACCACTTCTTCGTACCGGGATTCCATCACCCCTGAAGCATCGATACTCACGTAATTGAGCCCGGTACCCAGGTTAAATTTCCCTTTGCCCTCCAGCTTACCAGAACCATTCCAAAAGGTCAGCTGATTCCCGCGTATGCCATTGGTTTGGATGCGAATGGAATCGCCAAAAATGAAGTAATCCTTATCCCGGTTGTATTTGAATATCCCCTTTACCGGCAGAATTTGCCGGTCCTTGCGGAAGAAAAGGGGCATCATAACCCTTGGGTAGATCTCCGCCGTTTCCTTACTCAGGAAGAAGCCGGTAGCCAAAGGCTCCCCTTCCAGATTTTTGGGCTCATCAAAGCTGATGGCGAGGTCATTCTTGTCGGCTTCACTTTGCACCGTAAACCAGTAGCGGTAAGGCAAGCGCTCTGCATCCAGGCGCGCAAAACCGTCAAAACTCAGGTTCTTGGTTTCCGCTCTCAGCCCGATTTCGCCTTGGAACTCGGTCCGCTGATCAATGTAAAATTCGTCTTCTTCTGTCACTTCCCCCTTACCAACCGTGACCACCGGGCGCTCGTCGTAGGGCCCTTTGCCCAGCGGCTGCCCCACGATATTTTCAAACTCAATTTCCTGCTCCCGGTCCCCTACATTGTACTCGTAGAACCCTGAAGCCTGATAAAACCTGCGGCCTTTGACATCTACCGTTGCCCGCTTGATCACGTGGTTTTGGTTGAGGGTATCGGCTACAATTTTGGCATTCTCCAGTGTTGCCATCTCGCCGTCCTGCCCAATTTTCACGAAACTGCTATCGGGATAAACAAAGGCATCGGCTGCAATCAGGTAAGGCACGCCGCTTACACTCAACTCGTCGGTCTTAAGGTCGTAGAAAGCCTCTCCCCCTTCGAAATTCAGGGAGTCCTTGCCGGGGTGAGTGGACGTGAACTTGCCAGGCGATCCCTCTTCTGCCTTGAAGGTGATGCTCTCATCTGCCATATCCCAGGTAAACTCGTTGATGGAGGTCTTGTACTGAATAGCAGGCAGCTTGGTCTCCAGAAACGCCTGATTGGCTTTGAAAGTCGCCAGTTGTTCCTCAAAGTCTACATCACTTTGAACATTTGTGGTCTCCAGCGCAATATCGTCCAGGTCTTGTGTTTTAATCTTCACGGCTGTAGTATCCGCAGTGGAGCTAAAGGCTCCAAAAGAGAACAGGTTAGAGACCATCGTTGCGGTTTCCCAGTCGAAGGTACCGTCCCCTTTCAGGCCGCCGGGAGTCAGGATGAGCGTACCATCCAGGGTGTGGACTTCTTCCGGGAACAGCTTAAAGGCTTCTTCCTCCGAGCGGATGTACATGCTATCCTGATACGGCCGCCAGTCAATTTTCACGTCAATACCGCGTACTTGCGGCACTTCCAGCCCTTCTTCCCTTGATTCTTCCAGATTGAACTCTTCGGCACTCGCCAGCATCTGCTTCGGCATCCAAATCATATCTTCTGAGTCAATGGAAGCGCCCAGGTAAGTCAGGTTCCCTTTGCCCAGCAGGCCGGAATTGCTCAATGCCAGTTCTCCTTTGTATAAACCCCGCTCCAAGTAAGCGGTGTAGCCCTCTCCTTCCGTTTCGTGGATAAAGCCCAGGGATTCATCCTCCTGCAGGCTGACCGTTTCCTCAAAGGGAGGGAAAATGCCCGCCGGGTACAGCGTGCCTTCAAACTGCACATCCTCACGGGTATAAAAATCGAGGTGATTAAAGCTAAACGGGTTGACCTCAAAGTAAAAGGAGTCGCGCGTGTAGGCCCCTTTCTGAGCCGAAGGATAATCGTAGAAAACATAGGAATAATCCTTGCTCTGCAACGAAGGGAACATGGGGATATCTTCCTTTCCGGACTTATTGGAAGGGGCATCGATCAACAGTACGCCGGTCAGGTGCTCCAGCCGTGAGCCGATGGACAGGGCTTCAGGCTCGCCACTCTTCATCAATTTGCCGGTGGGTACGAAGAGATCGAAAAACCGGACAGAGTCCAGGTCAATCTGAAAAGGCTCGTATTTGAAATGGAAGTCTTTACCCTCCAAGGTCGTCAGGCCGGCGAAAAGCACCCCGTCGAAGTCAATATTCCGGTTATCCTGCACCACCAGGTGATCGCCTTCGGGCTTCAGGGCGACGCGCTGTTTGGCGCTCAGTTCCACCATATCCACTCCTCGGATGTCAATGCTGTTGTTCGACAGGTTCATGACCGCATTGGTGCTATCCGTGGTGGACCGAATGCGGAGCACATCGTAGTCGATCAGGTCTCGGTAAGCATCTGCGTACAAAAATACTTTGTCTTTCACCTCTACGATTTCCTCTTCGGGGTAGTAGTTGATGAAGCCCCGGGCCACCATATCGTAAAGCAGGCTTTTGATGTTTTCAATGCCGAATTTCGGGTTGAGGCGATGAGCTACGTCAGCCGCCGGAAGTGTCTTTACGCCCCCGTTGTTATCGTACATCACCTTCAGAATAGCGATCGGGTTCACTGAAGCAATGCTCTGCAGCTGCCGGTAATCCTGTTCTGTAAAGTAATTCAGGGATTCAAAGACCACGTCTTCCTTGCGCTGATAAGGCAGCTTGCCCCGCCCGATCGCAATCGAATCGCCATTCAGGTAGGCCGTCATGGAATTAGCGTAAAAGTTAATCCCATGCAGAGAGCTGTAGAAAGGGTTCTGATCTGCCGCACTTTCACCCCGGGAGAGCGTCATCTCCCGCTCTTTGATTTCAAACCGGACATCGACAGAAGGGTGGTAAATGGAGTCGTTGCCAAAATACAGCACGCCCTCTACCCCACTGCCGGCGATGCGGTCCTCCCTCCGGATGGTAAAGAGTTCTGAAGCACCGCGGAACGATGCGGTGCTGTTCGCATCCCGTATATTGATCTTAGCCGGCTGCTGCTTGTTGCCAAAGCCATAAACAGTAGTTCCATGCAGGCGGAAGTACCCTTCAAAAGCAATGCCTTCACCAATATTGCTGACTTCGAGGCGCTCTGTGGACTCAAACCGGGGGAAAGACCCCTCCACAGCATCGCTGCTCGATACGAGTTTATCACTAAAAGTACCGGACACGGCTTTGTTCCCAAAATATACCGGGTAGTGCATTTTAGCATCTTCCACAGTATAGAGGCTCTTAATCGCTTCGAACTCATAGTCACCAAGCTCTGCAAAAACCCCTTTTGGCAGGCCATGCCGCTCCCAGGTGACCCGGCCACCGGTACCCCGCCACATGCGTTCTACCGGCTCGAAAGTACCTGAGGTCTGGTAAATAAATATGGAATCGGTGCGCCGCTGCGCCATAAGATCCAGCCCTTCAAAAGCAACGACAGGCTGCTCCGCTTCGTATTTAAAGGTGAAGTCGTCCGTATAAGCGTACCAGGAAGTACCACCGGAATCAGAATAGCGCAAGGCACGGCGCTCGAAGAAGTGCGTGGAAAACTCCAGAAAATCATCAAAAGGGCGCAGCCGCCGGTTTTCTATGCCCGCCAGCATCTGATCCATCACACTGTGCCATTCCTGAAAGACGCGCACGGGATCTTTGGTGTTTTTCACCTTGGTCAGGGCGCGCAGGTAATTTTGGAAGTAAGGCCCGGCGGTCATTCGCTGCTCCAGCATGGCATTGCCGGTTTTGAGAATTTGCTGTACCTCCTCCTCGGTAAACTGCCCGCTGGCGAAGACGTCGGCAAATTCCTTATAAGCTTCCTCCAGCACTTCCCGCTTGCTGCTGGTCATGTACTCTTCCAACTGCCGGATGAACTCGGCGTGGTCTTCAGAAAAGCGCTCCAGCCGCTGGGCGTTTGAAAGGGTGGTAAAGAGAAAAAGAAAAGAAAGGACAATCGTAAGGATTCTGGCCATGCTGAATTTATGCTATTGTTTCTCAAACAGCAGGCAGCACCAGTCGCCGCGGTGCATCGTATTTTGGCATTTGAACCCGACCTGGGCTGCCCGTTCGGTCACCATAGCTTCGTCTACCTGCAAAACCCCTGAGGCCAACAGCTGCCCGCCGGCGTTCAGGCGCTTATATAACGCCTCAAGGGAATTTAATATTACGTTTCTGTTAATGTTTGCCAAAATAATGTCGTAGGCACGCTCCGGCACCTTGGACAGGTCCCCAAAATAGGCTTTGAGGTGAGGCACGCCATTGCGCCTGGCATTCTCAACCGTACTTTCGTAAGCTGGTTTTTCAATGTCCACAGCATCAATCTCTGATGCGCCCAGCATGCCCGCCAGTATGGCAAGAATGCCCGTCCCACAACCATAATCAAATACCGCTTTGTCTTCCCAGCTGAGCTTCTCCATCTGCGCCATCATCATATAAGTAGTCTCGTGGTGGCCCGTGCCAAAAGCCATTTCCGGGTTGATCACAATTTCGTAGCGGACCTCAGCCAACCGTTCGTGGAATGGCGCCCGTACCCCACAGAACTGCTCTACCTGTATCGGCTGAAAATTGGATTCCCAAACCGCATTCCAGTTTTGGTGCTTCACCAGCTCCCGCTTAAAAGAAAAAGATAGCTTCCCGGAAATATCACTCAACTGCTGCTCTATAGCGAAAGCATCCGCATCTGCGCGTAAATAAGCATGCAGCCCGTCTTCCGTTTCTTCAAAGGTGTCGAAGGGTAATTCTCCCAGAAAAGCCAGAATGATCTCCCGAGACGGCGCATCAGCCGTGATAATATAGCGATAATAATCCATAACTGTTGGTTTTTAAACCCTAAACCCTAACCCCTAAACCCTAACCCCTAAACCCTAACCCCTAAACCCTAACCCCTAAACCCTAACCCCTAAACCCTAACCCCTAAACCCTAA
>NZ_JALEGS010000007.1 GCF_022763345.1 Phaeodactylibacter sp.
GTAGCCCGTACGGGATTCGAACCCGTGCTACCAGGATGAAAACCTGGCGTCCTAACCCCTAGACGAACGGGCCATACTCTCAATGCGGGATGCAAAAGTAATATTTGCACTTAAAACTGGAAACGTTTGCCAACTTCTTTTTGTAAAAAAGCCGTAAAACGAGTTCTAATTTCAAGTCTGCCCGGCACCTTTTTGCCAGAGCGATGCAAAGATAATGGCTTTCACGAATTTCCAAAAGCATCCATGAAAAAATATCAAAGAATCCTTTTTAGGGATACCCGGTTCGCTGTAAAAACCATGCTCATGAACTACGGCAACACAAATTTGGTTCAACGCCACAGAGAAAAAAGCGTAAAAACAACCATAATCTGGTAATTATTGTTATTTTTACACTAAGTCAGTTTCAATCGGTCTGCTATGCGAAATATCATTGCCAACCGCTTGCAAAACCCCCTAAATTTGTATAATCTGGGGGTGTACTGTTCAAAAGCGAATTTTATACTTTTGAACCCTTAACGGAGCAATACCTCCGTCCCGGACCAAATCATTAACATCATTAAATCGCGAAAAAACCATGGCAAAAAAAGTTGCTATCAATGGCTTCGGCCGTATCGGACGTCTGACGTTCCGCAACCTCCTCCAAAAAGAAGGCATCGAAGTTGTTGCCATTAACGACTTGACAGACAATCAGACCCTCGCCCACCTGCTCAAGTACGACTCTGCCCAGGGTCCTTTTGAAGGCACTGTAGAAGCCAATGACGATGGATTCATCGTGAACGGAAAAAATATCCATTCCTATGCCATCCGCAACCCGGAGGAACTGCCTTGGGCAGACTTGGGTGTTGATCTTGTGCTGGAGTGTACAGGCATCTTCCGTTCCAAAGAGAAAGCTGGTTTGCACCTCAAAGCAGGCGCCAAGGACGTTGTTATCTCCGCACCTGCTAAAGGAGGCGATGTACAGACAATCGTGCTCGGTGTCAATGACGATGAGCTTGACCGCCGTGCAAATGTATTCTCTAATGCATCCTGCACCACCAACTGCCTGGCTCCCGTTGCCAAGATCATCCACGAAAACTGGGGCATTCAGGTAGGTTCTATGACCACTACCCACGCTTACACTGCCGATCAGAATATTCAGGATGCGCCACATAGTGACCTGCGCCGCGCCCGGGCTGCTGCCTTCAATATCGTGCCTACGAGCACAGGAGCCGCTTCAGCTACAGGTAAAGTGATCCCTGAACTGAAGGGCAAACTTTCGGCAATCGCCCTGCGTGTTCCGGTCATCACCGGCTCTATGGTCGAGCTCAATGTGATGCTGGATAAGGAAGTTACTGCCGAAGAGGTGAATGCCAAATTCAAGGAAATGGCAGAGGGCAAATTGAAAGGTGTCCTACAGTACAGCACCGATCCGCTTGTGTCCAGCGATATCGTGCGCAATCCACACTCCTCTATCTTCGATAGCTTAATGACGGACGTCAACGGCAAACTGCTAAAGGTAGTAAGCTGGTACGATAATGAGGCTGGCTACTCTGCACGCCTTGCTGACCTTACGGATATGATTCTGAACAAGTAAGCATCAGCAGATCAAAAGATCAGGACCGGAGCCTTTGCTCCGGTCTCTTTGTTTTATAGCCTAAATTCCAACTCTATGCAACTCGAATTCAAAGGCAAAAAGGCACTGGTAAGGGTCGACTTCAATGTGCCGCTCGATAAAGACTATAACATCACGGATGATACACGTATGCGGGCCGCCCTGCCTACCATCAGTCAAATACTGAAGGACGGCGGCGCTGCAATTCTGATGTCTCACCTGGGCCGCCCAATGAAAAAGCTTAAGGAAGATGGCAGTATCGACCGGGAGAAGTTCACCCTGAACCATATTACCAGTCATTTGGCTGAACTGACCGGTGCTAAGGTCCACTTCTGCGACGAAACCATTGGCGACAAAGCCACAAAAATGGCAGCCGAACTGCCTATGGGCGAAATCCTGGTATTGGAGAATACCCGCTTCAATGAGGGCGAGAAAAAGGGAGATGAGGCTTTCGCCAAAAGCCTTTCTGAACTGGCAGACCTCTACGTTAATGATGCCTTCGGAACGGCACACCGCGCCCACGCTTCCACCACCACCGTGGCACAATACTTTGATAAAGGGGCCAAGTCATTCGGCTACCTGATGCAGGCGGAGATCAAAAACGCCAACAAAGTGCTCAACAGCCCTGAACGCCCGCTCACAGCGATCATTGGTGGTGCTAAGGTTTCCGATAAGATCCTACTTCTGGAACGCCTGATCGACTTTGTCGACAACCTGATCATTGGTGGCGGCATGGCGTACACTTTCGTGAAAGCACAGGGCGGCAAGGTCGGCAACTCCCTGGTGGAGGAAGACCGCCTTCAACTTGCCCTTGAACTTATTGAGAAAGCCAAATCTAATGACGTCACTATCCACTTGCCAGCAGACAGCATTATTGCCGATAATTTCGCAAATGATGCTGCACACAGAGCAGCCGCAAGTAATGAAATCCCTGACGGATGGATGGGGCTTGATGTCGGCCCGGACGCGCGCACCAAATTTGAGGAGGCGATTGCCAACTCCAGGACCTTACTTTGGAATGGCCCCATGGGCGTATTTGAAATGCCCAACTTTGCCAACGGTACCAAAGCCATTGCTGAGGCCGTAGCCAAAGCCACTCAAAACGGTGCGTTCTCCCTGGTTGGTGGCGGAGATTCCGTTGCAGCGGTCAACCAAATGGGGCTTGCAGACAAAGTTAGCTACGTTTCCACCGGTGGCGGCGCCATGCTCGAATTCCTTGAAGGCAAGGAACTCCCCGGCATTAAAGCCATGAACGCCTAAAACTTTGAATTTTGGGGGAGTCCTGACAGCAACATCAAATGCAGGTAGCTATTTTTCACTAAACCCCGTATTTTGCTTCAGCACTCCCCCACTCTTTTCTGCTCTTTTTCTAAAAATCGCTTACCTTAGCACGAGCAACTACACTTCCCTTTCCTTCTCGCCCGAATTCTGTTAAAATTGTCCTAAACTGTGCTGCTGTATTATGGATCGAGGCATCTTTAAGCCTCATCTGTAATATAGATTGCGGGTTATTACCCTCATCTTAGAGGTCGCGATGATCCTTTTTTACCATTTTTGCTACTGAAAAATCCCCTCAGTATGGAGCGTATCGTTTTGCTTGTTCTGTTTGTGCTATCTGGCTTATGGTTGCCAGCTCAGGTTACCGTTGAACTGACCGTAACTGACGCCACAGTGACCACCACCTGTGACGATCTCTTCTCAGCCCCTGACCCTCTTTGGCAGGTAGAGGTAGAAGACCAGGGTATCGTTATTTACCCGGCTCAGGGTGCCTGCTACACGGCTTTGCCCAACGTGCAGTACGCTGAAGATTTCAGCTGCCCCGATGACCTCCCCGCAACCATAGAAGTCTGTTTTACAGTATTTGAAAATGACCCACTACTCCCAATTGGATGTTTTATAGACCGCTCGTGCGAAGAGCAAATCTGCGAAAATGTCACACTCCCCGGACTCGATGAAACACAAAATTTGACCCTGTCTCTTCCCAACGGTGGCGCCAGTGGCGGAACGTTGGAATACACTATATCTGTGACCGGGAATGGCAACTACAATGATCTGCCCTGCCAGGCCATCACACTGGGCACCCTACTGCGTGGTGATACACTTGGCGATGCCACCATCGGACAGTATGATAACCTCTGCGCCAATAACCAAAATGAACCTAACCCTGCAGACGACGGAGGCTTCACCAATTCCAACGGCGTATGGTTCGAGTTCACCACCGGGCCTGATATCGGAAGCGTAGCCTGGATTGAAGCCCTGGGCGACCCGGAAAACACCGGAGATGCCTTTGATGTGGAAGTAGCCCTTTACCGCTCTGATAACGATACCTGTACCGGCAACCTCGAACTGGTCAGCTGGTCTGCCCCCACCAACAATCGGGATGTCTACATGCGGGTCAGCTGCCCGGAGCCGGATACCCGATACTATATTTTAGTAGACGGTGCTTTCACAGACCCCGGAGACGAAGAAGGTGTTTTCGGCCTTCGGCTAATCAGTACAGATGTCGATGATGCACCTAACGAGCGATGCGATGCTCTTCACCTGGGCGCTGTCCCGCCCGGAGATACCATCGGTACGAATACCCTCTACGGCAACTACTGCGCCGACAGCAATAACGACCCCTTCAGCCCGAATTTTGTCGTGCAAACTTCCGTTTGGTTCTCCTTTGAAGCACCGCCATCCGGCAACGTCTGGATTGAGGCCAATTCTGACCGGCTGGTTGACTCCATTGGTATTCAGCTCAGCCTTTACCGGGCTTTTTCCACCTGTAGTGGGTTCTTCCAGCACCTCGAAAGTTCTTACGATCCCAGCGACGAAGACGAAGCCCTGAACTTCAGCTGCCTGGTGGGCGGTGCTACCTATTACATACTGATTGATGGGGATGGTTCGAATGCAACCGGTATGTTCTCCCTCGATATTTATGATGCCGGCGACATTACCCCGGTAACGCAGATTGACACGACCATCTGTGCCGGTGATAGTTTTGAGGTCGGCAGCTCGTCCTATACGGAGACCGGCTCCTATGCGGATACCATTATCCTGTTCCTTGGCTGCGACAGCATCATCAATACGAACCTCACAGTCCTGGAGCCCATTTCAGTCAATGTTGAGCAAATACAACCGGCTATTGGCGAAGGCAACGCCAATGGGCAGGCCTTAGCTACCCCCACCGGAGGTAATGGCGGATACACCATTGAATGGTGCGACGGCACGACAGGTCCTTCCAATAACAATCTGGTGGGCGGTGCAGCATGCTGCGTGACCGTTACTGATGACTTTGGGTGCGTGGGCGATACCTGCTTTACGATGGATTTCCTGACCGGCATCGTACCAATGGCACAGGCCGATTCAGTAGCTTGTAATGGCGGGAATACCGGCAGTATCGAATTTTCCGCCATGGGGGGCATCCCACCCTATGATTACAGCTGGGAAAAGACCGACCTCAGCCTCTCCGGCACCGGTGTACTCAACGAAGACAACGAGATCGCCAGCCTCCCCAATTTGACCGCTGGCACTTATGGAATCACGATTGCGGACAACTTTTTCGATACCGCTTTCACCATGATTGTGGAAGAACCCAGTGCCCTTGAGCTCACTATCCTGAGCCAAAGCAGTACCAGTTGCTTCGGTTTTTGTGATGGTGCCATTAGTGTAGAAGCATCAGGGGGAACACCACCGTACACCTTCAGCTGGGCCAACGGAGCGGATACGATAGCACTAACCGACCTCTGTGCCGGTGTTTACGCCTTACTCCTCACTGATGCCAATGGATGCGAGCTCCCAGTAGCGTACGAAATCGAGCAACCTGAAGAGTTTATCGCCACCATCGCGGTAGAGCAGGAAGTTTCCTGTTTTGGAGGTAGCGACGGGCAGTTGTCTGTCAGTACCAATGGCCAACCCACAGACTTCAACTGGAGTACCGGCAGCACAACAGATACCCTGGACAACCGGCCCACAGGCCTTTATTCCGTGACGGTGACGAATACCGATGGGTGCCAGGATACCACGGAAGCCCTACTCCCCCAACCAAATGCTCCCCTGGAAGCCGCCATCGCCCTTTCTGAGCCCGTCACTTGTTTCGGGTTTTCAGATGGCGCACTGGAAGCCGTTCCTATTGGTCCGGGCGAGACCTTCACCTACGCCTGGTCCAACGGTAACACTCAGCCCAATAACAGAGGGCTGACTGCCGGCCCCTACAGCCTGACACTGACCAATGAGCGCGGCTGCCTCGACAGCGTATCTTTTGAATTGCCACAGCCCGCTGCACTCGATTTCGAAGCTTCCGCTACCGATATCACCTGTATAAGCGGTGAAAACGGCGGGCAACTACGGATTGATACCGTAACTGGCGGCACATCCCCCTTCGAGTACTCCCTTGATGGTGTGGTATTCGGCAATAGCCCAGTGTTTTCGAGCCTGTTCGCCGGTAGTTACAGTTTGATTGTACGTGACTCCTTTGGGTGCGAAACAGAACAAATACAAACTGTAGCGCCTGCACCTGTATTAACAGCCAACGCCGGGCAGGACCGTACCATTAACCTCGGTGATACCATTCTGCTCAGTGCCATCACCTCTGCTGACGCACCAGTCTTTACCTGGATTGCATCAGACAGCAGTCAGCTGCGGTTCACCGGGCAATCGATTAATGTCAGCCCGCAGCGAACGACCACCTATATCCTGCAGGTTTTTGACTCCCTGAGCCTATGTACCGAACAGGACATCATCAATGTGAAGGTGGAGCGGGTCAGACGGGTGTACATCCCCACCGCCTTTAGCCCGAATGGGGACGGCAGAAATGATGAGTTCTTCATCCACGGAGACAAAGCGCTTGTCAACATCCCGGTCATGCGGATCTTTAGCCGTACGGGCAGCCTGGTCTTCGAGCGGGAGGATATCATGCCCAATAATAATATGATGGGCTGGGATGGCAGATTCAGAGGCGAAGAGCTCAACCCTGGTATCTTCGTTTACTATGCCGAAATCACCTTTGCCGATGGAGCAACGGAAGTCTTCACAGGCGATGTAATGCTGATGAGATAAATAATCGGCTTCGCTGAAAGTAACGATAGAGAATATACCATCGCAGCACAAAATTTTGCCATCCAAACCGCGTTATGTATTGTTATATTTGCCGGAATAAATAACAAAAATCCCAATACGAAGCGATGAGAATCTGGATTGCCCTGTTGTCTGCTTTATTCTTACTGCCAATGGCTGAGCTTGATGCGCAACGCATTGACCGCTATCAGCGCCGCCTTGAGGAAGCACGCCGGGAAAGCTGGCCGCCTGAGCGCAGCTATTCCCGGATTAGCCTCGGATATGCCCTGCAACGCATTTTCAAAAAGCACTGCGAGTATTGCGGCTTCACTACGCCCGAAAACAGCCGCCGGGATTATGTGCCACAGGACATCAGTAAGTTCCTCGGCCGGCGCACCTTGCGTACCGATGTGGAAACGGCAGACATCCGGGGCGGTGGGCTGCTCTACTATATTTTCCAGAAGGAGGATATTGAGCGTTCGTTTGAGGAGGTGGACTTCAGCCCCAACCGCGTGTTCACCCTCAGCAGTATGGAAAATCAATTCGTCGTTAACCCGGATGAAAACTTCGACTCCTATTTTATGCACAAAACCTGTAGCGGTTACCTGCGCGCGGCACTTGAAGCTGGTGTGAACCCTCCATACGCCGCTTTTCAGGCTGCACTCGACACAGACCATCAGCGAGAATCTTCTGTTGTAGCCTTATCGGGATCCTTCGTATCGCCTATGCGGTTTGTGCTCGAAGCCAACGACTACCGCACCACCGAAGCCATGCTCAAGTTATGGCGTTTTTACCAGGAAAATCCGGAGTTTATTGGGAATGCCTACTACCTGCGGGAGTTTGAGGGGGTCATGCTCAAGCACCTGACCTCAGCAGAAGAAAACTACCGTATAGAAATGGAAGGCGGGCTCAATCTCACCGGGCCGCTGCCCGCTCGGCTAAGCACAAGCCTGGGTTTTGGCAAGCTTGGCAGTGCCACTTTCTCCGGTACGGATTGGGAAACTATTATCTACACAGAGTTCGACTACATTCGTGACAAGTGGAAAATGTTTAGCCCACTGCCCTCCCCTGAAGACATTCAGGCTTATCTGCAGAGCATCAACCCGGTCTTCCAAAGCGCGCAGGATCTACCCCTCATGATCGAAGGTATTGAGCACAAACACTTCCTCATTGTAGAGGGGATACCGGAATACATGACCCGCAACTTCTGGACCATTGAGCAGGTACAGTCCGGGCTTTACGACGGGCAGCCTACGATTAATGCAGAGCCTTACTTTGATACCGAGGGGCAAGTGGGTGGCTGCCGGTTTACGATCACCGGCCGGCCGCTATCGGCTAACTTCGCCGGGCCTATTGATCACCGGCCAAGCAAACTGAATGCCAGCTACCGTATACGCAGCAAAGAGCCTGTTGGAGGCAAATATTTATACTTTGATATCAATGAAGAGATTCAGACCAGTTCCCATCCTATCGCCAACGTAGCGGACGGCCGCTTCGACCTGACGAAAAAGGATGGCTGGGAGTTCGCCTTCCAATGGAAGTTTGCCATTGACATTGAAGATCACTACAATCCGGTCAACTTCGATGCCACGCCCTACATCGGCAATCTCGTCGTGCGCCGTAGTGATAAAACGCTGAATGTGCGTATTGTAGACGTAGAGCCCGATGCGAGCCGAAAGCGCTTCTTTGTGACCTTGGAGACGCAAAGCACCTACCCGCTCGAACGCATCGACAACTCCGCCATGCAGAATTACAACCTAGCCCTGGACATTCAACTGGAAAGTGCCCGCACTGCCGTTACGAGTGTCCGCCCCATCAAAGGTATCCTACGCTTCCCAGCACTGCGGGAAATTCTGCCCCCGGAACCGGAAACAGTAGAAGCCACGCAACCGGAAAACAAAGCATCAGAGATGGCTACCGGTAAGGACACCGTTGTCCCAATCAAAAGTAATGAGATCAACCAGGCCCAATCCGGTCTTCCCGTACCTGACAAGCAGGAGGCAGGCAGCGGGCAGCAGTTGGAGAAGTTCAAACCGGACGAACAGTAAGCCTAGATTCGGATGCGGAGCCCCATGTACAACCGACGCGGCTCTGCGGGAATAATCCCCGGGCCAGGGTAACCTGTAGCCCGGCGGGTAAAGTAGCGGGTATCAGCCAGGTTATTGATGCCCGCCTGTATCCGATAGCGCTTCCAGGTGTAACTTGCAGATAAATCCATCACCGTATAGGTTGGAATGATGCCCCGGGTGGCATTAGCGACAACCTCTGCGTTGGTCGCATCCGAATAATGCGCACGTACATGGGACAGCAGATAGCTGCCGGAAAATCCACCCCGGCGAACGGTTATGCCTGTCTTAAGGCTCACCGGTGGGATAAGCTCTACATCGTTGCCCACAAACTGCCGCTGACCACTGATGTAAGTCCCCTGCAAGTAGCTAAAATTGACAAAGGCGAGTATGGACCATGGGCTTTCCTGATCCACGAAAAGCTTCCAGAGGTCTGCCTCGGCGAAGGACTCCAACCCGAGGATTCGGGCATCTCCGATATTGGTCCGAAAGGCTACAAGGCGTTCAATCACAATGGGGTCCGGCACAGTGATTTCTGCCAGCCCAATACGGTCGTTATAACGCAGATAGAAAGCGGATACATCAAAGCGCAACCGACCGTCAAGGGCATCTCCGCGCACACCAATATCCGCATTGTAGCCCCGCTCATCGGTCAGCAGGGAGTCAATGATGAGGTTAGGATTTACCACAGCCAGGTCACTGAAGTTGATCGCCCGGTAGTTTTGGGAGTAATTGGCATATAGCTCTATTCCTGGCCTGAGCTGATAGCCTATGCCCAGTCCTAACAGCGCCAATGAACGCTCATTCACCCGTGCATCTTCCAGCCGGCGCTCGAAGATCACTTCCCCACCGGAGAAAACCCGCTCTTTGTAATACCCATCTGAAGACGTACGGATGTACTCAAAGCGTGCGCCCGGCGTAATACTCAGCCGGGGCGTAATATTGAAAAGGTTCTCTGCGAAAACCGAGACATTGCGGCTGGGAAACTCATAATTGGACTGCTCCAGGTCTTCGGGATTAAGAAACCGGAAATCAGGGCCGGCAGTTTCTGAAGCATCACCCTGCCGGTTTTCAGTAAAGCCGCGGTATAGCCGAATACCCAGCAAAAAGGTGCTTAGCTGCTGATTGGTTTTGTACTGATGCAGAAGCCGAGCCTCGGAACCCACATTCTGATACTGTCCGGAAATCAGATCCCGCTCGCGGAGCGGATCCGGCCGGTTGATGGGGCCAAGCTCGCCAAGGGCGTCCCGTTGTGCCATGAGGAGAAAGTTGCGCCAGTTGATACGGGTCCGGCTGGAAAGACGGTAATCCAGGGTAAATGCTGCCAG
Organism: Phaeodactylibacter sp.; assembly: GCF_022763345.1. Taxonomy (GTDB): domain Bacteria; phylum Bacteroidota; class Bacteroidia; order Chitinophagales; family Saprospiraceae; genus Phaeodactylibacter. Next base: position 10,023 of record NZ_JALEGS010000007.1, read on the forward strand.
GTTCCAGTCTACCTTAAACCAGTTGCGGGCACGTTTGGACTGCTGTGGGTCTTGCTGAAATTCGAAGTCTGCCAGTCCCCCGGGCTGCTGTGCCAGGTAGTTCATATGCGTGAACTCCAATCCCAGCTCAAGCCGTTTAGCCGGCTTCCACTGCAGCCGGCCAAAAGCCGTATGTTGCTCATAGCCGGAATTGGGGCGCCAGCCATCGCCCTGCTTGTATTGGTAAAAAGCATAGTAGTTCAGATTGCCAGCAGTGCCGCCCACGCTGTTGAACGTATTGAATTGCCCAAATGAGCCGTAGGTGTTTTCGGTAGTGAACTCAAAAGGCTTATCCCGGGGCCCTTCTTTGAAAACGAAATTAAGCAACCCGCCAAACTGCGTGCCATATTGCAAAGAAGCCGCCCCGCGCACCACTTCAATTCGCTGCAGGGCCTGTGCCGGTGGTGTATAGTAACTTTCCGGATAGCCCAGCGCATCGGCGCTGATATCGTACCCGTTTTGGCGAGTATTGAAATTGGAGGTCCGGTTGGGGTCCAGCCCCCGGGCACCGATGGCCAGTTGAAGGCCAGCGCCATCGTTTTCCCAGATATTGAGCCCCGGTACGCCTTTGTAGATTTCCCGGGCGTTGTTGGCAGCCATATTGCCCATGGCTTTCTCCAGTTCTATGAGTTCACTTTTTTTTGCCGCATAAATGGCGGCCCCCTCCACGTTTCTTAGTCGGGACATGCTGTAGGCACCCCGTGACGCATGCACTTCCACCGATTCCATATCAATGCTCAGGCCCTCCAGCGCCAGTTCAAGCTCCGCCACCGGTTGCTCGGGGCTGAGGGTGACTTCCCGGACTATCGTGGTGAAGCCCGGCATGAAAACGGTCAGGCTGTATGGGCCGGGAACTTCTGCTTCCAGCTCGAAAGTGCCATCCGGGTGGGTTTCCGCAACTGCACCCGTTTCCGCCAGAAAAAGCGTGGCTCCGCCGACCGGCTGTGCCTTGGCTTTCGCCACCACAACACCCGTAATGCCGTACTGCTGACCAAGCAGTAATAGCGGAAAAAGGACAATAGAAACAGTATGCAGTATTCGTAGCATGACAACACGCTTTATCGCTGAGTAATGATTTCGTTTTGCCTGAAGGGCAAAATCCAGGGTTTAGGCATCAGATGGTCCCTTTCAGCTGCCAGGTTGACATTGGGGTCAATCAGGCGTTGGCTTGCCCGTCCGTTTAGGGCCACAAAGCAGTTGACGGTGACTTCCGGGTTGGTAATGCCGTAATCCCGTTGGTACGCCCCTGCCAAATGATGAGCGTACTGCAGGATCAGGTCCGGCTGTATAGCCATCTGCTTTTCCTGATAGGCCGTCAGGTAATCGGCGTTATTGACTTCAGACTGTCGCCCGGTCTGCGGATCACGGACGGTAAAAGTGGCCTGCCCTACCTTTTCCACCAGCATGACCCGCCAGGCAAAACGATAGCCCTCCTCCGTCCACAGGACATTGCCCGGGTAACAGAGGTACCGCAACGGCAGCAGGAATTGAATGGCGAAGTAAACGAGAAGCCCAGTGCGGAACAATGATATTTGTACTTTCGGAATATTCATTTTTTTGCCAATAGCTCCACTGCCGTAGCCCAGTTTGTCCAGCCAGCGCTCGTGTGCTGACGCCGGGAAAAAGATGAGCGTATTAAAGATCATGATGAACGGGAAAAGCCCGATATTAAAAAGTAATTTAGTGAGCACATGAAAGACAACCACAGCGGCATAGGCCCAGGGACGGGTGCGTCGGCCCAATAAGAAGAATGGGATGGTAAGGTCAAAGAACGCCCCCGCCCAACTGAACACATAGGCCGCCCAGGGCTGCGCAAAAAAGGCACCCACCACGGGCCAGTCTGCCTTTGTCGGTAACCAAACCGCCAATGGCATCGCCCGAAACAACCAGTCCGTATTCAATTTGGCAAAGCCTGCGTAAAAATAAACGATACCGACTTGCAGCATGATCACATAAATACACCAGGCTGGCACGGTCTCCACTCTTAACGCGGGTTTGCGCCATACATCAAGGGAAAAACGGCGATGAGCCGGCAAAAAGATCAGCAGCAACCCCAACAGCACAACAAGGTAATAATGATTGAGGTAGTTGGTCACGTCGGTCAGCTCGGTGTAGGTAAAACTCAGCCAGAAGACCAGTGCTGACCAGCGGTAAAACAAGCCCACCATAATACCTAGCGCACTTAGTCCAACGACACCGTATACCCAATACATGCCCGCTACACTGAGCGGTTCCACCCATTCAAAGCCGTAAAACTTGAAAAAGAAATCTGGCTTTCCGTACAGGCGCTCGATCCACCCGCTCGCCATAAACCGGAAAGCCCCGGTTGCCATCAATCCGCCAAAAAGGATACGGAAAGTGACAAGCGGGGCAATGCGCCGGGGCGCAGAAAGCCAATCTCGATATTGTTTAGTCGGAATCACTTGGATTGTCGATATAGGTGATAGCCACACATAAAACCGAGGGCATGTCGGTCTTTATGTTCACAATTTGTTTCGTAATCTCGTTGTAGGCGGTAACGGCCAGGTCATTATTGTCATCCACTGCGGTTCGTAAGGGTGCAGGCACCGCTTCAAGGGCCGCTTTTGCCGCTTCAAACTGCTGCTGAATGCGGGCATTAAGGCTTTCGCCCTCCTTAGTGGCGTTGACCGCTTCGAGGTAGTCATCCAGGCCCGGGCCATTCTGACCATCCTGCCCGATGCCGAGGTAGAAACGTTCGGCAGCAAGCAGGGCTCGTTGGGCCAGTGCCAGTGACAGCCCGGAGTAAGGTGCCTCCACCTTATCCGGATTGGTAAAGCCGAGGGTAACCACACCCGCCGGAATGCCGATTTTGTCCCGCTTGATCATCTCATAATGCTCATTCAGCCCATTGATAATCTGACTGAGGGACGCACCGGCGGCAGTACCTTCATTGACCACGAACTGATCGCGATACTCGTTTTTCCAGGCATCATTGACCGTCTTGGCAACATCCGCAATAAATGCCGTTTGCTCCGTTAGAAAAGTGGCATACTTGGTCTCCGAAAATTGCGCGGATACAGCCTCCTCACTCCCATCTCCTAATCCATAGAGCAGATAGTCCAGGGCGGGAAACCCCTTATCAAAGGTGTTGGGATTGGTGAAGTCGTAGTCTTCCTCGTCAATTTTAGATTCCAAAGCGGATGCATTGAGCGGGAAGTTATTGAGTGTGGCACGCAGGGCTACCGCTTCCGCAGGACCAAACTCGAACTGCGCGACCTCCTGCCAACTCAGATAAGCCGTTTCAAAGGCTGCCCGGGCGTCCGCCAGGGTTTGAGGGGAAGGGGCTTCCGCAAAATCGAAAGCAGCAGCATGTAGGTTGTTTGCATTTAGCTGCAAGGCTGTATAACCCGGCAGTATTATTTCATCCACAGTATGGGCAAACAGAGCCTGCTGATCAAAATCACTTTCACAGGGCCGCTGTGCACCGCCCATATCGTCCTCGCAACCCGCAAACAAAAGAAGGGCAGCAAGGCCGGCAAAACAAAAAATTGGCTTTAGCAATTGCATAAAATTTAGTGGGTTGGTTGGTATTGGCCTGGCCCATTTCATGGGCGCAGGCCTAAAAACTATGAGATAAATTCCGGCGGAATCCCTAGAAACTGTCCTTGGATTCCATAAGCCCCAGCGCTTCTGCCAGTTTGGTCTTAGCAGCATTTAGGCGTTCCGGAGTGGTATTGTACAAGTCCATTTCCATGAAATCGCTGCTGCCGGCGATGTCTTCGAGCACTGCTGCAACCTCCGCGTTACTCATACGCTTTTCCGGGCTGAACTGAATGGCGTAGGTAAAGGCAATGGCTTCAGACAGGGCGTGTGCACGAATCGCCATATCATCAAAACTTCCGATGGCCGTGTTCAGGTAGCTGATCGCAGTCGCCCCGGTGATGGTTTCCCAGGTCTGACGGATTTCTGCAATGGCTTCATCACGGGCGGTAAGGTCGTCATTGCTGATGCCAGCCCGACCTTTGATAAAAGCATCCATCATTTGCTGATTGCAACTCAGGATGGGGTCGCGGCGGTCAGAATACACACCCCAGAAAGCGATATTATCTTTATTGAGTGGGAAGTTTGTGGGCACACCGTAGTAGCCAAAAGCTTCATCCCAGTGGTGCTCCATATCGGTGCCTTCGCCGGGGGTTATAGTTTCATTATCAACGTTCATACGGTCATCGCCAAAGTAGACGGTCAGTGCCTGATAGTAGAAGCAGGCGCCCATGAGGCCTTTCTCAATCAACTGGGCAAATTCCACGCCTTTTTCATTCAGCAGGTATTGCTTGGCACCATCCAGACTGACCACCACACCGGCAACGCCTTCTTCACCAGGCACTGTTGACTGGCTGTGCTGGGCGATGGCCTCCATCAGGGTTTCAAACCGGGCTTGCTCTTGTTCGAAGGTTTTGCTTTTCAGCTGTTTGGAGGCATCGTATTCCAAAGCCCAATTGGCTGCGGCTGCATCGTTAGCGTACATGGCTTTCAGACGACCTGCATCGAGTACAGTACCGGGCGTATTGGCAGAACCCAGGTAGCTTTTCATTTCCAGGAGCATTTGCAGGCGCTGTACCTGTCCATCGTAGCTTACATTCTCAAAGCTGTAGGTATCGGGCACGGTATAACTGTTATCCTCTTCGGAATCACAGCTCCAGAACAGTACACTTATAGCCAGGGTAAGGCTTAGTAATTTGTAGTTTGGCATCCGTTTTTATTTAAGTGGATTAAATCTAAATAAATACAGATGCAAAAGTAAATGGTGATATTCGGGCTCACAATACCCAAATTAAGGCACCGCGCTTCAAAAACTACCTAGCGTTAGGTACTTTGTGTAAGCTAAACGTTAATTTTTGACCTAGTGCATTACCACCTGACTACTCACTTTGCGTAAAGCCTGTCCGTTGTCGAAGGTGCCATCCAGTACCAGAGCATAATGACCGGCCGGCCAACCTGAGACATCAACAGCAGCCTGATGCTTTCCTTCAGAGTATTGCCCGGACAGCAGGGTGGTCATCAGTTGCCCCTGACTATTGTATACCCGCAGGGTTACCTGAGCTGCACCGCCTAATTCGAAGGGAACAGTTAGCTCCGCACCAGCAGGATTTGGAAAAGCCGGCAACAATCGGGAACGACTAGCCATTGGGGATTCAGTACTTACAATCTCTCGAAGATCAGTTTCGTAAACGCCTAATCCATGAGTGGCTACGCGAAGTTTGCGCCCTGCCCCGATACTTAAGTGCATAGCCATAACGGCATCCGCAATGCCATCTGAGTACCATTCCCAGCTCTGCCCGTAATCAAAGGAAGCGTAAACGCCCAGATCATTACCTACATACAAGTCAGAGGGCTGTTCGGGATCAACTAGGATAGAATTAGCGGGAACATCTGGTAGGCCTGCGCTGATCACTGACCAGTTGAGGCCTCCATCTTCAGATTTGAAGGCATGATCCGTACCAAAGCCGGAGCAAACTGCATACACGGTGCCCGGAGTCGAAGCGTCGAAAGTGATCTCCATAAAAACCCGGTCTGGCAAACCGTTAACAGGGCTCCAGGAAGCCCCACCGTCCGAACTGCGCAGTACTTTTGCGGTACCGCCCAGCAATGGAGCCGTTGCTACCAGCAGTATATTCTGATCATAGGGTGAAGCAGCAATGGTTAAGATTGGATTTGCGGTTTCGCTGTCGACTGGCTCGCTGGAGGTGGCTGCCCAATTTAATCCATAGTTATTGCTTCTGTGCAAGCGCTGGGCTCCGGCATAAATAGTTGCCGGATTTTGAGGAGCAAGGATAAAAGGGCCATTAAAGTTTGTCATTTCGTCACTAAGGCTGCTGATAGGCAATGGCGTGAAACTCAGCCCGCCATCAAGGCTCTGCCGAATATTCAGCCGTTGGGCAGAGCCATATACTCGACTGTTGTTTTCCTGATCAATAGCGGTGCACATCCCATCGCCACCGATTACGCGATACCAGGAGTCATCCCCAAGATAAACGGCTGTTGCATTATCCTGTAGGCCACCAATCGCCAGATTAGGGTTAGTCAGGCTACTGGAAAACTTAGCATAAAACTGCTGGGTCTGATAACCTCCATTTCGCCCTGACCAGGACTCGCCATTGTCTTCAGATACAAAAACACCGCCATCTGTAGCCACGAAGACCGTGTTGTTGTCAAAAGGGGAATAGTAAGCGGCATGAATATCAGCATGCACGTAGTCGAAGGGCCCTTCCGGGCCACCCACCGGTGTCTGTCCAAAGAACCAATTGAACCAAAAGGCTTTCTGAGCAACCGTTGCGCCACCGTCAACGGATTTGAACAAGTCTACGCCGGTGTAAATAATAGTATTCGGATTGTCAGGCTTAACCGCCACATCATGAGAATACCAGCCCTGGAAGCGGGCTATATCGTCGGTATTGATTAGGTCCCAGTTATTTCCACCATCCTCAGATTTATAAAGCCCACGGCTCTCGAAGGCATCCGCAAGAGAGATGTAGATAACATCCGGATTAGAAGGGCTGATGCTCAACATCGCCTTTCCGGAATAGTCGGTAGGCAAGCCAGGTACAGGCTGAAAGCTTGCGCCCCCATCGGCAGAGCGAAAGATACCAGCCTGAGGGCTTTCATATCCGCCATAGGTCGCGAACAGTACTGAGGTATCGGTCGGATGTAAGTTCAGGTCCATACCCATGGGGAAGTCATGCACCAGGCTCCAGGTTTGCCCAGCATCCAGGGAGCGGTAAGTACCTTCTGTGGTAGTTGCCCATACCGTGTTGGTGTTCTGCGGGTTGATGAGGACATCCCAAACGCCACGCATTTCTTCGTATGCCCAATCCAGGGATTTTTCCCAGGTCAGTCCGCCATCAGTCGTTTTCAGTATGCCCATGCCATATGAACCCCGGGTAAGCCGGTTGGAAACACCGGGCATAGCGACCGTGTAGTTGTACACCTCTCCGGTACCAATATACATTTCCTCCGGGTTATCCGGATTGATGGCAATGCTGCTGACCCCCAGTACCGGATGCCCCAGGGGTACACGTTCCCAAGCTTCCACACCAACACCAGCTGAGGTGGACTTCCAAAGCCCTCCACTGGCAGAACCGGCATAAAGAATGTTTGGATTGTTAGGATGGAAAGCCAGGCAGAGCGTTCGACCACCGAAATTCTTAGGCCCCATTGCCTCCCATTGAGCTGAATTGCCACGAAACTCCAGAAGAGTCTGTTGTGCTTCGTGGGCAATGGCCAGGTTGCGCATTTGAATTTTTCCATCAGGATAAGACCGGACCCTGCCCCATTCTTCCATAGCAAGGGCGGCACCACTTTCCTTTTCTTCGTAAGGCTCAGTCTGCTGTACACCAGTGCAGGCGCTCAGGGAAATGGAAAAAAGCAGTATCAGACGGAAAAAAGCAAGAAGATCACCCATTTTTGATCTCAAAATAAGGAAATCCTATCTGGCTTTAGGAGGCACAACAGTTAAAAACTGTACGGTAGGCGCTATTCAGCGGCCTTTTCAGCCCCGACAACCGGCCCATTTTCGATAAATTCTACCAGATTGTCGAGCGACCAGGCATTCTTAATATCAAAATCTCCAACTTTGGTCCTCCGAAGAGCGGTCAGGTAGGCGCCGCTTTGCAAAGCTATCCCAAAGTCATGAGCTAGCGAACGGATGTAGGTGCCTTTGCTGCAACTGACCTCGAAGCCGATCTCTGGTAACTCGACCCGAGTGATCTTAAAGCTAAAGATTTCTACATCACGAGGCTCCACCTCTATGACCTCTCCCTTCCGGGCTTTCTTGTAAAGGGGCTGTCCATCTACCTTTATTGCGCTGAACATAGGAGGCACCTGCTGTATTTTGCCCGTGAACTGCTGACGGGCTTGCTCGATAAGTTCGGGCGTAATATGTTCAGTAGGGAATCGCTCCTGTACTTCAGACTCTGCATCGTAGGAAGGCGTTGTCGCACCAACAAACATGGTACCTATATAGGACTTGGAAAGCCCTTGCAGATCGTTCAGCTTTTTGGTGAACTTACCTGTACAGAGCACAAGAAGACCTGTAGCCATAGGATCAAGGGTGCCTGAATGCCCAACTTTGATCTTCTTCACCTTCAGGCGATGCTTGATTTTGTAGCGGACTTTATTTACGACATCGAATGATGTCCAGCCTTGCGGCTTATCGACTAAAAGTGTTGCACCTGTTTTAAAGTCATACCTGGGAACCGGTTGGTCATCTCCCTCCATGTCCATCAAAGTGTTTTGTAAACAACAAACGGGTAGTATCATCAGGTACTACCCATAAAATAAGGCGGCTACAAGTCTTAAGAGGCCACCATGAAAATGGCAATTGCAGCAACGATAAAACAATATACAGAAAAATAGGTCAATTTACTACGCTTCACCAGACTGATCATCCAAAGGCAGGCTACTGCGCCAGTGATAAAGGCAGCCACGAAACCCACCGCCAGGGGCACAGCCTGGCCAGCCGACATCACCATTTCCCCGTCCAGAATATCTTTAGCCATTTTGCCCAGTATTAGGGGTACGACCATAAGGAATGAAAAGCGGGCCGATTTTTCCCGGTCAATGCCCAACAAGACAGAAGTTGAGATGGTAGCACCGGAGCGTGAAATCCCGGGCAGTATGGCGATAGCCTGAGCGATTCCGATAATCAGGGCATTACCGTAAGAAACACTTTTGTTCGTTCGCCGGGCCCGGTCTGCCAAGAATAATAGCAAACCGGTGATAATCAGCATAAACCCAACCAGCATAATGCGCTGTTCGAACAATTGCTCAATCTGCTCCTCAAAAACAAGCCCTACGAATGCGGCAGGAATCATGGAGAGAATGATTTTAAGGGAGAACTGCAGCTCTTCATTCCATTTGAACTGAAATAATCCCCGGAGGATTTCAGCAACATCCTTTCGGAAGATTAACAGGGTGGAAAGGGCGGTTGCGGCGTGTAAAGTTACAGTCATGAGCAAGCTCTCCTGTGCCATGCTGTCGTCGCCCAGAAAAAACTTAGCCAGTTCCAAATGTCCGCTGCTGCTGATAGGCAGAAACTCTGTTATTCCCTGAATAATCCCTAGCAGTGCAGAACGAAGGATTTCTTCCATGATTGTGCATAATTAAACTTCCTGCCCATAGGACAGGGAGCGTTGAAAAGCGGCTATTTCTTGAAAATCGCCCAAATTTCCATCCCCAGGCCCATCAAAATGACGATAGGGGCAAGCACCGTGCGCCGGGCGCTGTAAATGATGTCGTCCTCCCATACATCTGGAGAAGGCATATCGCCGCCTGCCATAAGAATAAGCCCGAGGAAAACCAGACCAAGCCCTCCTGCGATGAGGATGTAGTTGGACTTACCGAACGCCAGCTCCACCTGCGGTGACTCAACTTCCCGGGTACTGCGGCGGGAGCTCGTGGGTTTTACCACTTTTTTTGCTGTACTTTTCTTATCTGTGGTGACCACCACCTTTTTCTTTCCAGGTTTTTGCTTGCTCATGACTTCAATTTAGACTATTTATCATTTAGTAGAGGTCATCTACTCTCATTTTCAAATATTTGCGGACGACTAAGAATGTGCTGACCGTATTGATAGCCATCCCCATAGTTAACAGTAAACCAAACAACATAAACATCCCGGTCCAGTCTTGAATATCCCGTAACCCAGGTACATCCGCTTGAACATAGAGGTACAGGAGCAACAAAATCCCGGACGCCAGCCCACCGCTAAGCAGGCCATGAAGCATTGCACGCCTCAAGAATGGCCGGCTTATAAATTCCCATGTCGCTCCGACCAGTTCCATGTTTTTAATCAGGAACCGGTTAGCATACAGGGCCAGCCGGACAGTATTATGGATCAACAAGCCTGCAACACCAAGAAAAAGAAATAAGATAGCCAGTGCTGCGATACCAATCGTTTTGATATTATCTGCAATATCATTTACCAGGCTTTCCTGATAGTATACGTCAGTTATGCCTTCACGTTCAATCAGAGCGGTACGAATTCCCTTTAAACTATCCGGATGCATATAGGCAGCCTTCACGTTGAAGGTAATCACATCATACAAAGGATTAGGAAGGTCAAGCTTCAGGAAGTCGTCACCAAAGTCTTCCCGCATCAGTTCTGCCCCCTGTTCTTTGCTGATAAACTCAGCGGAGCCTTCACGGACAAAATCCATTTGGTCTACTTCCTGCAGGATTTGCCTGGACATATTATCGGTGTCTTCCCCCTGTAGTTCAATGATCAGATTAACTTTTTCTTTAAGTTCATTGACGATAAGCTGTGCATTAAAAAGCGTCAGAGCAAAGAAGCCCAGGGCGAACAGCACCAATGCTACGCTGATGATGGAGTGCCAGTAATTAGGACGGCTCCCTGAACGACGTGGGTCTTGCTGCTCGAGCATAGAAGGTTTTTGCAATGTGCGCCGTAAAAGAGGCTGCAAATTATAGGGTTCGGTTTGTCGAATACGCGCAAAATTAGAAAATATAAGCGAAACAGAACCCCTAAACCTCTACAAAGGCAGATGGGCCAGGCAACAAAGCGAATTTTGCTTTCGTTTTTCTAAAAAAGCGTACCATGAGAAACCTTGCCTTTGTCTTGTTAATATCGGGCTTGCCCGGCATTACTTTACTGGCGCAACCTATTTTCCTGAACAACGCATCTTTTGAAGACGGTGCTCAGGAGGCCACAGTGCCCAGTGGGTGGTTTGGATGCCAGTTAGGCTCAACGCCAGATATTCTTCCAGGGCAATGGGGCGTTTATCAACCGGCGGAGGATGGCGACACTTACGTAGGGCTAATTACCCGGGAGGACGGAACCTGGGAAAGCATTGGACAACGGCTATCCGCGCCGCTGAAGAAAAACGATTGTTATACGTTAACCCTTTTCCTTTCTCACTCCGATAATTACGAGACGTACAACGGCGATTTGCAGCTGCGTATCTATGGCGGTGCTACGAAATGTCAGCAAGCTCAGGTACTATTCGAATCTCCTGTAATCCGGCAAGCCCGCTGGGAAGAATACGAAATAGAGTTTTTCGTCAAACAGGATGTCCACTATCTCGTTTTTGAAGCCTATCACCCGCACCAGGGCCGGGCCTATCGGGGCAACATACTTATAGATGGTATTTCGCCTATTGAAAAATGTACACGAGCGATGCTCGATTAAGGTCCTACTGTTCTTTTTTCTCCATTTCCTCCATCAAGCCCTCTGTTTTGCGAACGAGATCCTCCCATTCATCCTCGATTTCCTTTCGGCTGGAGCTGTCCATAGGAGGCCGTTCACCTGATGTATTGTCATAATTTTCCGGTACTTCCCGGTTGATATCCTCGCTTAGGCGTTTTCTTTTTTCTTCGAGGTCAGCAATCTTGTCCAGCAAATCGCGATTGTCTTCCAGTTGTTCAGCTTTGCTTTTGAGGTTATCCAGAAGGCCACCTATTTTATCGACCGCTTCGTCGTATTTCCCTTCATCAAACTTTTGTTTTTCCTGTTTGAGCAGGTCAAAAGCTGACTTTGTGAGGTCTTTTACACTAGTGAATATTTCCTTTGATTGTGCTTTCTCTTCCGGCGTACCGAAAAAGTAATTGTACACCAGGATGCCGCCCACTAACAGCAACCCTACTTTGATCAGACTTTTCAGCATGTTTCCAATTTTGTTTGTGTAAAGATAAGGCTGGATTTTGCAGTAAAAGAAGCGCAAGCCGATCTGATTGGTTTTCTTTTGTCACAAAAGCAGGTCGTTCAACTCTTCAAGCTCGATCCCGAGTATGGCGGCAACCTCTTCACGGGTCTGCCCTGCTTTTGTCAGCGTGACAGCAACTCTGCGTAGTTGTTCAAGCTTTTTTTGCAACTCTTTATCCTTTTGCGAAAGTTCATGGTCCTTTTGCGAAAGCGCCTGGTCCTTTTGCGAAAGCGCCTGGTCCTTCTGCGAAAGTTCATGGTCCTTCTGCGAAAGTTCATGGTCCTTCTGCGAGATCCGCTGCTCTTTTTCGAAGAGCTCCCGTTCCTTTTCTGCTATCATGCGCTGATAGTCCTCAAATTCTTCAATGAGATCATCTTCCGCATCCATGATTTCGCGGACTTCCGGCTCAGCAACGGCTTGCTGCAATCGGCGAAGCAGTGCACGGTAGCGCTTCGGAACCTCGGATTCTTCTATATTGAGCAGGTGCCGGTCTTCATTTATAAAAGATTGATCAAATAGTGATAGTAATTGCTCTAACTCATTTCTGCGGCGACCAGTCAGATAGGGAATCTGAATGATAATGCTATCGTGGGTGAGGCTCTCGATAAATATTTCCCTTCCCTGAAGGACTTCTCCGGTTGCGGCATCCGTGTAAGAACGGTTGATCCGGATTACAGGCGCGGTGATATGGTCAAGCTTATGCCCAAGGAAATAGATACTGAGTATAGGCAGTGCCTTTCGCTGCGCATACTCCTCTGCGGGTTCCTGTACCACATTATTTTTATTGCGGTATTGCTCGCCAAGGTACCGCCTGAACCGCATGATATCTGTAGCCAGTTTGGCCTTCTGTAATTCCAGAATTACGAGCTGCTCCTCCCCATTAGCGTACCTGATGCGGGCACTGAAGTCCATGCGCATGACCATTAGCGCTTTACCAACAGGAAATTGATGCTCAGTCGGGCGGAGTTTAAGGCTGACCACTTCTTCCCCAATAATGGCAGAGAGCAAAAGCTTGGCCAGCTTTTCGTCATTCATGAGGTATTTGAAAACCACATCGTAGATAGGATTCGCGATTTGCACCATATTCTAAAACATATTAGCCCATAAAAATACAACGCTTTCTGCTTTTACGCCACCCCCATCGAATTGCATCCTGCTGCCCCGTGAGGTTTCACCGGAAAATACCTATTTTCGCGCTCTGAAAACGGAGTGGGGAACTCCTGTTTGCCCATCAACGTTTAATCAACCATCAAAACCGCAGCTGTAGCATGGAATACAAACCCGGAGAAATCGAGAAGAAGTGTAAAGCATTTTGGGAAAAAGAAGAGATTTACAAAGTAAACATAGCCCCCGATAAGCCAAAGTACTATGTACTGGACATGTTCCCCTACCCTTCCGGTTCAGGCCTTCACGTTGGCCACCCCCTGGGATACATTGCCTCGGATATTTATTCCCGCTACAAGCGGCTCAAAGGGTTTAATGTCCTGCACCCTATGGGCTACGACGCCTTTGGCCTGCCTGCAGAACAATACGCTATTCAAACTGGCGTACACCCCGCAAAATCTACGGCAGAAAATATCAAGCGGTACCGCGAGCAGCTGGATAATATTGGCTTCAGCTTCGACTGGAGCCGGGAGGTACAAACCTGTGACCCGGCTTATTACAAGTGGACGCAGTGGATATTCATGCAATTGTACAACCACTATTACGATACTGCAGCGGACAAAGCGCTTCCGATCGACAAGCTTGTAAAGCACCTGGAACAACACGGCAACGCCAACCTTAACGCTGTTGCAGATGAGGAAACGCCTGCAATCACCGCAGAGGCATGGAAGAATATGTCCGAAGGAGAACAGCAGCTGTTCCTTCTCAACTACCGCCTCACCTTCCCGGAAGAAAGTTATGTCAATTGGTGCCCGCAACTGGGTACTGTACTTTCTAATGACGAAGTCAAAGATGGCGTCAGCGAACGTGGTGGTTACCCGGTGGAACGCAAGCTTATGCAGCAATGGAGCATGCGCATTACGGCTTACGCTGACAGGTTGCTGTACGGGCTTGACGACGTTGACTGGCCAGAAAGCCTGAAAGAGCAGCAGCGCAACTGGATTGGCCGCTCTCAGGGCGCAAGTGTAAAGTTTGCACTGGAGGAAGCACCGGATACCAAAATTGAAGTCTTCACTACCCGGGTAGACACCATCTATGGCGTTACCTTCATGGTGCTGGCGCCTGAGCATGAACTCGTCGGTCAACTGACGAAGCCAGAGCAACAGGAGGAAATCGAAAAATACATTAAGTGGACGGCTTCCCGTTCTGAGGTGGAGCGTATGGCAGAGGTCAAGAAAGTAACAGGAGCCTTCACTGGCAGCTATTGCCTCAATCCGGTCAACGGAGAGAAAGTCCCCATTTATATTGCCGACTATGTGCTCGCGGGCTATGGTACGGGAGCGGTCATGGCGGTACCTTCCGGTGATCAGCGGGACTGGAACTTTGCCACGTACTTTGGGCTGCCCATCGTACCCATACTCGATGCCCAGCAAAATCTGGAGGACGCAGCTGATGCCACCAAAGAAGGAAAGTACATCAACTCCGAGCTGATCAATGGGCTGGCTTACGAAGAAGCCGTACCCAAGCTCATCAGCTGGCTCGAAGCACAGGGCGCAGGGCGTGGGAAGATTCAATACCGGTTGCGTAATGCGGTATTCAGCCGTCAGCGGTACTGGGGAGAGCCTGTGCCTGCTTATTGGAAAGATGGCGTGCCTTATCTGATTGACGAGTCCGAACTGCCACTGGTTTTGCCACAGGTCGACAAGTACCTGCCAACCGAGACCGGTGAGCCGCCGCTGGGCCGGGCAAACGACTGGAAGTACAAGGGGCAATACGATTACGAACTGTCCACCATGCCAGGATGGGCAGGCTCCTCCTGGTATTGGTACCGGTACATGGATCCTGGCAATGATCAGGCTTTTGTATCCAAAGAAGCCGTGGACTACTGGCAGGACGTGGACTTGTACATCGGTGGCTCTGAGCATGCGGTAGGCCACTTGCTCTATAGCCGCTTCTGGAACCACTTCCTTTACGACCTTGGGCTGGTCCCCAAAAAGGAATATGCACGGAAGCTGATCAATCAGGGAATGATACAGGGCGTGATCGAGTTTATTTACCTCGATAAAAACAGCACAGAGAAGAAGCGCTTTGTCTCGGCTGACCTGATCGGGCAGTACCCGGACGCAGAGTGGGCTCAAATACCGGTCCATGTAGACTTCGTGAGCGATTATGGCAAGGACGATTCCTACCTCGATGAAGCAGGCGTTCAGCAGTTCCTCAACTGGCGTCCGGAGTTCAAAGGTGCGGCTTTCGAAACCAACGGAGAAGGTAAAATGATGACTTACAGCGAGGTCGGCAAAATGTCGAAATCGAAATTCAATGTCATCAACCCGGATGATGTCGTGGCACAGTACGGAGCCGACTGCTTCCGGATGTATGAGATGTTCCTGGGCCCTATCGAACAGGCCAAGCCCTGGGACACACAGGGTATCGACGGCGTCTATAAGTTCTTACGTCGCTTCTATGATCTGTTTTCCGATAAGGAGGGAAATTTCGCGGTAAGCGATGAGGCACCGGACAAAGCCGAGCTTAAGATACTGCATCAGGCTATTCAGAAAGTGGAACAGGACATCGAACGTTTTTCCTTCAATACTTGCGTAAGTGCCTTCATGATTGCGACCAACGAGCTGCGTAAGCTGAAGTGCAACAAACGGAACATCCTGGAGCCTTTGGTTGTGCTTATGGCACCGTTTGCGCCCTTCACAACAGAAGACCTGTGGTCAAAGCTGGGCCACGAGGGCAGCGTGCACAGAGATGGCCGTTACCCGGCTTTCAATCCGGAATACCTCAAAGAAGATGAGGTGGAATACCCGATCGCCATCAACGGCAAAACCCGGGCTACGGCTTCCTTCCCTTCTGATGCTTCTAAAGAAGACCTTGAGGCTGCTGCCCGGGAGCTGGAAGACATCCAAAAATGGATCGAAGGCAAGACTATCCGTAAAGTGATTGTCGTGCCCAAGCGAATGATCAATATCGTGGTTGGTTAAAACATACGGCCCCGCCTGTTTTGAGTGGGGCCGTTAATTAGTATCTATGAAGTACCTCATTGCCTCTTTCCTCCTGCTGATTTCCGTTGGTGCATTTGCGCAAGCAAACACAATCGTTGCCGACTCGCTCATGGCTCATGTCCGGTTTTTATCCTCCGATGCACTAAAAGGCAGGGCAACCGATAGTGAAGGCAATGCTGCCGCTGCCGCTTATGTCTTACAGCGGTTTAAAGGATATGGGTTAGCACCTGCAGGACAAGAAGGCTATCGGCAGCCCTTCCAATTCTACAGCCGCTTTTCTAAAAAGACTTACAGCGCCACTAACCTTTTGGCGATGGTAAAGGGTACGGAAGCACCGGACTCAATTATTGTCATTTCCGCACATTACGACCATGTTGGTGAGCGGGGTGGTGAAGTATATAATGGCGCAGACGATAATGCTTCGGGGGTGGGCGCACTCTTGGAGCTGGCCAGGTACTTTCAGGCCAATCCTACACCCTACAGTCTCCTCTTTGCAGCCTGGGATGCTGAAGAAGTTGGGTTACGGGGTGCCAACCACTTCGTAGATGAACCAACGGTGCCATTAGAGCACATCGTCCTGAATATTAACATGGACATGATCGGCCGCAATGCCAAAGAACAAATTTATATCTGCGGGGCAGGCCACTACCCTGAACTGCGCGCACCATTAGACAGCATTGCGAAAGATGCACCGATACAGGTCAGGTTTGGGCACGAATCGCCAACGCCAACACGCTCTGACGACTGGACCTACGCCTCTGATCACGGCGAGTTTCACAAAAAAAATATTCCCTTCCTATACTTTGGCGTAGAGGACCATGAAGATTATCATCAACCCACTGATGATGCAGACCGGATTATGCCCGTGTTCTACACTGCTGTCTCGGAAGTGATAAGAAAGGCTATCCTCCACTTCGCGAAGCTCTAAAAGAACAGCCCCTCCCGGTTGACCGAAAGAAGCTGCATACAATAGTTTTCCTTCAAATTGGCTTGGGAGCCTTATTTTTCAATTGCGGTAAGTTCCATATAGCTTTGTAGTTTATCACGCTGATCATAAGTCTCAGACCTGACCACGCCTACGCCTTCAGCAAAGTACTCAACCGTAGAGTAAGAGCGGCTGATCATCATTTTGATGTTGGAAGTCTGGCTGATTTTATAGCACTCAAAAGACCCTGCATCTGTGGAAATCGTCGCTTTACCTTCTACCTTGCGGTCGGTTATTTCAATATTCATAGAAGCGATATTGATACCACTGGCAGCCGTGGTAATCTTTGAAGACGCATCTGGGAGCTCATCGCCGACTTCAATATCATTGGGAAAAGTCAGCGCATCGCCTTCTATTGTTACTTCGTAGCCGCTGAAAGACTGTTGCATGACCGGATTAAACATGGAGTTGACATCCATAAGCAATTTGCCATCTTTGCAAAAGACCTGATAGGTGCCGGAGTAAGACTCTTTTCCTTTCTTATCCTTCAGGACAGTACTAATTTCTGCTTCGATTTCGCCATCATTTTCATTGATGACTTTTACAGTATTCTCAGTTATGCTTTCCACTTTGCCTTTTTTGTTGAAGGTAGTATACTCCATATAGGCCCCTTCCTTGAAAGGGAAAAAAGTAGAACAATCCTGTGCCACGCTGTTCAGTGCGAAAGACAAAGGCAGTAGTACGAGTAGGATTCTGAACTTCATCATTTACTGTATTTCGGTTTTGGTTTCAGCTGTAAGATAGTGCAGGGCGGGAAATTCCATACCCGCAAAAGTTAATATAACATTAAAGAAATTCAATTACCGCTCCTTGCTGCTCTTCAAAACATTTTCAAAACCAACTTTATTATACTTGGGTATTAGTAATCTACAATCCTCACAAAAAAGAGCCATGAAGCGACTTTTACTTTCCCTTTTTGCAGTCCTTACTATAATTGCCGTTCACAGCCAAACCAACCTGATGCTTACCAATCCGGTCATGGAAGACCTCCTGAAGGGCAATTATCCGGCCGACACCTACGAGCCGGCTACCCTGATCAATCATCCGGATGCCATCTTTGCTGATTTGGTGGAATCTGTTTCCCCTGATTCGCTGTACAGCTATCTGGTGGAATTAAGCAGTTTCGAAAACCGCAATACAGGCGCTGACACAACGAGTGCTACTTTCGGCATGGGGGCAGCCCGCCGCTGGGCGCATAGCAAGTTCGAAAATTTCCCGGCAGCACAGGAGGGCCGGCTTGAAGTTGGATATTTCCAGTTTGACCAGGATATCTGTGGCATGGGACAGCACCGGAATGTCCTTGCGGTTTTGCCCGGTATTGGGCCGGACCGTAGCGAGGTGGTACTCCTTGAAGGGCATATGGACAGCCGCTGCGCTGAGGTTTGTGATACCGAGTGCATGGCGCACGGTATAGAGGACAACGCCACTGGTACAGCTTTAGTCCTGGAGCTGGCACGAGTGATGAGCCAGTATGCTTTTAACAGGACGATCGTCTTCATGATCACTACAGGAGAAGAGCAGGGGCTATTTGGCGCCAACGCTTTCGCCGAATACGCAGAGCAGGAGGATATCCAAATCCGCGGTGTATACAACAACGACATCGTAGGCGGCATCATTTGCGGGGCAACCGCCTCTCCTCCAGGCTGCCCGGGCTTAAATGCCATTGACAGTATCAACGTCCGGGTCTACTCCTCAAACGGAGGACTATTTGGGGCCTCTTCTTCCCGGTTACTGGCTCGCTACAGCAAATTGCAGTATGATGAGAATATTGCGCCCATTGTGCCTGTAGCTGCTGAAGTCAACATCATATCTCGCGAAGACCGGGCCGGGCGTGGTGGTGACCACATCCCTTTTCGGCAGAGAGGCTACTCCGCAGTCCGCTTTACTTCTGCCAATGAGCATGGCAATGGCAACCCCAGCACACCGGACTATCACGACCGACAGCACACCATGGAGGACATCCTCGGTGTGGACACTAATGATGATGGGCAAATTGACAGTTTTTTCGTTGACTTCAACTACCTGGCCCGCAATACCGTATTGAACGGCAGTGCCGCTGCTGCGAGTGCCATGGGACCAGCAACGCCAGACAACTTCGAGCTGGAAGCCACCCTGGCAGGCGTACGTTACAAGTTTGAAGACCAGGCTGGCACCGGGCTTTACCGCCTCGGCATCCGGAGCTTTGAGACAGAGACCGCCTACTTTGATACCTTGGTTACCGTAACTGCTTTGGAGGATACGCTTTCCTGGCTCCCTCCGGGCACGGTCTATCTCATGTCAGCCGCTGCATTGGACTCCAACAATATCGAGAGCCATTTTTCAGAAGAAACCTTTGCCAACCTGACAACTAGCACTCAGGAGGTCAAAACTTACAAAGGTCTCACGCTGCTGCAAAACCGGCCTAACCCCTTTGATGAGGCCACTACGATCGGCGTGATGGTCGAATCCGCTATTGATTACAAGACCGCCTTTATCCGAATTGCAGATGCGCAAGGTAGAGAACTTGCACGGTATGAAGTCGAGCTCAATCCTGGGCTTGTGCAGGTGGTCTATGGCTATGAAAACCATCGGTACACACCTGGCACCTATTATTACAGCCTGGTGATCGATGGCCGGCCTGTGGATACGAAAGCGATGATTTATGCTTACTAAAAGGAGACAGATGTCCGCTCCGGAACATTTGAAGCCGGAGCGGGCAACATCACTTCCGGGAAATCAGTTTTGTGAACGATAGAATGTTTATCTTCCCCCCACATAAATCGATACTCAACTATGATCTACGTTTCTTTTTTACTGGCCATTATGACCACCCTATCTACGCCTGAAGCCTCCACACCCGATCACAGTCTTTGGGAGGCAGTACTACAGCAATACGCCTCGGAGGACGGCGCGGTCAACTACAAAAAGCTGGCAAATAATGATAAAGACCTGAACGCCTATCTGGAAGAACTGGCTAACCACCCACCTATGGACAGCTGGAGCCGGGATGAAAAGCTCGCCTACTGGATCAATGCTTATAATGCATTTACCATCAAGCTCATTGTAGATAACTATCCGGTTAAAAGTATCCGGGACCTTTACGATGGCAACCCCTGGGACATTAAATGGATAAAACTGGGGCGGCAAACCTATTCGCTCAATCAAATTGAGCACGATATCATCCGCCCTCGCTATGATGAGCCCCGCATCCACTTTGCGGTCAATTGCGCAGCGCAGTCTTGCCCTCCCCTGCTCAACCACGCCTGGACAGCAGACAAGCTTGAACAATACCTGGAGCAGCAAACACGAGCATTCATCAACAACGAAGCCTACAATACAATCAGCGCCACATCACTGGAATTGTCCCAGATTTTCAACTGGTACGGTGAGGATTTTGATGATGTCAAAGCGTTCGTGAATCGTTACACTCCAACGGATGTGAAGGACGGTGCCAAGGTGAGTTTCCGGGAATACAACTGGGCGCTTAATGCTAAGTAAAAATATCCTGCTATTACTTTTTGTCCTGAGCAGCATCCCTGAGCTTACTGCTCAGCGCCGGGTGTTATTGGAACATTACACCTCTTCCTGGTGTGGGGAGTGCCCAAATGCACACCTCATTGCCTCTCAAATAGCTGAAGATCACCCGGATCGGGTTATCTTAGCGTACCATCATTCTTCCGTAGACCCGATGGCTAACCCGCACAGCACCGCCTGGAAGAATGAGTTCCTCATATTCGGTACTCCACTTGGCGTAATCAATCGGACACCCCGGGCCCGGCTGGTCCAGTTTACGCCAGTACCGGTCAATGGGAAAGCCTGGTCGAAGCACAACTCGAGGAGCCTGATTACCTGGACCTTGACATACATTTTGCCCCCCAGGCGGTGACCGGCAGCTTGAGCTTTGAAGTATCTCTTGAGCTACTGCAGGAACTGCCCGGGCCGGGAACACTCAGATTAAGCGTTATCGTAGTAGAGGATTCCATCCGAAGTGCAGAGCCTGGCTACCAGCAATCTAACTACTACAACGAAGTAGCAGGGCACCCTTTGTTTGGGCAGGGTGGTTCCATACAGATGTACCCCTTTATGAACGTAGTACGGGATATTGTTGAGGATACATGGGGAAGCAGTGCAGGATTACCTGATCAGCCCGAAATAGGGGAAACCTACTCGTGGGTTGGCAGCTTTGACCTTTCTAATGACTGGGACCCCAAACACCTGAGGCTCATTGCAGTTGCGACGTTGCATAATGACGACGACATCCGGTCTCGCCCTGTACTGGACGCGCGTGGTATGGATATAGGAGGCCTGCTGTTGACATCAACTTCCCACGAAGCAGAGCCCTCTATTCGGTTTCAGGCATTTCCCAACCCGGCACGGGATTATCTGCAGCTGAATTTTCCGAAAGATGAATATGAGTTAAAGCTATTCGACACGCAAGGAAAATTGATACACACGGCTCGTTTAAATGGAGAAAGCCACACCATAGCCACGACGGCTATGCCCAAAGGCGTATATACCCTACTTCTCATCAATACAGAAGGGCGATTCGGAGCGCAGCGGATTATCGTCAGGTAAAGTTCTCTTCAATGAAGGCTAACGAAAAAAGCCCCGGAGCGATGTACGCTTACCGGGGCTCTCTTTAAATCCGATTCTTATACCTTTTTTAATCCAATTCTCGTGATTTATTTGTTGACC
Source organism: Phaeodactylibacter sp. (assembly GCF_022763345.1). Taxonomy (GTDB): domain Bacteria; phylum Bacteroidota; class Bacteroidia; order Chitinophagales; family Saprospiraceae; genus Phaeodactylibacter. The sequence goes on from NZ_JALEGS010000007.1 coordinate 31,511, forward strand.
TAAACCAGTCTTGCCATATCTCTTACCAGGATTTTCCCCCGATTGAAATAGATAAGGTCTGATTTTTTAAGCTCATTAAGTACCAGTGTTACCGTTTGGCGGGAAGTACAGGTGATATTGGCAATATCCTGATGGGTCAGGGAGTGCTTGAGCAGCATTTCGTAGCCCACCCGGCGACCGCGCTTGTTGACGGCGTCTTTGATAAACTCAATAATACGAGTGCGGGCATCCTTAAAAATCAGAGATTCCAGCTTATCCTCCGCCCGGACTAGCCGGCCACCAAATAGATTCATAACCGAGGTGCAGAGCTCAAAACTATTCTGCATCAGCTTTTTCATATCAGCTACCTTGAGCTGGTACACATGAACGTCCTGCTTGAGTGCCTGTGCAAAGTCCTTATAATAAGGCTCGCCTATCAAACCCAGCTCCCCAAACATCGCTGTAGGGTGGATCAGTGACTTAATAATCTCCTTGCCATCTGTAGAGTGCGTCCCAATTTTCACAGTCCCTTTAGCGAGGAAATAAATGTATTCTGAAGCATCTCCCGGCATGTAAATGAAGGAATACTTCGGCTTCACCTTATACTCCATCATTTCTGCCAGCGTCGCTTTGTCCTCAGCAGAAAGGACGGAGAAGAGGGGAAAAAGGTCGATAAATGATGATTTTGCTTCGGCGTTCATATTAGCTCTTTTAGGTAATCTCACTTTCAGACATGGACAGTATTTAATGCCATGTATTCTGCAATTTCACCTATAGAGACACTAAATATCAGAAGTCCCCCTATGCGAAGAAGAAATATTTTCAGAAGAAGTGTATAACAAAATAACTAAAGTACGGATAGGATGTAGATGGGATACGATCAAAATGAAGGATCAGGAAAAGCTAATATCCAACAACAAGGGAGTCACTGGATGTACTGAACCCTGCGAAGACACCCTGTCCACCATTGATATTATCGTACACGATTACAGGGTCAGTAAAGGGAGAGTCTGAAACTCCATCCTGCCTGCTTATGGTTGAGAAGTACTGGTAATATTCTTTGGAAACCGCGCGCAGCTCGATAAAAAGCTTACCTAACTCATCGCGGGTAGGTAAATAGCTAAATTCAACAGGTAGAGTGATCCGAATCGTTTGCCCATCCTGGCCTTCATCTTCCAACAGTAATCCGCCACCGACATGCGCAACTTGAAAGTTGGTATTCAGCTGGTTGGAAAAAACGACAGGTCTCATTTCTTCCCGGAAATAAAGAGTATCGCTCTCAATGATGGCAAATTCTCTGAATTGCTTCAGCAGGTTGATGTGGTAGTAGTTTTCGACTTGCCCTGGGTCCTCGAATGCAATATCTACAAGGTAACGAACCTGTGTCTCCTTCTCTCCCATCATCTCAGTAAACTGTAAATCTGAAATTTCCGAAGAAACCATTTTAATGGGCGTAGGAATTTGACTATTAGCGGTGACTGTCTCAAAACCAGGCGCGTCCACTTTAATGGTGTACTTAATCCCAACTTGAGGCTGGAAGTCACCTGCAGAATAGAATGGCAGGTTAGAGACCTTATCCTTGTCTTCAGAAAAACTCAATTGAGTAAGAAACTCTTCATTGCGATAAAGCTCTACAATGGCATTATCGATATAGGTGATTGGGGCATCATCCAGAATGCTTCCGGAGGCAGACACATAGACCTGTAGCGTACGGTCCAGTGTAAAACTGCTTACTACAACCAGTTCGGAAGAGCGGGCGTCTATTGCTGAGTTGACATCAAAGACTTTCTCACAGCTAAGCACTAAGCTTAGCAGCCCAAATAAAATCGGCAGAAAAATCAAACGCAGCATAGACGATCCGTTTTCTCCGTGCCAAAACCATTTAAAACAAACTTAAAAACCAAAGCGGTTTGTCCAAATATTATTCTGACACAAGTGGGTAATCGGTGAGGAGCCCACCTTTAGCAACAATTTTCCCTAAAATATAGGGAGATGTCAGCGAATATACAATTATAATTTCAAAGAATAGTTCAATGCAGGGATTAATGGCAGCAACCATACCGGGCTAAACCTGCGGTCCTCTCTTATCTCGCTGCCCTCGGTTACATAACGGGTTTCCAGGTTATAGTATAATGGATTACGGCGGTTATACAGGTTGTAAACACCAATATTTAGCGTGTGCCGAACACTTTCCGTTTCGATATAAAGATTCACCCCCAAATCCAGCCGGTGATAAACAGGCATCCGAAAGCTGTTTTTTTCTCCGTAATCAACGACGTTAATGCTTCCAACCCCTGGCAGGAAAACCTGATAGCGCCCCTGCGGCAAGCTAAAGGCAAAACCGGAATTCATCGCCCATGATCCGGAAAATTCCAGCCATTCATTGAAGGTGTGCACAAAAGCAAAGGTAAGGCTATGCCTGCGGTCATACCTGTAGGGATAGCGCCGTCCGTTATTAACAAGCGGGAAACGGCGGTCTGCCCAAGCCAGACCATAGGAAGCCCATCCTGTGGTTTTTCCCTGCCGTTTTTCCAATAATAGCTCCATCCCATATGCCTGCCCTGTCCCTGAGGTAAGATTGCTTTCCCAATTGTTGAAAAACAGCGCTCCTTCCGAGTAAGTTAGCAGCTGGCTCATATACTTGGTGTACAAATCGCCAGTGAGCTGCCAGCCTTCCCGGAACTGCCAGGTCGAAGACAGGCCAAACTGCCAGCTCTGCTCTGGCTTAACGGATGCAGTACTGGGCACCCAAAGATCATTGGGCAAACCAAGTGTAGAGTTGGAAAGCAGATGGACAAACTGGGTCATCTTGCTCAGATACCCGTTTAACTGAAGCCGAGTATTGATGCTCCAGTTGGCAATCAAACGAGGCTGCAAAGAGGAGTAGGTACGGCCGTCCACCTGAAATGCGGCCAGGTGAAGCCCCGCATTTACCTTAAACTCCGGACTGACCTGCCAGATATTTTCCAGGTAGCCCCCAAATTCATTGGCAGATATGGCTCTCGCTTGCATCTGCGGCTGGCGGAGGGTATCTGATTTTTCAACCAGCTCCAGCGATAGAAGGCCTGGCTCAAACTGATGACGGGTGGCAAAAAGCCCAAACCGAAAAGATTGCACTGGCGAAGGCCGGTAATCAAAATCCAGCCGCGCACCAAAATCATCAATTTGCGAAAAATACCGCCCAATGCTAATGTACCGGTCCGTTACGCTCCCTGACCTTACGTTCGTCAGAGAATCGCCCCTTTCGTAAGTGATGCCCACATCAAGCCCACTGTAAGACGCGGTGAGGCTCGCGAATAACTGATCACCAAACAGATGGGTCCAACGCATGGAAGTCACGGTATTCCCCCAGGTCATCTCCTCCAGCGCACTTCGGGAGGAAAGAAAAGGCGCCGGCTCTGAGACACTTGTATCCTGTGCGAACAGGGTATCCAGTGCAATGGTCCGGTTTCGGTAAGCGTCCTTGCCGGTATAAAAACTGAAGTAAAGATCGTCCCGCTCTGAAAGCGTGAAGTTCAGTTTAGCATTAATGTCATAAAAGTCGTAGTCTACCAGGCTCTGCCGGTCCTCCTCTGAACGTATGCTCTCGGTAAGCGGTTGTAGATACCAGCCGATCAGGCTGCGCCGGCCGGAAACAATGAAACTGCTTTTGCCTTTCTGAATCGGCCCTTCCAGCGTCATCCGGCCTGACAAAAGCCCAAGGCTGGCTTCGGCTTCATAATGTTGGTTATTTCCATCACGGGTACGGATGTCCAAAACGGAGGATAAGCGCCCTCCGAAACGGGCAGGGAATCCACTTTTGTAGAGTTGGGCGCTTTTGACGGCATTTGTATTAAATACCGAGAACAGTCCCGCAGCGTGAGATATGTTGTAGACCGGTACGCCATCGATCATAATCAGGTTTTGACCATTGCTCCCGCCCCGTACATGCAGCCCATCCAACCCATCTGTACCCGATTGTACGCCGGGTAATAACTGTAACGCCCTGACCAGGTCAGATTCTCCGGCCAACGCTGGCAGCTGTTCCAACTGCTCCATGTTTAGCTGTGTCGCCCCACCCTGCTGAATCATTTTTGGGTCAAGCCTGGGCTTATGCCCAACCACTTCCACAGGTTGCAATTGAAGGTCTGACCGAAGCTGTTGATCAAGTCGCTTATCCTCCATCAAATAGAAATCAGAAGAAAGGGTACCATAGCCGACGTAGGAGAAATCCAGTGCTACCGGACCCGCCGGCAGGGTAATGCTGAAATAGCCATACTCATTCGTGACTGTACCTTTCCCACTTTTATTATCAAAGATGTTGGCACCAATCAGTCGCTCGCCCGTGCCCCCATCAACCAGAATACCATTGATTGTGAATTCAAGATCAACCGGCAAGAAAATCACGATTTGCCCTCCAAGCTCCTTAATCCTTAGGGGGGTATCCTGTAGCAGCTGACCTAGCGCACTTCCAACGGTGCGCTGCTCAAACTTTGCCGTAATGATCTTCGGTGGAAGGATATCATTAGAAAAGGACAACCGTAGATTATGTTCATCCCCCAGCCGATAAAGCGCCTCCTCTAATGACACCTCCCAAAACTCTGCAGAGACCGGTTGATCCAGCACGCCCTGCGCAAATAGCGCATAAGCACAAGGGATGGTAAGCAGCATTGAAAGTAGAAGTCGCTTCATAAAGGCTTTTGCAGATCAGGAAAGTCGCTATTCCTTTTTCCAAAAATACGGGGATTTTTCAGGATTAACAACAGTGGGGAAGCACTAGCGGTTGAAGACCAGCCGGATAGCAGCGGCAATCGCCCTTTCAGCAGGCTCATGGTGTCATCAATCTTCCAATTCGAAACTTACGTAGATTCAATACCGCTCAATCCATCCCGTATCATTACCTTTAGCATCTATTCGAAAAAGTCCTCTCTAAGGGCAGCACTCGTATTCACCAAATTATTGGAATTAATGAAAAAACTGACAATCCTGGCAACTTGGCTTGCCTTTGTTTGCTTCACGACTGCTCAGGCGCAAAACGACAGTCGGGCCCCTGAATTTGATATCACCAAGGCGGATATGGAAGCCCATCTCCGGTTTCTGGCATCTGATGCGCTACAGGGTCGGCGCACCGGCGAAATGGGCAACGATATTGCTGCTGCTTACATCGCCTCTCAGTACGCAACTTATGGCCTTAAGCAAGTAGAAGGCGCGCAAGGCTACTACCAACCCGTCCCTTTTGAAGCCATTACACCACCGTCTATGGCCAAGATCGTTGTTGAAGACGAGACCTACACTCAGGGTGACAACCTGCTGATGATGACCGGCAACCTTGAATTGACTAAGACCAAAGCCGTCTTTGCCAATTATGGCTGGGTTGACGAGGAAACAGGCGCGAATGACTACGATAAGCTTGATGTGGAAGGTAAACTCGTTTTCGTATTGCCTGGCACGCCGGAGGGCCAAGACCCGCTTACGGTTTTCAATTCTATGAGCAAAAAACGCAAATTGGCCAAAGAGAAAGGCGCGGTTGGCCTGATCGAACTCTACCGCCTTCAGTTCCCCTGGCAGTTCTTCCTGTCTTACTTTGGAAAAGAAAGCCTTAACCTGGCTGATAAAATGGAAACCACCAAATCCAGTCCCAACTTTGTTTATGGCTGGATCAAGGAGGAAAATAAAGAGACCTTCAATGCCATGAAGGATAGCAAAAAGACAAAGGTGGAGCTGAGCAGTGAGGGCTTCTCCCGCCGGGCTGTCACTTCCAACAACGTCATCGGGTTGCTCGAAGGCACGGATCCGGAGCTGAAGGACGAATACCTGCTCATCACTGCTCACTTTGACCACGTGGGTACAGGTAAGAACGGCGGCTCTCCCTACACCCCGGAGGACAGCATCTTCAACGGTGCCCGGGACAACGCTATGGGAACGACCGCGCTCCTGGGTGCCCTGCAAGCCCTGGCAGAAGCGCCGCCCAAACGTTCCGTTATCTTCCTGGCGGTGACGGGTGAGGAAATCGGCTTACTTGGTAGTCAATACTACGCTGAAAACCCGCTCATCCCAATGGAACAGGTCATCTTCAACCTGAATACGGATGGCGCAGGCTACAACGACCCCTCCTACGTTTCCATCGTAGGCTTTGGCCGTACCGGCACCGACGGGCTTGTGGAAGCAGCTTCCAATATCTTTGGGCTCGATGTGTTCCCTAACCCTGCCCCGGAGCAGAACCTCTTCGACCGGTCTGACAACGTCTCCTTTGCTAAGTTGGGCGTACCGGCATTGTGCTTTAGCCCGGGCCTTACCGAGTTTGATGAGGAAATCAGCACTTACTACCATCAGGCAGCTGACAACCCGGATTCTATCGACTTCGATTATTTGCAGAAGTTCTGTCAGGCGCTGGCACGTACGGCCCGGCTGATTGCGGATGACGAAGACCGCCCTTTCTGGGTGGAAGGCGATAAGTACGAGGAAGCTGGCAAGCAATTGTACGAACGCTAAGCAATAGATTCCAGTAGGAACGGAAGGCACGTATTATACGCAATACGAAGTGGTTTGCGACATCGGAGCAAGCCATTTCCTAGCGTAAATGCTGACATTGAGTAGGTTTGCTGTGGCAAACCACTTAATCGTCAGTATAGTTTAACATTGGTACGTGCCTTTTTTTACCCTGCTGTCGCCTTGACTGATCCAATTTCCCGCTCAATGAGGTAGCTGTTCCGGTCGGAAGCCGTACGTGAGATCAGCTCGGCGAGAAAGCCGGAAAGAAACAACATGGTGCCAATAACCATACAGGTAAGGGAAATGTAGAAATAAGGATTATCCGTGACCAGAATCGTAGGCAACCCCTGGCTCAGGCGGTACAATTTGCTGATGCCAATATACCCTGCCGCGAAGAAGCCAATGACGAAGATGAAGACGCCCCACATACCGAAAAAGTGCATGGGCCGTTTGCCGAACTTGGAGATAAAAATGACCGAAAGCAGGTCCAGCGGCCCGCGAATAAAGCGCTCAATACCAAACTTAGTGGTCCCATATTTACGCTCCTGATGCTGCACGACCTTCTCCCCTATTTTCTTAAACCCCGCCCATTTGGCGAGGACCGGTATGTAGCGGTGCATATCACCATACACCTCAATGCTTTTGACTACGGCATTCCGGTAAGCCTTTAGCCCGCAGTTGAAGTCATGCAGGTGAATGCCGGTCATTCGGCGGGCTGTCCAGTTAAAAAACTTACTTGGCAGGTTCTTAGTAAGTACCGGATCGTAGCGCTTTTTCTTCCAGCCTGACACCATGTCGTACCCCTCTTCGGTGATCATGCGGTAAAGCTCCGGCAGTTCCTCAGGGGAGTCTTGCAGGTCTGCATCCATCGTGACCACCACATCCCCCTGTACAGCAGCGAAACCCCGGTTGAGGGCAGCAGATTTCCCGTAGTTGCGGCGGAACTTGATGCCCCGGACACAGGTGTTCTCCTGAGCCAGGCGTTCCACTACCTCCCAGGAGCCATCCCGGCTGCCATCATCCACAAATACAATTTCGTAGGAGAAACCATGTGCTTCCATCACCCGGCGGATCCAGGCTTCCAGCTCCGGCAGGGACTCTTCCTCATTAAAAAGCGGGACGACGATTGAAATATCCATGTATCAGCTTCTGGTCTTAAAGTGAAGAACGCGCAAAAGTTAGAAAAGATGATTATTTCCGGCTGGCTAGTGCCGCCAAACCCAGAGAAATCAGGAAATACCCGATCAGGCTGCGGGCGTAGGTCAGCAAGGTGTTTTGCAGGCCGACTTTCAAGCCATCTCCCTCCAGCGACTCCTGGAAGGCATTGTACTGCTCTTCCGAAAGCATACCTTTTCGGGCTTCCAGGGTCTCAGACATTACGGCCCGCTGTACTTCCTCGAGCCCTAGGTCAAAGACACCATGCAGCAGATAGTAGTAGAGGTAGTACACCAGATTGGCTACCACGAAGACCGTAAAGCCGACCTTAAGCGCCTGCTGAAACTCCAGCTTTCCGCCAATAGCCTGCCGCTCATCATCGATCGCTTTCCAGGCGATAGCCAGATAGAGCCCCACTGTTGCCCAGTTTAGGAAAGAATTGAAAACCAGCTCCTTATTAATCAAATAAAATAGCAGGTAGATACCCACGGTAATCCCACCTGCTATAATGCCGTACTTGACGCCTATGTTTTGCTTTAGCATATACTTATTGATTGTACGGCAAATATACGGGGGCTAAAGCAAAAGTATAAAATTTTAGATTTTATTCGTTTAGGACTACACTAAATTCACATATGGCTAGGTGTAGACTTATTGCGTTATTAACTTGCTACTACGTTAAAAAATCAGATTACTCTGCTGTTTTTTTGAGAAAACGCTTGATTTTTCAAATTAGCAGCCAAAATAGCATAATGATTTCAGTTCTAGTATCTACACAAAAAAAGCCTTCGTAGTAACAATTAAGCCCTACGAAGACTCCTTTGGCTAAGTTTACAATTTATAGCAAAACTCAATTATGGACAATGAATCCATTGACCTACATTTCCTGCTAAACTCATAAGCCAATTGTTGCTTACATTTCCGACTGTCTCTACAGCTTGGGAGTTTCTGCATGCCTTCGCGTTACAAATAATACAGGCTCTTGTAACAATAAAGGACTCAGCACATGCATCAGTATGATCATCGAATTCTTGATTAGTAAGGTTTAAAGCCCCTACTTCATCGAAAGCCGATTCGAGATCTGGACTAACAACAAACATTGAATCTAGCCCTTCAGTAGTATACAGGCTAACCATCTCTAATTGAAACTCAGTCAGTGAGTCTTCATCCATTAAAACCCATAAACTGTCATTGAAGAAGGAATCAAACGCTTGGGAATCCCAGAGGTTGTAAGCCTCAGAAAGAAGATCACAGACTTTTTCCTCGTCTGAAACACTGTTAGACACAACAGGATTTTCTATGAGCGGTTTTTCGCTAGCCTTTTGGCAGGAACCAAGGAAAATGGTAATGAGACAAAAAAATAAAAATCTTAGAGCGTTCATGTTTAAAAAATTTAAGAGAGTTAAATAAAGAAAAAATGAGTTCTATGTTTAATATCTGAGAAAGAAAACCAAAACACCTGTCCATATCCGAAAGGATTGGAGAGTTGATCTAATAAACATTAGATGTATCAAATACTTAAAAGTTATCCCTATAATTGCACCGTCAGCAGACAATGAATTCAATTGTATAAAGACTTCATTAACATAATAGCATATATGACTTTTTATAAAGCCTGATTTCTTTTGCTCGACGCTATTACGTAGCCCCCCCTTTGGAAAAGAGTAACTGAAAACTATAAAATTTTTCCAGAGGACACTTCTAGAAGAAAAATTTAGCAAAAAAACAATAACAAAATCATTTATAGGGAAGTTTCTATTTACAAATACCTCCACACCGCAAAGCAATCTAATAAGTGACTATCAATTGAGTTTCAAAATATCATTCAACCTTGATGATTAAAACTTAATTCTTGTAAAAGAATCAAATTCTAGAAACGGTACTACAAATAAATTAAAAACTCTTAACATATGCTAAAATCATGGATATATCAACATGGGGGTACACACTTGATCTCTGATTGTAAAAATACGCAATAAAACAACGAAGTGACAAGATTGACTCTTTTCACCTCAACGGTGAATATAAATAAAATTAAATTACAATCCTATGTATTGGTCCTAAAAAACAAAAATGCCTTTAAGAATTTCAAGATTCTGTTAATTCTTGGTTAAAATAGAAACAAAAAAGCCCCCTATCAAAGAAAAAACAATAGAAAATAGAAGTCCGTTCTTTAATGCATTAATAACTAATGAGCTTTCTTCCAGATTCACAATAGCTTGTTCAATTTGTTTCTCATTTAGCCCCATTTTTTCATACATTGCTATAGATTCGTTAATCATTTGGTCTGCATAACTAGGGTCAATATAATTCATATATATGACTGAAAATATGACTGCAATCATGTTCATTATAAATATAATGCATCCTCCTACTAAATATGCTCGTCTAAAATTAATCTTCCCGCTTAAATCATTATTGCGATAACCCAGAACTCCTACAATTGTAAATATTCCTACAATTACTATTGTTAATAAAAAATTAATAATCACCCCACTAACCCCTGATGAAGGACTTAAGTATCCTGTAATGATACTAAGCAAAGAATAAAGTATCAGGGATAATCCGCCTATTAGGCCAAAACGTAGGACTGTGGGCCATGGAGAAACTTCTTTCGGGTCAATGGTTTCATTAGGATTGTCAAGTGTACTCATATTGTAATGGTTAAAGTTGGTGAATAAGCTTCAATATCGGTCAATTCCTATTCCCTTGCCGGTATTTTCTATGAATGGGCATTTACGAACGACTGATTGTTGTTGACTACGGCAAGCGCACGCCCACGCAGTTCCTGCCCCAGTACTGGTGAATTCAGGGAGCGGGAGTAGACCCGGTTACGGTCGTAGATCCATTGGGCATCCGGCTGAAAGAGGGTTAGCTCTGCCATTGCGCCTTCTTTGATTTCGGGAAGATCCAGCCCCAGAATGCGTCGGGGATTGCCGGCTATTTTCTCAATCAGCAGTTCATCAGTAAGCCAGTCGCTCAGGTGCGTTCGGCATAAAGCGTACAACGTCTCCAGCCCGGTTGCCCCGAACTCGGCGTAGGGGAACTCCAGCTTTTTAGCTTCCTCTTCCAGCGGTTGGTGATTGGAGGCGATAATGTCAATAGTGCCATCAAGTACGCCCGCTTTCAAGGCCTCCCGGTCGGTAGCGCTGCGCAGGGGCGGCAGTACCTTGAAATTGGAGTCGAAGGTAGAGGTGGCTTCGTCTTCGTAGACCAGGTTCATTACGGCTACGCTTGCGGTTACCTGTAGCCCCTTGGCTTTGGCTTCGCGTATCATTTGCACGGCGCCCGCGGTGGAGATATTAGCGAGGTGCAAACGGCTCTCAGTGTACTCCAGCAAGTGCAAATCACGGCGTACCATGACCTCCTCAGCTACCGATGGAATGCCCGGCATGCCCAGGGAAGTAGAAACGATGCCTTCGTGCACCTGCCCGCCGTGCCGCAGGTGGTCGTCGAGCGGCTGATTGACCACTACTCCACCGAAGGCTTTAACGTAATTGAGCGCCCGAAGCATCACCCCGGTATGCTGCAGAGCGATGGGGCCATCCGTGAAGGCAACCGCGCCGGCACGCTGCATGTCGATCATCTCGGTAATTTCCCGGCCTGCGCACTTCAGGGTCAGCGCGCCCATAGGATGGAAGTTGACGAGCTTGCCTTCAGCATTTTTGCAAATGTATTGCACCCCCGATTTTGTATCGATCACCGGATCCGTATTGGGAAATGCAGCTACTGCCGTAAACCCACCGGCAGCTGCCGCTGCACCTGCGGTATGCAGGGTCTCGCGGTGCTCCAAGCCGGGGTCGCCCACCTGCACGCCGAAGTCCATCCAGCCGATTGACAGGTGTAGCCCTTCCGCTTCCAATACTGGGGTATCCTCCCCTTCAAAAGGTGTTTCCCCGATTTTCTGAATATACCCTTCCCGGATCAATACGCTGCGCACCTGACCGTGGTGCGGATTGCCCGGTGCGATGATGGTAGCGTTCTTAATATGCAAGTCCATGCGCCTGTGATTATTCTACCGGATACCACCGGTTGTTCTTAAAAAGGTAATGCTGCCCTTTCTGATAAATCTCTGCAATATCATGCCGGATGAGCAGCTCATCTACAAAAAGTGGTGCCTCTCCGATGTCCTGATTATCTACCCAAAACCGGATACGGCTGTCGGAACGCTGCGGGATAAAGCCCATCTCCACCAGTGCCCATCCATTGCTATCAAAGGTACGGAAGTGGTCGTAGATGCGGTAGTGCTGTTCCTGCAACCGCGCCCCGCTTTCCGCATCGTATTCTTCAATGTGAAAAGAGCCCGTAGCCAGACGGTCGACATCCACATAAATCCAGGAAGAAAACGTGTACCAGCCCGTACCATACTGCCGGGGCAGGGTGCCGTCAAAAAGGACGTTCGGTTGGCTGACCTCGCCGGCATAAGCCCCGCCGCCACGGTAGTAATGCTCTGCAGCAAGGGTGTCAAAACTTTCGTAAAAAAAGTTATGCGTGGAATCCCGGGAAAGGAAGCCAGCCACCGGGTACAAGGCCGCACTGTCTGCTTTGAGCGTGTAATTGATGTCCCGTACCTTAGCCTCAATTCGTTCTTCAAATGCCGTCAGGGGCAGGCGGTAGAGGGCATACTGATCATTCTCAAAAAGCAGTTGTGCGCCGATGAGCATATGCCCAAAACGTGCTTTCTGCTGCTCAAACTGATACTTACCCAGTACCAGCAACAGTGGCTTTTCATTGGGGAAGTCTTCCAGAATTTTCGGGATGCGGTAGGGTTCGTAAACCAGCTGCAGCTGATTGTACGCCTGACTCCGGCTGGTACGAGTCAAGGCAGCACCTGTGGTAGGAAGCCCCGTTTGCATACCCAGTAGGAGTGTCCAGGGCATTACATTGCCAGATGTTTCAATCCAGAAGTTGTCGCTGCCTAGGTTAAAATACGGCAGGGGCACGGTGGCCTGAAATTCCCGGTAGTCGATGCCTGGCAAATCGGCAAAGGTCTCCCCTTCGTGCAATTGCCGGATGTCGTCCAGTTTCAGGTCGGGATCGGTACAGGAATGATAGGCTTCGAAGCCCAGCAAGAGCAAAGCCCCAATGCCCAGACCCAGCTTCCACTGTTCTTTGGATTGGTCTATCCATGCCCAAAGCTCAGTGAGGACAATCAGGTTGATGGCATAGTAAAAAGGCCAGTTAAAGCGCCCCACCGACCGGAATTGCTGATAGGGGCCTGTATAATCCAGCAGCCCTTCCAGCCCCGGAATAGTAAACGGTAGCCCAAAAGAAAGGAGCAGGAGCACCAGGCTCGTCAGCATCATTTTATTTAGGAACGGCTGCAAATCACCGCCTGCCTGCACAAATGGCGCTTTAAAGCCACTGCTCACCCAGCGAATGGTAAGCACCAGCAGCCCAATTAACGCCACCAGCCCAATGTACCCTTTGCCTTCAAAGCCCCCATCCTGAATAGCGATCACCTCCTCATTGATCCATGCAAAATAAGGCATGGCTGTGGAGGTGACAATATCTTCCCAGATGGAATGAAAGTGGAAAAAACCCCAGGGCCGCGCTGCACGGTCTGTCACCGGATTATTGTGGTACATCCAAAGGTAAAAGAAGACCAGAGGCGGCCCAATTTGCACACTGAAGTGCAGCAGATAGCGGAAAAACCGGCGCACCGTAGGCTTCCGCAAAAAGCCAAAGAAAAAATAAAAGGATATGGTCATCGCCATAATGACGAAATAGTAAAAGTGGATAAGCGGGAAGACCAGCAGCGCCACGGCCATCCAAAGGCTGTACTTCAGGCTGTGCGCTTCCTCCAGCCGGATGAGAAGGTAAAAGAGTATGGGAATCACCTCAATATGCGACAAACCGTAGTGCGCGATAAACCGGTAAATTTGAGGAGACAGGAATACGATGCCCAAACTGGCGGCAGCCCCCCACCACGGAGCCGTCCCGAGCCGCAAAAAAGACAAGTAGAGAAAATAAGCCCCCAGCAATATTCCCAGCAGCAGCGAAAAGTTGACAATCGCCCGGGTATAGCCTGTGATGTCCACCACGTAATCACTCACGACTTTAATGAGCCCGGAGACAAGAGGCTGCGTAACAGCAGCCGAAGCATGATCGCCATAAGGGTAGTTCATCCCCTCGAAGTAGGTGAAGGAGCTGTCATGGCGGGCGTGGTATTCGATATTGGTGTACGCCTTGAGCCCATCGGCATAGGGCTCGATAACCAGATTGGGCGTGGCAAAGAAATCAGGGAAGCGCAACCAAAGCAAGGCAATACCAAGCACGATAACAGCCAGGCGGCCAAGGTTTGCATCTGAAAAGCGGTCCTTCATGGTGGCGGCGTTCCTTGTTTAGGAGCAAATGTACGTTTTTGGGAGGAAATGAGGTGGGGTTTCACTGAAAGACCCTCGCATATAGACCGTAAGAGGGCTGGCATTTTTTTCACGCAAAGGGCGCAGAGCCATGCGCTGCCCCTGGTTTCACGCAACGCGCGCAAAGAATGGGCCACAAAGGACTCAACGTTACGTTTGGCATACCTGGCTGGGTAGAATCGTCAAGCCTTTCTTTGCGCGAAACCCCTCCGCGATCTTTGCGCGAATTCAATCCCAAACGCCCATAAAACAACCCAACCTTTCTTATCTTCAGCCCCGAAACCAAACCCAGGCCATTGGATACCATCCCTCTCATCATCAGACGGGCCCTGCTCGCCATCACGCTGCTTTTTCTGGCTGGTTACGTGCTCATCGACCGGTGGGATGAAGCCCTGTACTACGGCGACAGCAACAGCTACTACCTGCACGTGGTCTCTTTTTGGGTCAATCAGGACGTTGGCGACTACGATGCGACCATCAGCAGCCTGCAGGCCGCCAACCCCGGTTCTGCCGATCCCCGCGAGGATGAATTTGGCATACGCCTCACAGAACGCGGGCGGCGCTACATCAAATACACCCTGGGCGTGCCGGTGATGGAAACGCCCTTTTTCCTCTTGGCCCACGCCTGGGCGAAAGCCTTTGATGCTTACCCCGCAGATGGCTGGAGCAAGCCTTACCTGCTGGCGGTCAGTTTGTCGACTATCGTTTACCTGATAGCAGGGTTCTTTTTGCTCAGCCGGGTCCTGCAGCGGTATTTCAGCAGCAAAGTGACGGCGGTGGTGCTGCTTACCCTTGCTTTTGCCACCAACGTATTCTACCACGCCACCTACGTTACGATGGCGCACGGTTTTCTATTTTTCAATTACTGCCTGCTCTTATGGCTCACCGAAAGGTTCTACGACCGCCCCGGCCGGGCCAAAGCATTCGGTATCGGCCTGATTGTGGGCCTGATTGCCCTGACGCGAGTGCCGGAAGTCATCAGCCTGCTCATCCCTCTGCTGTGGGGAGTGAATAGCGCGACAACCCTGGGCGAGCGCTGGCAGTTCTTCCTGCGCCGGCCGGCTTTCCTTCTGCTCGCCGGTCTGGGGCAGGGGCTCGCCTTTAGTCCGCAATTGGGTTACTGGTATTATGTGAGCGGGCAGTTGTACTTCAATCCCTACGAAGGTGAAGGCTTCAACTTCCTGCAGCCCATGATTTACAAAGGCTGGTTCGACTTCTCCAATGGCTGGCTGATTTACACCCCGGTGATGCTCTTCAGCCTGATCGGGCTGTTCCGCCTGCGCCGGCATGCTCCGGGCAAGCTGCTGCCCATCGCACTGTTTGTGGCGCTGCACGCCTACATCCACTACTCCTACTACGCCTGGACCTACTTCCCGGGGCTGGGCTCCCGGGGCTGGGCTCCCGGCCCATGGTGGAGACCTATCCCCTTTTAGCTTTTGGATTGGGGGCCTGTTTCGCACCTTTACTTAGGCACCGTTGGGCAGCCGCAGGATTGGGGCTGGGGCTGCTGTTTTTCGCCTGGCTCAACCTGTTTCAAACCTGGCAGATGAAGAAGGGCGTCATTTGGTCAGAGCGGGGCAATGCCGCTTTCTACCTGGAAACCTTCGGCACGCTACAGCCCACCTGGCACTCCATGGTTGCCTTCGACACGAAGGAGCGGCAACCCCGTGACACGACCACGCTACAAGCAGCCGGCCTGCTTTTCCGGGAAGGCTTTGAGTCTGCCGGTCTTCCGCACCGTTCTACTGAGCAGGTTTTTCAGGGGCAGGGCACTTTGCTGCCTCCAGATGGCGACTACACCCTGTCTGATCAGATTGCTTTGGATACTGCACAGCCCGGCGACTGGCTCCGCATCAGCCTCCGTGCCTATATGCCTGCAGCCGACCGCATCTGGAACCGGGACCTGGGCATCATCCTCTTTGCTGAATTGCGAAATGCAGATGGGCGCCGCAAAAAACGCCGCCTGATGCGCCCTACTTCCTACATCGGCAACAGCCACTACTCCATCTGGCAGGCCGGCACCCCTGATCAATGGGGCGAGGCGGCTTTTTTCTTCCGGCTCCCGCGCGGCTTTGAGCCCGATTGGCAGCTGCGGCTATACCTGCGCAATCCGGCAGGGCAACGGGTGTATTTGGATGAGGTACGGGTGGAGCGTTATGTGCCCAAAAATTAAGGTTACGGCTTCATTAATCTAATAAGAACGGCTCAAAATTATGTTGATGCAGTACTTGGACCTCCGCTTTTGGGTAAGCTTTCGCGAAAGCTACCGGCTTCTTAGCTTTCTTCGGGTTCCACTTAAACTCATACCCATAAAGATGACCATCTGTTTCTTCCACATAGTCCAACTCCTGATGGTCATGTGTGCGCCAGAAGTATTGTCTGGGAAATCGCAGGCGTGCGTGCAGGTATTTCATGCGTTCTGCAACTAAAAAATTCTCCCATAACGCACCCTGGTCTGCCCGGCCCTTCAATGGCTGGTACTGCTGTATGATACTGTTACGCACGCCCAAATCATAGAAGTAAACCTTCTTCTTTTTACTTACCTCTTTGCGGAGATTTCGGCTCAATGCAGGCAGGCGGAAAATAACGAATGCCTTTTCCAGCAGGTCAATGTACCTGGATACCGTACGTTCATTGACCTTCAGTTTAAGAGCCAGTTCATGAATCGAAACTTCATTGCCAATTTGAAAGGCCAGCAACTGCAATATTTGGTGGACAATATCAGCTTTGCGGATATTCTCAAAGACGAAAATATCCTTATAAAGGTACCTGGATGTTAAGTCGTCAAGCAAAAACCTGGTATCTTCCTGTGAAGCTAGAACGATCTCAGGATAGGTGCCAAAACGCAACCAATTTCCCAGCAGGCCCAACCTTTCGCCGGGCCGGTGAAGCTGCCCGAGCTCCTCGTAAGAAAAAGGGTATAGGGTGAATGTAAGTGCCCTCCCGGTGAGTGGTTCCCCGGTCCGCTGCGCCAGCTCAAAGCTTGAAGAACCGGTAGCTATAATCTGTACTTCCGGCAGGTGGTCTGCTATGACCTTCAGGATTTGCCCGATATCCGGAATATACTGTGCCTCATCCAGCACGATCAATCGGTGTGCACCAAACTCACGCCTCAGCAATTCGGGCTCCTGCTGTTCCAATACTTGCCGTACAGAAGGTATTTCACAATTGTAGTAGGCATTTAAATCACCACCGTGCTCACGCAATAGCACCTTGGCCAAAGTCGTCTTGCCCACTTGTCTTGCACCATATAGAATGACGATCTTCCCCCGAAACAACCAGCGGTTAACCACCGCCTGAAGCTGCCGCTGTATCATATTTTTTGTACTAAACTACAAATTTTGATGTAATTTTTTGTAATAAAGTACAAATTTTTACGCTTCCCGGATTTTCCCTTACCCCTCCAATCTGCTGAAAAACCAATGGATTTGACCGCAAACTTATAGACGATTTACCTGGGATTTGTAAAAGAGAAGCATTACCGATTACCAATCTTCACCACCTTCCCCACCTCCAGCACGCGCCCCTGCTCCTCCAACCGCCAGGTGTAAACGCCCGCCGGGTGCCCGCTCAAATCCAGTGTGTTGAAGCCGGCCGACAGGCGCTGCGTGAGGACGGGCCTGCCCATCGCATCGTATACCACGGCATTGACTTGTACGGGCAGCCACCCCGCCCGCAGCGACAGGCTGAAGCGCTCCCGGAAGGGGTTGGGGAAAGCAGTGGCAAGTGGGGCTGTTTCCGCTTGCTCGGTGGCCGTGAC
>NZ_JALEGS010000070.1 GCF_022763345.1 Phaeodactylibacter sp.
ACAGCCAGGCGTTCAGCTGGGCAGTGTTGCCCGCGCCGTCACACTCCACGGTCAGGTCAGATGCCGGGGTGGTTACCGTTGGCGCAGCCGTGTCTTCAATGGTGAAGGTCGCGGTGCTGGTAGCCGTATTGCCGCAATCGTCGGTAGCCGTGAAGGTCACCGTCGCACTGCCGGTCGCGCCACAAAGGTCGCTCAGCGCAGTAAAGTCGTTAGTAACCGTAATACCGCCGCAGGCATCGTCGAATGATGCACCGCCGTTGCTGGACAGCCAGTTGTTCAGGGCCATCATGTTGCCCATGCCGTCGCACTCCACTGTCAGGTCCGTAGCCGGGTCTGTTACCGTTGGGTTGGTCGTATCCTCAATAGTAAACGTCGCAGTTGTAGTTGACGTATTGCCGCAATCGTCAGTAGCCGTGAAGGTTACTGTCGCGCTGCCGGTCGCACCACATCCATTACTCAAAGCAGTGAAGTCATTGGTAAAGGTGACCGAGCTGCTACAGTAGTCTGTAGCCGCTGCACCTCCGTTGGTAGCGAGCCAGTTGTTCAAATCTGCCATGTTGCCCATACCGTCGCATTCTACGGTTAGGTCAGCTGCGGACGTAGTGATGGTCGGAGCAGTGGTATCGTCGAGGATAAAGTCCTGCGTACAAGTCGTCGTGTTCAGGACTGTATTTTCACCTGGATCACGCACGCCGTTGTTGTTCGGGTCTTCGTATTCGGTGATCGTATAAGTGCGGGTGACTGTAGTATTGCAGCTACCAGGATCAGCCTCGTTGGAAGCTGTAATCTCGATCACGCCGCAGGGGGTATCACCGATGCTGCCGTCTCCGTTACCAAGTGCTTCAAACGCAGCTTCGGTAAGTGTTGTCGCCGTTGGCACTTCATCATAGCACTGCAAAGTGGTAGATGGGAAGGTCGGGCAGACTACATCAAAGGAGCAGCAGTTAGTCGGGCTGCTGCCATTAATCACTAATTGGCTGCAACCAGCTGCATCTTCGATGGTAATGGAATAGGTCGGTGCATTCAGGGGTAATGGTTCGGAAACGAAAGTGAACGTGCCATTTCCATTATCCGTAAAGGTACCAGGCCCACCTGCACCAATAACAGTAAAGGCAGGCGTACCCGTAATGTCTACCTCCACGGTAAATCCTCCCCCTCCTGCCAGGCAGGTCTCCATTGGTGTATTCACGGTTTGAAGTTCGGGGAAGAAGGTAACAGATACCTCATTCGTAATGTCTGAGCAGACTACTCCATTCAGGGTACTGAAATCGATTCTTCGGTACAAGGTTTCCTGAAGGACTGCACCCACACTACCAAGGTCAGCAGAAGTAGCTCCCATGATATCTGTAAAGGTAGTCCCACCATTCACACTAGACTGCCACTGGTAAGTAAGCGTTCCGTCCGCAACAGCCGGAGTGGTTTCTACAATTGGTGCTGGGGCAGTGCCTTCACAGATTACCTGATCGCTGCCTACAGTGCCCGCTGTAATATCATTGGTACGCAGTAGCAGCACATTTGTAGGTTCCGGACACACGGCTCCGCCCTCCGTAGAAGTGTCGATACGGCGGAAGAAAGTATCGCCCGTTACTGTTGTTGGATCGAAGTTGATACCGGTTGCGCCGGGGATGTCAGTATAGGGGCCCGCAACGTCTGAGCTGCTCTGCCACTGATAAGACAAGGCGCCGTCACCGGATGCCATCTGTACTTCATTCAGGCTGGCAGGGTCGTCGCCTACACACAGCACCTGGTCGTTGGCGATAATGCCTGCATTGATGTCATTTTCGTCGAGGATCACTTCTATCGTATTCTGGCAACTGCTGGTATTGATCGCAGTGACCAGGTAACGGCCTGCCCGAAGGCCAGTAGCCGTAGCGCTCAGGGAGCCGAGGCCGAGGGTGTTGCCCGCCTCATCCCGGATAAAGATATTGGAATTGAGGTCGGAGCTGGCAGTAATGGAACCGCCCAGTTCCCGCTCACAACCGGCGTCCATTGTAGCGTCGATATTGATCGGCGGGAATACCTCATTGGTAACAATTGGAGTAACCTCTGCCACGCAGCCATTGCCATCGGTGATGGTCAGGAAGTAGGCACCCGCGGCCAGGTTCATGAGGTCTTCAGTAGTAGCTCCGCTTCTCCAGTTGAAGGTGTAGTTGCCATCACCGCCTGTAGGCGTCACATCGATGGAGCCATCTGGAATAGCGGCACCACAGGTAGCCGGGCTAGTCGTGAAGGTAGCGGACAGGCTACCCTGATCGCTAGGCACTTCGAAGGCGCCGAACCAGGTACAGCCATTGGCATCAGTCAGTTCCAGCACATAAGTGCCGCCGGCCAGGCCGGAAATATCTTCAGTGATAGCTCCGTTGCTCCAGTTGAAGGTAAAAGGAGCTACGCCATCTGTAACATCGATATCTATAGCACCGTCAGCTGCCAGGCAGTTAGCCGGCGTGATGGTATTGACGGTTGCTTTAGGCGCAAGTACCCCACGCACGGATACATCAATGCTATCAAGGGCTGCACAAGCTGCAGGCGGGTTGAAACCGCCCACTACCCGGTAGAAGCCGGGAGCCAGGCCGGTGAACTCCGTACTTGCCTGTTCCGGGCGCACGATGGCACCCGTCAGTGCGTCTTTCAGCACAAATACTTCACTACCCAGGATCGGGGTAGAAACATTGACGTTGATCGTGCCCGTCGCCTGATCACAGATCGGCTGTATGACATCCGCACGGGAGATCACAAACTCCGGGCAGCTGTTGATGAAGAGGTAGTCTTCTACCTCACCGGTAACAGCCATGCCGAAAGAGGCGTCATCCTGACTGCTGCCATCCGCCGTGAGGTCGATGTTGTCGGAGGTAATCCGGACTCTTACAAAATAAGAATCGCCAATATTTAATCCGCTAAGCCCGGTCCATGTAAGTATGACCGTACCTTGTGAGGTATTGGCGGGGATTTGGTTGCCACTCACGGTTATGCTGCCGCTGCTGACATTTGCTCTCTCGTCCTCATCGAAAGTGCCATTTTGGTCCCAATCTATCCAAGCAAAAAGATTTGTGGCGAATGTAGTATCGTTAGCCAGGGATAGGGTAACAGAATAAGTGGTCGTACTCGGGCTGCCCGGAGGGAAAAAGGGGATGCCTTCCTCATCGTCTAGGCGGTCAATATCGTCTGCATCCGCTAGTGGACCGCCTACGAGTGGAGTGTTCTCACAATCAAGCACACTTCCCAGGCGCATGCGGATGTCGAGTCCATCGTGGATGGCCTGTCCATAGCTTGCAGGACCATCACTGAAATCCATGGAGTTGAAAGTGATTGTGTCCGTACGGACACAATCCTCACCGAAAAAGTTGAAGAGCAGGAAGCTCTGATCCGGTGTTTCTATGACGAATGTAGAATCATTGGTATTGAAAGTATCCATTGGCATGGAAACCGGCGCATACCAGAAGTCGGTGACGTTAGGGTCTGGCGGAGCAACCACTAGTGTTGAGGTGCCCTCAACGCCGCAGAATATAAAGGATTGTGGTAGAGTCGTGAAAGCCTCGCCTGAAAAAGCCCAGCCTGTATTCCCACCTTCATCTGATGAAGCCCTGCCGGGAGGCACTGGCGGAGCAGCACTGCCTGATACATTAATATCTGTTATATTCAGAAAGTTTAAGTCCTCCGTAGCGCCCGCGCCAACGTTCAGAAAAGCCTCCTGATTAGAGTTATCGGATTCAAGGCGAGAAAAGAGACAGCCATTGGCATCAATGAACAAATACTCATTGACCTCAAATGTAGCACCAGACTGTAGCTGAGCCACCACTGTTTTTTCGCTGAGGATTAGTGTATCGAATGCGCCCCCATTGTTAAGGTTGAAAAACAGAGGGTCAATATTGAGTACTCTGACAATGCTTAAATCATCCCCGTTAAAAGTGAACGAAGATGCATTTGGATTATTATTCACTCTAGGTATGGTGTCCTGAATGTTTGCAATATCATAGCCTGGTCCTATGGTCCAAACAGTACCGTCGCTAACTGCTTTGTCAAAGAAGGTCTGGTCAACTGAAACCTTTCCAAGGCTATTATCGCCCAAGTTAACAGCCCCCCCGTAGAAGAAGGTAGCGTTATCCAGGTTAACTGAATCAATAGTAGCTGCTTGAATAACAAAGTTAGCTGCCCATAAGTCATTCCCATTTGCCAAGAAAGAACCATTGTTCAACTCTAGGCGGAACAACTCTGACTCAGACCAGTCATCAACCACATTATAAGTCCCTGTTCCTGTAAGTCTTAAAGTAAGTCCATTGACACCTCCATTCAATATAGTAGTGCCGTTGGACCGAAGGGTATCTGGATTGTTTGGATCGAGACTGCGCAGTAACCAAGTAAATCCATTACCAGGGTCAATTACAAGTCCATCATCACCAACGAAAGAGCCGAACTGATTCACCAAAGCGGAGCCGCTATTACGTGATAAACGAATATCAGCGTTGTCGTTGTCCTCCCAAATCATGGAGTTAAAACTGACGCTTCCATTTAGTCTTACAATTTCGCCATCATTAGCAAAAGAGTTTGCATCAAAATAGACATCATCAATAGGGCTGGGCAAACAGTTGGAAGGGTTATTTGGCACGCCGGAAGTCAGCGACCAATTGGCGGGGTCTTCCCAATCGCCCGTGCCACCGATCCAGAAATAATCGACACCTGCTGCCGGTGGGTTGATGGCATCCCAGCCCAGATTATTGCCGTCCTCAATAAATACATCATTGGCGACCCAGCCCCCGGTGACCCGGGTACCAAAGAGGTTAACCTGCTCGACGGTGAAAGTGCTGCCGGAGTTGTTAATAAATAGTAAGTCATCCCCCGTAAACCGGATTTCGTTAGGTACAGGGCAGGCGGAGGTCGCGATATTAAAGAATTCGTTAAACTGGAAAAAATTATTTGTGCCGCCATTATCAGTAACTAAAAGGACATTCCCACCACTTGTACCAATGATATCAAGGCTATCAATTTCGATGATGTCACCTTGGACAGGCGGATTCGTCGAAAGAAGTGTCATGTTTTCAAGGCTGCGAACCGTACCAATACGAGCCAATTGATCGTTAAAATCTAACCTCAAACTACCATTGGGTGCTTCAAACTTTCGAAACTCAGGAATACCACCACCAATTGCAGTGGTACTGCGGATTTCGAAAGTCGCTAACTCATCAGCAACAACGAAGCAAGCCATATCAGCATCTACTTGAGACTGAAAAAAACGGGAGGAGGTGTTGCCAGGATCAGGTACAGTAACTGTAACGACAGATTCTCCAAAAAACGCCACTCCTCCATTTACATCTATCCTATCCGTGGTAATGTTGAAATCACTGGTGCGTAAGGTATCAAGTACTCCAAACTGTGTACTCGGATTATTAGTCAGCATAATGATATCATCCAATAAGGTGAAATCACCTTCAGCAAGGAGCATCCGTCCATTCGGTAAAACGACCCCATCCATATCGATAGTTTTGTTGCCTTCAGTAAGTATGAAGTTTAGACTACCTTGGTTAGACGAAACCGTGACTGTACTATTGAAGGCTAGCGAGCCGCCGAGGCGGACGCCTCCAAGATTATTAAATACGGGTGCATTCGCTCCGACCCAGTCCATATTATTGCATAATGCATCTACTTCCTGAGCGATATTAACGGTTTGTCCGGGCGCTGTGAAAGAGTTGGCATCAAAAAAGACATTGGTGTAGAAACTAGGGATACACATATCCGGGTTGGGCGGACCGCCGGAGGTCAGAGACCAGTTAGCCGGATCATCCCAATCGCCTGAGCCACCGATCCAGTAAAGAGATTCTTCGGGACGGCGGTTGATCACCCAACCTACGTTTCCTGAACCATCAAATGCAACATCATTCAATGTATAGGTATTGAGCCCCGTAACAGTAGAGTTATTTACTTCAACATCGTTGATTGTGACATTTCCAACATTAGCCCCAAAGGAGGGACCGAAACCTTCAAGACGGAGTGGGGCTGTACAGGAGCCGTCTGCAATCATCTCAAAGTTGTTGACAGTAATCCTATTTCTAAGTACAGTTTCACCAATAGGATTATTTACGATGAGAGAATCGACAGTCGGTTTCGGGTTAGCACCAAAGTCTATGTCGTTTTCGACCGTCATTGTAAGTTTCCCTATGAAATCAGCTCCTGCGTTAGATAGTTCTGAAGTCCTGCCAATTATATTAAACTCTTTTATAGTATCTAAAACTCCTGATGTAGACCAGTACTCTGAAAGACCCGATGATGTTAAATTTACGGTACCCAAATTAACTACCGAGTTATTACCGGTTCCAAAACCAAAAATTAATAGAACTCCTCCAGATGAAGGGGTGCCAATATTTAAAGTACTGTTTGGTCCATTTACGGTAAGATTCTCAGGGTTCATACCAAATCCTCCAAAGGTGTTAATCTCAGAAGTACCTAGATTCAATACCCGTGTATTGATATTTAATGAACCACTACTTGGAACCCCATTGCCTGAGGCTACTCTATCTACTGTAATATCAAAATTATTGGTATTTAACGTTCCACTTAGAAAGTCAAAAATCCCAACTGCAACAATATCACTCTGCATATTATAGGTACCTAAACCCTCAAAGCGCACTTGGTCTGGTAATACAACGCCTGCAGTATTAATGCTTTGGGTGGCATTACTGGTAAAGATAAAGTTGAGCGGTGAGGAGAAACTCAGCTGATTGGTGAGCTCCATATTTCCACGTACGCGCAATGGCATGTCCATGCCATTGATGATAAAATTCTCGTCTACTGTAGTCATGTCCAAGTCACCAACGGTACCGTCTACGTCCATATTGACCACCTGATTGGGTGCATTAAAAGAGTTGGCGTCAAAGATAACAATGTCACTCTCGGTTGGTACTGAGGTATAAAAATTGGTGCCGCCTGAGCTAGCTGCCCAGTGGTTGGGGGCATCAGACCAGTCGCCGGAGCCGTTGACCCAATAGTAGACATTCTGTCCCTGCAGAGTGGCAGAGCAGAACAATCCAACTGACAGTAAGACTGCCATCCGGAATACAGCTATCAGGGATTGTCCCTTTGAGCTGTAGTGTTGTTGTGTTGAGTAGAACTTAGGATGCATAGTGGGAAAAGTTTTCATGAGACCAAAATGGAAAATGATGATTTGTTAGAGTGGCAATGGCTGGGGCTGTGGGCCTGGGTTTAGCTACGCCACGGGGCACAATTGTTTTTGTTATCGATCAATCAATAGGGGGGGGTAAGGGGGAATATTTTGAATCACAACCAAAATTCAGACATGGTCAGCCATCGGGAAGGCTTGGGCAAACCTGCCTGAGGCAACGATAGAATCCGGCTGTGAAAAAGCACAAAAAAAGAGTGCTCACTAATTGATGTATTTCATCGATTAGCGGCACTCTAAGGGGAATCGGGTTCGTTACAAGAATTGACACCAAGATCGTTATGCCAAGCAGCACAGTGGCGTGCTTGACCAGTGGCATTTGGTCTAAGGTCATGGTTATGATTTGTCGTCCAAAGTAAGATTTATGAGATCGAGGGAGGTTATACGAGTATCTCCTCCTGTGCATTTCTTTGTGCTGCAACTTGGTTTGACCCTTATTGCTTTTCACACTTCAAAACTACACCTATGACTACTATACGACAAGGCAGAATACACCATTCTGCCACCTTAAAAAATCAACCTAAAACTTATTAAAAAAAATTAAACCACTGATAAACAAACAATTACAAAAACCAAACCTTGGCTAATTCCGGCTATTTTTCGTTAGGCTGCTTTATTATTTTTCTCTGCCGTATCAAAATGCAAGCTAAAATTCGGAGCAAAAAGGACCATTAATCCCTAAGCCTGTAAGCCCCTGCGTGGATTCAAAGCGCTCAATAAGCTTCAGATTGAAAAATATGGCTTTAAGAAAGATTTATCAGATGAGGATTTTCTATGCAAGGCGACAGCAATAAGCTGACCTGTCAGGCCGCTAAAAGGTTGTGGTATAGAGTTGGGAGCTTGCTGCTCTTACTGGTAAGGGTAAGAAACTTAGAACGAAATTTTCTCTGCTAAAATGACATCTTTTAGAAAAGGCCTAACATCATTTAAGGTAAACAGCTCAAATGGGAATTTAACCCCTGCCGAATCTGTATGCCTGGTCAGCATCAGCTGTGAGAAAGCTACCGTACAAGCGGCTGTCGCTTCATAGTCAGCGCTAAGCATCCATGCGATAGTTTGTTTGGAACGCTGTGCTGCCAATCCGATGTTCTCCTTTCTTTTCCCTCCATTAGGTTGGGCGATCAGCGCACTCAGCCATGGGCCCACTTTGGGGTTTTGAAACAACCGAAGTAAACCGAACCTTGCAGCTAGCGCTAAGGCTTCATTGAAATAGGCTTTATCGAAAGCGGTCCAATAGTTGGCGGGGACCCCCGCTTTGCAAAGGTATTCGCGTTCGATGAAGGCAGCGAGCCGCAATGTTTTGGCCCCCATAGCCAATGGGAAGTCAAACCGCTTTTTGAGCGAGAAGCCTGGATAGGCCTTGCTGGAAGCAGCGGATTTCCATTCCACCTTTTTATCGAGGATTTGAAGCATGTCTGCCACTCCGGTTTTGCCATTAGTCCCGTGGGTTGACTGCAGCAACCCAATATCTATGGTTTCTTGCTCAGGTCCTTTCGCGTAAACTTCCTTTGCAAGAATACCGGATAAGCCCGGAAACAACCCGCCCCCGATCAACTGTGTGCCTTGAGGCATTGGGGAAAGGCTCAGGCATTGCTCCAAAAAATCCGGGTTCACAGACAAGTCGATGCTGCTGATCCCGTTTTCCGAACACACTTGTTGCACGATGGGCTCCTGCTGTTGCAGAGCAACCACAACCAAATCTACTCCATGGAGGTTATTCCTGATGCTTTCAGCAGACCGGACATCAATAAGCCTGACGGCGGGTTCCGAACCAGCCAAGCCATGGAGCAATCTCTGCTGTTGCGCCAACCTGTCTGGCTTATAGTCAGAAAGGATAACCTTTTTTACTCCGAAGACCAGAATAGCACTAATGGCAATTTGTTTGCCGAGCGCACCGTTGGAGCTGAGGATGAGTACCATATCAAGTATTAATATTCCGCAATGATTTTAGCAATTCGCTGCGCCGCCTGTCCATCCCAAAGTGGTGGGGTTGCGGTGTATTTCAGGCAACCGCACTCCAGGATCGTCTCTATATAAGGTTGAATATACTCGAGGCTTATTTCCGGGATAAGGAGGTTGCTGCCGATTTTGGTGGTAATGGGCCTTTCGGTAGCGTCACTGAGGGTGAGGCAGGGTACATTGAGGAAGGTGGTTTCTTCCTGCACGCTTCCGGAGTCTGTAATAACGGCTTTGGCTTTGTCCATCAAAGACAAGAAATGCAGATAACCCTGCGGAGGTAGCAATAGGAGGTTATCCACCGCAGACAGTTCTTGCAGTAAGCCGAAGGAAGAAAGCCGGTTCTTAGTGCGGGGGTAAAGGGGAAAAACCACTGGCAGCCGGGTGGAAAGGTAGCGGATGATCTTAATGAGCCGCTTCAAGGGGGCGGCGTGGTCGACATTGGCTGGGCGGTGTATATTAAGCATAAAGTATCCTTTCTCCTTCAATGGAATAGCAGGCCTTGCAGGGTAAACCGACTGTCCGGAGAGGATTTCTTCCAGTGTAAGCGCCCTGGCCTGTTCGATAAAGCCCTTTAGGGCGTCTACCATCACATTGCCCACAAAAAACTTTTTATGATTCTCTACCCCCTCTTTAGTCAGGTTTAACAGCCCGGAGGGTTCAGAGATGAAGAGGAGGTCACTAATTCTATCGACCAGGACCCTGTTGATTTCCTCCGGCATCGAATTATCAAAGGACCTCAATCCGGCTTCCACATGAGCGAGGGGCACGCCATTTTTCTTGGCGACGAGGGCAGCAGCGAGGGTAGCATTTACATCACCAACCGTCACAATCATATCGGGTTGTTCCTGTTGTACCAGTGACTCGAAGGCCAGCATTACTCTTGCCGTCTGCGCTGCGCTGGTACCGCCGCCTATGTTGAGGTTGACGTGAGGTTTTGGCAATTTTAAATATTTGAGGAACACCTCGCTTATTGTTGAGTCCTCATTCTGCCCGGTATAGATAATCCTTGAATCTATTTCCGGATAATTTAGCTCGAGGGCCCTTTGAATGGGGGCTACCTTCAAAAAATTGGATCGAGCGCCTGCGACATTGAAAACCTTCATCTTTCTGTTTTTTCATTTTCCTACAATAGTACACGGTGTACTAATACTTCAGACCGAAATACCTGAGCGCTCCGATAAACGGCTTACAGACTGAGTATTTACGGCCCTGCACCTGCATTTCTCCAGTGCAGCAGGAAGCATGGGCATATTCAGGTACCAATATTGGAAAAGGTTACAGGGAGCAGTCGTACCAATTAGTGTGTTCCAAGTGTGAGGGGCCAACCCAATGGCAAATTGATTAACGAGGACCATCAACATTCTTTTCATCGCGGTTTATTTTGTTTAGACCGGGTAAGAGCACCAAAATTGCAATGCACCCCTACTCTGAAGACACTACAAAGCAGCCCCTCCCAATAAGAAAGGACATTACCTGCAATGTCAACCCGAGACAAAAGCGTACACCCTCAAATGGCTCCTGCCAAAGGATGGCAAAAACCTCAAGTGCTGGTTGTACGTAGCCTAACCTGCAGTTTGCTTTTTGAGCGAAACCTCTCCTTACCTGAACCCCGAGGCTAAATCGCCTCAGGATCAGGTAATTTTGAAGAAGGTCTCTGCCCGCAACAGCAATCCATGCGAATCAAGCCACTATCATTTGCTTTGTCCTGATCGATTGTGATGGCCCTGAAAATCTATTCAGGGTACATCTGTTTCTTCGATGATGACAAAACCAAAATGGAAACTCGGGCAAAACAGATGAATGTTGTTCATAGCGGTTTGAGTGTTTGAGTGTTTGGATAAAATTCGGCTTTAGAGCAGGCAGCATGCTGACCTACTTGTGGGCCGTAGTTATTTTTTCACTTTTATGATTTGCAAGTCAAGACTATTGAACACAATAGCCCAGAGCCGCTCATAGGGTAGCACCTCAAGCTTATGGTGCTCCAGTGTTTTTGACGACGGTGTTTCCTTTAACTTTTCCAAATGCTTCTGCGCATGCCGTCCTACGGCCGCCTGATGGAAGTTCCCTTTTGGGATAGCCAGCAAAGCCTTTATGAAATGATACGACCTGAAGGTATCTTCAGAAAACAGGTAACGGGAACAATAGCGCTTCAGTGCCTCAGTTCGCTCAATGGCCTGATTGTATTTTTTATCCAGCACCAGGTAACAGAACTGGACGATAAGTATACCGATATTCAAGCCACGCTTGTCTTTAGAAAAGACAGGCATACTATTTAGAAAATGCTGTATCCGAAGCTTACGCTGTTTTCTACGATCGAGCTTACCCGCAAGCAGGAGCAGTCCAAGGTATCCCTGATAGAAGGTCCACATTTCTTTGACTTGCTCAGGCAGAAACTCAAACCGTGGATGATTGGTCGCTTTATAGTAAATGCTTTGAGCGCTTTCGTGGTCTTCTTCCCGTAAAGCGATGAGCAGCAAATACTCCAGGTCTCTAAACCAATTGAAATCCCCGGCGTGAAGGAGCTTATGGCTCTCTTGCAAGTGTGCTTTTGCCTGATCAAGCTGCCCTGTCATCATACAGCAGACCACCTTATGGTGCAGAGCGATCTGAATAGGTGTTCTGGCCTCATAGGCTTTATTGCTGAAATAGCTGACTGCCTGATCGCAGATGTCAGCCACCAGATGATAATCATTCACAGAAGTGTGATAGAATAGCCGGATCAGCATTAAGTAGAGCTCTGCCTTGTAAGAAGACCGGGCAGAAGCCTCTTGTTCCAGCTCTTTTTGATAGCGTTTCGCTTTCGCCCGAAGACTTTTGTTGGGCGACAAGCTGTTGACGAAGTGAATAATCAGTTCGTGATAGTAACGTTCTGCTTTCAGCTCAAGGGTATTGAGCTGCTCATAGCCAATAGATTTTTGCAGGTAGTCATTGTACTCTTTGTAGCTGCCGATGCGGGTAGCAAAAATCGTACTCAGTTGTCTGCAAGCACTAGCTGCCAGTTCTATAAATTCGAATTGCTCCGAGATTTGAAGCACTTTTAGAAGGAAGTCTGTAGCAGCGGTTTTCGCACTTTGAGCAATAAGCAGCTGGCTTGCGGCAAAATATTTGTGCGCTTTTATAAAGGCATTTTGCCGATCAGATGCGTCAACATCCAGAGAAGAGAGCAGCAAGCTGTGTAGCAAGCGTTCCTTCAGTGCGCACTTCACATTTCGGTACGCACTGTTGGGAACCTTTGTTTTTTTGTTTGGATAGAGGACCTTAAAAGCCTCCAAGTCTGACTTGACCTGCCTTTCCTGAATCAGCTGGAAAAGCTCGTCAGTCTTATTAGTATCGCCTTTTGCCAATCCAACGGGGGTGAAATCCCGCGAATGACTAAGACGAATATTGTCTACTAGTTCTTGTAAGTCTTTCATAAGTAAGTTACCGTATTCCCCTAGAAACTCGTTGACGGGATAACTTTTACTTTTTTACTGGACCTACAAGACAACTACAGTGAAAAACCTGCCAATTGTCGAAGTCTAACGTGTTCAAAGCGTCGGACTAAAATGCTTCTCAAGTATGTAAAGCATAATTTGGCTTCGTAAAAAAGCCGGAAAGCCATGATAACCCCAAGCACTACACTTGCCCCCCTGCCTTAACAAAAGGCATGCGAAGTAACCCCTATTGCAATTGACACTAAGTACATTGCAACAGATAATAAGCAAATCAAAATCCCTTCTTTTCGACTTGCTGACTACTTCAGCTAGTGTTTTCTTTTAATGGTTTCAAAAAACAGCATTCGACAATCTAAAAACTGAACGAATCCTTATTAATCTAACAATCACAAATCGAATAAATGAAACCATTGGAACCATGGCTTTCCTAAGCCATCTCATCATACTGAAACTCGGAATAACTAGTTTAGATAGTGTCTAAAATCGGTTTTTCCTGTTTCATGCTACAATAATAGGAAGTAGATAAATACCAGTCCAGTCCCTTCAACAGGTTGGGTAAAGCAAACACTACACAAACATGCACAATAGCGATTTTTTTTTTGCTTTTGGCGATAATCGCTTCATTTTTAAGGCTTCGGAAAGTACGGAGCACTCAATTTTGGCCATCAACAGCGCTTCATCAGCGGTTTTCTATGCCCTCTAATCTGTTCGTCAACAAAATGCAGGCAGGGAAAGTCAAGGGACCAAATATACCCCCCGGCCTACCTCCCAGGGCTTGGATGTCGTAATTTTCCTTTAGACATTGATAATATTTACTACATTTTTGTGTACTTTTCACGTAAAATTGTTATCGGTGTGAAATTGGACTTTTGCAATCCAAGAGACACCTGATTTACCCCCTTACTTGATTTCCAGCTTAACCTTACTCATAAGCAAGCTGAGCACAATCACAACACTCCGGCCGAGCAGACATTGCCAACTCGTTTGCTCATTTGGAGATGGACTAAGAAAACCCAACTTGCAGCCGAGCAAACAGGCTACTGTTTGCTGATGAAATTTTATTGCACTCCCCTGCTCCTGTAGGAAGGAACAGGGCTGATGCGTTTTTAAAAAAGGGTTTGTCTAAGTCCTTACCAACTGGCCCCTACCTGCACGGGGCTCAGGTTTAGTGAGCTTTGCAGTCCTATTTCACCATGATGAATCCTTCTAATGAATAACACATTATATATATGATACGTGTAGGGATTGTTGAAGATGATGAATGGTACTTAAATCAGATTGTATCTGAACTAGAAAATGCAGAGGACCTGCTCTGTGTGGTAACTGGAACGTCTGTGGAAGACTTCATGGAAAGCCTGAAGCCTTTCCATCACCTGGATATCTTACTGCTTGACATCCACCTTCCTGGTGTTTCCGGGATACAAAGTATTCCGAGTTTAAAAAAGCGGTTGCCGGATACCACCATCATCATGTGCACCAATTACGAGGAAAAGGAACTTTTGTTTAATGCTATTTCCCGGGGAGCGGAAGGGTACATATTGAAATCGGCAGCGCCCAATAACCTTGTAGAACATATCCGGCACGCCCATGAAGGCGGAGCTGCCATTTCTCCTCAAATGGCCAGGTACCTTGTAGAGCATTTCACCCCTCCGCAGCGGCCCAAAAATGCAAGCTCACTGAAAGAAAAGGACATGGAGGTTCTGAATATGCTTGCGCAAGGTTGGTCTTATAAGTACATTGCAGATAATATGGGGATCAGTGTAAACGGGGTACGGTACTACATCCGTAAGCTTTACAAACGCATGAATGTCAGTTCCAGATATGAGGCTTCTAAGAAGTTTCGGGATGATCCTGACATTCTGGATAAACTATAGCGCTTAGCAAAATTATGCAACTCAAGACCCTACTTCAACTTTCACTGTTATTGCTGTTGCCATTCGCGGCTTTACAGCTGAATGCCCAAATCCAGCTTAAGGATAGTATATACATCTCTAAGCTGCTTGATGAGGCACAAGAGGTGGAAAAGTCCGACTTGAAAAAGTCTATAAGCCTGGCCCGTTCGGCTTTAGCTAAAGCTCAAAAAGGCCCCTACCCCACCCTCATGGCTCATGCCTATAAGATACTGGGGCGGGACAATTATCTGAACGGAGACTGGGATTTGGCGGTGCAGCAACTAGACTCGGCTTTTGTGTTGGCAAGCCAAGCCAGAGATACAGCAATTTTATCCACCATTTACAATAGCTACGGGACTATTTACAATCGGCAAGGCAAACATAACGAGGCCAGAGACGCTTTCGAACAATGCGTTGCGTTTGATCAGATTAGGAAAGATACCTCCAGCTTAGCGGTTTCCTACGGTAATTTAGCCACAGCGCTTGAACGGCTGGGGCTCTTGACGGAAGCCAAAGCCTATTACCTCAAATCACTCCAACTGGATACGACCAATATCAGGCATAGGGTTGTTACCTGTGGCAATATCCGAAACGTGTATTTCCTCAATGGCCAACTAGACTCCGCCCTCTGGTATGCTAAGGAAGCGGTACGCATGTCTCCACAGATCAACCACCGGCCCATTAGTATCTTTACCAGAGTTCAATTAGGCTTCACGCTTGCCAATGTGGACAACCAGGAAATGGCGCTGGAGCTAGCCCGTGAAATTAAGAATGACCTGACTTCGGACAAAAGAGACAAGCGATTCTGGGCCATGTATTACCAACTGATGCGGGAAACCTACCTGACCATGCCAGAGGCACGCGACAGTGCTGCCCACTACGCTCACCTAACCCTCCAAACTTGTGAGCCAAGAGATACCAATTGCATACTACAATCATTTGCTACTTTAGGTAATCTTTATAACCAAATAGACCAGATTGATTCTTCTAACTATTACCTGACCCTGGCCAAAGATATAGCGCTCAGGGCCCAGGATGTCCATTTTTATACCTATAGCGAAGCTATTGCTGTTTCAAACCTGGTCAAAGAGAAGCGCTTTGAGGAAGCACTTGTGCTAGCTGACTCTATATTGCGGTTGTCAAACAGAGAGAACCATGCTATTGCCAGGATTGAACTCTATTCCAACCTGCAAGCCATTCATGACTCGCTGGGCAATACCCGGCAGGCTTATCAATACTTTAGGGCTTATGCGGACTTAAAAGATTCCATTCTCAGCTCGAAGACCTACCTGACCGCCCAGGAAATCTCTACCCAGCAAAAAATCACTAAATCTGAAGAGCAGTTTGCCTTGCGACTAGCTACCTTGTCGGCATCCAACCGTAGGGTCAAGCTTATTTCCACAGGGGTGATTGGCGTCATATTGTTACTGCTCTATCTAACCTGGCAGTACTACAAAAAGCGAGAGGGGGCAAATCTGCGGTATTTGCTAAGCCGGTTAAAATCCATAGGAAGACCGAATGAAGCCCCGCTACCTGCTAACGAGTTAAAATCAATGGGTATGCTGGAAACCATAGCGCTATCTGAAGAGCTGCAGCGCCTGCAATCTTTGGTTGGGCATATGGATGATAAGGCCTCAAGCCCTGAATCCAAAGCAAGCATCAACAAACTAGTCCAGGAAAAAATCGAGTACCTCGAAGGGCTTCAGTTTTCTATCTCTCATGACCTTAAACGCTATGTGCTCAACTTGCAGCACCAATTGTCTGAGCTGGTCTCTAAAAATCAGCCGCTTTCTCCTAATGAAGTGGCCCCTGTACAGCAAACCACTGGTGAAATGATAGCCTTTATGGAGCAACTCAAAGAGATCCATCGTATCGATGAGCTTTCCGTGCACACCACTTTTCTGAACCTGAAGGACCTGGTAGCAGATATTTTGGAGCAGCTATCACCCGAGCGGAATTACCCTGCTGCTCAAATTGAAATCCACTCTGACCTGCCGCCGGTGCAGACCGACCCCCTGCTGGCCCGGCAGGTGATCACGAACTTGCTTGAGAACGCCCTAAAGTACAGCCAGCACCAATCCCTGCCCAAGGTTGAAATTGGTTTTTTGTCCGACGCTACGAAGCCTGCTTTGTATATTAGAGATAACGGAGCAGGTATTCCCGAAAATGAACAGTCTAAAATTTTTGAACCCTTTTATCGCAGCAATCTGACGCAGGCCCCTGGCTCTGGCCTTGGATTAGCCATCAGCCGGATCGCAGCGCAAAAGCTGGGAGGAGAGCTGCGGGTGGAAAGTAAGATCGGTGAGGGGAGTACCTTCTACTTTGCGCTAAGCGCGTAAGGCAGCTCCGCTATTCAACCATGAACAAATAACCCCAAAGTGAGCCGATACCAGAGAGGGCTTAACAGCCAT
Organism: Phaeodactylibacter sp.; assembly: GCF_022763345.1. GTDB lineage: Bacteria > Bacteroidota > Bacteroidia > Chitinophagales > Saprospiraceae > Phaeodactylibacter. The sequence continues at coordinate 16,865 of NZ_JALEGS010000070.1, forward strand.
TTTCCTGGTTTTGCAAAGGTCTGAATTATGAAAACTCAAACACTTAAACTAATCCTACTACTTTTTCTCGGAGCCGCGCCAACCTCTTTGGCTCTTGCACAATCCCGAGAAGCAGACAGCCTTAAAGTTGTTGAACTGCTAGATCAGGCTAAAAATCTACAGAACGACCCTCCAAAAGCCAACCAACTTATCCGGTCCGGTCTGGCTAAAGCCCGTGAAATTGGTTCCGGCCGTCTAATTGCCTTTGCGTACGGCAGATTGGCTTTCAGCAAATACATGGAGGGCAATGGGCTGGAAGCAATACCCTTACTAGACTCTACGAAGCTTTATGCACAACAAGTCCGGGACACCGCGTTATGGGAAAACGCCTTAAATATGGCAGGCGTGATTTACATCCGAATGGGGGATCCCGGTCATGCTTTGCTCTACCTGGAGGAAAGCCTGCAGCTCAATCTTGCGTTGGATAACCAACGGAAAGTTGCCATGATTTACAACAATATGGCAAACGCTTACAAAACCAAAGGCAATCTTACCGAAGCCAAAGCTTATTACTATAAAGTACTGACCGCGCCAAATACTCCTATTGGCTCCGCCATTAGGACCCATAATAATCTCAGAAACCTCTTTCACTCGCAAGGGCAACTTGATTCCGCCATTTGGCACAATAAAGAAGCCCTGCGCCTGCTGGAAAAAACGGAGGAGCCTGAGATGGAGGTTCTGCTAAAACTACAGCTGGGCACGATTTACACCGAGCTGGACGATCAGGAAACGGCCTTCCAGATCGCCCGGGAAGTACGGCCGGTATTGACGAATATGCCAATGGAAACTACGCTCTGGACGGCTTATCACACTTTATTGAGCGAGGCCTACTCTGAAATACCGGGGAGGCTGGATAGCGCTATCCAACGAATGCACCTTGCCCTTCAGAGTGTGGCCCCAGTTGACACGGTTCAAATTGTAGGGATCTGGACAAACCTGGCAGAGTATCATAGCCAACTGGGACAGTTGGACTCTTCCTACCACTATATCCAAAAAGCAGAAGCCACTGCTACTAAGGCAAAGCTTTATAAACAATACTTAGGCTGCAAGGTGCAGCGCGTCATCAATTTAATCGCGGAAGGGGAGTTCGAAACCGCCCTACAACAGGCAGATTCAGCCCTGGTACTTGCTAACCGGGAAAATTATGGGCTCGCCAAAGCTGAGCTTTATCAAAACCTGCAGACCGTCCACGATTCGCTGGGTAATCTTGAGCAAGCTTATCATTATTTCAAGGCTTACGCATCACTGAAAGATTCTATTTACAACTCCAGGACTTATTACACGGCTCAGGAAATTGCCAATCAGAAACAAATAGCAGCTACCGAACAACAATTTTCCACTCGAATGGCTGCTATTGCCGAGTCCAAACGGAGGACCTCTTTGCTCACGGCCGGAGTAATTATTGTGGTCTTATTCCTGCTCGTATATACCTGGTGGTATTTCAAAAATAGGGAAAGTAAGACTTTGCGCTACCTTTTGAGCAGGCTCAGTGCCATCGGACCAACAAAAACAGCAAAGCCTGCTTTAATAGCAGAAGAGCTCTTACCGATGGATGTAAGCGAAATGGAGGAGCTGCTGACAGAGCTGCAGCGCATTCAGGTTTTTGCTGAGCACCTTGATGGAGCAAAGGCCAACACCTCCGCTCAGGAGGACATCAATCAGGTCGTACAGCAAAAAATCGACTACCTTGAGGGCTTGCAATTCTCTATTTCCCATGACCTTAAGCGCTATGTGCTCAACCTGCAAAACCAACTCTCCCAGCTCATTTCCAAAAATCAACCGCTGGCTCCGCTCGAGGTAGCCCCGATTCAGCAGACTACCGAGGAGATGATCGTCTTTATGGAGCAGCTTAAGGAAATTCACCGTATCGACGAGCTGGCTATTCAAAATGCCTTCATCGATTTACAGGACCTAATCCAGGATGTGTTGCGGCAACTCTCCCCCGAACAAAATTATCCAGGGGTACAGGTTGATATTCGCGGACAGCTTCCAACGGTAAAAACGGACCCCCTGCTTGCCCGGCAGGTGATTACCAATTTGCTGGAGAACGCACTCAAATACAGCCAAAGCAGTACCCACCCCAAAGTAGAAATTGGCCTTTCTGATGGAAACCCGGAGCCTGCACTTTACGTAAAAGACAACGGAGAAGGCATCCCCGAGGAAGAACAGACCAGGATTTTCGAGCCCTTTTACAGGAGTAAAGCCACGAAAGCTAAAGGCACGGGGCTGGGGCTGGCCATCAGCCGAATGGCTGCTCAAAAACTAGGTGGCGAAATAAGTGTAAAAAGCAAGTTAGGTGAAGGAAGTATTTTTTATTTTGCACTTGGCACCTGACAATTCCACAGAGAGATGTCCGTTATTCAGCATTATCCCTAAAGCCAGGCTTTGGGACCGCTCTGATGACAGGCTCGGGTGTCTCTTATACCTGATTAGAATTTAGACAACCAGACACCTGATATAGCCGATACGGATCACCTAAAAAACTACAAACAGATTTTCCCGACGCGAAAGCACAACGATAACAAACAGCACGCACTGAATAACGCTAGGTTGCCTTCAGTACAAAGGACATCCCTTCTGTTTCCTTTGTAAGTTGGAGCATTGTTAACTTATTAACAGTAGCGATTATGGGGACCACTGGTATATGCATGTTAGGGGTAGTCTGTTCTTTGTTGTTCACTCCCAACCGTAGTTATGGACAGTCTGAGCCGGCTAAGCCATCAAACGTTATCCGTTTATTAAAACAAGCCCGTGAAATTTCAAAAGAGCAACCGTCGGAGGCTATTGCTACCTCCGAAGTAGCTTTGTCAGAAGCGAAAGCTTTGGGCGACCCCTATCTGATCGCTATTTCTTACAACAGCATAGCAGATTATGTCTCCTACGAAGGACGATTGCCCGAGTCCATTGCCTACCTGGATTCGGCGGCAGTTTTTGCCCTGGAGGCAAAAGATACGGTGGTCTTGCAAAGAGTCATCAATGATGCCGGCATGAAGTACCTCAGAATGGGGCAAATTAACGAAGCCCGCTGTTACCTTGAAAAGTGTGTGGAGCTCAATACTGCCATCAACCGGCCTGACCTGCTGGCTGCCAGCTATTGCAACCTGGCTATCACCTATCAAAAGCGAGGAGCATTATCAAGAGCCAGGGAATTCTTCGAAGAAGCCCTTGCAATCGCTCCGCCCGGATGGATGTACATTTCATTCGTTTACAATAACCTACAAAACATCCACATGACCCTCGGCCAGCTAGATTCTGCCCTGCTGTATGGCAGGCAGGCGATGGAGGCAACTCAGGAACGAGGCGACAAGGACCGGTACGTTGGCGCGCTTGTGGTACAAGGGCACATCTATCACCTGATCGGAGACCACTCCGTAGCCCTGAAGACCGGCAAAGAGGCGCTGTACCGGATTCAGCAACGTGGTGAAGGCCAGGATTTTTTAAAGAATACACACAGCCTGCTGAGCCGGGCCTACTCCGGATTGCCAGAAAAACGAGACAGCGCCATCCTTCATAGCCATATTGCGCTAAAGTTATGCCCACCGATGGATACGCTCTTTATGGTGAAGGAATACCTGGCGCTGAGTGATTATTTTTCAGCAGCAGGCCGACTGGATTCTTCTTACTATTACCTGGATATTGGGGAGCATATAGCTGTAAGGGCGGAGTTGGCTAGTGAGCGGATTGACGCTGAAGAAATCCGGGCTTCCAACTTAATCCAAGAGGGGCATTTCAGGGAAGCCATTGCCCATGCCCGTAAGGCGCTGAAAATGTCAGAGCGGGAAAATCAAAGCTTGAAAAAAACGGAACTGTATAAAATTCTGCAAACCGCCTTCGATTCAATTGGGGATAGCCAACAGGCTTACCACTATTTTAGGAAATACGCTGCGCTTAAAGACTCCGTTTACACCTCCCGTACCTATTTTACGGCTCAAGAGCTGACTGACTATCAGAAGCTGAAGGCTACCGAGGAGGCTTTTACCGTTAAAGTGGCTGCACTGAACCAGAGTAAGCAAAAGACAGTACTCCTTTCTTCGGTGGCAATAATAGCCGCCCTCATGCTATTGTTTTTTACATGGCGCTATTTCAAAAAAAAGGAGGGCCATACCATGCGGTTTCTGATCAGCAAACTTAACAAACTTGGCAAGCCAGGGCAAGCATCTGAGCGCCTGGAGGAATTGTTACCCGCTGGAATCAGCGAAATGAAAGAACTCTCCGGTGAGCTGCAGCGACTACAGGATATGATCAACGAGGAGGGTGGAGCAGCAAAAGCAACTGCTCATCAAGAGGATATCGACACAATGGTAAAGGAAAAAATCGAGTACCTGGAAGGGCTGCAATTTTCTATTTCGCACGACCTGAAGCGCTACGTCCTTAACCTTCAAAACCAGCTTTCCCAGCTTGTCTCCAGAAACCAACCCCTGTCACCTAGTGAAGTCGCCCCGGTGCAAAAAATCACGGAAGAAATGATCCTATTCATGGAGCAGTTGAAGGAAATCCACCGTATTGATGAGTTATCCATACAGGCTAGCTATATCAACTTGCAAGACCTGGTGAAAGATGTGCTGCAACAGCTTTCTCCGGAGCAGAACTACCCGGGCGTCCAAATTGATTTACGCGGAGAACTCCCTACCGTGGAGACCGACCCACTGCTTGCCCGGCAGGTGATTACCAATCTGCTGGAAAACGCACTTAAGTACAGCCAAAACAGCGCTCAGCCCAGGGTAGAAATTGGCCTCACCAATAAAGGCAGGGAGACAGCCCTCTACGTAAGGGACAACGGAGAGGGCATCCCCGATGACGATCAGTCCAGGATTTTCGAGCCTTTCTACAGAAGCAGCCATACCAAAGTTGAAGGCACCGGCCTGGGGCTGGCGATTAGCCGGATTGCTGCTCAAAAACTGGGCGGAGGGCTGCGGGTAGAAAGCAGGCTGGGGCAAGGTAGTACTTTCATTTTTGCCTTAAGTGCATAATATGGTTGGTTCGGAACCAGTTTTATACTTATATTGTACTTAAAGGTATGGCGTAATCCATGCCACCCAAACAAAGCTTTCTACAGTTTGCAAAAGTAAACTATGAAAAAAAGAACACTCCAGTTGCTATTGTTGCTTGCGCTTGCAACAGTAGCCTCGCTCTCTGTAAGCGCCCAATCTCGGGTTGAAGACAGTCTCAAGGTCATAGCGTTGACCGAAGAGGTCAAGACTCTTATCCATAGGGAAGTCAATCAAGCCACCAAACTTTCGAACGATGCCCTAAAAGAGGCGAAGCGGTTAGGTTCCACCGGGCTTGAGTCGTTAGCCTATAAGATTCTGGCAGACTGCTACTATTACGGCGGGGACTGGGAAAAGTCCACTGCCCTGCTAGATACCTCCGCTCATTTGGCTCAACAGGCGGCAGACACTATGCTTTGGCAGAGCGCCCTCAATAACTTTGGCATTATCCTCAGCCGTATGGGCGAGCTGGATAAAGCCACCGTTATATTAGAACAATGCCTGAAGCTCAATATAATACTCGACCAAACCTCCCAAATAGCAAAAATCAGCAACAACCTTGCCGTAGCCTATGAACTTAAGGGCGAGCTAACTAAAGCGAAGGAATATTACCATACCGCGCTCCGCATTGACCCTTCCAATCGGCCTAATGCAGTATTGGCACATGGTAACCTAAGGCACCTTTACACCCTTACCGGGCAAATTGATTCTGCGCTATGGCATGGCCGCAAAGCCATAAAACTGGCCCAATCATTGGGCAATATTGAGGATATCGCGGATAAAAAACTGGGGCTGGCCCATACCTACCTTGTTTTAGATTATGATGAGAAAGCCTTGGAGCTGGCTTACGAGGTCAAAGCAGAGCTTCCCCCACATCCTCGGGTATATGATCTGCTAGGTACTTGCCATGATATCCTAAGCCATGCTTACGCTAAAAACCTTTCTACCATTGATAGCGCCATACATCATAAACGCATCAATCTTGAACTCATCGAGCCGATGGATACCTTGTCTATTGTCCAATCTATGTTCAATCTTGGAAATTATTTTGGGGTTGCCGGCTTGATGGATTCTTCCTTTCACTACCTCTCTAAAGCAGAGGAGATTGCTCAACGCGCCCAGCTTTTTGATGCTAAGGTAAAGGCTAACTTATTACGGGCCAACAACTATTTAAAGCTGGGTAAATTTCACACTGCCCTGGAGAAAGCAAATGCGGCATTAGATTTTGCAACGGAGGCAGGACTGGATATCTATAAACCAAAAATTTACGAATCTCTGCATAGTATCCATGATTCCCTTGGCAATACAGCACTTGCTTACCAGTACTTTCAAACCTACGCGCAGCTTAAGGATTCTATGTTTAATTCCAAAGTTTATTTTTCCGCTCAAGAATTGGCAGATCAGGAAGCGCTGCAAGACGCCAAAGCTGTATATTCAGAAAAAATGGCCGCCCTCAACCAGTCGAAGCAAAGAGTCATACTGCTTTCTGTAGGAACCGTTTTGGCTGCATTGCTACTCCTTATCGGCGTATGGCGATACTACAAAAATAAGGAAGGGGCGACCCTGCGGTTTCTATTGAGCCGGCTGACCGCCATAGGCAAGGCGCCATCTAAACAGGGCAATACTTCAGCGCCTCAACCTTCACTTTTAGGCACCGGCAGAATGGAGGAGTTAATGACAGAGCTACAGCGGCTGCAGGTTGCCGTCCATAACCTGGGCAATACCACTCCTTCCCCAAAGGAGGAAGCGCAACTAAGTCAAATTGTAAAGGAAAAAATGGAATACCTCGAAGGGCTTCAGTTTTCCATTTCTCATGATCTTAAACGTTACGTGCTCAACCTGCAAAATCAGCTTTCCGGACTCGTCTCCAGGAATCAACCCCTGTCCACCAGCGAAGTCGCCCCGGTGCAAAAAATCACTGAGGAAATGATTCAATTCATGGAGCAGCTCAAGGAAATCCACCGCATTGATGAGCTTTCCATACAGACCACATTTATCAACTTACAGGACCTCGTAAAAGATATTCTGCAGCAGCTTTCCCCCGAACAGAACTATCCTGAGGTACAAATTGATTTTAGCAGCGCGCTTCCTACCGTGGAGACGGACCCCCTGCTCGCCCGGCAGGTGATTACCAATCTGCTGGAAAATGCGCTTAAATACAGTCAGCACAGCACGCAGCCGAAAGTAGAGATCGGGCTCATTGACAAAGCCCCGCAAACCGTGCTTTACATAAGAGACAATGGGGCGGGCATACCGGAGGAGGACCAATCCAGGATTTTCGAGCCCTTTTTCAGAAGCAATCATACCAAAACTGAAGGTACCGGCCTGGGGCTGGCGATTAGCCGGATCGCTGCCCAAAAACTGGGCGGTGAGTTACGGGTAGAAAGTCAGCTTGGAAAAGGCAGCACTTTTTATTTTGCAATCAGTGCCTGAGGTTGGGCTCTCTACCGGTCTGCCCCTGGCGAATAACAGGCTATCCAGCATTTCATCAAGTAAATCCGCTGACGCCGGGTATAGCACACATTGTATGCAAGATCATGACTGGGGCTTCAACTTTTGAGCTGTACTTGGCAAATGATGTATTGCTACAGCTGGCGCGGTCTTCCCCTTTTTATCAAACAGGTAATGTAGTGGTTCGCTCAAGTTCCACAAACCACTACATGGATGTCTCTTATTTCTATAATCTATCCTCTTGAATGAAGCCCGATTAGATTGCCTTCGGTATCCTGAAAAAATGCAATATTCCCAAAGTCGCCGATATTGGTTTTTGCCATAACGATCTGGCCACCTAATTTTTCTACTCTGGCCAATTCGTTATTCACATCCTCCGAGTGGAAATAAATCTTGGTTCCTGACATGCCAGGGGTGTAATTTCGCCCCTTCACCAAGGCCCCAGAGGCATTAGCGATCTGAGGATCGTATGGAAACAGGGCCATCAGGTCTTCCCCTAATGCAACCTGCTGAAGCTCTTTCTCAAAAACAGCTTCGTAAAATTTTTTCGCCCTTTCCAGGTCATCTACCGCAATTTCAAACCAGTTTACAGCATTCATGATTTAAGTTTTAAAGTTGAAAGATTAAACACGTATTTGTTTCGATTTTTTAAGTAATAACCATCCTAAACCGAAAAATGCAATCAGATACCCCGGAAGGATGGCATAGCTCCACATGGCCAATTCCATTTTCAAAAGGCCTACCAAAACAACCATGTCAAAAATGATGCTAACGAGCAGAAAAGTGAAAGCCACCTTCCTCCAGTCTCCGAATCCCGTCTTACTCAAAAGCCTGTAAAACCAATAGGTAAGGCCAAAAAGCAAGCTCAGCATGATGGCTTTAAAAACCGGGAAGTTTGGGAGGTAGCTTTGGCTGTCCTGATCGTATAGCCCCATGCTAATCGTCATTGGGACAAACCAGACTAAAAAAGCAAAAAACAATGTTTTTAAATTCACACTATCTGTTTTTAGTGAACCATAATAGTGCAAACATACTACTCCCTAAGACCGTAGGATTGTAAAAAAGGGAAATCGTTGTAGAAAAGTTTGCCATAAGCATTCCCTGCTCTGGATAAAGCAAGAGGGCTGTATCCTGTGAATTTTTTGAACTCCTTAATAAAATGAGATTGATCGTAATAATACTCATAGAGCATATCAGAATAAAAATCCTGCTCCTTTGCTTTGGCCCATGCATCATAAAACTGGTTGAACCGGATGATCTCAGCGTATACCTTTGGAGAAACACCAATTAGCTCTTTAAACAGCATGGCGAGGTAACGTTTGGTATAGCCCGATTTTTCTACAAGTTCGTTTACGCCTATTTTCCCGGAGGCGCTGACTATACGCTCAATACAACAATCAATGATACGATGCCGACTTTCTTCTGCCCTCAAAAGCCGGCACAAAGTGTCCTGTATGCTGTGTACTGCTACCCCCAGATCACGCATTACTGGAAACTCATAGCCGATCAGCTTTTGATTGTTTCTCAATATATACTCTAAGCTGAGGATGTTATTGGTAAATTGATGTACCGGAAGAGGGAAAATTCTGGATATTCCAATCGGGTTAATATCGACCCCTAATACCAGCAAGTTTTTACTTTGGGAGCAAATGGTTTTTGGTTCATCCCAAATACCTGATATAAAAGTATGCCCCTGCTTCAGAATATGGCGTTTGTGCGCACCCACAAACTCGAGGCTGCCTACAATCGGGAGCAAGACACTACCCGTCCCATTAGGCACCACTATCCGCCCATCTGCTTCAGGGACTCCGGCACTGCATGAAAGCACCCATAACTGGTTGATATATCTCCTTAGCTGGTGATTCGGCGGAATGATTCTGATCTGCATGCTGATTATGGTTTCCCTTAGGACGTTTTGATTTGTCTTGTCCTTGCTACAACCTGCCGCCAAAATGAAAATTGCGGAATCAAAAACCAGGCTGTTGCTGGTTACAGGAGCAAAATTGAAGTTTTAACCTGCAAAAAGTGTCTCAAATTATACTTTATTCGGCGGCCCCTATGAAAACCGCATAACCATGTAGCATCTGCATTGACCTACTTTTGCAATCCCCTAAACGGATAAAGAAAAAAAAGAGATATTCATTTCAAGATGAGGAGTTATCAAGTTTATTGCCAAACTGCCTGGCCTTCCTCAGGGGAGAGCAAAGCTTGATCTGCAACTCAGCCTATTACTCCAAAACAATTATGCCTCCGGACAGGGCACAAAGGAAACAACCTGTCCAAATAGAGTTGTAGCCCGGCTAATCAGCCGGAGCTACGGTTTGCTGCTATTGCCTTTACATTAAGCAAAGATGCGCTAATTCATCCAGGCAGTATTGCCCGACCTTCTCTCATAAGCCAGGTGCCATCTTGGACCTCGCGGACAGAGTTCGAATGTCCGGCATAGTCAGCGTGGGTGAATGCCCCTGTTACCACAAGTCATTTCAGTGCAGTTTACCGCCGTCCAACAAGGTGTAGCCGGTTACAAAAGTCTCAAAATGAAAAACACTAAGATTTACACGCTTTGCTTTTTGTTGTCGGGTATTCTTATTATAGTACTATGCAGTGCATTCCGTACCAACCCAATCACCATTCAGCACGAGGGCAGTGCTTCCCGCCACCTGCTACAAATGCGTGGCAATACAAAGGAAGTAGAGCTATGCAATCTCCAAATTGGTGAAGATTACAAATTGCGGTTGTCGGGTATCGACGGAGCTACCGTTAATTTCGTCCAGGCAGACGGCAGCCTTGCCAACCCAATTTCTTTCACTGCAGAAGAAGACTGCCATACCCTCCTTCTTCAGAAGGAAGCGGGAGTAGACGAAGCAGTGGCCGTCTATCTCTCCGTAAGCCGCCGCTCGCGGCCTCCCCAAACGTCTGCGGTTTCGCGTGCCAACCTACAGGTACAGGGCGGGCAGTCTGCGCAATCACTCATTGAAAACATCTTTATCGGGGGCGGTTGTTTTGATGTGGCCAACGCTACAATTATCGGGAACCCTGTTGGTGTTGGTAGTTTTTCAAACGGTAATGCTTCCATTGGAATTGGGAACGGTATTATACTCTCTACCGGATCTATTCAAGATGCGCCAGGGCCCAATAATTTTTCTGATGAAGGCACTGACCTCGATGGAGTTGGAAATCCAGATCTTGAAATTTTATCGGCACCTTTTGATGTCTTTGATGCTAATGGTATTTCCTTTCAGTTTACCCCAACCGTATCTCAGATCAACTTCAATTTTGTATTTGCCTCAGAAGAATACTGCGAATTCGTAGGTGATGATTTCAATGATGTATTTGGGTTTTTCATTAGTGGCCCTGGTATCAACGGAGGTTTCAGTATGAATGGCGAGAATATTGCACTCGTACCCGGTACTAATGATGCTATTTCCATCAACACCATTAATGAGTTTACCAATAGTAATTTTTACATAAGCAACACCGATGAATGTGGCGGCACCTTTTTCAACCAGCAGGATATTCAGTTTGATGGTTTTACCACTGTACTATCAGCGATAGCCAATGTATTACCCTGCGAGCAATATACGATTCAACTCATAATTGGCGATGGTACAGATAATGTTTATGATTCTGCCGTTTTCCTGCAAGCCAATAGCTTTAACGCAGGAGGAGCCTCTTCCGGTGAAGCCTTTTCTCCGACTACGAACTCCAACATCACCTTCGAGGCCTGTTCAGACGGCAGCTTCATTTTAGGAGCCGGCGGAGATATCAGTACAGATAGAGTGATCAATTTCTCTGTATCCCCTCAAAGTACCGCTACGGCAGGGGTAGATTACCTCCCGTTTGGCACTTCTGTGACCGTACCCGCTGGTCTAAGCGAGGTTACCCTACCGGTGACGGTACTACCCGATAACATCATTGAGGGCCAGGAAACGATCATTCTCGATTTGCAGTCCCCTTGTTCCTGCACATCTACCTCTATAGAATTAATTATTGAAGACGTTCCGCCGCTGTCTGCAGAGGTGCTTCCGCTCACTGTATGCGAAGGGGCATCGGCAGAACTCGACGTAACCGTTGACGGCGGTTTGCCAGGCTATTCCTACGCTTGGAGTACAGGGGCCTCAGGGGCTTCTATCGTCGAGTTTCCGACCCAAACCACAACCTACACTGTGACTGTCACCGACGACTGCGGGGAAGAAGTGACCGCTTCTGCGGAAGTAACTGTAACCTCAGGAGTCACAGAGAATATTAGTGCCGAAATCTGCGATGGAGAGTCCTTCTCCATCAATGGGACGGATTATACCACCACCGGCACCTTTACAGAAGTGATAACTGTCGGTTCATTCCAAGGCTGTGACTCTACGATAGTGCTGAACCTTACGGTAGCCTCTGGTCTAACCGAGAACATCGCCGCCCAAATCTGCGATGGGGAGTCCTTCTCCATCAATGGCGTACCCTATTCCACCTCCGGCACCTTCACGGAAATCATTCCCGGTGGCTCTTTCCAGGGCTGCGACTCCACGGTTATTCTAAACCTGACCGTCAACCCACCCGTGACGGAAAACATCGCCGCCCAAATCTGCGACGGGGAGTCTTTCTCTATCAACGGCGTGCCGTATTCCACCACAGGTACCTTTACGGAAATCATACCCGGTGGCTCTTTCCAAGGCTGCGACTCCACGGTTATTCTAAACCTGACCGTCAACCCGCCCGTCACGGAAAACATTAGTGCGCAAATCTGCGACGGGGAGTCTTTCTCCATCAACGGCGTACCGTACTCCACCTCCGGTACATTTACAGAAACCATACCCGGCGGTTCTTTCCAAGGCTGTGACTCCACCGTTATTCTGAATCTAACCGTCAACCCAGCTGTGACCGAGAACATCGCCGCCCAAATCTGCGATGGGGAGTCTTTCTCCATCAACGGCGTGCCCTATTCCTCCACCGGTACCTTTACCGAAATCATCCCCGGAGGCTCATTCCAGGGGTGCGACTCCACGATCATACTGGACCTAACCGTAATCTCTGGTTTAACCGAGAACATCGCCGCCCAAATCTGCAACGGAGAGTCCTTTTCCATCAACGGGGTACCGTACTCAACCACCGGCACCTTCACCGAAATCATCCCTGGAGGTTCATTCCAAGGCTGTGACTCTACGGTTATTCTGAACCTAACCGTCAATCCGCCCGTCACCGAAAACATTAGTGCCCAAATCTGCGATGGGGAGTCTTTCTCCATTAATGGCGTACCCTATTTCACCTCCGGCACCTTTACAGAAACCATTCCCGGCGGATCATTCCAGGGATGTGACTCCACGGTTGTTCTAAACCTGACCGTCAA
>NZ_JALEGS010000071.1 GCF_022763345.1 Phaeodactylibacter sp.
CGCCTCCTCAGGAGTCCGGCGCAGACACCTTCAGCTACTCAAAGGAAGTGTAGTCTGCCTAATGAGCCGGACAAAACGGACAAAAGACGTCGTAGAACCATGATACCCGGCGCAGGTAGGTAAATAAAAAGCCTCCATCCTAAAAATGCCTGTTTTCACATTACAGGTCTGGACAAACCCCAAACCCAATTTGGACCTCTCAACTCACATCAAAATTAACGCTTACTTAATCTACAGTTAACCCACCCTGCATTTGCCCGCCGTAGCTTTACGCTTCCAAAATACATTCCAAAACCAAAACTTCTTTCATGCAGTACGATTACCGCTTTGGAAAGAGCCTGGGCACTCTGTTGCTCTGCCTGCTTTCCGTTATGTCTTTTGCGCAAGACGATCAGGAATTGTTTCAGGGCTTCGAAGGCTCCGCCAATGATACCTGGAATTATACCATTAATCCCGCTACCTATGACATCGATGACGATGCGTGGGCAGTGTCTGGGCCAACAGCAAATATTGGCCCGGCAAGTGGAATGAATTTCTGGTACATGCGCGACCTGGAGAATGACAACGGAGGCAACGCTGATTTCCATACAATGGACTTTGACGCAGTAGATGTTTCCGCTTTTTCCGTCAATGCACTCACCTTTAAGTACAACACCATTGGCTATGAGTCCGGAGACTCTATTGGCTACATTGTGGAAACGGAGCCCGGCATGGGCTTTGACATGGCCAACTACGTAGACCTCTCCCGCAACACCGGTGGCTGGGAAACCGTTTTCGTCAATCTGCCGGTGGGTATCTCTACCGTTCGCCTGCGCCTGATGGCTAAGCAAAACGGTGGCTCTGACTACGCTGGCTTTGACGATGTGTCCCTCTTCAGCAGCACCGAAGACTTCCTGCCGCCGCTCGCACTTGGTGCGGAACTCCTCGGTGATACGAGCATCCGCATCACCTACAGTGAGCCAATGGATGTGGCTAGTGTGGAAAACCCCATGAATTACACCACCAATGGCAACATTTCTGACATCACCTACACGGAGCCCGGGGGCAACGAATTCCCGTTCGTAACCATCACTTACGACATGCCTTTTGCCGATGGGCAGGCCTTTGATATCTCTATTGGACTGGTGACCGATGCAGCGGGCAACTTCCTGCTGGAAGCCTTTGCTTTCGACTGGATTATCAACCGCACCACGCCTAATCTGGTGATTACGGAAATCCTGTACAACCCTCCCGGAGATGATGTCCTTGAATTTATTGAAATCCTCAATGCAGGTACCGACCCTGTTCTGATAGGCGGGCTTACACTCAGCTCAGAGTTTAGCTTTACTTTTCCTGAGCAGACGCTGGGTTCAGGAGAGGTGGTACTTGTCGCGCTGGATGAAGCCGAAGCCGAAGCTTTCTTTGGCCTTGATTTTTACGATTGGGGCTTCGACGATATTACCAATGGAAACGAGGATATTCTTCTGAGCAATTTTCTTGGAGACACTATAGACTTTGTCAACTACCTCGATGATGCCCCCTGGCCTACTGAAGCAGATGGCGACGGCCCTTCTCTCGAACTCCTCGACCCCACACTAGACAATAACGATGGCGCCAACTGGTTCGCCAACACCGAAGCCTTCAACGGCACCGATATCCTGGCGACACCGGGCGTGTACATGCCTGCCATTGAGCCGGTTGTATCTTTCGAAGTGCCTAATGTAGTGGTGAATGAAGCAGACGGCACCGTCAGTTTCAACCTCGGCATTACCAACGCCAACGGTCTTCCCACCGAAGCGGTAATCAGCGTGGTGGGGGCATCCACAGCTGTGGCGGGTGAAGATTTCAATCTAAATACCACCACTGTCTCCTTCCCAGCCAACAGCACCGACCCTCAAAGTGTAGAGGTGGAGCTGATTGACAACAGTACGGTAGGTGGCCGCTACCTTATCCTCGCTATTGAGTCGCTGACCAATGCCACGACAGGCAGCGAGACGGAGCTCATCGTGCTGATTCAGGACAATGAGCTGACGGCACCTGTGGCCCCGGCAGACCCTGCGATCAGCCTCAGCCACGTAGGCAGCTTTAACTCCGGCACGGTGGCCGAGATCGTGGCGCACGACCCGGTTTCACAGCGCCTCTTCCTCACCAACTCCGAGGAGAACACACTGGATGTGGTTGACTTCTCCAACCCGGCAAGCCTTTCTACCATCACTGCGATCGACATGGCGCCCTACGGTGGCGGTATCAACTCCGTAGCTGTTGCCAATGGTATTGTAGCCGTTGCCCTGGAAGGCAATGAAGTCACCGACAATGGCTCCGTTACGTTTTGGGATGCCGATGGCAACCTGCTGAGCCAGGTGGAAGTCGGCCCACTGCCTGATATGCTGACCTTTACTCCGGATGGCACCAAAGTGCTGACGGCCAATGAAGGGGAGCCTAATGATGACTACACTATTGACCCCGAAGGCTCCGTCAGCATTATCGACCTGAGTGTAGGTGCTTCCAACCTCACCAACGCCAATGTAACGACCATCAGCTTTGTCGGCTTTAACGACAACGAAGCGAGCCTCAAAGATGCCGGCGTCCGTATTTTTGGGCCTGGTGCCACTGTTGCTCAAGACCTTGAGCCTGAATTTATCGTCATCAACGAAACCGGCACCCTGGCCTATGCGAATTGCCAGGAAAATAACGCACTGGTCCTCATCGACATTGAATCCGCTGCCGCACTGGCTGTCATTCCACTGGGCTATAAAGACTGGACGGAAGAAGGCATCGTACTGGATGCCTCTAACCGCATCGACGATATTTTCTTCGCCAACTGGCCGATCCGCGGTATGTATCAGCCCGATGCGATCGACTACTTCACCGTTGGCGGCCAACGCTACCTTATTTCTGCAAATGAGGGGGATGCCCGCGATTATGACGGCTATTCTGAAGAAGCAAGGATCGGTGACGATGAAATCACCCTCGATCCCACCGCTTTCCCAAATGCAGCTTACCTGCAAAATGAAGCCCTCCTTGGCCGTCTGAATATGACCACCGCCAATGGGGATACCGATGGCGACGGAGACTACGATGAGCTATTCACCTACGGCGCCCGTTCTTTCTCCATTTGGAATGCTGACAACGGAGACCTGGTGTACGACAGCGGTTCTGAACTGGAACTGATTACCGCTGCTGACCCGGTTTTCGGTGCTATTTTCAATACCACTGATGATGAGAACAACTTCAAAAACCGCTCAGACGACAAAGGGCCGGAACCGGAAGCGGTGACCGTTGCAGAGATCAATGGCGTGCCTTATGCCTTCATTGCCCTGGAGCGCATCGGCGGCCTGATGGTTTACGACATTTCTAACCCGCAAGCACCTGTATTCCTACAGTATATCAACACCCGTTCGGTAGAAACCGAAGGCGGCGACCTGGCACCGGAAGATGTAAAAATCATCACGCCGGACAATAGCCCCGATGGCAAGTACTACGCCGTCGTTTCCTATGAGGTCAGCGGAACGGTCGGCGTATTCGAAATCGCCACGCCTCCAACGGTTACTTTCGCGGAAAGCACTGTTGAAGTGATGGAAGGCGCAGGCACCATCGAACTGCCCATCGAAATTGAGCAGGCCGGCGGCCTGTCTGGCAACCTTACGGTAAATGTAGCGATGGCTTCCACTGCCGTGGCTGGTGAAGATTACAACCTGGGCACCACTACGCTCAGTATTCCGGCAGGTTCAACTGATGCGCTCAGCCTCGACCTGGAGGTACTCGACAACAGCAGCCTGAGCGGCAAATACCTTATCCTGGAATTTGATGAAAGCAGCACCGCATCAATAGGAAGTGGATCCCGCCTCATTGTCCTGATTGCAGATAACGATGATATGGCACCGGTGGCTCAGGCTGACCCAAGCACTCGTCTCAGCCACGTAGGCAGTTTTGCCTCCGGTGCAGTTGCGGAAATCGTAGCCCACGACCCCGCCTCACAGCGGCTTTTCCTCACCAACTCTGAAGACAATCAGCTGGATATCGTAGACTTCTCGAATCCGGCCAGCCTGTCTTCCGTATCTTCTGTTGACATGGCTCCTTACGGCGGTGGCATTAATTCCGTGGCGGTGCATGATGGCTTAGTGGCCGTCGCTATGGAGGCAGAAACCGTTACGGATAACGGCAGCGTAGTCTTCTTCGACACGGACGGAACTTTCCTCAATCAGATCACGGTAGGGCCACTGCCCGATATGGTGACCTTTACTCCGGATGGCACCAAAGTCCTTACCGCTAATGAAGGTGAGCCGAATGACGACTACGATGTGGACCCCGAAGGCTCCGTCAGCATCATAGACGTGAGCGGAGGTGCAGCCGCAGCTACGGTGACCAACTTGCCGCTGACTGACTTTAACGATGATGAGGCCACCCTTGTAGCGCAAGGCGTGCGCATTTTTGGGCCCGGCGCTACGGTTGCCCAGGACCTGGAGCCGGAGTACGTCACTATTTCCAATGATGGCACCACCGCCTACGTGTCCTGCCAGGAAAACAACGCGCTGCTGATTGTTGACATCGTTAACGAAGTCGTGACCGGCATTCTGCCACTCGGCTATAAAGACTGGACCGAAGAAGGCGTAACGCTCGATGCTTCCAACCGCACCGACAACATCTTCTTCGCCAACTGGAACATCAAAGGCATGTATCAGCCCGACGCTATCGACTTCTTTACGGTCGGCGGGCAAGGCTACATCATCACGGCTAACGAAGGAGATGCGCGGGACTACGATGGGTATTCTGAGGAATTCCGCATCGGAGATGATGAAATCGTACTTGACCCAACAGCCTTCCCTTATGCCGAGTACCTTAAAGACAATGCCCTGCTTGGACGGCTTCGTATCACAAACGCAACGGGCGACACCGATGGTGATGGTGACTTTGATGAGCTGTACGCTTATGGTGGTCGCTCCTTCACGATTTGGGATGCAGCCAGTGGTGCCATTGTCTTCGATAGTGGCAATGACCTGGAGCAAATTACAGCAGCAGACCCGGTTTTCGGTGCCATTTTCAATGCCACCGATGATGAAAACGAGTTCAAAAACCGCTCCGACGATAAAGGGCCTGAGCCGGAAGCCGTAATCGTCGAAGAAATTGACGGCGTGCCTTACGCCTTTATCGCGCTGGAGCGCATCGGTGGTATCATGGTGTACGAAATTGCGGACCCTGCTGCTCCAACCTTCATTCAGTACATCAATACCCGTACCGTAGACGAGCTGGGCGGCGACCTGGCACCGGAGGACATCGCGTTTATCGATGCTGCGGACAGCCCGGATGGCAAAGCCTATATTGCCGTATCCTACGAGGTCAGCGGCACCGTCGGCATATTTGAGCTGCAGACGCAGTCTACTGTCACCTTCGCTGACAACCTCACTACCGTAGAAGAAGGCAGTGGCGCACTACAGCTGGAAATTGCCGTAGAGCAGGCTGGCGGGCTGACGGGTAAAGCCGTTGTGAATATCCTTGCCGGTTCCACCGCTACCGAAGGCACTGATTTCACCCTGGCTTCTACGGAAGTGGAATTTGACGGTACCAATACGGCTCAGTTCCTTTCCCTCGATATCCTCGACAACATGGAGCTGGGCGGACAGTACATCGTACTCGAGATTGATGCGGCAGAAAGCGAAGTTAAGCTGGGCGAGACCACACGCCACATTGTGCGCATTATCGACAATGACGATATGGCGCCCGTTGCCGCAACCAACCCTGAGCTGCAGTTGACCCATCTCGGCAGCTACTTCACCGGCGGAGGCGAAGGCACGGCTGAAATTGTAGCCTTTGACGGCGAGACCAACCGCTTGTTCCTCACTAACGGCGAGAACAATCAGGTTGATATCCTTGACTACAGCAACCCAGCTGCAATCACTTTGATTTCTTCCATCGATATCTCTGCATACGGCGCAGGCATCAATTCTGTAGCGGTTAGCAATGGTATTGTTGCAGCAGCCATTGAAGCAGATGCAGTCGATGGCGCAGGCATGGTCGCCTTCTTCGATACGGATGGTAACTTCCTGAATGCCGTTGAGGTGGGCGTACTGCCCGATATGGTGACCTTCACTCCTGACGGCACTAAGGCCCTCACCGCCAACGAAGGCGAGCCCAACGACGACTACGACGTTGACCCGTTAGGCTCTGTGAGCATCATTGACCTCAGCGGAGGTGTGGCTGCAGCTACGGTAACCACGCTAGGTTTTGAAGCCTTCAACGATCAGCAGGCAGCACTGCAAGCGGCGGGCGTGCGCATTTTTGGCCCGGGCGCTACCGTTGCGCAGGACCTGGAGCCGGAATACATCACTATTTCTGATGACGGCACTACCGCCTACGTCAACTGTCAGGAGAACAACGCTCTGGTGCTGGTAGACCTGACTTCCAACACGGTGGTGGACATCCTCCCGCTCGGCTTCAAAGACTGGACCGCAGATGGCGTCACTTTCGATGCCTCTAACCGTACCAATGATATCTTCTTCGCCAACTGGCCGGTGAAAGGCATGTATCAACCCGATGCAATCGACTACTTCACAGTGGGTGGCCAGAGCTACCTGATTTCCGTGAACGAAGGCGATGCCCGTGACTATGACGGTTACTCTGAAGAGGCTCGGGTAGAGGATGATGAATATGTCCTTGACCCAACTACCTTCCCGGACGCAGATATCCTTAAGGACGAGAACCTCCTCGGACGCCTCGTAGTAACTACAGCCAATGGCGATACCGATGGCGATGGCGACTTCGACGAAATCTTTGCTTTTGGTGGTCGTTCCTTCACCATTTGGGACGCTGCTTCCGGTGCACTGCTTTTCGACAGTGGCAATGACCTGGAGCAAATCACTGCCGCCGACCCAGTATTCGGTGCCCTGTTCAACACCACCGACGACGAGAACAACTTCAAGAACCGCTCCGATGACAAAGGCCCGGAGCCGGAAGCGGTAACCACTGCCGAGATTGACGGCAAGCACTATGCCTTCATCGCGCTGGAGCGCATCGGCGGAGTGATGGTCTACGATGTATCGGCACCGGAATCTCCGGTCTTCCTGCAATACATCAATACCCGTACAGTAGATACTGAAGGCGGCGACCTGGCACCGGAAGGCTTGGCCTTTATCCCGGCATTCAGCAGCCCAAGCGGCAAGCCACTGCTGGCGGTTTCTTACGAAGTCAGTGGCTCTGTAGCCATGTTTGAGATCGACCTGAGCTGCCCAATCGTTGACCTGCCTGCTACAGTCACGCTATGCGAAGGCGAGACCGCGATGCTGACCGTAGGCGATGCTTACGAAACCATTACCTGGTCTACGGGTGACGAAGGCAACACGATTGAAGTGGCAGAAGGCGGTACCGTGACGGTTATGGCCACCACTGCCGGCGGTTGCATGGCCATGGATACGGTGGAAGTGACGGTCAACCCACTGCCCGTTGTAGCTCTTGGCGACGACATCGAAGCTTGTGAAGGCGAAACCGTTACCCTGGATGCAGGAGCTGGCTTTGACACCTACAGCTGGAGCAACGATACCGATGGACAAACCCTTGAAGTGGACATGGACGGTGCTTATGCCGTAACCGTAACTGACGCTAATGGCTGTAGTGGTGACGATGAGGTCGTGGTTACTTTCAACCCTGTGCCTATGGTTACCTTCCCGGTTGATACGGTGGTTTGCGTAGATGATATCTTTGTTTTCAGCCCGGGCGAAGGCAATGAACTCGTCATTGACGGGACTGCCGTCGAGGAATTCACCACTGAAGGGCTGGACGTTGGCGAATATGCGATTGAAGCTACTGTTGTCAATGAATTCGGTTGCGAGCAGACTATCGTGCTGGACTTCAACATCGAAGTCTGCAATAGCACCCGCGACCTGCTCACACAGGAAGGCTTCGAGGTATTCCCGAACCCGACCACCGGCCTGGCTACCGTCCGCCTCAGCGACCTGCAATCCACTGCATACGATCTGGCGATTGTAACGAGCACCGGACAGGTACTCAATGTACGCCGGGTGGAAAGTTACCGCAGTGACTATCAGGCGCAAATTGATTTGACGCAAATGCCAGCAGGCATTTACCTGATCCGCCTGACTTCTGCAAAAGGGGTGCTGACCCGCCGCCTGATTGTGGAGTAAATATAAATTTAGATTTTAAGCCGGTGCAATAGGCCCGGTTGCCTGCCCGCCTTCGGAGTGTTCCGGGGGCGGGTATTTTTTTGTACCGACCTAAACCCAGCCCCAGCCCAGCCGTTATACAGGTATGGAAACAAAACTAAACGGAAAGACCGCTCTCATCACGGGCGGCAGCAAAGGAATAGGGCTCGGCGTAGCCGAAGCAATGGTTAAAAACGGTATGCATGTTGCAGTGACAAGCCGCGAGCAAACAGCAGCCGATGCAGCAGCCGAAAAGCTCACCGCATTGGGGCCTGGCAAGGCTATTGGCATTGCCGCGGATGTGCGCGATATGGTAGCCCAGGAGAATGCCGTAAAACGGGTAATTGAGGAGTGGGGACAGCTGGATGTCGCTATTGCCAACGCCGGTGTAGGGCACTTCGCACCTATCGAAGAGATGACTGCGGAACAGTGGAATGCCGTTATCGACACCAACCTGACGGGGGTGTTTTATACGACCAAGGCATCCATACCGGAACTCAAAAAGACTAAAGGTTACCTGATCACTATTGCCAGCCTGGCGGGAACGAACTTCTTCCCCTCCGGCTCCGCTTACAATGCCAGCAAGTTTGGCCTGGTGGGCTTTACGCAGGCAGTAATGCTCGACCTGCGACAGGATGATGTAAAAGTCACCACCATCATGCCGGGCTCGGTGGCCACTTATTTCAACGACCACACGCCCAACGAAAAGGATGCCTGGAAGATACAGCCTGAAGACATGGGGCAGATGGTCATGGACCTGCTGAACATGCACCCGCGTACCCTGCCCAGCAAGGTGGAAGTACGGCCGACGAAGCCGCCTAAGAAGTAAGCCTTTTGTACAGCAGAAAAATCCCCACTCCGTTGCATACGGAGCGGGGATTTTTCATTTATGGATAGAGGTAGTACAGATTTACTTGAGTATCACTTTCACGGTTTGTTGTTGACCGTTGACCGCAATCTGGTAAAAATAGGTGCCGGCTTGTAGCCCGCTCGCATCCAACTGAAGCGAGAAAACGCCGGGCTGCATTTCCTGATGCAGCAGTTGGCGTACCTGTTTGCCGGTGGCATCGTGGAGCGCGATGTGCACTTGTGCCTTTTGGGAAAGCGCGTAGTGCAGCGTATTGATGTCCCGGAAAGGATTGGGGTGGGCCGAAAGCACCACAAATCCCTGATCTGCCCGGTTGATCGTTTCTTCCACATTGCTCAGAATAGCCGGTGGGTCGTTAGGCGCAGGTATGTCCTGTATGTCTTTTGGCTCTGCAGGACCGGCTGCAATTTGAAGGTGGTTCTCGGTATCGAGTGTCAGCCAACCTTCACCAAAGGCTTCCTCCTCCACAATTTGGCTGATGTCAGTGAAGAACCAGTCGGCTTGTGCCTGCTCTTCTCTGACGTCAAGTACAAAGTAACCATGCTGAATGAGGTCAGTGTACTTCATATGAGGGTTGGGATTACCCAGTTGTAGTGGCCCTGCCGCGATTGGGGTGTTAATTTGACCTTCGAAAACAACGGCAGTAGGAGCCCCCACATTCTCATCAAAATTCGCGGAAGTCACACTTGGCACAGCAAATTCTACGGCCACTGAGCCGGAACCATCTGTCGGATCATACGTGCCAGAGGTATTGTAGAAAGGCAGCGTACCAACATTTGGAATATCCTGGAACTGCAAATCTACTGGCATACCCGTCACATCGAAAGCGAAGGTGCTGTGGAAATCGCCGGTCAGAATGACCACATTATCGATATCATTTGTGCTAATGTGCTCAATGATGGCTGAACGCTCCGCCGGATAACCATCCCAAATGTCCAGAAAAGTACTCTCCAGTTGCTGATAGGTAGCCCCGTTAGGATCAAGCAGTGCTGCCCACCCCACGTTAAGTTCAGAGAAAATCACCTGCTGCCCGATGACTTTCCACTTGGCCGCAGAAGTTGAGAGCTGCTCCAGGAACCAGGCCCGCTGCGTTTCCCCCAGAAGGGTGCGCTCCGGATCATATAATTCGGGAGATTCGACGTCCAGAATTTGCTCCTCCCGTCCTTCCAGCCGGGTATCCAGCATAATGAGGTCCATGAGATTGCCGTAGCGGATGGTGCGGTAGATGCTTTCGTCTGCATTTTGCCGAATTGGCATCCACTCAAAGTAGACTTGCTTGGCAACAGCTTTGCGATCTGTCCAGCTACCTTCATCGCCTTCGGTGTGGTTTTGGGCACCATCGGTATAGGCATCATTCGCACTCTCGTGGTCATCCCATACGGCAATAAAAGGATGCTGCTGATGGGCGCGTGCCAGGGCGGTATCAAGGCGATAGGTGGAATAGCGTGCGCGGTACTCTTCCAGGGTAACGATTTCAGTGGAAGGCTCAAGCGGGCGGTTGGCGGTCAGAGTGCTATCACCGTAGCCCCCATCGGCGTATTCGTAAATATAATCGCCGAGGTGAATGATCGCGTCCAGGTCCGTACGCTCCGAAAGGCGCTTGTAGGCATTAAAGTAGCCGGCCTGAAAATTAGAACAGGACACCACGCCAAACTTCAAGTGGCTGGCTTCATCCGCAGTGGGCGTAGTCTTGGTTTTACCGATAAGCGAATTTGCACCGTTGGCAGAGAATGCGTAGTAGTAAGTCGTACCGGATGCAAGCCCGGTCACATCCACTTTTACCGTGTAGTCACGCTCCGGCCCGGTGGTGAAAGTCCCGTTTTGAACGATGTTGCTCATGCTTGCATCGGTGGCTACGAACCAGTCTACTTCAATGGGCATATTGTCCATTTCTGCAGGGGTGACCCGTGTCCAGATGATGACCCGGTCTTCCAGGGGGTCACCGGAAGCCACTCCATGGTAGAACGGTGCCCAGTTGGGATTAAAAGTTGTTGGATTATGGCGGGCTTCCACCCGGTCGTTGTGCAAAAGTTGGTCCTGTGCCAGCAAGCTGACTGGCAGTAGGATGGCCAAAAGAAAGAGGGTCTTTTTCATGATCAATTTTTGGATGAAAAAATCGACCGCAAAAACGCCAATTGGTATAAATTGAAGGTTAACTGGTTTTTAAACAATCGGATTAAAGACTGTGTAGGGATTTCACCATTTGGGCTACATTTGCCAAATTTTATCCTGCACTTCGTTGCTCTTCAGTCGCTTAGCTAAGGCTAGGCTCCCTCATCGCGCCTTGTTCAGAATAAAATTTGACTACATTCGCTCCAAAAGCGAATTCCCTACACAGTCTAAAAAAAGAAGCCGCCCGTCACCACCACCCGGTTGTCCTTATTATCACCCCGGTAGACGCCGCCACTTACTACAAATAAGTCAAAGGGGCTAAGCCAGATGCCGCCGCCGTAGCTGTAGTGCCAGACCTCCGAATCTTCGCCGCGCAGCCATACCCGGCCGTGGTCAAAGCCAGCCATGAGCCCAAGGGAGAAGGGCAGCGTCGGGTTCTCCGAAGTGATGGTCTTCCAGCGCAGGTCGGTATTGTGCACAAAAGCAGTAGAGCCAATGAAGCGGTCGCGGCGGAACCCCCTGAAGTTCGCCCCCTCCCCAGGCCCGCCAAGGGTTGCGCCCTGATAGAACTCATAATCTTCATTGAAGCGGTGCTGAAATTCCAACCGGGTGGCAAACACCAGCTTTCCCCGCCGGTCGATGCGCTGATAGGCGGAAAATGAGGTGTTCAGGTAGGCGAAGTTTTTGCGCCCCTCTTCCAGCTGTTGCTTCCAGCCACCTTCCAAAAAGAAGCCCAGCCCGCGGGTGGGAATGGCATTGTTGTCCCGGGTTTTGTAGTCAAGCAAAAACCGTAGCCCGGCAAATTCCAGCCCATCAAAGAGTTCGTCCTGAAAACGGTTGCCGATTTCATCAATGTAGCGGCCTTCTGTGCGCTCGACTTCGATGGATTCGAAAGTAGGGCCCACAAGGACTCTGGACTGCGCATTGAGCCGGCGCATAAACGAAGGCATCACGCGAATCACCCGCTGCTTGATGCGGTTGTAATTCAGGGCCTCGTCGTCCAGCAGGTTTTCAATATTGATGCTTTCATTGCCCAGCCCGTAGAAGTTCCGGGAGTAAAGTGGCGTTTGGTATTCGGCATCCAGGCCAAGCTCAAAGGGCCCAAAAAGATCGATAAACTCTCCCTGGTAATCAAGGGTAAACCCATTCGTACCGGTAGCGAATTTCATATCAATTTTATGCTGGGATGCATAGGGGTCTTTCTTAAACCCATAGGTGGTATAAGCCGCGCTCAGCCCAAGGAGGATGCCATCATCCGGATTGAAGCCGGCAGCAGGCAAGAGGGAGGTGTAATTGAAATTATAATCATTCGATTCGCGGTCGTAAATATTGAAAGCGGGGTCAAAACGCCTTTTCACTTTCGCTTTGGAACCGGTTTGAAGCAGGTTACCTTCGTTTTTGGCATCATAATAAATCAGGCCTTTCCCGTTCGACTCGTCTTCCAGAATGTCCTGCCCTACCCCGCCAATCATACGGACTTTGATGCAGTTGTTCCTGCAGGTGCCTTTCACCCGGAATACATCCTGATCCGTGAGGCCATACACGGCAATTTCTTTAGTTTCTTCCGGAAGAAAGGTACGGTCATAGAATTTGAGCTCCTTTTCGGATTTGCTGTTGGTATCGTAAGCCCGGATCCTGGTGCGGCCGTCGTCCATGCGTTCAATCACGAACAGGTCCCGTTTGAAGGTGCCAACGATGTCCACTTCCTTCGCCATAAGCTCGTAGTACTTGCGGGCAATGTCCATGAAGTTATCCCGCCTGGCCTTTAGCTTTTGGATGATGTCGGGTGCATTCAGCTGATAGACCGGTCCCGGCCAGCTGTTTTTGAAGGCTTCCTCAATCACTTCATCCGTCAGTTGTTCCTTCAGATGGCGGGCTTCGGCTTCCCAAACGGGCCAATCTGCACCGGACAGGAAGGTACGATCGAAGTGGCGACCGTTGTAGACCAGCCATTCCAGGCGGTTCTCATCGCCCCGGTAGGCTTTTAGCTTTTTGATGTCCGGGGTGGTCCCCTTGGCCAGTTCCAGGATCAGCCCATCATAGTTGCTGAAGGCCTGGTCCCGGTCTCTGGGAATGGGCCGGTAGTAGTCGACCTCTCCGCTGTCAATTTCTGACCAGCGCCATTGGTCATCGTGGCGGTCCCAGTCGCCGATGAGCACATCAAACAAGCGGTTGCGGACAACAAAGGGATAATCGATCTGCTCATCGTGGTCTTCCTGAATTCGTTCCCGGGTATCGAGGGTACTGCGGATGCGCTTGGGTGCGCCGAATTGCTCATAGTCATTCCAAACTTCGTCATCCGGGCGCTCTTCCACAGTGTACAAAGCACCAGCGTAGTCTTCATTGTAGATGCCCAATGCCGGCTGCCGGGGCAGGTAAAACATCTTAGGCTGCGTGTAATAAATACCGGCTGCCTTTGCCAGGTCAGCAGTAGCAATGGAAGCAAAGGGATGAGCAGAGCTGAAGTTGTCCTCCAGTACCGCCGTCACAAAGGACTCGTTGAAGGGATACCCCAGGGTCCGGGAGGCATCTTTATCAATAGAGCGCAAGGCATACTGCCGGCCATCTGCTCCCTCCAGCCGCAGGGAATTGGTCTGATAACCGCCGCCACGCTTGACCGGGCGTACCCCGCCTTTGTAGGTGGTCAAGTCCAGGACCGGCAGTTTCACCGTAGCGTTATAGGTGCTTCGGTAGTGTTTGCCCCAAAAGAAGTTCCAAAGCCTGCCTCGCTCAAAATCATTCTCACTCACTTTGATCGTAATGGAGTCCTGCAAAGGCTCGAAAGACTCGGGCGGGTCTTCTGCAACCTTGGGCAAAGGGGGCTGCACTTGTTTTTGGAACACCAGCTTCCCCTGCGGTTCATTCTCATCGGGCACCCAGTATTTCACCCATGCAGAGCCGTCTTCGTAGTAATCCAACTGTGCAAAGCCAAGGTGCCCATAGGCAAATTGCCCTCCATTTCGTGCGTTGGTAGCGGTAGTCTTTGACCCTGCGCCGCTTACAATAAAAGACTGTTCGTCCTGCTCAATATACTGAAGGCTATGCTCGTGCCCCGAAGCAATCACGAAACTTCCATTGCGGCGGGCAGCGCCTACCACGATGTCAGAAAGCTCCTGGTATTTAGGGTGAATCAGGTCTTGGCGGTGGCCCACTGTACCTCTCAAAAATTGAAAGATTGACCCCACCACAGGCAATGGAAGGTATAGCGGTTCCACAAACTCGGTAAGCGGAAACAAATGCTGTTTCAACGTAAACTGCCCGCCGTGCGGCCCCGTGGAATAAGGTGGGTGGTGCATAGCGATGAGTACATCTTTATTGCGGTTGCCCTTGACCGCCTCTACCATAAATTCGGCAAAAACAGCACGGCTTTTGACTTCACAGCCTGCGTTGACCTGATAGTCTTTGTCCCAGTCAGACAGGTACCATTCTGAATCAATCAGGACGATGACCAACTTGTCATTAATTTCTATTTCTTCCGGATCGCCACAGCCAGGATCGGGGAAGAATACATCCTCCCGGTCAAGGTACTTTTCGATGATTTTTTTCTGCCGCTTCAGGCCGTCGATACCGTATTTGTCCCAATCGTGGTTGCCAGCGATGAAAAAGACATTCCCCTCGTAATCCAATACGGTGTTGAGCTGAGCTTTCAGGCGTTCTTCGTCCTGTGCCCGGTCTGCGCCTGGTTTGGGAGCCATGCCATTAGGGTAAATATTGTCCCCCAAAAACAGGACGGTACTTTCTTTTCCTGCATTCTGCACCTTGTGCTGCAACAGGTCCAGAGCGGGATTGGTGCCTTTACCCGCATCCCCCACCAGAAATACCGTGTGCATCAAAGGTTGATCAGTCGGATGGGTTTCAGCTGCCCAGTTGGAAGCCTCCGGGCTGTAGTTGAGCTGGTAGTTGGCACAAGAAGTAAGCCCCAGAATAAGTATCAGGTGAAGTAGGGGGCGGATAGGTTTTCTCATTACGTGTAGTAGGTTTTAGACCACGGTAAGATACTTATACTGACGATTAAGTGGTTTGCCGCGGCAAACCTACTCAATGTCAGATGCTATGTTTAGCATCTGAGCAAGTTCTTTGAAAATTTCATAGATTA
>NZ_JALEGS010000072.1 GCF_022763345.1 Phaeodactylibacter sp.
AGTATCTCGTCGGCAACTTGTTCTAGCTCGCTCGGGGTGGGGGTTGGCTTCTTCATACTTTAAAGATAGCTAACTTGTGCAATTTGTTATACACACACAAGTAGGGGATATCTTATATTTAAGGTAAATTACTGCGATATAGTTATGCTTGAGTCAGCATTTGTCTATGGTTTAGCCTTGAAAAATAGGAAAATCCCGAATCCTGGCTTGTAGGACCATTGCAAAGGTGCTACGACAAGTGATCTTTGATTAGATTTGCTGCTAAATAAATACAGCATCCTAACAAAATTGAAGCGCCTAGGTCTCCACCTACAATCATTTCTAACTGCTCTTCTGTTAGCTCCATGTCAGAAGTAGGCTGTCTAGGAATGTTGATGTAGTTGTAGGAGTTGTCTGTCTGGTCATTGACTACAATCCGATAACCATCCGGAAGATTTAGCTTCTTACCTGTAAAAGACTCCAACGCTTCTTGGGGGCTTGCCACTAATCTTTGCTTAAACGCCTCATCGTCCCAGCATTTTTTGATTATTGACTCCAAAAACAGCTTGCCTTCCTGTTGTTTGTTACTTAATTTCATTTTCAATTGATTTAAAATACTGATTAAAGAATAGTTTTACCTAATAAGATTGTATAATCGTATACTGCAAATATATCCTACACACGCTCGAAAAAATGCCAAAAAACTTTCATTTAGCAACTTTTGTAACTAAGGGCGGATGCATGTAGCAAACCGCTGCAATTCATCAGGCATTAAAGAAATTATAGCTCCCCCCACAATCCCCTCCAGCTGCTCATCCGAAAGCTCCATCTCTCCCATATCAGGCATAACCGGTAGGTTCAAATACACCTTGGAAGCATCTGTCTGATCATAAACCTCCAGGGTCTTTCCCTCCGGTAGCACAATCCGCGCCCCAGTCAGGCGCTCAATTTCCTCCACGGGGCTTTGGATCAGCCGCTTTCGGAACTCTGGATCCTTCCAAGCTTTTTGCAGTACCTCGTACAGTACTTTCTGTTCACTTTTCATGGCTTGGTTATTTGTGCTTTGTTTCATTCGTTGATGTAAAATTAAGGGCTGGCGAACTGATGAAAATGCCTAAAAAACGGTCAAAAATACTTTTCTGTAAAACCGTGAAAATAAATCCTCACTCAACTCAGCAGCTCCTTCGGCATCACACCAAATTCCTTCTTAAAAAGCCGCGAAAAATAGTAAGGGTCGCGTATGCCAACCGCCTGAGCAATTTCGTTTACGGTCTTATAAGCATAGTTTTTCAGCAGCGTTCTGGCTTTATAAAGCCTCAGATTGCGGATGTAGCGGTTGGGCGTTAGGCCGGTATGCTTCTCCACGATGCGGAAGAGCTGCCGCTGACTGACGGCTAACTCCTCTGCCAGCCAAGAGACGCTCAGGAAGGAAGCATCAAGGTGGTCTAAAATGGTGGCTTCCAGATCCATGAGCCATTCCAGGTCGGCCTGGGCCACGGGGTTGGCGGACTGGCTGTCATCCCCGGACAGGAATTCCTGCCGTTTAGAAAGGGCCTCCGCATCAAATTGAAAGAGCTCGGGATATTTAAATTTATCCTGTACTTCCACTTTGATCAGCTTTTGACGCTCAATCTCCAAGATATTTTGGATCAACATCTCTAGCTGTTCGCTGCTTTCCAGCATAATGGTGGAAACCCGGTTGGTCTCAGCGTCTTTTTGCTGTGTACGGGTTTGTATATACCGTGTTAGCCGAACGATTTCATCAAGAGGTTTCTGGATATGGCTGGCAATCTGAGAAAGCACAGCTTCAGACTCCCAGTTAATATTTGTATTAGCAATCGCTTGATTCATGGCACTTTGTGTTTTGACAATGAGCTTGCCCGGCGGCAGATTACCACTGGCAAGGGCAAAAAATGGCCAGAGGAGCCGTATGCAGATTGTTAACCTACACTACCTCTCCATACCTGAAGAACGCCACCTTGCTAAATAAAAATTACAGATTGATGCGGACAGAGACGAGGCTCTCGGTCAGCGTTACTTTGTAGTTACCTTTAGGTAAATGAATGGGCCTGCCCATGAACTCCGGACTGGCATTATAATCCTCTTCCAGCTGGAAGTACCCGCTGCCGAAGTGCTTTCGGAAAGCATACGGGCTCAAAGAGCTGCGGGGGAAGGAAAGCTCAAAGTAATCGTTTTCCTTAAGGCTGGCTAATCCGTAGAGCCGGTTCTCTGCCTTACTGGTATCGTAGCCCAGAAAGTTATTGGTGCAGGCGTTTTCCATTTTGCAGATACCCAGGTTCTTACACTCTGCGGTTGGTCGCCCCAGGACTACCTCAGCAAAGGTTTGCTGAACAACTGGCTCCGTTTGCACCGGGCGAGCTTTGAATTTAGACGTTTTAACAGTCATTTTTGAATCGTTTTAATCTTATCTAATTTTTAAAATTCAGCTTTTAAAGCTCAAATGATTCATCAATAATTATATTATCAGATTTTATTTTTGGTAAAGAATCATTTTTTGGAAAAATAATTTTTGAAACAAATATTGGTGTTTCCTGTGTCAAGATTAAAAGGGTGTACATAGCGGTTAGTTTAGGTTAATTTATGTATTTAAGCATAGTCAATTCAAAAAGTACAAGCACGATCTAATGGTACCCTGTATGGGATCCGTTATTAGATGTAAAACGAGGCATTATTCTTAAATATGTGTATGCAGGCCCTTGTGTAATACTTGAAACGCGTGAATACTGTGCATATTTAAGCGTTGATTTGGCTGTGCAGGGAGCGGTATACATGCTTGCCGACTAAACCGCTATTTGACCAAGGGCTATCTTTGCGGTTGGCTTCTAAGACGAAGCATGCTTAGATGTACTTTACAACTTATATAACAAATATATAATCGATTTACAGGCAACACAATGACAGAATCAGCAAGATCGTCAGATCAAAATTAACACCCCATAGCCGTTTATTCACTTCAACACACTGACAACCAAACACTTAATCAATAAAAATCCTAAATACTATCACTTAATAAATATTTATATATAAAAAAACAACCTAAATACTTATCTTTGATATAAACAAGCTTTCGCAACTTTTTATTTTTAAAACAAATCTCAACTAGCAAAAAAATTACGAATTAAACAGCTCTCTTGATTTTTCATTTGATGTCAGTCAAGCCCGTCCCGATTGAAACCGCATAAAGCTCTATCTAGTATGGAAGAACTACGTGAATTAGTCTATATCCTTACCCAAACCGCTGCTCAGGATGCCAGCCTCACTACAACCTATTTTGGAGGCAACGGCTCCAAAATGCAGCAACTATTCGATACTATTCAGAAAGGGGAAGTAGCGAGTGACCTGGAAGCAACTGAGCTGATTTACGGCGAGCAGCGGGTAAGTAATAAGTATCGCAACCTTAAATACGAATTAAAAAAAAGACTGGTTGATGCTTTGCTCCTGGTCAAGTCAGGTGGTGGGAAAGACCGGAACGAAGCTTACTATCAGTGTTGGAAGGAATGGGCGGCCTGTCAGATCCTCATCGAGCGGTCAGCCCGGACCTCCGCTAAAGCGATTGCCCAGCGGTTGCTGCGCAAAGCTATTCAGCATGATTTCCTCAGCCTTATCGTCAATATCGCTCTTTTCCTGCGCAACCACTATGCCCTCCGAGAAAAAAACCGGGAAAGATTTGAGTATTACGATGAACTCTACAAGCGCTACCGGCAGGAAGAAGCTTACAATAACCTGGCCCATAAATACTACATGAAGCTTGTACTTGACCACGCTCAGGATAGCGTAATCGCAAACCCCCAAATAGAGGCGGATGCCCGGAAGTACCTCGAAGAACTCACCCCTCTGAAGGAAAAGGCTACGAATGTCAAATTCTACTACTACCTATATCAGGTGCAGCTACTGGGAAAAATGGGGGTGTTTAATTATCAGGAAGCCAAGGGCATCTGTGCAGAAGCTATAGCCTACCTTGATCAGAGCAACTTTGAATTTAAAGGAGGCGCCCTAAACTTCCTGCTAAATAAACTGGTATGCCATATACAACTGGGAGAGTTTGAAGAAGGAAAAAAAACAGCCATCACCTGTAGTGAATTAGTGGAAGAGGGAACCTTCAACTGGTTTAAAACGCAGGAGTACCTTTTCCTTCTTTCCGCACATACTAAAAACTATCAGAGTGCCTACGATAGTTACTATGAAGTGGTCAATCACCCGCGGTATGATGCCTACGCTATCCTGCACGAAACCTGGTCGTTGTACAAAATGCACCTGCACTTCCTGTACCTGCTGGGCAAATTTGAACTAGCTCCCGGCGACCGGTCTTTCTCTAAGGTGCGGCTCGGAAAATTCCTGAACGAAATCCCCTCTTTTGCTAAAGACAAACAGGGCATGAATATTCCGGTCCTGATCATACAGATGGCTTTCCTAATCTTGCAACACAAATACGACCCTGCTGTCGAACGCATAGACGCGCTCAACAAATACTGCGACCGCTACCTGAAGAGCAACGACCCAAACTTCCGTTGCAACTGCTTCATAAAAATGCTGCTGGAAATCCCTAAATCTGCCTTTCATCGAAACGGAGCGGAGCGCAGAGCGCAAAAATACCTGAAGCGCATGAAAACAACTGCTATCAACTTCAGCAATCAGGCCCATGAGCTTGAAATTTTGCCCTTTGAAGATTTTTGGCACCTTATTTTGCAAACTTTAGATAATAAATTCCACAAGGTTAGGCGCTTGTCGTAAACCTATACGGATCTGCAATAAAGGCGCCATCATCTATTTTTTGGTAAATTGCCAGGTACCGTCCCATCCACTTTGGGGCGGGCAGGCCTTAAATTCGGAACAGCGCTCCAAAAATAACTGTGAAGGGCGGTCGTGCTCATCAAATAACAGTGCCTTCTTAAAGGCCAGCTCGGCAGACCGGAAGTTCTTTTGACGGTAAAGCTGTAGCCCTTCTGCGTAAAAGTCAAGTAGCCGCCGCCCGTCATCACAGGGCTGCTCACCGGGCAGACTGGCCAGGGTATAGATGGTTACCGGTTCGTCTTTGCCCTTAGCCTTGATGCAATCCAGCTCACGCCAATGGTAAGCACCGCTTAATTGGTGATAAGTATCCTCACAAACCAGAATATGCACGCCGTAGAACTTAGTCAGCCCTTCCAGCCGGGAGGCCAGGTTAACGGCATCGCCAATTACGGTGTATTCAAACCTTTTGGTAGAGCCAATGTTTCCGGCAATCACATCGCCGGTAGCAATGCCAATACCCATACCCAACTGATATTTGAGGTGCG
The DNA here is from genome assembly GCF_022763345.1 of Phaeodactylibacter sp. Lineage (GTDB taxonomy): Bacteria > Bacteroidota > Bacteroidia > Chitinophagales > Saprospiraceae > Phaeodactylibacter. The sequence continues at coordinate 5,277 of NZ_JALEGS010000072.1, forward strand.
TGATATCGCCCACGCGGTGCAAATTCCGGATCATGCTGACCCCAGCCTGCAGGGCATTATCTGCGTCGCGCTCAGTATTGTACGGAATGCCAAAGGTCGCCATAATGGCATCACCAATGAGTTTGTCGAGCACACCGTTATGCTCGAATACGTAGTCGACCATAACATCAAAGTAGCGGTTCAGGAAGTTGACCACTTCAATGGCCTCCAGCTTTTCGGTAAGCGAAGTGAAGTTGCGAAGGTCGCTAAACAGGATACTGCACCGGGTGTATTCACCATTGAAAAGCGATAAATCGTCGTTGTTGATGATCTCATTGATGACGTGCTGCGGCAAATAGCGGTTGAGGTTCTCTTTGACCCGCTCTTCTGAAGTAATATCCCGGATAACGTTAATGACCCCTATACTTTCTCCCTCAGGGTTCTTCATCGGCAGAGCATTAAAATTCAGTACCAGTTTTTTGTTGTAAAGGTTGGTACTTTCAATGTTCAGCTTTTCGAATTTCTCGCCCGATCGCATAGTGTAGTCGGTATAGCCCAGAAAATCATAGTATTTAGCCGCTAAATCGTGGTAGTCCTGCCCGATAAGCTCTTCTGCACGGACACCCAGAATATCGCAGCACCGCTTGTTGACGGTCTTAACCCGGCCGTCCTTTTCAATCGTCAGTATGCCGTTGTCCAGATTTTCGAACAGAATATCCAGGTAATTCTTAATGGTGCTGATTTCCTCGAACAATGTAGAGTTCTGAATAGCAACACTAATCTGAGAGGCAAATCCATTAAGGATAAACAAATCCTGTGTCGTAAAAGCCCCCTCTTTCTTGTTGATCGACTGAATCACACCGATGACTTCACGGTTGGCGTTGAAGACAGGGATGCTGATAATGGATTGGGTCCGGTAGCCCATTTTACGGTCTACTGACTGATCAAAATTGGGGTTGCGATAGGGATCATTTTCGATAAGCGGTTGCCGGGATTTAGCCACACTGTAAGCCAGCCCCTTATTCGTTTTGATGATTTGAGTCCCCAATCCTTCTCCAAATTTGGTCCAGAGCACGTCTTCTTCCTGATCGAGCAGGAAGAAACTGCTGCGGTCAGAACGTGTGATTTCAGAAGCCTTGGTAATGATCATTTTAATCAAGCTACTGAGGTCTAGCTTGGAGTTGATAGAAGAGGACACCCGGAGCAGGGTAGCAATGTCATTCTTAATGGCTTCTGCAGAAGCGTAAAGCTGTGCGTTTTTAATGGCGAGTGCCACCGCATCAGAAAAGCTCTGCAGAATCGTAACGTCCCTCTGATTGAAACCGCCTTGTTTCTTATTCAGGGACTGAATCACCCCAATGATCTCCTGTGCTTCATTTCGAATGGGTACACAAACCACTTTTTGTGTTGTGTATCCGGTTATCTCATCGAAATAAGCATTGAAGTATTGGTTTTGCGATACATCGTTGACCACCTCGGGCTGCCCCTTTCGGGCGCAACGCCCCGCGATGCCACTGCTCAAAGGCATTGTAATCAGGTTGTCCTCAATTCCCTGAGAGACCAGGCTGTTTAGGGTGTGGTCCGTATCATTAATCAGAAAAACCGTGCTGCGCTCGGCATCCACTGCCAAAGTGATATTGCTTAGGATGGTATTGATTTCGTAAAGCATTTCCGTTCTCATAGCTCAAGGGATTGTTGAAGTTCATAGAATGTCTGCAGCAACCGTTCTTTCCCGCTGGGTGCAGACATTTCCAGCAAACTGTGATGGCAAAGCGCCAGTAACTGACAATGCTTATCGGCCCCTTCCTGGGACTGTACCTTATGGTCGAAGGCTTCCACTTGCAGGGCTGCATCACGAAGAATAGCCTGCAGCGCCTCACGGGCAGGACGATCTAAAGGGGGCTCCCCCAGGTAGTTGTTCAGCCTGCCAGCCTCCCTTAGCCGGGGGTAATCCTTCAATCCGATAAACCGCAGAAACCATTCAGCCCGAAAATGCGGCTGTACGGCTTTAATACCGGCGTAGTCGGCAATAAGCTCGTCATACATATTGATGTGCATGCTTCCAAAGCGCCGAAGGGTAAAGTAATGAGCGCCCTCGTGAGCCAGTCGTATTTGAAGCGATTGTTCCAGCCAGTTTTCGGCCTCAAGCCCAAGAACTGTTGCCGGAACATTACTATAGGGAATGCGGCTCAGCACAATTACGCTGTCCTGAAACAAATCCTTATGCTCTGACAGGTTAGAATAACCACCCAGCGCCTGCAGCTTTCGCACCCGGCTCCAGTTGTTGAGCCCCTTAATCAGCGCTGCTCCCATAGAAGCTGGTACAGGCCGGGGCTCATTGCAATAGCAGAGTGCTCGAATGATAGCCTCAAAATCCACTCGTTCTTCTGCAACCAGTACAGGGATACGTCCGGCGGGAGAGGCATAGAGGAATAGCTTTAGCCTGTCCGGTGCCTTCAGGGCCAACCCATGGGCTTCCGGCATTCGCAGGGTGGAGGCGCCCCGGCGTGTTGCCCGCCGATAACTGTCCGAATTACTTATACCTTCAGCTATTGGAAACCGGAACTGCACCCAATGCCTGCACAGAGTAGGGTACACACCGGATTCTTTTGCCTCCATCAGATAGCCTTCCCAGGTTTCCACGAGGGCCGCGTCTTCAAGCGACTGTTTCGGGGCTTCAACTGTCTGCACAAAGGAGGGCAATAAATAGTCGTGAAGCGCCCGAAGCGTGTCTTCCTCCTGAGTATATGCCCTCAGTCGCTGATGAGTCATGCTTACGGTCATAGGACTATGCTATTTGTCGCTTAGCCAAAGTAGAGAACAGCCCATCTTTCGCCATAAGCTCATTGTAGGTGCCAGATTCAACGATACGGCCCTGGTCCATTACGAAGATGCGGTCCGCATTGACAATTGTGCTCAGGCGGTGGGCAATGACAATTCGCGTAGCCTGCAAGCGGTCAAGGCTCTCGGACACGATACGCTGCGTGCGGTTATCAAGCGCACTCGTCGCTTCGTCCATATACAGGATACGAGGCTTATGCACAATCGCCCGGGCAATCATCAGCCGCTGCCGCTGACCTCCGGAAAAGGTGCTGCCGCCTTCACTGATAACGGTATGCATACCCATAGGCATTTGCTCGATATCTTCTTCCAAACCGGCCATGGCAGCAGCGGATTCTGCGTCTTCCAAAGTAAGTTCAGAGCTACCGACAATATTCTGATAAATACTGCCGGGCATTAGTGAGCCATGCTGCAATACCACACCCAACTGACGGCGTACTTGTTCTTTGTTAAGCGAGTCAAAGGCCTGCCCGTCGTAGTAGATGGAGCCGGCTTCGGGCTCCTCAAAACCAAGCAGCAGACGCATCACGGTAGATTTACCTGAGCCCGAAGGCCCTACAAAAGCTACCATCTCACCGGGGTTGATCTTAAAGGAAACATCCTTCAGGATCAAGGGCTGATCCTCATGATAGCGGAAGTTGACGCCATTGAACTCCAGCTCGCCGGACAGCTCGCCCGGATCCGCATTATCGACTGCCGACTCCGGCTCTTCTTCCAGGATGGGCCTCAGGCGCTCATAGAGTGGGATGATGTTCAGGGAGGATATCAGCCCCATGCACATGCTCAGACAGTCATTCAGGAATTGGTTGAAGGCCGTTACGAAGGCCATAAATACGCCAACTGAAATCAATCCCGTTGCCTCAGTCGCATTGTTCAAAGTGTAAAAGATAAAACTGAAGAAGAAGATGTTGGTCAGTAGCGGATAGGAACCTTTGAAGACCTCCACGAAGTTCTGATAGTTGCCCGAGCGGAAGCCCAAATTTTTAAGCTGGCTAAACTGATCCGCCCACAGGGAAAAGACCCGGCGCTCCGAACCGCTTACCCGCACTTTACTGATGCCGTTGAGGAATTCAAAAAGAAACCCCTGAATATTGCCCTGCACGTCTGATAGCTGCCGGTCGTACCGCAGTTTCATAAAGCCGAGGCTGCCGATGATCAATACCGCCAATACGGCTAATCCTACCCCTACCCACGCTAAGCTGCTGTCATAGTAAAATAGCAGAAACAGATTGACGATAGAGAAGGTACCGCTCAGGACTGCTGTAAGGACCGTTTTGGAAAGCATCTGCCGGATGGTATTAATACCCAGTGCCCGCATGGTCAGGTCGCCTGCCGAATAGCGCCGGAAAAAGGTCACTGGCAGCCGCATCAGGTGGTCCATTAGACCGGCTTGTACCGTAATATTAGATTTGGTCTCCACCCGCAACAGCAGAATACCTTTGGTTAGCTCCAGCAAGGTCTTCACCACGGCAATAACCAGCATGATGGCAAAGACTTCCCAGAGAAAACTCCGGTCCGCCTGCGGGATCACATCGTCGAAGAGTACGCCGGACAATACAGGCGTAAGCAGGCCGATCAAACTGCCAGCCAGAGCTGCGAGAATGATAAACACACTATCCTTATGCAAACCCCGAATGGCAAATTGCCCGATCTTTTTGATGGACGACATGCGCTCCTGAAAGGAGTAGAAAAACATATAAGCGGTGGGATCCAGGGTATGTGCTACAGCTTCCGTCACCTCAGTATGCGTCTGATCGGATGGATTCTGAAGGAGATAACCACCAGTCGGTTTTTGGATCAGAGCCACCGGCTGCTTGCCTTCGTGGGTAAATGCTAGTAAGTGGCCGTTTTCCTGTGCCCACCATTTACCTCTGAGAATGACCTTGCGGGTACGGGCGTTGGAAGCTTTCGCAATGGCAGCCAGCTGACCGGTCAGGTTATTTTCATAATCACTCAGATATTTGGGCTGAGTGAACGTGAATTGAGAGACCTTTCCGATTAGCTGGCAGGCGCCCAATAGCGTATTCTGACTGTCAATATCACCGAAAACAATCTCCTCTTCATCAGGAGAGACGATATTCTTCAATGCCTTGAGCCCCCGCTCTATGGAATGGCTGTCTGCATTAGCCCTTGCCATTAAGCGTTCTGAAGCTGCGTCATTAAGCTCAGCAAAGCGGTTTTTCAGCTCCCGCAGAAAATAAGCCTGCAAATGGTGGATGGACAACATCAGGCTAATTTCATCTTCCACCAGCGCCCGGGTATCCATTAACTCCACAGCAGACTTTGGCTTAACTGCCTTGATCCAAAGCTCTCGGGAAACAGGCAGCAAATACCGGGCATCTGCTTCGGTGGAAAGGCGATCTTGTGTATTGCCAAAATAGCAGACCTCACCTGCTGTGAGCCTGGCCCAAAGCAGGCCTTTACCGGGAAAAGCAACCCTCTTCTGTTCCAGCCCTACGGGCTCCGTTGCCCCGGTCAAATCCTGGTATACCCTGGGGCTGTTCTCGTGGTGGATATAATTGGCAAAAGCTGTGACCCAGCAGTCTATTTTTTGGGTGAGCTGCCCTTTGTGGAGCCGCCCGATAACAGATTTATGGACCTCGATCAATTTACAGCCCGACCCCACCACTGCGAGCGTGAAGGGGTCAAAACCACCATCTGTCCGGAAGCCAAAGAGCAGGTCGCCCTTTTGAGCCGTGTATAAATGATGCCGGCTGCTTGTCAGGTTCCCTTCTTCGTCCCGGGTCAGGTAATACACTTCAACTTCTCCGGACGCGATCATCCAGCAATAGTCAGGCTTATCGAGAATAAAAGGCTTGCTGGCGCCCAATATGACTTCGGTAGGTTTAAACTTCATGACGATATACTATTTGGAGTTGATCAATTCGGCATACAGGCCATCCCGGGCAATAAGCTCCTCGTGGGTGCCGCGTTCAACTATTTTTCCGAATTTCATGACAATGATCTCGTCGCAGTCGCGAATCGTACTCAGCCGGTGCGCTACGATCAGGCAGGTACAGCCCCGCCGTTTGATATTGTCCATGATGATTTTCTCTGACTTTGGGTCCAGCGCACTTGTTGCCTCATCCATGACCAACAGGGAGGGGTTTAGCACCAGGGCCCGGGCAATTTCCAGGCGCTGCCGCTGCCCACCGCTGAAGTTGGTGCCTTTTTCCGAGACCTCACTGTCGTAGCCGTTCTTGCGGGAGGCGATCACTTCGTGGATCATTGCATCCTTAGCGGCCTGAATGATATCCCGCTCCGGGATGGTGTCGTCCCAGAAAGCAATGTTCTCCTTGATCGTGCCTTTGAACATGGAGATGTCCTGGTCAATAACAGCAAGGGAAGTATTCATGACGGACCTCGGAATATTATACCTGGGTTTGCCATCAAAGAGCAATTCGCCTTCCCAGGGGTCATACAACCCGGCAACCAGCCTGGCCACAGTAGACTTCCCACTGCCTGAGCCGCCCACCAACGCGACCCGGCTGCCGGGCTCCAGCTTAAGGCTAAAATCTTCAATCAAAGCTGGCATAGCGTGGGTGTAGCCGAATTTGATATCCTTGAGCTCCAACGCACCGGTCAGCTTTCTCATGGTCGTGTTATCCTCCTCGGGTTTGTCCTGCCGGCTGAATTCCTCAGCTACTTCATAGTCCAGGACATCATCAATCCGGTTCATATCCCCCTCCGTTTCCTGAAGGGTAGACCCTACTGCTACCAAATGGTTAACAGGGCGGATGAAGCTATTCATGAGGTAAAGAAAAGCCACCAGCATACCCAGGGTCATATTGCCATCCATGACCCGAAGTGCGCCCACACCCATAATTACAGCAGTATTCAGGGCCATCAGAAAAGGTGGGATGATATTGAGCCGCAGCGACAGCCAGCCCAGTTCTTGCTGTGCGTTCATCACCTTAGCCAGGTGCCCTGACCAGGTAGTGAAAAAGTCGCCCTCCCGACCGCTGGCTTTCAGCGTCTCTATCATGCTAATGCCTGACATCGTGCTTCCCATCAGCTTGCCACTTTCATTAACCAGGCGGCGGTTGCTGTCCTTACGGGCACGGGAAACGAGCTGTAGGCAAACTACGTTCACCGCGGCAATGACGATACCTATAGTGGTCAGGAGAACATCATAGCTAAACATAAGCAAAGCGTAGAAAACAACTACGATGACATTCAGCGCAGCATTAGCGAGGTCGCCACTCAGCAGACGCGCTACTTTATCATTTAGGGTGACTCGGTTGCCCACTTCTCCGGCAGAACGCTGCGTGAAGAATGCGATGGGCAAGTGCATAATATGCCACAAAAACTTACTGGACGTAGCAAGCGCCAGCTTCGTCTCCAGACGGAGTAAGTAGTACTGCTGGATAAAAATGAGCAGGGCATTGACGCCAAATACCGTTCCCATAGCCAATAGCAGCGGCATGACGAAGTTGGACCGCCCATTTACCAGAAACTGGTCAATAAACATCTGCGTGAAGGAAGGAATAATCAATCCCGGAATCACTAAAAACAAGCTGGCGAGCACGATGAAGACCAGGCTCATCTGTGAATTGGAGATCCGGCTGCGCAGCGCGGTAGTCAGCCCCTCTTTTTCGTTCGCTTTTTCAAAGCCCTCACCTGGCCGGAGATCAATCGCCACCCCGGTGTAGGATTCATCAAATTCCTCGTAGGAAACCTGATACCGCCCCTGCGCAGGGTCACTCAAATAAACCTTATCTTTCCCAAACCCTTCCAGTACAAGGAAGTGGTTGAAGTTCCAGAAAATGATAAGCGGCATTTCTGCCTCCTTGAGCTTATCAATGGATTTAGCAAATCCCTTTGCCTTCATATTATAGGACCGTGCCGCTTTCATAATATTAGTGGCCTTAAGCCCGTCCCGGGATACGCCACAGGCGACGCGCAGCTTTTCCAAAGGCACTTTACGGCCGTAGTAGCCCATTATGATGGCAAGGGCGGCTGCACCACACTCCACGGCTTCCATCTGCAAGATGGTAGGTGTTTTGACCCGCTTGCTGACGGCTGGCTTTTGCTGCTTTTTGCTTTTCTTCTTATCTATAGTAGGAAACATCACATTCAAGTTTTAGATGGGAGAGGATCAATACAGGTCAAAAAACTTCTTGAAGGCCGGGACCACCATGGCGATGGGCGGTTGTTCCTGTACTGTAATCTTCCCATTGCAAGAAGTGCCGGCGTTGACGGTGATGTCGGGCCCGTTGGCAGAAGTCCAGGCATAGCCACTGTAGGCATCCGGGTTCTGTTCAAACTCCACGTAGACTTCGAAAGGTGCGCCCATTCGCAGCAGGCTATTGACCAGCTGATCATTTTTCATGCTCGTCATCATCCCCTGCTGGGTAACCGGAAAGGCAGATACGTAGGTCACTTTGGCTTTCATGTAGCCATGCTCCTGTGGTTTGACAGTAGCAGGTGCCACAAGAGCTTCCATCCCCACCTTGATCTTCTTACCATCTTGAGAAGGGACATACAGCAAGCCACGGATTTTACCATTTTCGGCTACTGCCATGTCGTTCTTCAGTTTGAAAAGTGGGGTGCCCATGCCTACTACCACGCCTTTGCTGGAGAGTACTTCCACTACTTGTCCGTCGTGAGGGCTGGTAATGGTGGATTTGATCTCATATTGCTCCCGCAACTGCTCCAGGCGGATTTCGTCCTGGGCGATACGCTGCCGCAACACGGTCACGCGCTGTTCCTGGCTGAAGTCGGCATTGAGCGCCTGGGAGGAAAGCTGCACCAACTGGGCGCGCAGGCTTTCAATTTGATTCTGCGCATTCTCCAGCTTTTGCTCACTGGCAACAACCTGTGGGCGGGTAATCAGCCCTTTTTCAAGCAGGCCTTCCTCGGTCTTGAGCTGCTGCTGTAAAAAGACAATATTCTTTTTAGTTGATTCTATCTGCTGTTCCAGGCTCAGGCGTTTTTGCTCAAGCAGATCATTCTGTAACTGTGCATCCTTGTTGCCAAAGGTCAGCAATTGCTTAAGCTCATACTGCCGCTCATTCAGGGCGGCCTCGGCTACATCGATTTGCTGAAGAAGCTCAGGCTGATCGATAGTCGCGACGACGTCGCCCCTTTCAATTTGATCGCCCGCTTCCACTTTAAGATCAACTAACTGCCCCTGAGCAGTGGAGACGACGTCGTACACTTCGCCACCCAGCAGTATACCAGCGGTGTTGACCTTCGTCTTGACACGTCCAAAGCAACCCCAGGTTACCGCAGTAACTAAGGCAATAGCAATCGTCATCAGGGCAATCCATGCCCGGGTACTGGTGACCTGAATGAGCTGGTCTAATTTCTCAGGTGTGGAGAGCTTCTCCAATGCTGACTTACGAAAAAAACTAGGCGCTGCCATAATTTATGTATTTTTATATTATTTTTTCTTATTAATTGTTCTGTCTATGACTATCGTCTGGGCAGGCTATAGAAAATAGTGGGGTCTACAGCCTGACCATTTGTACTAATTTCATTGCCCGTAAACAGGGTACCGGTTTCAAACCGGAGGTTACCGATCGCTATAGCATACTGTTGCTGCGCCTGAATGAACTCCAGTTGCGCAAAGGTCAGGCGCTCCTGCAGGAGAATGAGGTTGAGCAGGGTAGTGAGCCCGTTCTGGAATTTGAACTGCTCATTTTCGAAGACCTCTTCGTAGTATTTCAGCGACTGATTGGCTTTCTTTACCGCTTCCACGCTGTTCAGGTAGTTATTATAGGCAATACTGACATTTAGCTCAATGTTTCGAATCTGATCCTGGTAAAAGGTCTCGATGTCTGCCATTTCCAGCTGGGTTCGGAGCATAGCTGCTTCGGCCTGATTGTTGTTGAGCGGGAACGTGTAGTTTAACCCTACCCCTACCTGATAATTACGGCCTTCATCGTTGGCTAAAGCCCGCACAAACCGGTCAAGCCCATTACCCATTGCTGCTCCGCCGTAGTTAGCAAAGGCATTGGCGTTGAGCTGCGGGCGCAGGTTGTTTTGTGCTACCTCCAGCTGCGTACTTTGCTGTTCGAGCTGTTTGCTAAGGGCACGCAGGTCAGCCCGGTTGGCCCTTGCAATCTCCAGCAGCTCATTCAGGGTAGGTGGAGCCTCTGTGGTGTCTAATGCCGGGAATATGCTCAGTGGCGGGCTGATTTGAGTGCTGGCTTCGGTTTCCAGCCCCAGGCTCCTGCCCAAATTCTGCTGAGCGTTATAGAGAGATTGCCCTGCGATGATGGTTTGCCGCTCTTTATCGATCAGGTCAGCCTGCACCTGAGTCAAATCACCGGTAGGCTTTTTATCAGCTGCCACGAGCTCTCTGGTCATTTGTAATACAGACCGTACCCGGGCCTCATTAGCCTGGTACACTTCATAAGATTCGCTGGCACCACGGTACTGCCAATAGGCACTAAGGGTTCTAAGCAGCTGCTGCGAAGTGACAAAGACGGCGTTGCCCTGCTGCCTTTCCCAACCAAGCTCGGCCAGCGTTTCGCCTGCTGTAACGATATCCTGTCCCCGGCCTCTAAGCAGTGGATGAGAAATGGAAAGAGAGGTGCCTGTGCTGTTATCTGCAAAAAATGCCCCCACTTCTTCGTTGAAGGCTGTGAATGGATAGCTGTCGGCCACCCGTTGGTAATTTAGCCCAATACTGGCCATGGTACCACTCCGGAAAGTACGCTGAAGCTGAGCGGAAAGCAGTAAGTCATTGGTATTAATCTCATTACCAGCAATGGAACGCCTTGGGTCGGCATTAAGCAAATTGTATCCGCCCCGGCTCAGGCTTAGATCTGAAGCCAGGTGATAATCGAATTGGCTGCGTGCCGTCTGCCGGGCAGCCTCTGCAATTCCTGTTTGTATTTGTTGACGCTTAACGGTTGGGCTCTTAGCCAGGGTGAGCTGATATAAATTCAGTAAATCACCATTAATTTCCTGCCCTTGAGCCAATAGCGTCCCGGTTCCCAGGCATACCATGCCCAGGATGCGTAAAGATTTAAGCAACATAAGAAATTATATTTTTAGCTTTCTGCGAATTTACTGAGCATGCGGCTGAAGCGGCTGCCCGCTTTGCCTACCTGATTGAGTACGTTCATATTGATTTCGTCCGCGTCGTCTTCTGGCGCACCGTAGCCCAGGCGGCTGGTGGTTTTCCGGAGGCGGTCCGAGAGGAACAGCGCGATGGAGTAATAGAAGCGGGCCGCAAAGCGGGTATTGGCTTCCATGTATTGTTTGACCCTTTCCAGTGAAATCGCATAGACACTGACGGCTTCGTTAGCGACTACAGATACGGAGGGGGGGCGCTCATCCAGGAAAGACATTTCCCCAATGATCTCACCGGAGGCAATCTGAGCAACCTCGACCTCAGGCTGTTCCTCATTAAATATGCGGAGACTGCCCGATAGTACGATGTAGATTTCTTCGATAGGCTCGCCTTGGCGGACCAAATAATCACCAGTAGTGAGTTGGCGCTGATGGCCCTGCTCGATCATCCACTCGATATCGGAGTCGCTAAGGTGACCTAGTACAAATAATACTCTTTTCATAATCCTACTTTTTAGCTGCTTTTAGCTTCGTGATATGCAAGGGTAAAAAAAGAAGGTTGCGCTATTCTGTCTCAGCAATAGCACAACCTTCCAGGCAGGAACAATCCTCTTTAGTATCTCCGGGCTATTATGGTATCTTTTCTATGGCCCGATTAATCAGGCGCCCCATACCTATGGATATTTACGCTTGCTATTTTTATAAGTACACTGTAAAAGTAGGAGGTTACGTACTGGCAAATTTGCCCGATTCACTGAAATCTCATTTTGCTCCTCTTAACAGAGCAAACCATAAGGACTTGGCAAAAAAACAGAGCCCTTCGCTGGCATGAAGGGCTCTATCTAAAACCGATAACACTAAATTTTTTTCAGCACGCTGATGGTGCCTGAAAAAAGTAATATGTAGTTTGACGGAAATAAACGATACGATTTTTTAGGATTCGCTAATATTTTCACACAACCTCCCTTTAGTCAGTTGTTTAGAAAATTTTAGCGAATCAAAATTCCATCATTTATTTTTTCTCCGTCACTATGAAAAACTTATGGCTCAATAAAAAGCTGGTGTGGGAAGTCAGTCTGACTGACGTTCCGAAACCTTCGCATTCAGCACGCCAAAGTACAGCAACATCAATGCGGCTAAAACAGCCAGCCACCATTGCCCGGCAACGAATGCCAGTACTGCAATAGCGCCCATTAAGTAGGATTGTGCTGCCATGTAGCCTGTTGTTTTATTAAGCAATACAAATGTAAAGGTCGGTTTATGGCCGTCGAATGACTTTTGTCAGCAAAGCCTTGTTTTTTAATTGATCTATCTCGCCCATTACCAAAAACAAAAACCCATGCCAACAAGTCAGCATGGGCCCCTTTCAGAATGAAAGTAAGCAGTCTTTAGCCTATCAAAAAGCCAAATTCGATCACTAAATCTGCTGTTTCTTTCGACACTAATACAGCACCATATCAAATTGCCGACGGTAGGTTTTCGTGAGCGGATGGTCGTTGCCCCAGGCGTGAAAGCAGGCGATGGCTGCCCGGCGCGGCAAGTCTTTGGCATAGGACTTGTCTTTGCCAGCTGCTTCGATAATGGCTTTGATGCCATTTTCCCAGTCCCGCTGCTTTAATGCAGCCTGGGCTTTAGCGATAGCCTGGCCAGAGGCAGAGCCATCCGTTTCGTGTTTCATCAATTCTGCGATGGTCCGGACCGCTTCGGCCTGTTCTGAAGAAGGGTCCCCTACCTTGATGGGCTGCAGCAAAGATTCCGCCCGGTCTGGCGCACTAACGGCCAGCGCCATCGCCAATGCGAGACGGGCATCCTTCATGTCCGGGTACTGCGCTACAAAGGCCTCCAGCTCAGAAAGATCGCCATCGCCGTCCAGGCGCTCCAGGATGAGGTCCAGGGTTTCCTTTCTGCCATCCGGCAAGTTGTTCGCCAGCCAGTTTTCGATCTGCGTACGGGGCAGGGCACCGGCAAATTCGGCAATCACCCGCCCTTTGTGGAACATCTTGACGTTGGGGATACTTCGAATCTGATACTCTGCTGCCAGAGCTTGCTCTTCTTCGGTATTGACCTTCACCAATGCCCAACGGTCGGATTGTTCTTCGGCCAGTGCTTCAATAGTTGGGCCCAACACCCGGCACGGACCGCACCAGGAGGCCCAAAAATCCACCACTACAGGCATTTTATGGCTTTTCTCAATGACTTCGGCTTGAAAATTCATACTGTGACTTGATTGATAAGTAAAGGATTCGATCGGTCAATAGGGGTATACCTTTTAAAAATACATCATCAAAGCGGGATATGTTCAGGGCGGATACCGCCGGACTTTTATGATTAAAACCAACCTTTATGAAATACCCGATCTTATTCAGTCTTTGCTTTATGGCTACCACCATGCTTTCCGCACAGCACGAAGCCTTATTTGATGATATATCTTCGTTTGGCGCGTTTGGTGGCCCTATTCTTGAGTTCAGCTCCATCAACGGGCAGCTCGTAGCCGATGTAGGCGGTGGCGGTGCCCTGATCCTGGACGAGTTCTTTATCGGCGGCTACGGCATGGGCACCGATTACCCGGAGGTCATCTTTGAAACAGAAATTGATGGGGAGCTGACCGAAATTGACGCCGATATCGACTTCGGCCACGGAGGCCTTTGGTTTGGCTATGTGCGGGATATCGAACGGAAAATGCACCTTTACTCCAGTCTGAAAGTAGGCTGGGGCCGGGCCGACCTGGAACACGATATAGCTGACCTGCCATCAGACCGCCTCTTTGTCCTTACGCCTGAGATTGGCATAGAACTGAACATGACCAAGTTCTTCCGCGTCGGACTAACCGGCGGCTACCGGATTGTAAATGGCGTCAGCCGTCTGCCAGGATTGGATAATCAGGATTTTAGCAGCCCAACGGTTGGGATTACCTTCCGGTTTGGCGGGTTTGGCAGTTACTGGGATTGGGATTAAATTGTAGCTTTGCGCCAAGCACAGCTATTCCATGAGGTACTTTGCAGAACTCGGCTACAACGGCACCAATTACGTAGGCTGGCAGTCCCAGCCGGGGCAGCGCAGTGTACAGGGCACTATTGAGGAGGCACTGAGCACCATTCTCAATACACCCATTGAAGTAGTGGGCTGCGGGCGCACGGATGCAGGCGTTCATGCCAAACAATACTTTCTGCACTTTGATTTTGAGGGCGGCTTCCCTCAGGGCTTCGACCGGCGGATCAACAAATTCCTGCCCCCGGATATCGCCATTTACCGGTTTATTGAAGTAGCACCGGATGCGCATGCACGCTTCGATGCAACTCACCGGGCCTATGAATACCATGTGGACTTCCGCAAGAATCCTTTTGGGAAAGATACCCGGTACTTCTTCCCCTTTGCTGCGCAACTGGACGAAGCGCTGTTGCAGGAAGCCGCGCGATTGCTACCGGAGTACCAGGAGTTCTACCCATTTTGCAAGTCGAACACCGATGTAAAGACGATGCGCTGCGACCTGCGCCGGGCCGAGTGGATCATAGACCGGACAGCCCGTAGCATGGTCTTTCATATTGCTGCCGATCGTTTCCTAAGAGGTATGGTACGGCTTATCGTGGGCATGTGCCTGAATGTCGCACAGGGCAAGCTCGATTTGAAAGCGGTACGCACCGCGCTTGAGCAGCAAACCCGCCTGCCCAAAAGCCTTAGCGCCCCTCCGGATGGGCTCTACCTGACGGATATCCGTTACCCATTTATCAATTCTGCAACCTGATGGGCTGAAAAGCGTTCTCAAAGGATATGAAAAACCGTCAGACCTTCATCAGTATGAAATATGCCCCTTTGTTTGCTTTGGTCCTGCTTACCGCCTTGCTCCACACTTCCTGCGAAGAGCAGGTCGCCGCTGTAGCCAACCAACCTGATCCTTTCTTCGACCTTGAAGCTTACATCGAAGCGCAAATCTCCAGCCTCAACCAGAAACAGCCCAAAGTCCGCAAGACCATATTGGTGGAAGGCCAACGGGAAACCCAACAGTTTGACTCGCTCGATTACCGAACAGAACTGAAGACCTTTCTCAATTCCGATATCAATCGTAAAGCCTGGGTAGACAAATACAAAGCGGACAGCACTTTCGAGGGGAGTCAACTGAAGCAAGTCACCTATACGGCGACCGGAGCGGACCTTAAGACACGGCTGCTGCGCGTAAAATACGATCAGGGTGAGGTCTCGGATATTTACATTGAGAACCGTACCAACAGCATCGTCGCAGATGTCCGTCAGGATTTACATTTTCAGCCCGGCCAGGGGTACCGCCTGGTTACCACTCAGGAGACAGTGCTGTCTGAAGAGCAGGAAATTGAAGTGGAAGTGAAGTGGCAATAGAGCGGGGAAACGGTGCGGCAGGAACAAAAAAAAGAGGCAGCGCTACCACAGCACTACCTCAGCCCTAACCAAATAAAACCAAATTATAACTTCTATAACAAAGAAAAGCTTTAAGGTGCTTTTCTGTTTTTCTCTCTTTCGATAATACAAAGGTAAGTACTTTGTGTAAAAAATACAATAACAAAATTGTTAAAAAAGCAGGCCCGGGCTTGTGAAACTTAAAACAAAAGGTCTTTTCTAATCAAAATTGACTATATTAGAAAGGCACATATATAGGTTTCTAGATATTTTAATAAAAAAATAAGCGCCCTCCTGAAATTTAATTCCGATCATTAAATTCGTACCAAATATATTTCCGAACCTCGTTCTGTTTGATTTTCAGCTGCCTTGCCGAAGGATTTCCCGAAAAAAAATGAAAAAAATTATCTTTGGGTCATGAGATCTTTCAAAATCATGCTCAGCGTTCTGGTATTGTCCCTTTGCACAGTACCCTCGATACACGCACAGGATAATTCCACCAACGAAGATGCCTTCTTCATCCGGAAAATTTATGACCATACCCTAACCAACAGTCAGTGCTACGACTGGCTGCAATACCTTACCCGGCGCATTGGGGGGCGGCTGGCGGGCTCCCCGCAGGCGGCAGCAGCGGTAGAGTATACCCGTCAGATGCTGGACACCCTCGGGCTCGACAGCGTATGGCTGCAACCGGTCATGGTGCCGCACTGGGAGCGGGGCGAGCCGGAACGGGTGCGCATCGTCAACTCCATGAAGATGGGCAGTGTGGAACTGAATGCTTTGGCCCTGGGCAATTCAGTGGGTACGGGCCCAGCCGGCATTACGGCTGAGGTAGTGGAATTGCGCAGCCTTGATGAGGTAGATAGCCTCGGCGAACAGCTACGAGGAAAGATCGCCTTTTTCAACCAACCGATGGACCCCACCGAGCTGAATACTTTTGCTGCCTACGGCAAAGCTGCCGGACAGCGGGTCTATGGTGCATCCCGGGCGGCCCGTTATGGTGCGGTGGGGGCGTTGGTACGTTCCCTGACGACCCGCCTCGATGATATCCCCCATACCGGTTCTACGGCCTACGATGATCAGGCAGACCCCATCCCGGCTATTGCGATTAGCACTAATGATGCAGAACTGCTCAGCCGACTGCTGCGGGAAGAGCCCGTTCGCGTGTACATGCGCAACAACAGCCGCATGCTCGGCGAGGCCCTTTCCTATAATGTGATCGGTGAAATCCGCGGTTCGGAATACCCGGAGGAGATCATACTTGTGGGCGGGCACCTGGATTCCTGGGATGTAGGCACGGGCGCACACGACGATGGCGCCGGCTGCGTACATGCGATGGAGGTATTACGCCAAATCCGGCTCATGGGCTATCAGCCTAAACGGACCATCCGCTGCGTGCTTTTCATGAATGAAGAAAACGGCCTTCGCGGCGGGCGGGCCTACTGGAAATGGTCAGACGAGCAGAAAGAATATCATACCGCTGCCATTGAATCTGACCGGGGCGGCTTCACTCCACGCGGCTTTACTGCCGACGGGCACGATGAAGTGTTCACTAAAAAATTCAAGCGGGTCATCGAGTGGATCCCCATCCTCGCCCCGTACGGGCTCGACTTTGAGAAAGGAGGTTCCGGCGCCGACATTTCCGGCCTCAAGAGCCAAAAAGGGCTGCTCTTTGGCTTCAAGCCGGATTCACAGCGCTATTTCGATTACCACCACACCCCTATTGACGGGCCGGATGTGGTCAACAAAAGAGAGTTGGAGCTTGGTGCCGCCTCCATGATGAGCCTGGTCTACCTGATTGATCATTACGGGCTGGACTGATCCGGCAGGATGAAGTAGTGGCAGAGTTACAACCATTACTATATTTTTGCCATTACCTTTACGACAATTTTAGCAAAACGCCCCACTTCATGGCAGAACGCATACAACTGCACGACCTACACTTCAAACCCTACCTGAGCGAAGCCCAAATACAAGCCCGCATACGTGAACTCGGGCAGGAGATTACGTCGGACTATCAAGACAAGAAGCCGCTCTTCATTGGTATCCTGAACGGTGCCTTTATGTTTACCGCTGATCTGGCCAGAGCCTGCCATTTCGATGCTGACTTTGCCTTCGTGCGCCTGAAATCCTACGAGGGGACGAGTTCCTCCGGGGAAGTCATCACCATGATTGGCTTGAAAGCGCCAGTGGAAGGCCGACACCTTATCCTGGTGGAAGACATCATCGACACGGGGCGCACACTGCATAGGTTCCTGCCCCAGCTGCAGGCCCAAAAACCGGCTTCGGTGCGCATTGCCGCCCTGCTTTCCAAGCCTGAGGCACGGGTCAAACCCTTAGAAGCCGATTATACCGGGTTCGAAATCCCCAACAAATTCGTGGTGGGGTACGGGCTCGACTACAATGAACTCGGCCGCAACCTACCTGCCATTTATCAACTCGAAGACTAATCATGGACCTATCTAACATCTGCCGGCAAGCCGTACTACTTGCGGAGCAAACCGCCCGTTTCCTTCGCCAGGAACTAGGCAATGTCAGCACCAGCCAAATCGAAGAAAAAGCGCTCAACAGCCTGGTTTCCTACGTCGATAAAACTGCTGAAGCCCAGCTGGTGGAGGGCCTGCAAGCCATCACCCCCGGGTGTAGTTTTCTGACCGAAGAAGACACTGTGGAAAACACGGAGGGGGATTTACGATGGATTGTAGACCCGCTGGACGGCACTACCAATTTCCTTTTTCAGCTGCCGGTCTTCTCTATTAGCCTGGGGCTGGAAGTGGAAGGGGCACTTGTGCTCGGCATCGTTTATGAAGTCAACCAAAGTGAAGCATTCTATGCCTGGAAAGACGGCGGGGCCTACCTCAACGGGCGCTCTATCCGGGTGAGTCAGCGGCCAAGCCTGCCGGAGTCGCTTCTGGCTACCGGCTTCCCCTACTACGATTATGATCAGACACAAGCCTACCTGAAGGCTCTGGAGCACTTCATGCAGCACACCCGGGGCATCCGCCGGTTTGGCTCGGCTGCAGTCGACCTGGCTTATGTAGCCTGCGGCCGTTTCGATGGCTTTTTTGAATACAGCCTGCAGCCCTACGATGTAGCTGGCGGCGCCCTGATCGTACAGGAAGCCGGTGGGATAGTGACTGATTTCCAAGGCGGGAGCAACTGGTTGCATGGAGGAGAAATGCTCGCTTCCAATGCGCTTATTGCTACCGATTTCCTAAGCGTGGTAAGAACAGCTTTTAAGACTCAATAGGACTGATAGACAGAGGTTTACAGAAACCCATGCTTTATGCGAACAAAAACGAACAAACGTTCGTTTTTATAGTGCTAAGTTATTATATTTGCATATCGCAAAGGCTATTTTGCCGTCTGATATAACCTTGTGACGACATGACAGCGCCAACAGACTACGCACACCTCGAAGATCAATTCCAGGCACGTATTGATGCCGAAGAAAAAATAGAGCCTAAAGACTGGATGCCGGACAAGTATCGTAAGACGCTGATCCGGCAAATCTCACAGCACGCCCACTCCGAAATAGTCGGGATGCTGCCCGAAGGCAACTGGGTAACCCGCGCCCCTTCCCTGCGCCGAAAAGTTGCGCTTTTGGCGAAGGTACAGGATGAAGCGGGGCATGGCTTGTACCTCTACGGTGCTGCCGAGACCCTGGGTGCAGAGCGGGATGACCTCCTTGATGAGCTCCACTCCGGCAACGCCAAGTACAGCAGCATTTTCAACTACCCTACTCTAAGCTGGGCGGATATCGGTGCGATTGGCTGGCTGGTAGACGGTGCTGCCATTATGAATCAGGTGCCCCTATGCCGCTGTTCTTACGGGCCGTATGCCCGAGCAATGGTCCGGGTCTGCAAGGAAGAGAGTTTTCACCAACGTCAAGGTTATGAAATCATGCTGACCCTTGCCCGGGGCACTGAAGCGCAGAAAAAGATGGCACAAGATGCCCTTAACCGATGGTGGTGGCCTTCCTTGATGATGTTTGGCCCCAACGATGCGGAGTCTAAGCACACCGCTCAATCGATGGCTTGGAAAATCAAGCGCTTCACCAATGATGAACTCCGGCAGCGCTTTGTGGATATCACAGCGCCACAGGCAGAATTCCTCGGTTTGACAATACCGGATGAGCACTTGAAATACAATGAAGAAACGGGTCACTACGATTTCGGCCCCATCAACTGGGACGAATTCTGGCAGGTCGTCAGCGGTGAGGGCCCCTGCAACCGTCAACGCCTGAAAGCACGCCGCCGGGCCCACGAAGAAGGGCAATGGGTGCGCGATGCCGCTCTGGCACATGCTGAAAAACGCCGACAGCGCCAAGCTGCCAAAAACAATCAAAAAGTAGCCTAACCCATGAGCGAAAAGAAAAACTGGCCCCTGTGGGAAATCTTTATCCGCAGCAAAAATGGCCTAAACCATAAGCACGTAGGCAGCCTCCACGCTGCTGATGCTAAAATGGCGATTGAAAATGCCCGCGATGTTTATACCCGCCGCATGGAAGGTGTGAGTATTTGGGTGGTGGAATCCGAACATATCACGGCCTCAAGCCCTAACCAAAGCGAATCTCTATTCGACCCGGCCAATGATAAGGTGTACCGCCATCCAACCTTCTACAATCTTCCGGACGAAGTGAAACATATGTAAGTGCTTTGTCAGCCCGGAGCTCCTTCCGGGCTGCCTTTTCCTCCTTTCATTCTGTAAGCCTCAGAACGTTTGATCATGACATTAGCCGACGCCAAATACCAATACCTGCTCCGCATGGGCGATAATGCCCTCATCCTTGGCCACCGCCTTTCGGAATGGTGCGGACATGGTCCTATTCTCGAACAGGACATCGCAATGACCAACATCGCCCTTGATCAGGTGGGGCAGGCACGCAGCTTGTTGCAGTATGCCGCTCAGCTTGAGGGCAAAGGGCGTACGGAAGACGATTTGGCTTACAAGCGGGACGTCATGGAATACCGGAATGTGCTCCTGGTAGAACAGCCCAATGAAGACTTTGCCTACACCATCGTACGGCAGTTCCTATTTGATGCCTTTAACTTTCTCCTCCATAAAAGCCTCGTCAACAGCAATGACGAACACCTCAAAGCTATAGCTGAAAAGTCACTAAAGGAAATCACCTACCACCTTCGGTACAGCTCCGAGTGGGTGATCCGCCTGGGCGACGGCACAGCTGAGAGCCACCAAAAAATACAGACAGCTCTGGATGCTCTTTTCATCTACACCGGTGAGCTCCTCACCCCGGATGCCGTGGATCAGACGATCTTCGAGGCTGGAATTGGGCCGGACCTTACCGCGCTTCAGGCAGCCTATCAAGGCAAAATAGACGAAATCCTGCAGCAAGCCACCCTCCAAAAGCCGGAAGTCAAATACATGCAAAGCGGTGGCAAGGATGGCCGTATGCATACGGAATACCTGGGCTATATTTTGGCTGAGCTGCAATTCGTGCAGCGCGCCTACCCCAACATGGAATGGTAGAAAAGGAGGGTATTGAGCGATTGAAGTGCCCAATACCCACTTATTTTTATGGTGCAGGGTTAGGAATCGCCTCGTGCACGGCTTCTATCTCGTTCAGTACATCCTGACTGAGCGTGACATCAATACTACTGATATTTTCCCGCAGTTGTTCCATCGTGGTCGCTCCGATGATGTTCGCCGTTGTGAAGGGCTGCTGATTGACGAAGGCGAGGGACATTTGCGCCATATTGAGCCCGTAGTTTTCGGCTATGGAAAGGTAACGGGTAGTCGCTTCCTGGCAATTCTGACTATTGTACCGGGAAAGCTGCTTGAACTTATTAATGCGGTCGCGCGGCTGATCCTGTTTACGGTGGTACTTGCCCGACAGCAGCCCGAAAGCCATAGGCGAGTAGGCAAGCAGCCCGGTTTGTTCGCGCATAGCTACCTCTGAAAGCCCGACTTCGAATGTCCGGTTGAGTAAGCTGTAGGGGTTCTGAATACTAACCATGCGCGGCAGGTTATGCACTTCTGCCAGATGATGATAGCGCATGAGGCCCCAGGGCGTTTCGTTAGATACTCCGTAGTGCCGGATCTTCCCCTCTTCCTTTAATTCATTCAGGGTTTGCAACACTTGTGGCAAATTGTCCTCCCATCCTTCATCGGGGTTGTGCTTATAGCCGCGCTTGCCGAAACAATTGGTATTGCGCTCCGGCCAGTGCAGCTGGTACAAGTCGACGTAGTCGGTCTGCAGGCGGTTCAGGCTGCCCTCGATAGCGGTACGGATTTGCTCCGGCGTGAAGCGCAGTGGGTTGCGGATGTGCTTTAGCCCGGTGGAAGGGCCCGTCACCTTGGTGGCTATGATGACGTCATCGCGCCTGCCCCTGCCTTTGAGCCAGGTGCCGATGATGCGTTCAGTGCTGCCCTGCGTTTCCGGGCGGCCCGGCACGCTGTACATTTCAGCGGTGTCTATAAAATTGACCCCCTGCTCAACGGCGTAACTGAGTTGCTCGTGCCCTTCTGCTTCGGTATTCTGCTCGCCAAAAGTCATAGTGCCCAGGCAAATTTTGCTCACCTTAAGGCCGGTGCGGCCAAGTTCTGAATATTTCATTGATGTGTTATCAGTTTGAAAGCGAATTTAGGAAAGTTATATAACAGCAACAGCGCTGGCTTCAGTAGTTTGAAACCAACGCTGCGATTTTTTTTAGTCTCTTGTAAGTGATATCTACAAGTGTTTCCGAATGCCCATAAACACACCCGCATTCATATGGCGCTGCTGTACAGCGAACTGATCTTGCGTAACTGAATTCGGGAACATCTTGAAGTGCGGTTCAATCAGTAATTCCAAGCCTGACTTCGTAGCATAGGTCAGGGCAACGCTACCATAGTAGCCTACGCCAGCCTGCCGCTTGAATACACTAACTGTATTGGGGTCTTCCGGGTTAAGCGGCGTGGGTGTGAGCGTCTCTGGTGAAAGGAAGTCGCCACTTTGGCGGAAGAGCAGGTTGAGGTATGCACCGCCGTTAACCGACAGCCCAAACTTGCCCATATCCATTTCGTAGCCTACAATAAATGGGATATCAAGCATACGGTAGGTATTGCGGCTCACTTTGTAGCGCTCGCCCACGGTCACGATTGTATCATACCCAATGATATTTCCCTGATTGTCGCGGACCGGCTCGGTGATTTCCCGGCGTTCCGTACCATTAAAGTAGGTGAATTTTTCGTTGACCTGAGAGTAGTTGATCCCGGTGCGGAAAGCCAGACCGTTTGCTGCTTCGAGGGAGAGGCGTACCCCACCGCTGTAGGCAAAGACGAAAGACTCCGTTTCCCGCCGGCTCTTGGCATAGTCTTCGAAGTTGGCATTGCGGGCTTCGAGGTCACTAAAAGCCAGGTCAGGCGATACCATCAGGTCGACGTATATCCCCCAATTGCCTTTGCCAAACTGTGCACACTTTGGCTCCGGATTAAATAGCGCAGGCAACACCGCCTTCTGCTCCCGCTCGTATACGGCAGCGATGCCGGGCAGTGCCGCTTCACGCGCAGGCTTTGGCAGGACCGATGCAGGAACGGCAAGGGTGGTCTGTTCCGCTGTGGCTAGCGGGTTGGCTTCCGTTTTAGAATAATCCAATACGGCAGAAGCCAACTGCTGAGTGGATTGTTGAGTAGCGATGGCTGCCGATTGGGCAACAGTAGCCTTAGGCACTGCTATGACGGACGGCTCATCAGAAGTGTTGAGTGTGGATTGCGGGCTGCGCGCCGCAGAGCGTGAGGTGTTTGCGAAAGCAGTGCTTTCAATTTCTTTGTGTTGTTCAATCGTTTTTGTAACAGAAGGTGTAGCCGCTGCCCGGAGGGCGATCTGCGGTTGATGTGGTGTTGCGAGAACAGGAAAAGCAGTGAGTGTGGGCTGCTGATTGTTCCAAAGCAACAGAGCTACCCCTGCGGCGGCCATAGAGGCCAGCACAGTTGCGAACGGTCTGTAATGCCGGATCTGATTTAGGAAACGGTGCTTCCAATTGCGTTTTTGGTCTATTTGCGCCCAAAGATGCATTGGCGTTTCGGTGGTCAGGCCCTGCAATCTGTCCCGAAACGCATCATCCAGGGGATGTTGTCGGTTCATACTGCAATTTTTTGAATTTTAACAATCATGCCTTGAAGCATTTTTCTGGCCTTGACTAATTGGGATCGTGATGTGCTTTCCTGAATGCCCAGCATCTCGGAGATTTCCTTATGGCTGTACCCCTCAATAGCGTAGAGGTTGAAGACCACGCGGTACCCTTCCGGTAGCTGATCGATCAGGCGAAGCATTTCTTCTTGTTCTAAGTTTTTGTAGGATTCTGGTTCCGTTGAGTGTTCGGGCTGGTTTTCCAGACCGATTTGTTCTTGCTGAAAGCTTTTCTTGCTGTAGTTTTTCAGGGCGGTGTTGATGACAATTCGCCGGATCCAGCCTTCAAAGGAGCCTTTGAATTGGAATTTATGGATATTATCAAAGACCTTTACGAAGGCATCCTGCAGAATATCCTCCGCCTCCATCCGGTGACGGGTATACCGCATGCATACCGCTAGCATCTTCCCAGCATAGCGCACAAAAAGCGCTTGCTGACAATGCCGGTCTTCTTTAATACAGCCTTGAACAATCTCTTTTTCCGTCACAGGAAATTATTGAGCTATACGCCCTACACCACTGCATTCTCCCCTAATGTAGGAACCCATAGTTGTTCAAAATACCCAGGTTAGCGGGAGGTTAAGCTTGGCGAAACCTATCAATAAGATGGCTCGGTCAGGGGAAACGCTGCCTGGATATTCAAAAAATATAACTCAAGATACAGAATATTATGGTATTATGCTGGAACAAATCAATATTTTCCATATGCCTCCGAAACAAGGAGTGGCTTCAGACAAAACAATGACCATGGAAAAGGCAGAACGAATCGTTGATCAGATGTACAGTAAGGATGCTTTTAGTCAGTGGTTGGGCATTGAAGTAGTAGCGGTAGCAGCAGGCCACTGTGTGCTAAGGATGGAGGTACGGGAAACCATGCTCAACGGTTTTGGCATCGCGCACGGTGGGATCAGCTACAGCCTTGCGGATAGCGCGCTGGCTTTTGCCTCCAACTCACAGGGCAGACATGCGCTGAGTATTGAAACTTCCATTTCACATACAGCTCCCCTAAAGGCAGGAGATATCATTACTGCCACAGCTACGGAAGAACAGTGCAGCCGCCGCATCGGCCTTTACCGGGTGGAAGTCCGTAAGGCCGATGGGCAATTGGCTGCAATATTTAAAGGTACGGTGTACCGAAAAAGTCAGGACTGGGAGGTGTAGGTTACTTCCAGGTCTTCAGGTGCAGGTGCTCGTAAGCCTGCTTCTCCAGATCTTCCCGGTGGTCGGGGTGCGCAATGGAAATCAGCTGACGGGCACGCTGCCGGAGGTTGCGGCCGAACATTTCGGCTACGCCATATTCCGTAACAATATAGTGCACGTGCGCACGGGTCGTCACAACACCTGCCCCTGGCTTCAGCATACAGGTGATACGGCTGATGCCCTTGTTGGTCGCAGAAGGCAATGCAATAATCGGTTTACCACCCTCCGAGAGCGAAGCCCCCCGGATAAAGTCCATCTGCCCCCCTACTCCGGAATAGACGCGCGTACCGATCGAGTCCGCACACACCTGTCCGGTCAGGTCTATTTCAATGGCGCTGTTGATGGCCACCACTTTGGGGTTTTGGCGGATCACAGCCGTATCGTTCACATAAGCGATGTCCAGGAAGCGGACCAGAGGGTTGTCATCTACGAAATCGTAGACTTTTTGTGTACCCATCAGAAAGCCCGTTACGATGTGGTTGCGGTGTTTTACCTTATGTTGATTAGTAATCACCCCTTTCTCTACCAGCTCAATGACGCCATCGGAGAACATCTCGGTGTGGATACCCAGTTCTTTATGGTTTTTCATGGCAGCCAGCGCGGCATTGGGGATGGTACCAATGCCCATTTGCAGGGTGGAGCCATCTTCAACGAGGTTCGCGATATGCTGACCAATGCGCTTTTCGATATCGGTAGGCTCAGGCAGGGCAATTTGCGGGAGTGCATAGTCCACCTCTGTCACCCGGTCGAACTTGCTGATATGAATAACGCCATCACCGTGAGTACGCGGCATTTGAGGATTGATCTCCGCGATCACGGTCTTGGCGGATTGGGCAGCGGCGAGGCTGGCATCCACAGAAACACCGAGCGTACAGAAACCATTTTTATCCGGAGGAGAGACCTGCAGCATCGCCACATCTAACGGAAGGATTTGGCGGCGGAACAACAGGGGCACTTCGCTTAGAAAGATCGGGATATAATCTGCCCGGCCGGCTTGTACGGCTTTCCGCAGATTCCCTCCCACGAAGAGGTTATTCACCCGGAAGGAGTCTTCCATACCTTCATCGGCGTAAGGCGCTGGCGCATCGGTATGCAGGTGCATGATTTGGATATTTCGGAGCTCTTCTGACCGTTTAGCCAGTGCCTCAATTAATGTCTTGGGGGCTGCGGTAGCACTGTGAATAAAAATCTTGTCCCCGGTTTTGACTAATGCGACCGCTTCCTCGGGGCTGACAGCGGTGTAGGATGGATTAAATTTCATGGTAATTATTTCATTCCGTTTGGCCGAAAGTACTTATAAAGCGCATAAAAGGGAAGGAAGGTTTGGCATTTTGGGGGGTGATTTTTGTTACCGTACTTTTTACAATAAGTATAGGTGAAAAACAAGCCCCGGCAGCCAGGTGACGGAGAAAAAATAAAGGATACAATTTTGATTCACTGAAATTTTCTAAACAACTGAGCAGAGGGAGTTTGTGTGAACTGCCCGCCGGTCTTCAGCTCCATGTTGGAGATAAAAGCTTCGCCCTGCCCTACGGAGATTTTGGCATAATTCCCGTATTCCGCCAGGCCTTCCAGCAGCTCTACGGTATTGTCTCCAATATCAAGGGTCGTATTGTTGCGCAGGCGCAGGAAGCGCTTGCCGATGCCCCACCCTTCAATGCGGAAAATACCTCCCGTAAGGCTAAGAATATGGCTCTGGAAAAAGTCAAAAAAGCCATTGCCGCTGAAGTCGATGCTGCCCTGTACTTCCAGCTCGCCGATTACTTCGAGCACGGCACGCCCGAAGGGGTCGTCCCCGTCCCAAAGCTGCACGATAGCGCCCGGCTCCAGTACCAGCTTGCCACCGTCTTCCACCACGCACTTAGAATCCTGGCTGACGCGCAAAATGCCGCCACTGCCGATGCGGGCTTCGCCCCCTTTCTAAATGCGGACCTGCCCGCCAAAGCCTGCGCTGAGCAGCCCATCGGAAAGTACTTCCGCATAGCCCCCCTCCTGTACGATAAAACGGGATTCTTTATTGATGTATACGCAATACGAAGTGGTCACCTACTGGCGCTGACGACCAGCACGGGGAACGATAAATGTCGGGTCGTTGATCCAGACATTCATCGTCTGGAATCTTGGATTTGCGACATCGGCCACTGACGAAGCGTAGCTTGTCAGGGCAAGCGCAAGCCACTTCTCAGCGTAAATGCTGACCCTAATGCCTTTAAGGTGGCCAAAGCCCAAAGGCGGCGAAACACGGGCAAGCATTGAGTAGGTTTGCTATGGCAAACCACTTAATCGTCAGTATAAATCGAGGTTAGCAAAGACCCAGTACGGCGTGTAATATCGGGGGGGGGGGACGTATCTATGATCTGTTGCGCGCAGAGCGCAGGCGCTGCCAGGATGAATATTCCAAACAGCAGGTTGTTGAAAATAGCGGTTATACCGACGACGAAGTAATTTGGAACCAAACATGACTTCGTGTCGGCATATACGCGTGCGTCGGGTTTGTGCCTTAGGCC
>NZ_JALEGS010000073.1 GCF_022763345.1 Phaeodactylibacter sp.
CATATACATATCCTCTGCTCTGAGGTCTTGCCAATCTATGATTTTCAATGAACTTTTGTACTATTAACAAACGTACGAGCATCTACGCTGAGAAGTAGCTTGCTCCGATGTCGCAAATCTAAGATCCCGACATTTATCGTCGGTGACCACTTCGTATTGCGTATAACCGAAACCGGTATTGAACGGATTCAGGGAATTGGTGTATCCTTTGCTAACCATTACAACAAGCCCATGCGTAAGACTCTTTTCTTCCGGCTCTCTGCGATGCTTGCCTTATGCTCCCTGCTGAGTCAATGCCAACGTAACCATCCGTTGCCGGAAACGGTAGCCGATTACTTCCCACACCCGGCTTTTTTGCAGAAAGGGATCGCCCAAAAGTACTACTTCCACTATCAGCGCCCGGACCAATCCGAAATATGGACCAATATCAACTACCTCACTTACCAAATCAACGATCAGCAGGAGTTGGTTATTACCAATTACGATGCGGACTTCACGCCAAACCGGCTGCGCAGAGTGGTCTTTGATCAAGGGGCGATGAAGGTTTTGGAAGATGTGCAGTACGATGGAGCGGACACAACGCGGTCTGCTATGCTACAGCCCACAATGCGCAACTGGCTCGCCGATACGGCTACGCTGATAAAAGAGAACAAAACCGGCGACCTGACAATTCAATCGACCGAACAGCAAATCCAACGCAAAGATACGCTGATAGAGAACCGGCCGGGGGTGATCTTCTACGGCCAATACGAGGCGACCCGCTACGCTGCGGATGACACCACCTCCTTCTCCAACACCTTTACTGAAACCTACGTGGAAGGACTGGGCCTTTACCATCAGCATTTCCAGTCCGATCGTTTTCAGGGTACGCTGGAGCTGATCGCACAAATGTCAATGCCTGAATTCCGAAAACAGCAGCAACATGGGCTTGAGCGGGTGGCTTATATTGACCCGGGCCGCACTCTGGGCTACCGGCCTGATTTCGAGCTTTGCACCGCTACCGAAGCCATCATTGATTACTACAACGCCGATCCAGATATTCACTATCGGGGCGGAAAGTACGCGCTTTGGAAAGCCATACGACCACAGCTTGAGCCTACTATGCTGGAAAATGCTTCCGGCTATCTGACATTCCGCTTTGTGATCAATTGCGAAGGAGAAGCCGGGCGCTTCACCCTTGAGCCTGCTGATTTGGATTTCCAGCCTACCCAATTCCCGGAAAAGACGGTTGCACATTTAGGTGAAATTACTGCCGGTCTCACCGACTGGCGGCCCGGGCGGCACAAAGGCGAGCCCGCTGATGCTTATGCTTACTTAACCTATAAACTCAAAGATGGTGAACTGGTCGAATTACTTCCTTAGCTTCTTCATTTTGCTTTCGCTCAGCAGCTGTCAGTCCAAGCCTGCACTCTACAAGAAGGCGATCGCTGAAGAGGACTATCCTGCCCTATCAGAACAGTTGATGGGTGGGCGTCACTTTTATTATCAGGGAGCAGTTGGCCACACTTTGGTCATGCAGGAAGCCATGCGCTACGATCCTTCAAGCCCTATCCCGCACCGGGAACTGGGCGCACCAACCGTAAAGCGCGGTATGGCTAAAGACTTTTACCGCCATTATCAAAATGCAATATCCAGAGATCCTGTGCAATGGCAGGGCTGGCGGGGCTACCTGTACCTTTATTTTTACCGGGACTACGAACGGGCCCTTGCCGACTTCCAGGCATTGGACACCCTTACGCCCAACTTTGTAGATTACCCACAGGCCACTTCTGTGCTATTTATGAGCGGCATCTGCTACCTGCAAATGAGTCAGTACGAAGAAGCGATCCGGTTTTTTGATCAGCACATTGCCGAAGAGCTAAAAACCGTGGAAGAAAGCTACATCGGCACCGAAACTTTCCTGTTCAAAGGCATTGCCCGGGCTAAACTGGAGGACTGGAAGGGAGCCAAAGCGACTTTTGAACGCGGCTTGCGCAATGCAGAAGGGAAAAGCGCTGATCTGTGGTTCTGGCTGAGCCAGGCAGCAGCGGAATTGGGCGATACGCCCCAAGCCAGGGAAGCTCTGGAGAACGCCCTGCTACAGTTCGACCAGGGCTACTACCACGACCGCCCCTATGTGGAGGAGTTTTACCAGACTTACCGGGAGCAGTTGGTGGAGTTTGGGCAAGGGTTGTAAGGCGGATATTGCATTACCTAATTTCCCTGCGAAGCCGCTCCCGCAACACCCGAATATCCTCAGGGCGGGTACGGCAACAGCCACCAAGGAGGCCTGCACCCGCCGCCAGCCAGGCTTGCGGCAAAGCACCGAACCCTTTTGGCACCCGATAGGTAGGTAGCCAGCACTGCCGTTCAGCATCCCACCCTTCTCCACTGTTCGGATAGATGATCAGCGGCTTGGAGGTGTGTTGTTTTAAGTTCGACAGTAAGGCCGTGCCCAAATGCGGCGGTATACAATTGAACCCCAGGGCCACGACCTGAGGGTGCGTGCCCAAAAGTTGCCCGACTGCCGATATGGGCTGCCCTTCGCTAATATGAGCGGTATCCTTTGCAGTAAAACTAAACCAGGCTTGCACTTGCGGAAAGGTTTCGAGCAGCCTGAGCAGTACTTCCGCTTCCTGAAGGCTGGGCAGGGTTTCAAAAGCCAGCAAGTCGGGAGCCGCAGCCAGCAGCCACTCAATACGGGGAAGGTGGAAATCCCGAAGTGCCTCATCGGTTAAGCCGTAATGTCCTCTGTATTCCGCCCCATCTGCCAGGTAAGCGCCGTAGGGGCCAACGGAACCCGCGATGAGCGGTGCAGGACCCTCGGGCAAACCAGTCTCCTCAAGATAAGCCACCCGTGCCTCCTGCGCCAGTTCGACACTGCGCTGCACCAGTTCCTTCGCCTGCTTTTCGGTATAGCCTGCCTTTAGAAAGCCTGCCCGTGCCGCCTGATAACTCGCTGTGATTGCCACATCTGCCCCTGCCCGGAAATAATCCAGGTGCACAGACCGAATAAGCTCAGGCTGTTCCTGCAAAATACGAGCAGACCACAAGCCCCCAGACAAATCAGCGCCCCGCTGCTCCAGCTCCGTGGCCAGGGCGCCGTCGAGGACTAGGGGTAACTGCCGGTTGAGTAGTTGATTCATGCAAGCACAAAAAAACCGCCGGCAAAAAATCAATGCCGGCGGTATTACAATATTTGAAGGAAAACGTGGTGTTCGGATTTAAAACTATCCGAATATCATGCTTACAGCCCCTCGAGGGCAAGCATGATATCGGACAGGGACGCCGTTTCGGGCGTTATACTAATGGTCAGATTCTCCATAATAGTGACGGTCTTTTCTTCCAGGAAGTACATGCCTTCCTCTCCTTCTGCGATCACGATTATTTTGGCAGGCTCGCCCGCAGGCAGGCCAGCGCGGCAACAATCGGGGCGCAACGCATTCTCCTCTTCAAAAGGGAGGGTTGTTAAGCCATTATAATCGCGCAGGGCGATGAAAGCAACCGTATTTTTAGCATCGAAGTTGTAAGGCAAATTGAGGCAAACCTCAGCTGTGCCCTGCTCTTCTGACAGGTAAGTACCGCATTTCAGGTAGCCTAGTTCAGGACTGGAAAACTCAAATCCCGGAACGGGCTGCCCGGACTCCGGGTCTTGCAGTTCGACAGAACGCACCGGCGCTTCGCTAAGGCTGTATTCTATCCATTCCAGCGTGCCATCTTCCGCAGCTTTACCGGTGAACAGGCGCATCTGAGAATTATACCGGGCAGTAGCCATCTGAATCCGGATCAGCTCATCGGACTTCAGGCGAAGCTGCTGCCCGCCCTGTTCTACTTCGATAAAAACTGTTCCTGCAGACTCAACAATGCCTTCCACACTGGCGGTGGTAATTCTGTTGCGCAGTAAATCTTCTTTGCTGTAAAGGTCAAGCACTTTTGCCTGAACCATTCCCGACGCTTCCGACCCATCCGGGAGCAGAAAAGCGTTGGGAGGAACAATTACCCGGCCGTAGCCGGGCAATGTTATAAGTTTTTCTTGCGATGCATCCCAACTAATCGGTATAGGATTGGATTGTACCGCCTCAAAGAAGCGGTTGATATTGCCGGAAGTAAGCTCAAGGGGCTGGAATTGGTCAACCTCTTCCACGCACCCCGTCAGTAGCATCGCAATTCCAAAGTATGTAAAAAGCCTTCTCATTCAGTATAGAGATTTGTCTAAACCTCCGGTATTTTCCGGCAATTGGATTGTATGTACAACCTCTAGACCCGCCAAGTTGGCCATCCGTTGCCTGAGGTTGAATTTTTTTTTACTTTCGGTAATACATTCCCAAAATCCTATGCAAGAAAAGCTGTCCTGCCCCGAATGCCGGTCTGTAATCGCCCCTGACCAAATTAACATTAACATGCTGCTGGCCAAGTGCAGTAATTGTGGTTTGGTGTTTAGTTTTGAAGACCGCGCCCCCGCTCCTCCCCCCAAATCGGATACGGCCCCCACCCCTCCACAGGCGAAGGACCGCGGCGATGTTCCTATGCCGCCCGGCATTCAGGCCCAAGCCCTGCTGAGCGAGTTGAATATTCAAATCAGCTGGCGCAACCGGGTGGATGGGTTTCTTACCTTATTCACCGTAGTCTGGAATATTTTTGTCATCCCGTTCGCTGTCTTTGCCGTCATTAGCGGGGAGCTTCAAGTGCTTTTGTTTTTGAGCCTGCACCTTTTGGTTGGAGTTGGCTTTCTATATGTGCTGGTTTCCAATTTGATCAATAAGACGCTCATACAAGTCACCCGCCGGAAATTATTCATTGAACATACACCTCTGCCCGTACCCTTTCGGGGCAATCAAGAGATCGACGCTCAGGATATCCGGCAGCTGTATGTGGAAGAATACGTGGCCAGTACCACCAATGGCCGCCCTAACCTGCGGTATGCCCTCCATGCCCGGCTGCACTCCGGGAAACGGCTCGAACTCATGAAAGGCTTAAAAAACCCCGAGGAAGGCCTATACGTTGAACAGCAAATTGAGCAATTCCTGGATATCGAAAACCAGGCCGAGGCCAAAGAAATTTAACGACTCGTCTATTACCGCTTTACAAGCTGCCGGATTTTCCTTATTTTCTGATTCCAATTGCTAAAACGCATGCTATGAGCCTGAAAGATGATTTAAAGAAATTGCTGTTCGGCGCAAAGTCCGTTGCCCGTTCTGCTGGCCGGAAGGCAGAAGAACAAGGCAAAAAACTGGGCGAGGAGCTCAGCGAACAATCAAAAGATTACTACCAAAAAGCCAAACAACGCATGGAAGAACTGGATGATGAATACCGCCCTAAGGTGAAAAAGAAAGCAGCAGAAGCTCGTGGCTTTGCGGAAGAGCTGGTCAACGAAGCCTTCAATAGCCCTAAAGAGCCCGAAGACCTTAAAAACGACGATATGAACGATAAGAAAAAAGAGGAAAACCCGGCTGAAGAAGAACCGTCCTTTGAAGACATCTTCACCGGTAAAACCACGCCCCCGAAAGAAGAACCCCGATCCAGGGAAAAAGACCCTGATCAGCGGACTAAATTTGATGAATTCAGTGAGGAGTTTTCTAAAGTGGCAGGGGAAGCCGGCCGTAAAGCAGCGGATGTCTCAGAGCGGGTTGGCAAGCGGGTCATTGATGCCAGCGATAAAATCAACGAACGCCTGTTTGAGGAAGGTGAAAAACTTTGGGACAAGGCCAAAGAGAAAGGCAGCAGCTTCATGGACCGCTTCGAGGGCCTTGTGGACAAAGCCAATGAAGAAGCCGAAAAGGAATCCATGGATGACCTGACGGAAAAAGCCAAAGCCATGGATGAAGAACTGGAACGCCGGGTGAAAGAACGCGGCCAGCGCTCCAATGCCGAGAACCTGGAACGGGACCGTAAAAAAGACCCGCTCGGTGGCATGGACAGCTTCTTCGATAAAGCCGAGCGCTATGCCTCCGGCGACTATGCCGATGAGGGTACGCCGGCCGGCAAAGACGTTACCATCCGAAAAGATCCAGACTACAAGCCTAAAGAAAACACTGGAAAAGTCAAGGGCTTCGACGATCTCGACGGAGACGGAGACGAAATCATTGACGATGCCATCCTGGACGACGACGATAAATAAGCTACCCTTACATGAAGGCAACGGTCCGCCCCAACTGGGAACGGCTGCGCTCTGAGCCCGGCCCTGCATTGAAGATTTTTAATGTCCGGTTCGACCATATGCGCAATCCGCGCAACCAAAAGGTAGAGCGCATGGTGGTACTGGAATCTCCGGATGCGGCTAATGTTGTGGCCCGCCGCGCCTCCGACGGTGCCCTGCTGTTTGTGGAACAATACCGGTTTGGCATTGGCCGGTACACGCTGGAACTGCCCGGAGGCATGGTCGATGCAGGAGAAGCACAAGAGGTAGCTGCCCGCAGAGAACTTTTGGAGGAAGCCGGTGCAAAAGCTGCATCCTGGCACTTTCTGGGTAAGATACCGTCCAACCCCGTCTTTCAGGACAGCTACATTTTTCACTGGCTGGCCGAGGAAGTAACAGTCGTACAGCCGCCGACCCTCGATGATGGGGAAGATGTATACCTGCACTGGCTCCCGGAGGCGGAAGTCCGAAGGCGGCTCTTCAGCGGGCAGTTTGAGCACCCGCATACCGTCAATGCCCTGCTCTTGTATTTTCATCATCTTCAAAAATAATGCACCCATGCGCCCCCCTGCCTTTGCCGAAGCTCATGCCCTGGTCTTTGATGCCTACGGTACCCTCTTCGATGTCAGCAGTATCGATCAGGCGCTGCAGGCTGAATTTGGCCCACAGGCTTCTCAAATTGCTCCGGTATGGCGGCAAAAACAGCTGGAGTACACCTGGCTGCGCTCGCTCATGGACCGGTACAAAGACTTCTATGCGCTTACAGAAGATGCGCTCGTTTACGCCCTGCAGGCCACTGGCACCCACGCCAAACTGGACCAAATCCGGACGGTCATGAGCGCCTATTACGAACTTAAAGTTTTCCCGGATGCGCTTGAAGCCCTCCCCTTGCTTGCAGAGCACTACCGCCTGGCCATCCTTTCCAACGCCAACCCTTCCCTTCTGGAGCGGGCCTGTGCTTTTAGTGGCATAGATACCTACTTCGAGCAACTACTCAGCGCCGATGCGCTAAAGGCTTACAAACCCACTCCTGCCGTTTACCATATGGCAGCTGAGGGGCTGGAGTTAGAACCCAGCCAAACTGGTTTTATCTCTGCCAATACCTGGGACATCGCTGGTGCGGCCTCTGCCGGTTTGCCGACCGCATGGCTCAACCGGAAGAGTGGGGTGCCTGAGGTTTTGGGGTATGCACCCGGGCAAATCATCCAATCTCTCCTACAGTTGGTTGCATAAAAAAAGCCACCGGTTACTGCATAAATGCAGCACCGGCAGCTTCAGAAACCTGATACCTTAATTCTTAGGGTAGCGGTTTACCTTCAGTGTGCGACCTGAAGGGGTAAACGCCACATCTTATCTTTACTGACCACCACCATCCAATACATACCGTGTGATAAATCGGCGGTGGGCACAGTCATTTGCTGGAAGCCCGCAGACAGGACTGCTTCGTGGTACCAAAGCCTGGCGCCATCTGCTTTGAACAGGCTAAATTGTACGCGGCCTTCTTCCGGTTGCGTCCATTCCAGTGTCGCTTGATAGCTGGCTGGGTTCGGGAACACTTTGGGTGCAGCTACCTCTGGCATATCCTGGCTTGCCGTATGGTGTCTTTGCTGCTTTGGCTCAGGACTATCGTTAGACGTTTGCAGCGGATCAACGCCTGGAGGTGGATCCTGCGTAGAAACAATCAGGGTATAATCCTCCGTTTCGCCCCAGATGTAGTCTTCACAGGGGTCGATATTCGGAGCGTAACTCATAATAACCCGCATACGGGTCTGCCCCGGCGTAGCTGAAGCTGGAATCGTGAATGCCCCTCCATTCTGGAAGGGGTAATTGTTGCGGGTGTACACTTCTTCTCCCGGGTCATCGAAGTCGCCATCAATATTGAAATCTACATAAACGCCCCAGTTTTCCGGAATCGGAGAACCATTGAAACCGGGTGTGAGCGTAAAATCAATCTCATCACCGATGATCGCAGCATGCTGCATGGCCAGGAAGTTACCGTAGCCACCGTTATTGCCGGAGTTATTGGTGATATCGCCGATCTGTACACTGGCCAGCCACTCCATGACAGAGCTTGCCGCCGCTGCACTACAATAGATCAGCGGCTCGACCACTTCCACCGTGTACTCTTCCACTTCTCCGTAGGCCACATTTGCACAGGGCAGTGGGGGGCTGCCGTACTTCATGGAAACCCGCATGGTGTAAGTGCCTTCCGCCACGGTTGCAGGCAGCGCCATCAGGCCTGTCACCTCTGTATTCGATGGCCCGGAAGTGTAAAGTAGTTCACTCGGGTCTGAATAATCACCATCCTGGTCAAAATCAATCCAAATGCGCCAGTATTCATTGAAGGCGAAAGCGGCGTAGCCGGGGGTCAGAACAAAAGGATTGGTCGTGCCGGATTCCAGTGTGATGAGCAGCGTGGGGTCGTCTTTAAAATCCCCCAGCCCTCCATTATTGCCACTTTGGTGCTCGAAAGCCCCGAATGCCAGTTTTTCAATCCACTCATACTGTGTGGAATTGCCGCGGGAGTCACAATTTGACGGAGCGGTATCTTCAATGATAAAGGACAGCGTTGTGGAACACCCATTCGCATCTGTAACGGTGACCTGATAGCTGCCTGCCCCCAGGTTGCTGGAAGAAGCTGAAGAAAGCCCGTTGCTCCAGTTGTAAGTGTAGGGCGATGTGCCGCCATTGGCATTAAGGGTAGCGCTGCCATTGGTGCTTACACTGGCTGGCGTTGTGGTAACACTCGCATTGAGTACCGATGGCTGCTGCACCACAATATTGGCAGAAGCCTGGCACCCCAGCACATCCACAACCGTGAGGCTATAACCGCCGGCTGAAATATTCTCCAGCGTCGCCGTATTGGCACCGGTATTCCAAACGTACTGACCGTAGTTGCCTGAACCACCAGAGACGACCGAGGTGACACGGCCATCGCTTCCACCATTACAGGAAACAGCTTCAGCCGTAAGGGAAACTTCCAATTCGTTAATCTTCATCACTTCTGTGGAAGCGACTGCGGTGCAGCCATTCTGATCTGTTACAGTCACCTGATAGACATTAGGGTTGAGCCCGGAGATGGTGCTCGTAGTCCCGCCGTTGCTCCACAGGTAAGTATAATTGCCCGTACCGCCTGATGCGGTTACAGAAGCGACCCCATTGGCCGCACCTGTGCAGGTAGCATCTGTTGATTCTGTTTCTAAATCAATCGCTGCTGGTGCGGTCAGGTTGATGGTACTTGAAGTTTGGCAGCCATTCTGGTCCGTTACGGTAACCGAATACGCACCTGCGCCAAGTCCGCTCAGGTTTTGGGCGGTACTGCCGGTACTCCATTCGTAGCTGTATGGAGCCTGCCCACCACCTACGATCAGGGTCAGGGCTCCATCATTGGCTCCTGCGCAATCCGGATTATTCCGGATGAAGCTTAACGTAATGGACGGTGTTTGGGGTACATTGACGGAAGCGATTTCGACACAACCGTTGGCATCCGTTACAGAAACGGTTAATCCACCAGGCATCAGCCCGGTCGCGGTGGATGTCGTAGCTCCATTGCTCCACAAATAGCTGTAAGGCGGCGCACCTCCGGTAAGACTCACTGTAGCAGAAGCACTGCCGCCGGAGCAACTTGCCGCAGCGGCAGAGACCGACAGAGACATGGAAGAGGCCGTCTGAACGATAGCTTGTTCAACAGCACTGCAGCCGTTGGCATCCGTTACCGTAAGAATATAAACTCCAGGCTGAAGCCCGGTCGCGACGCTGCCCTGTGCCCCATTGCTCCAATTATAGCTGTAAGGGGAGGCTCCGCCGGTGACCGTAGCAGTAATGCTGCCTGTGCCGCCGGTATTGCAGGCCACATTTGTTGCGCTCAGGGTGACATCAATCGGGGTTGCGGCACCAACGATGGCACTCCGCTGCACTGCACACCCATTGGCATCCGTGACCGTAACGGTGTAGGCACCGGGGCTTAGATTGTGAATCGACAAGTTATTGGAGCCATTGCTCCATTGAACAGTATAATTGCCCGAACCGCCTCCAATAGATTGAATGGAGGCACTTCCATCGTTATTGCCAAAACAGGAGACCGGCGTTGCTGTAACTTGTGTGGTCACCGGGTCGGGTTCTCCCAGGATGGTTTGAGCCTGCGTTGTACACCCATCTCCATTCGCTACCGTGACGCTGTAGGCCCCAGCACTGAGCCCGGTAACATAAGAGCCCGTGCTACCGTTGCTCCATTGGTAGGCGTAATCTACCTCCAGGCCTTCACTAACCGTCACACTGATAATGCCGTCTGGAACTCCGCTACAGCTCGGCTCCACTGTATTGAAGCTGACCTGCAGTGGGTTAGGCTGAGCAACTGATATCATTTCAGTTACGCTTTGGTTGCCATCCGAAACCGTAACGATGTAGGTGCCAGCAGGAAGATTGCTTACACTTGACCCTGTGGCGCCATTGCTCCAGGTGTAGGTGTAACTGCCACTACCGCCTGTTGCCACGACGGTTGCACTTCCGTTATTACCGCCGTTGCAGGTTACCGGGTTGATATTTGTAACCTGCACGGTAAATTCGCTGCCGCCTGAGTTATTCAGGCAGAAAGGCGTCACCTCCTGGCTTCCAAACTGCCCGCCACTGGCCAGCAGCACACCATTTTCATCCCGTACTTCATAGGAACCATTGCCGTTTGAGCCACAGCACATGCCATCATTATAGGAATCTTTTATGATAAACTCGAAACAACCATAGGGCAGGCATTCCGTTACCGTCAGGGAAGACATGGGGCCCTGTCCAAGGTAGGGCCCTCCGGCAGCCACCACATTCCCGGAATCGTCCCGGATTTCCCAGCTTGTCTCCTGAGGCCTGAAATCGAAGTTGAGGGTAATGTCAACTTCCGTCTGGCAAGCGAAGAAGGTATGGGGCTCGGCTTCCGTGCGCCGTCCAAATCCACTGCCTGCAATACCTGCCTCAATGGCGTACCAGCCTTCCTCTCCGGAAGGGGCTGCCATATCAAAGCTGGTGCCGCTGGTGGTCCCCTGCAGCTCCATAAATTTAGCGCCCAGGCGGTATATTCTGTAGATGTTGGCTCCGTTGACGGGGCTCCAGGTCAGGCGGACCTGATTACCGGGTATGGTACTCACCTGGAAGTTGGGTTGCCCAATGATTGCCAGGTTACCGTTCGTACTGCTAACCTGAC
The DNA here is from genome assembly GCF_022763345.1 of Phaeodactylibacter sp. Taxonomy (GTDB): domain Bacteria; phylum Bacteroidota; class Bacteroidia; order Chitinophagales; family Saprospiraceae; genus Phaeodactylibacter. The sequence continues at coordinate 11,304 of NZ_JALEGS010000073.1, forward strand.
TACCGCGGCGCACCCGGACCTGCACGGTACCACTGGCTATGTTAGGCACATTCCAGTTGAAGTGCCGACGGGTGCCCACGATGCTGCTCGCGATGTTATTCCAGGAATTACCTCCGTTGGTAGAGTATTCCAGCGTAAAGGAGCCATTGGAGCCATAGGCATCCCAGCGTATGGTGGTGGACTCTCCGGGTACAAGCCCGTCCCCTGCCTGTGGGTAAACCAACTTCACTTCGTCGTAAAGGAAGGTATAAACAACTACGTAGTCCTGAGTAAGGCTTGGAACCAGATAACCGTCTACTTTTACTGTGTAATTTCCGGAGGCGGGATCCTTAATGCTAACTTGCTCCACATTATTTATGCGGTCGATGCCATTGTAGGCTGGCTTCGTGATACTGTCAATGTGTGGCACCGTGCTCAGCTTCCAGGGGTGGCGCACCTGCCCGCCCGGCGTGGCTACCGATAGGTCCAGGTCATTCACCAGGGACTTCGCAGCGACGGTAGAGCCTTCCGCGTCCGTCCAGTAAACCATAATCCGGACTTCCTTGACATTTATCGGAACGAAAACCGTATGCAGATTGGAAGAACCATTACTAACCGTAGCTTCCAAAAACTGCTCGTTTTCGATGACTTCCAATGCCCGGCCGGCATGTACCCGGCCCCAGCCGAAGTCGTAGTCCGGACCTGGGTTGCCAAGGTCATCAGCCGTGTTCAGTAAGGTACCTTTGATCAGGGCTGCTGTGGGTTCCTGATTCCGGATTTCACGGAAAGCTTGTACGAGTGAGGCTGCCGTACCTGCCAAAAATGGAGAAGCCGCAGAAGTCCCTCCTCCAGGACCGTAGCCATTATTCGGGCGGGTGGAATAATTCCCTTGTCCGTGACCACTCAGGTCAGGCTTGATACGACCATCAACGGTAGGGCCACGGCTGCTTGAGGCGACTCTGTTGTCGTCATAGAACAGGTTTGCTATGGCCAGAACGTTTTTGCCTGCTTTGCGGCCTCCGGTGATGTTGCCGTATCTGAAGTTGTTCTTCACCAGTGACCCATAAACCGGGCTACAGGCTGAGGAGGCGCTGTTGCCTGCCGAAAAGAAATGCAAAAGATATCCATTATCATACACCTGCTTATCAATATCCCGCGACGTAGAGGTATAGACCCCGCCACACCCCTCGCCGAAGGAGGAGGAGGTAACAACAAAACCTTCACTGGCCTGCAGGCTCGAGGAAGCATTGATATGAGGATAGCCGGAAATATCGTAAAGCTTCAGGGAAGCGCCCGGTGCAGCACCGATACCGAGTGGATCAATATTGCCCGCACCGCCAGCCAGGCCAAGCGTCATATCTCCGTGCGTACCAAAGTTGGTATTGGTCAAATCTTGTAAGCGCCCACGGAAGTCCTCATGGCTAACTCCGCCATCGTCCCCGATCAGAATGAATACCCCTTCCCCATCATACATCAGCCCGGGCCCGGGGCTGAGCAGGTTTAGCCGGTGAGAAGTCCGGCCAATGAACCCTTCGTGAACAGGTGGTGCTTCGGGGAGATTCACATATTGTATAGCAGGATGGCGCGCAATGCTCAAAAGGCTGTCCTCGGGTATGGTAAGCGACAACGCTGAAGGCAGGGTATCCACCGGTGAATAGCCGAGCCCTTCGAGCGCGGCTTTCAGAGAAGACTGCGTAATACTCGGCCAGGGGCTTACCACGATGTCCAACAAGCCATTGTTGTAGGCATAAGCGGGGAAGCTTCCTGTGGCCAGCGGCGTCGATAATTTGAAGCTGCCATCGTACGGAGCGAGCGCACGGGCCTGAAGCTCACTGAAGTTCATGGATTCCGGCACCTTGGCCAGGTAAGCGTAGTTGGGGATATAGGCGAATAGATCTACACCATCCTGCTCCAAAACCTGGAGCACATTATCGTCTGGTATCGCATCAAACTGAACGATGATGTAGTAATTTCCTTCGTACAAAAAGTCAGTGAATAAGGAATCGCTCTCTGAGCTGGGCAATGCGAAGGCATCAGATGGAACGGCTCCTGACTGGAAACTGACGCCATAATCCTGTGCTGCCAATGGCGAAACTCCGATTAGAATAAAAAGAACGATGAACAGTAAAGTACATCTCATATCCTGTCTGCGTTTTGTCTGGGTGCTGCAGTTCATGCCTGAATAGCCAGCCATGAGCTACCTCAAATAAGTTTTCATTGCATAAAATGGATGAGGTTTTAAGCCATTGGCTTAATACCTGATCCAGCCCCGTGGATATACCTCAGGGTAGTTTTGTGTTTGCAAAAATTGTGTGAAGTTCCGTGTTTGCTGACAGTTTCCTGTAACCTAAAAAAAGGGGAGTATTCAGCTCGGCATTGCGTGAGAAGTGATGAAGTCTTACGTTAATTTAGATTTCATCTTGTCTTACAAAGTTATGTGAATAAAACTTATAAGTCAAATCTTAAACACGTTTAAATTGTGACATAGCCGATATATTTATTTTATTTGAATATTATGCCGCATAAACGACAATTGCCCCCAATCACTGTTTAATGATATTTTGCGTCATGGTCTTCTCTCCCACTCTTACCTGTAATTGATACAAGCCCGGCGGCACCTGGTGAAGCGAGAGCCGGAACTGCTGAATACCGCGGCTGCTCTCCGGTAAATCCCGAAGCACAACCCGTCCCAACCCATCGAAAAGCACTGCCTCGACGGGGCCCTCTTCTTCCTGAACAAAAGCGCAATGCAAAGTGCCTGCCGCAGGTACCGGCCATACTTTCAAGGCTCCAGACTGATGAGCAACCTCCCCAACCCTGTTCTGTAGGGAGGAAGGCCCATTACCGGCACTTCTCAAACCGTTACCTTGCTCTAGCATCAGTTGATAGTCCTCGACTTCACCCCAGGAAAAGGCACCACAAGGGTTCAGCAAAGCATTCCATCGCATCTGCACCCTTACCAAAAGCGGGCCGGGCATAGTAGATTCTGGTATTTCCAGCATGCCACTGACCGGTCCTACTGCAGGGCCGGATTGGTAGACCAATTCATTGTCGTGGTTAAAAATCCCGTCCCGGTTGAAGTCTGCCCAAACGCTCCAAAACTCTACCATCGGAGCAGCACCGTACCCAGGAGTAAGGGTCATTGACAATGACATGCCGGGGCTTACTGTATGTGACAGGTGAGTGTGGTTGCCATATCCTCCATCATTGCCGGAAATATAGGCCAACCCTCCGATCTGTACACCTTCAATCCACTCCTGGGAAGTACTCTGCCCAGTTGATGTGCAATACTCAACCGGACTAACGACCCGGAGGAGGTAGTCTTCCGTTTCTCCATAGAGGGCAACGCCGCAGGGATCCGGTGGGGCGAGAAAGCTCTGACTAACACGCATGACCTTCAACCCGGGCGACAGCTCCTCGGGCAATTGAAGCAAAAAGGAAAGCTCCGCTGTGTTTTGTTGTCCGGAATGAAAAACCCGCTCCCCCTGATCTTCAAAGTCCCCATCTTCATTCAGGTCTATCCATACGCGCCAGAAAACGGGCAAGGTGCCGCCCTGAAAGCCGGCCGAAAGTGACACGTTGCATAGCTGACCGGCCCGCACTGAAATCATCATGCCCGCTGAATCCACAAAAGATTCATAAGTTGTTGCATTCTGGCCGGTCTGCCGGACCATCGTATCTACCTGAACCGCCTCTATCCAGTTGTAAGCATTATTGCTTACGGCCGGCTGACAATGCTCTGGTGCTTCGGAGGAAACCTCTTCACTGAAGATACGCTGGCAGCCATTGGCGTCGGTAATGGTCAATTGATACACTTCGCTTTCACTGATGGTCATCGTAGAAGCGGTAGAACCATTTGACCATTGGAAACTATAGGGAGGGACGCCCCCGAAAACCGAGACCTCCAGGTGGTTCAGGGTGTCCGTATAGGTAATATTGGCCCCAATCTGCGGCGGGCTGGCCAGTTCGATTTGCCCGGTCGCCGTACAGCCCAGCACGTCTGTTACTGTTAGCTGATAGTTCCCCGGTGCCAGGCTGGTTGCTGTGGATAAGTTGCTGCCATTGCTCCACTCATACTGGTAGGGAGGGTATCCTCCGACCACCGAAGCGAAAGCAGCCCCATTTTCTTCATCTGCACAAGCAGGCGCATCTCCAGCCAGGTACAAAGCCAAAGGGCTGGCATCCAAAACCTGAGCAGTAGCCGCTACAGAGCACCCTTTGCTATCTTGCACCGTGACAGAATAGCTGCCTGCCGGAATTTGCTGCAATTCCTTGCCCGTATCACCAGTACTCCAATAGTAATAGTAAGGTGCTGTCCCTCCGGAAACCATAGCACTGGCCATGCCGGTATTTACCGTACCACAACCGGAATCTTCAGTAGCAATCACGGCACTTAACGGAGCTGGTTCTGATATGACCAAGCCAGACGTTACGCTGGTGATCTGATCAGAGATGGTGACCGTGTAATTGCCCGCCGGCAAACCTGTTATTTGCTGGGTGGTGGCACCGGTGCTCCAGTTGAAGGTATAAGTGCCAGTTCCTCCATTTGGATAGGCAATTGCCCAGCCGTCCGTTGCGCCGTTGCAACTGACGGATTCTGTTGCTGTCGTAAAAGCCTGTAAGGCCGGGTGATTGGACTCCATGCAGAAATAAGCCGTGCCATTGCCACCAAAGTGGCTCCCTTCAGCCAGCATATGCCCCTGCCAGTTAAAAAGTTCGTACTTGCCTTCACCATCTTCACAGCAAAGGCCATCGTGGCCGCTGTCCTGTACAGAAAGCGTAAAGCAGCCATCCGGCAGACAGATCGGGATCTCCAGTATTTCACCGGCAAGATAGTCCGGGTAGGGGCCGGCTATCATCAGATCTTGCCCGGTTTCATCTGCCAGGGTCCACGTGGTTTCTCCGGGCTTGTCATCCAGAAAAAGTTTAAGCACCGCCTGGTTATTGCAAACCGATTGGCGGTAAAAATGAGCTTTAGCCCGTGGCCCTGCGCTTCCATCAGCTGTCTTGGCACGTATGCTAAACCAGTTGCCGCTACCCTGCGGAATTGAAAACTCGAAAGCCGTTTGGCTCGTTTCGCCCAAAGGCTCCATATACTGCTCCCCAAGCGCAAATACCTCGTAAGCCGCAGCACCTTCCACCGGCGCCCAATGCATGGTCGCTTTGTGGATCCCCGTTTGTTCGATAAAGAAGCCCGGCTTGCCCAAAATGGTGAATGGCGCTGATACGCTGCTCGACTGAGCCGTACTTAACCGGACCTGATACTTACCAGACAAACCCGCCGGTACTTTCCAATTGTACAGCCAGCTGTGCCCCGAAAGGTTGGTGGCAATCGTTGTCCAGCCGCCCGATCCCACCTTTCGGTAAGCCAGTGCCAAAGGCCCTGTAGCATCAGCCTTGTCCCAAACCACTTTGAGCTGATCGCCGGGCGCTACCGTTGTTTGCGCTACAGGGTGGCGGATATCCAGCCCTGCGGATTCAAACCGGTAAACGATGAATGCAGATTGTGGCCCCTCTGGAACGAGGTACCCTTTAAGTTTTATGGTGTAGTTGCCGGGAGCAGGGTCCTTAATCACTACTTGCTCCACATTATTTAACCGGTCAACGCCCGGTTTGGCATTAGCCGTCAGGCTGTCAGGGTGGGGATAGCTCGACAAAACCAGGGGGTGGTACAATTGCCCTTCCGGTCCCAGCACTCGCAGGTCGAGGTCATTGACCAGGGCCTTTTCCGCAATCGGAGCACCAGCGACATCGTGCCAAACCGCCATCACCTTTACGGCTGATGCGCCCTCCGGAACGACCAAAGAAAAGGTACGCTCGCCCCCGTGGCTTAGCTTGGTAGAATAAAACTGCTGGTTCTGAATCATCTCCAAAGCAGAACCTGCATCAGCCAGCCCCCAGCCATGCTGAAAATCAGGCCCGGGCCGGCCAATATCTCTGGCGCCATTCAACAGTGCTGCCTTCAGAAGGGCAGAAGGAGGGTCCTGATTGCCAAAGAGGGCACGATAGGCCTGAGTCAGCCGGGCCAGGATGCCTGCAATCACCGGAGCGGAGGCGGAGGTGCCACTGGCTGTAATATAGCCGTTGCCCGGACCATTGGCTATAGCATTTTGCCCTACAGCAACAATGTCTGGCTTAAGGCGACCATCTTCCGCCGGCCCAATACTGCTGCTTTGGGCCAGGATACCATCTGTATCCACATTCCCAACCGTAAGCCCGTTTTTTGCAGCCTTCCGCCCCCCGGTGAGGTTAGCGAAAGACATAACCTGGTCAAATTCGATGAGCCCGTAGACCTCACTACAGGTGCTCCCCCCTCCGTTGCCTGCAGAAAAGCAATGCATGAGCACTGGAAAAAAATGCATCTGATCGTCAAGTGCAGCTGCTTTAGAGCTGTAAAAGCCACCACAACCATCACCGTAGGAGGTAGAAGTGATGGTCACCCTGTGCTGATTGTAATTTTCTACTGCGGCTTCGTGGTGCAGGTAATCCAAAATAAAACTCAGGTGGACCTTCGCTGCGGGAGCCAGGCCTTGTGCTTCGGGCAACAGATTACCTGCCCCGGCCGCAATGCTAGTGGTCATTTCCCCGTGGCTCGTACCAAAGTCATCACTAAGGTCTACAATCAGCCGGTTCTTGAGGTCTTTGTGGAATACATTCCCATCATCAGCTATACCAATAACTACATGCTCACCGGTGAATATGCCTTCTGCGATATTGTGCATGATTGGTGCCCCGACAACGGCCCCGTTTTGAAGCCCTTCCGGAACAGGAGCCTGCTCAGCTGCTTCTATCAACCAAACGCCAGGATGGGCAGCTATGGCAGGAATGGCTTCCACTTCTACGATGCCTTCCAGAAAGCCCTTCTGATGCTTTTCAGGTTTGAATGCAGCGGGCAGCTCTGACAGAAGCTCCCGGGCATCATAGCCGGGCATAGGATGCACCGCTATTTTTACGGCACCACTGCTACGGTTTATGGCAGTAGCACAACTCCTGGCAATTTTGAAAGTGCCAAGCATAGGCAGCAAAATGGGAAAGGGTAAGTCAGCAGGAGAAAGGCGGCCAGATAGGCCTACCAGATAGGATTGGTCAGGCAGGTATTGGATAAAACGTAAGCCCTGCTCTTCCCAGTTTTCCCGCTCCACTTTTGAGGGCAGGTCTGCAAATTGAACGATTAGAAATGTCTCGCCCTGGAAAGTATATTCCTCCCAGGATTGCGCTGACCGGGCCCGATGGCTCAGAGCTTTGGCTGCATCTGCTGTAAGCGATACCGCCTGAAGTCTTAAAGGTGTGGCTTGCTGTGCATAGCTAAGGGTACTAATCAGCAGCAAGAATACTAGTGATAGTATGCTATTTCTCATGTTTTTGTGCAATTACCAGTACTTGCTTTTGCAGCATTAGTACCGCTTGCAGCTTGGGTTAGGCTGCAAGTGTTTAGGTCATCTTATTAAGTGGTCGTTTGCTGTGTGCTGCTTCTGCACCTCCTTAAACTGGGGGTATAGGCTTCCTCATAGATTACTTGGGTTTTGCAGCAAGGCACGCCTTTACTGCTATTTTATGTTTGGGCAATAGCCATTAAATCCAACTTAGTGTTGTTGTGTGGGGAGGATGTGCCTGTAAGGAACTTACACTATGGGGAAGAAGGACGCTTTGAATTATTATCAAAACATCACAATATTACAAATATAACAAAATCATAGATATAAATCCAGCTTCTTAATAACTTTTTCAAAAAAAAATCAAAAGCCGCTCTATTTAAAACCATGATTATAAGCACCTTACAAGAAAAACCAGCGCTTTGGTGTGAGGTTTAGCTTTGCTCTCCCTGTACATTCTTAACAAGCCGGCCAACGGTAAGCCCCTGAACGATAATGGAGAAGACGACGACAATATAAGTAATGGTAAGAATCGGTGTCCGGCTCATATACTCAGAAAGTGACAGAGCAAGTGCAATAGATATGCCCCCCCTGAGCCCGCCCCAGGTCATAATCAGGTTGGTCTTAGGGAAAAAATTCAGCCGGCTACGGAAAAGGGCAATAGGTGTGGCCAGAGCCATAGCCCGGCACAACAAGACCATAGGTATGGCGATCAAACCGGCAACTACGTATTGTTGATCAAATTGCAAAATGACAATTTCCAGCCCGATCAGAACGAATAATACGGCATTAAACAGTACGTCCATGAGCTCCCAAAACTTATCCACATAGCGTTCTGTCTGCTCGGACATAGAAGACGTCCGGAACCGTTCATGCCCAACCATAAGCCCGGCGACCACCATGGCCAGTGGCCCGGAAAAATGCAGCGCACTAGCCAGTAAATAACCGCCCATGACCATAGCGAGTGTGACCAAAACTTCAACCTCGTAGTCGTCAATCGTCCGCATCATATAGTAAGCAAGGTAACCCAGCCCCAGGCCAAGCGCAACACCACCACCGACTTCTTCAAGAAACAGGAAAGCCACTTCTCCGGCGTCAAAATGGCCGGCGCCAGATTGTGCAAGCTGGTAAATCGTAATAAACACCACCACACCAATGCCATCATTGAAAAGGCTCTCACCAACAATTTTAGTTTCCAGGCTTTTGGGCACGCCTGCTTGCTTGAGGATCCCAAGTACAGCAATCGGATCAGTGGGTGAAATCAGCGCTCCAAAGAGCAGGCAGTGAAGAAAAGAAATGGAGATACCGAGCGCATTGAAAAGGAAAAACGAAAGCGCTCCCACTAAAAAAGTCGAGGTGATGACCCCAAGCGTAGCAAACAGGAGTATCGGCCAGCGCATGCTACTCAGAGACCTGAAATCAACATGCAGGGCACCGGCAAAAAGCAAAAAGCTCAACATACCCTCCATAAGTACTTTATGGAAATCAATTTGCTCCACAAGGCTTTTCTCCATCTCAAATAATGCCGGATAGAACTGACTGATGCCCATCGTAAGCAGGGAGAACCCCAGAGAAATGATCATCAGCCCGATAGTGACGGGCAGCTTTAGAAAACGCACGTTGATATAACCGAAGATAGCGGCTACAACGATCAGGATGGTAAGGATAGTAAACAGGTCCATGATTGCTTCGTTTTGTTGGCGTACCAGCCACTCGCAAATATAGGACGCTATCCTCACTTTCTGCCTCTGCTTTCAAAAAGAAAACCCGGTATGACTGATCACACCGGGCAATGCTTTTTGGGATTATCGCGCTTTCTCATAGTATTTAGCGCTCAGTTGTTCATGCTCGTTGTTAGGACGCAACAAGCTCCGATTGGTCACACAAAAGTCCAATTTAAGGTCATTTTTTGGTGGGAATGGCAAAACCTATTACTTTGTAATTCTTTCCAAACCAACCTGAAACAAGATGAAAAAAGCACTTTCCCTGCTCTTTGCCCTAACCTTGCTGCTGGCAGCCCCACTGCATGCCCAGAAAAAGGGAAAAGACGAAAAAGAACAAGAAAAGCACTACCTGGAAACAGCTACCCTTGGCGGGCTGAAGTTCCGGTCCATCGGCCCGGCACTGACCTCCGGCCGGATCTCCGACTTTGCGGTGCACCCAAACAACCGGGCCGTTTATTATGTAGCCACTTCCTCCGGTGGTGTTTGGAAAACGGACAATGCAGGTACCACCTACGAGCCGATATTTGACGGTCAGGGCTCCTACTCCATCGGCTGCATTACACTCGACCCCAACAACCCAAACGTGGTATGGGTGGGCACAGGCGAAAACAACAACCAACGCTCCGTAGCCTACGGCGATGGCGTCTACAAGTCTGAGGATGGCGGCCGCAGCTGGCAGCACATGGGGCTCAAGGAATCTGAGCATATCGGCAAAATTATCGTAGACCCACGCGATTCCCGTACCGTCTACGTAGCGGCAATCGGCCCGCTCTGGAGCAGCGGGGGCGAACGCGGCGTCTACAAAACCTCCGATGGCGGACAAAACTGGGCGCTCGTTCTGGAACTGGACGAGCACACCGGCGCAACCGATTTAATCATGGACCCACGTGACCCCGATGTACTGTATGCGGCAGCCCTGCAACGGCGGCGGCACGTGTTCACCTATGTTGGCGGCGGCCCGGGCAGCGGCATTTACAAAACCACAGACGGCGGCAAAAACTGGAGCAAAGCCAACAAGGGCCTGCCCTCTGGGGATATCGGCCGCATTGGCCTGGCCATTTCTCCTGCCAACCCGGAGTATCTCTATGCTATGGTGGAAGCAGCGGGGAGCGGCAGCGGCTTCTACCGCTCTGACAACCGCGGAGCCAGCTGGAGCAAAAAAGACAGCTACTTCACACGGGGCAATTATTACTCCGAGATCGTCGCCCACCCCACCGACCCGGAGACGGTCTTCGCCATGGATACCTACATGCACTATACCGATGATGGTGGCAACAGCTTTCAGCGAGTGGGCGAGCCCAACAAACACGTCGACAATCACTGCATGTGGATCGACCCTGAACAGCCCAACTACTACCTGGTGGGCTGCGACGGCGGTATTTACGAAAGCTTTGACGCCGGCAAAACCTGGAATTACAAACCCAACCTGCCCGTCACGCAGTTTTACAAGGTGGAAGTCGACAACGACCTGCTCTTCTACAACGTCTACGGCGGCACACAGGACAACTTCAGCCTGGGCGGCCCCAGCCGTACCCGCAACAGCAACGGCATCACCAACAGCGACTGGTTTGTCACCCACGGCGGCGATGGCTTTGAATCGGCTATTGACCCGGAAAACCCGGACATTGTCTACGCACAGTCGCAGTACGGCGTGCTCGTGCGCTACGATCGGGCGAGCGGGGAAGAGACCGGCATTCAACCGAAGCCAGCCAAGGGCGAAGATGCTTTCCGCTGGAACTGGGATGCCCCACTGATGATTTCCCACCACAAGCCCACCCGCCTGTACTTTGCTGCCAATAAGCTGTTCCGCAGTGACGACCGCGGTAATTCCTGGACAACCCTGGGCGATGACCTCACCCGTCAGCTCGACCGCAATACCCTGCCGGTCATGGGCCGCATACAAAGCATTGACGCGGTAGCGAAAAACGCCAGCACCTCTCCCTATGGCACCATCGTCGCTTTCTCAGAAAGCCCGCTCAATGAGCAGCTGCTCTACGTGGGCACAGATGACGGGCTGATACAGATTTCTGAAGATGGCGGGCAAAACTGGGCTCAAATTGATGTCAACAATATCAAAGGGGCGCCTGAGCGCACTTACGTCAATGCCCTGCTGGCTTCCCAGCACGATGAGAACGTGGTTTACGCTGCCTTCAACCACCACAAATACGGCGACTTTAAGCCCTACGTATTCAAGAGTACTGACAAGGGCCGTACCTGGACCTCCATCAGCAATAACCTGCCCGAGCGTGGTTCTGCTTACAGCCTGGCCGAAGACCATGTGGATGCGGATTTACTCTTTGTCGGCACCGAATTCAGCTGTTTCTTCAGCCCGGACGGTGGGGAGCACTGGAAAAAACTGAGCGCCGGCCTGCCGACTATTGCGGTACGGGACATCGCCATCCAAAAACGGGAAAACGATCTGGTGTTAGCCACCTTTGGACGAGGCTTTTACGTGCTGGACGACTACTCGCCTTTGCGGCAAATCAGTGAAGAGCAGCTGGAGGCAGACGCCCACATTTTCCCCATTAAGGACGGGCTCGTCTACATTGAGCGCGACCCGCTGGGCTACTCCGGTCGAGGCTTTCAGGGAGCAAGCTATTACATGGCTGAGAACCCGCCCATCGGTGCGACTTTCACCTACTACATCAAGGAAGGCGCAGAGACGCTGAAGGCTAAGCGCCAAAAGGACGAAAAGGAAAAGATTAAAGAGGGCGAGCCCATCCGCTACCCCACCTACGAGGAGCTAAAGGCAGAGCGGGAAGAGGAAGATGCCTATCTCCTGTTTGCCATCATGGACGCCAAAACAAAGGAAGTGAAGCGGCAACTCAAGGCTTCCGTCAGCAAAGGGGTACACCGCATCACCTGGGACGGCCGCATGCCTGATGTATCGCCCATCCGCCGCCCCGGCTCTCCTAATGATGACTCCGGCGTACTGGCTGCGCCCGGCGACTACCTTGTTGCCCTTTATCAGGTAAAAGGCAGTGAACAGACTAAGCTGGCCGGTCCACAGCCCTTCAAGCTGAAGAGCCTGGGCGGTGTCACCCTGCCCGCTGAGCCACGGGAGGAGCTCCTCAACTTCCAGGCTAAAGTGCAGGAGACTAACCGGCGCCTTGATGGGGCAGCCACCCGCCTGCGGGAAACCGAAGAGCGGCTGGAGGCCATCCGCCACGCCCTTTTCCTTACACCAAACGCCGGGGAGGAACTACGCACCCGCGTACTGAAGGCCGAGCAGGAGCTCCAAGCCCTGAAAATGGACCTGAACGGCGACCGCATCGCCTCCGAGCTTGATCAGGGTGCGCCTATGGGCATCATGGACCGCCTGGGCTGGCTGACCTACGAAATGTGGGGCTCCACCTCTGCGCCCACGCAAACACAGCGCGATGCCCTCGCGATTGTAAAGGAAGAGGCACAGCCCATCCTCAAGCGTATGCGACAGCTGACTGAGGTGGAGGTCAAAGCCATCGAGAAAGCACTGGATGAAGCCGGCGCACCGTATACGCCTCAGCGGCCGATTGGGGTTGGGGAGTAACCCACTACCTTTATCGGCCCGAATGAGCAGCCCCGGATATTGGCGAGTGTCAATGCCCGGGGCTGTATTTTTATCACCGTACGGACCCAAGCGGACGGCTGAAGCAATATTTCCCTAACGAAACCTTAAGTCTCAGGTCTGGTCCAAAGGGAAAGCAGTGGGTACAGTGGAAGAACTCGCAGCCCGCACCTAAAACGTCAGTGCCTTGATCTTATCCATATACCCGCGGCTTACCCGAACCACGTCTCCGTTCTGCATTTTCACATCGTAGCTGCTGGCATACTTATCGACGCACTCAACGTAGTGAATATTGATAATGGAGGAACGGTGTACACGCAGAAAAACTTTCGGATCAAGCCGGTCCTCAATTTTTCCGATACCGTAATTGCTGAGGTAAGTTTGCTCTTCGGTAATCAGGCGGGAATAATCCCCATCAGCTTCAATACGAATAATGCGCTGCACGGCTAAGTTGATCAACCGGCGCCCGGATTGCACCAGGATGCGCTCGGGATAGGTTTGCTTTTCTTCGAGCAGGCTCTCGGTGAGGCGCCCCGCCTCCGTTTGGCTTTCGGATTGCAATACCCGCTGAACGGCTTCGTGAAAACGCTCTTTGGTGTAGGGCTTGAGCAGGTAGTCCACCGCATGTACCTCAAAAGCTTTGAGGGCGTACTGATCATAAGCAGTGGAAAAAATGACCTGCGGAATTTCTTCCAAATGGGTAAGCACCTCAAAGCCGTTCATGCCCGGCATCTGAACATCCAGGAACAGCAGGTCCGGCTGAAATTCATTAATCACTTTGATGGCGTCCACGCCGTTATTGGCTTTTCCAACCAAAACGAGTTCCGGATACGCTTTTAAGTATTGCTGAATAAGCTTCCGGCCGGCAGGTTCATCGTCTACTAAAACGACCTTCTTCATATTACAAATTCGATTTTTAGGCCGCGGGGCTGATTATCGCTAATCTTCAGGTGACTGTTGTATTGCTTTTCCAGCCGCAAGCGGGTATTCTTGAGCCCTACACCTCCATTGCGGAACAAGTAGGCTTTTTCCTGAACACCCGTACCGGTGTCAGAGACTTCAAAGGCCAACCGCTCGCCCTGTGGCCGGATGCGGATGAGGACCTGCCCGCCCTCAATAAGGTTGGAGATACCGTGCCTGATGGAATTTTCCACGAGAGGTTGCAGGATCATCGGAGGGACTTTCCGTTCCCGCAATGCCTCCGGTACATCTACCACAACCTGCAGGCGGTCTTCAAAGCGGGCTTTCTCCAGTGCCAGGTACTTTTCCACAAAGCCCAGTTCTTCTCCAAGGGCGACCTGCTCTGTTTTGGAGGCTTTGAGCTGATACCGGAACAGGTCGGCCAGTTGCGCAATCATCTCCCGCGTCTGCTCCTGCTCCGGTGGTACGGAAGCGCTGATGGCGTTGAACGTATTGTACAAAAAATGGGGATTAAGCTGCGCCTTGAGTGCCGCCAGCTCGCTCTTTAGTGCTGCTTCACTGAGCGCCGCTTTGAGCTGAAGGTTACGCTGATTATTGCGGTAGTATTCATACCCGTGGAAGATGCCAAACTGAATAAAATAGAACAGTGCCGGGATGTAAATGTCCCACACCTGCCCCCAGCCCCCCAGGTGTCCGAACCCCAGTTGCTCGGCTAGCCAGTAGTAGCCCTTCCAGCCTGCCAGTACGAAAAGGGGCAGCCCCGGCAGGTGCAACAGCAGCCGGTATTTCAGTTCCCAATGCTTCAGCCCCCGGAAGACCACCCACCAAATGGGCAAGGTAAGCAGGGCCATACACAGATACTGCAATCCGGCATTGTCCATAAACTCCTTTAAGCTGAACAGGCTTTCCCCTTCCTCCCTGAAGTCCATACCGTTGAGCCACAGCGTCAGGTGGTAACTGAAGGCGAAAAAGAGGTACAGCCCCAGGACGACCAGGTATTCGTACACCGAAACGCCCAGCATTTGACGCCTCCAAAAAGTGTATCTACGGTTCATCCGGATGGATTTTTGTTTGAGCTTTTGCGGCTGTCCAAGGTGCGATAAACTTACGTTGGGGGCAGTAGGTTTGCCCGCGCAGCACCTTGCCATCAAAGCGGGCAACGTGGTAGTACGTATTGTTCCGGTCGCGGGTCTCAAAAGCTAAGTGCAGGTCTGCCCACTGCGTATTCAGGAGCCCTTTTTTAAACTTTGACCCGTAAAAGCTGCCGGAAAAGGTGTTATCCCCGGGCTTTTTAATAACAAGCGTCTGCCAGTAGGGTTGTGCGTCCGGTGTGGGCCTGAGGTCGACCTGCCAAGCCCCTTCAAGCAGCTCAGGCATAGGGGCGGCTTCCTGGGCATTTATAGTTTGTACAGCCTGCGAGAAGAATAGCAGCAAAATGATAAGCATTCTCATGGTGGTGGGTTAAGATTGAAGAAATAGGCTAAAACTGGCCTTAGTTAGACTGCTCTTCTTTGAGAAAAACCCAGTAGCAAACAAACGGATAATAAAGTCATTAACTTCTTCATGGTGTGGTGTTGATTTAAAAATTCAATCGGGTGATTTCTTCTTACACCCACAAATATGAGCGCTTAAGGGACGCCACACCAGCCCGAACCGGCCAATTGCAATATAGCCCGGTGAATGAGCAACTTTAGTGCTCTCTTTCTCCATTAACCTGCTCGCGGCAGGTCACAATAAAGGTACTCCCTTTCCCTTCCTCGCTTTCGAGCTGAATCTCTCCGCCGAGCTTACCGACCGCCAGCTTGACGATAGCCAGGCCAAGCCCGGTGCCCCCATATTCTGCCCTCGAATGCAGCCGTTTAAAAGCTTCAAATATTTTTTCCTGAAAAGGTTCCGGAATGCCGATACCGTTATCTGTCACCCGTAACGCTAAGTGTGCTCCCTGCCGGGTACAAGAGACCAGCACCTCCGGCTGTTCACTTTTGTTATACTTCAACCCATTCTCGATCAAATTTTTTAAGACTAAGAACAACATTGACCGATTGACGCGTACCACATCTAAACCCTGATAGTCTATTTTTCCGGTAGCATACTCCCCGGGGCCCAACGTCTTGGTGAGATTCTGTATAAACAGGTGCATATCAATCTGCTCCGCTTCCCCATTTTCTTGTCTGGCTAACTCAGAGTATCGCATAAAATCTTCAATCAGCGTGTACAATTGCCGGCTGCTGGTTTGAATGATTTCGAAGTAATCTTTAAGTCCATTCTTTAATTCCTCCGGCAGCCGTTTACGGATGAGGCCTACATAATTGCTCAGTACCCGTATGGGCTCTTTGATGTCGTGAGAGGCGATGTAGCTTAGGGTACTGAGCTCGTAATTAGCCTGCTCCAGGTCTTTGTTTGCCTGTTGCAGGGCTTCAGTACGCTGAGCCACTGTTGTTTCCAGTTGCTGATTGTAGCTCTGCTTGCGCTGGAGGTCGCGGTAAATGAGTATAATGACCAGGATCAGCAGCAGCAGTGCTGCAGCACCTACCACCATGACAGTATTGCGTTGTCCGATGATCACCCGGTCCTTTGCCCTTTGTTCCTTTAGGTATTCGTTTTCCTGTTCTGTTTTTTCTAACTCATAGGCCATTTTGAGCTGATCCAGGTTTTGCTGCCGTTTTTGGACTTGAGCGGAGTCACTGGCTGCCGCATACAAGGAGCGGTACTCATAAGCCTTATCATACCTGCCCCGCTCTGCTTCAGCCTTGGCCATTAGATCATAAAGCTCCATTGCAGACTCCTGATTACCATCCTTTTGAGCCAGTGCCAGAGCTTTCTGCGCCCAGTCTAATGCCCTGCGGTAGTCTTTCTGCTGCAGCGAAAAATTTGCCAGCACAGATAACACGGAGAGCCGGCCAGTAGTATACTCCAGGGTATCACTTAGCAATAAAGCCTCCTGTAGGTGGGCCTCCGCCGCTTCAAAGCGCCCCATTTTCACATACAACCGACCTATATTATTCAGCAGGGAGATCTTTCCGACCTGATCTTTAATTTCATCCTTGATAGCAAGGGACTGCTGAAAGCTCTCCAGGGCGCCCTGATAATCCTCTTTGGCCTCGAGGCAGCTACCAATCCCGGATAGCAGTACGCAGACCGTTAGTTTGCTGTTTTTAGCTTGCGCCAATGTAAGCGCCTCCTTCAGGTACCTGAGGCTTTCGTCATAATCACCCTGCTGTAGCAAGGAGATCGCCACATTATTGAGAAAGGCGGGCAAGGCGTAATAAACAGAAGAATCTTTGGCATGTTTTTCTATGTTCCGCACCGATTTGATGTACCATTCAAAGGCTTTATCGTTACGGCCCAGCCGCCGCTCCAGGTGCCCCCGGGTACTATACAGGTTGGAAAGTTCCAGCACATTGGGATGCTCACGGAAATGCGCCTCCGCCTGTTCCGCAATGATATTTGCCGAATCTATCATCCCTTTGTCCAGATACGCTACACTTTTGATCGTCAGCGCTTTGCCGATGTGATCATACTGCCCTGTCTGCTCCGCCAGCTGTTGGGCACGGTCAGCAAAGTGGATCGCTTTTTTCAGATCACGCCGCATGTAATAGCTACTAAGCTTAGTGAGGTATTCCACTTGAAGCGTATCTGGCTGACCTTGCTCAACCATCAACAAAACACTATCCGCAGTTAACTTTTGGCTGAAAAGAGGAGCACAGGCAAGTAAGCAGTAGCATCCCCAGAGCATCAACTTAAGGCGGCAAGCCATAGTTTGTTCTGGTTGGTTATGCCTACAAATTAACAAAAACCTTTAATAAATGCCATAAAATCAACTTCCCGCCCCTAAATTATACTCCTGATATAGCCTAATTCCCTAGTCAGCGGTCAGATTTACTCCTTCAGCTTAAAGACCATATGGTTGATTTGGCGGGGCTCTTCATCGCCAGGGCATAGACACCGGACCTCATCGAAGTAGGTGATAGTGCTTGGTATAGCCTTGGACATCAATCGCTTAGCTGGCTCTGAAAAAACAGCGCCCTTCACTATAACCTCCACTGGGTCTTGCTCCGGGGTAATTTGAACCATAGTAAAACCGGACACTTCACAGGGTTGATTAAAAGTAGTAGGAGCCGACAGGCGGACCCGCTCCAGCCTTTTGTAAACTTCTACCTCCATCTTTCCGCCTGTCAGCCCGGCCAGGTTGGCAGTTGGGTCAGGATAACGCTCCACACTAAAGTCAACGGACACCTGCCCCAGGCCCGGCGCTTCGATTTCAAGGGTAGCACCACCCGGCTGTACCGGATGGGCGACATAAAGCCCGGCTCCCTCTTTCTTCAGGTTCAGGTGATCTGGCGCAGTGACCACTACATCCTTATCCGCCACACCGGATATCGCTATGGTCAGAGGGTTGTCCGTGTTTAGATACAAGGTCTTCGATACGCCCTGATCGATACTCACCACCGGCTGAGACTGCAGGGCTGGCACAAAGCCAATGGTGGACAATGCCAGGATCAGCAACATTCCACTTAGGCCTAGTGGCATAGCGGCCTGCGTACCGGAGGAGGAGGTTGGAAGTTGCAGCAACTGCTGGATACGATTGGACAAATGAGCATTAGCATTCATAACTAAAGTAACTTTTGAAGATGAAGAAAATCGGGCGGATTGTATAAGGGCTTCTGCATAAAGCAAGGGGTCCGTGCCAGTCTGGCAGACCATCTCGTCGCAGCTTTCTTCCCGTAATTCCTTCACCTGCTGACTGAGCCACCAGATGCCCGGATGAAAAAAGAAAAGGGTTTCAAAAAGTCGAACGATCAGATTGTGCAGGTAGTCGTTGCGCTTGATGTGGGCCAACTCATGCAATATCAAGGCCTCCACCTGTGCTTCTGTCAGCTGACTGATCATACCTGCTGGGATCAGTATCATGGGTTTCAGGTATCCGAAGGTGCCTATGCCCTTCAGCAAAGTTGACTCCAGGTAAGTAACTGCAACGTTTACACCCATTTTTTGCTGTAAAGCTTCAAAGCGCGCTACCCAGTCTCCGGAGGGTGCCTGTACCCCATAGTGCCGAAGGTGCCTGAGGAAGACATATTCTGCAATTTGCTTAAGGCTCAGAAGAAGCACCCCTAGTATCCATAGCTTTACCATAAACGGCAAATAGCCCGACCACTGATCAAACAGGCCTTCTAAAGCGGTTGGAGCTTCCGATACGGCCTCACTCTCCGGGAGGGGTTGTAACGATGCTTCAACAGGCATAGCCGACATGCCCCCCGTATCCGAAAAAGTGCTGTAATAATGGCCAAATGTCACCCCAAAGGACAGGCCGCAGACCAGTAACAAGATAAAGCTGACCCAGTATTTTGAAGACTTGGAAAGGCCAACCCCAAAACGTTTGACACTTGCTCCCAGAAAAGCCAGCAGGGTAAACTGCCAAAGGCTGTGCACGAGCGCATGGCCCAGCGCCGTCAGCATGTGCCCGCTAATGAGTACATCAACCATCTTTTTGCTGTTTTTTCTTTTCTGCAATGAGCTGCTCCAGTTGATCCAGTTCATCTGCTGTGGGGGTGCCGTGGCCAAGGGCCTGTATAACCAAATCCATAGCCGAGCCCCCAAATGCTTTCTCCGTTAGACGGCTTAGCAGGGAACGCTGCACTTTAGGCGCTTTCAGAGATGTACTGTACAGATGTGCCCGCCCGTTCTCCTGCCGGTACAAGGCGCCTTTGTCCAGCATCCGCTGCATTTGCTTGAGGGTAGTGGTGTAACCTACGTCTTTGGTTGATGACAGTGCTTCGTGCACTTCCCGTACTGTCCGGGGCTGCTTGTCCCAAAGCACCCTGAGAATGTCCAGTTCTGTATCTGATGGGTAATAATCCATAATTACGACTTTTGTCGTACAAATATATACGACACTTGTCGTAAAGTCAATGCCAGGCTGTGAAAAAACAGAAAAAACGCAGAACCCGTTGATACAAAAAGTACCGGTTGAGGTATTTTGCACCAGCTTCCAGGGCTATAAAATACACATAAATCACTGATAAACAGCAATATAAAATCCTGGCACGCCAATTGGATAGCCATCAGTAAGTCCTAACCAAATCAAATTACGATGATGACAGAAGGCAAACGACTGATGGACAGTAGAGAGGTGATGGTGCTCGAAGGAGTGGCGATGTTGGGGTTGAGTGCAGTGGCACTGTGCTATCCGATGGAACAGCGTTTGTCACTGCTGATCCCTTTTGGGCTGTTGCTGGGGTTCAGCGGCATCACCCGGCTGATCATCAGCGCCTGGTTTTTCCGGCGGGGCAGCGCCTGGAGGCAGCTGGTTCAACAAAGTGCAGTGGCTGACCTGCTGTCTGGTGGTGCAGCCCTTGTACTGCTGTTTCAGGGCAGCAATCAATTGGTACTGCTCCTGGGGCTGTGGCTCGTCTTGTCCGGCTATTTCCAAATCAGGAGGTATGCCTACCTGCGGCAGCAATGGCCAGCTTGCACCCCCGCCGGGCTAACCGGTATTTTATCCGTGAGCATGGGGGCGTTTCTCCTGGCCAACATTCAGGGTCAGTGGCTGAGCGCCCCTCTTGACTTGTCGCTTCCGCTTGCCCTGCTTGGGCTGTTCAAAATTTACGCTTTTATCAAACTCGGACAGATGCGCCAACGTTTTTCTAACGGAGAACCGGTTGCAGACCAGGAACCCTTTCCGCCCTATTCTCCACTAAATTTAAACTGAGTATATGCCCGAAGCCAGCCCTGACGTTGTACACGCCTTGCAGGAACGCATCAAAGAGCTGAGCTGCCTGTATGAGATTTCGAATATCGCTGCCACTTCCACGGCTTCTCTTCCGGAGAAGCTACAGGAGGTGGTACAGGCACTGCCCAAAGCCTGGCAACACCCTGACTTCGCCGTTGCTGCCCTCCTTCTCGACGATCAGCAGTACCGATCCGGCAGCCTGGCATCCAAATACGAGACGCAGCAGCACCCCATCGTTGTACGTGGGCTTGAGCGCGGACACCTGGCGATGCATTACAATTACCTGAATGGCGCCCCGCCTCCGTTCCTGCACGAAGAAGCTTTGCTGCTCAAAACCCTGGCTCAGGAAATCAGCGGCATCATTGAACGGGACGAGCAGAAGGCCCGGGAAGCCCTACTGCGCCGGAAATTCGAGCAGGCAGACCGCTTGTCTATTCTCGGAGAAATCACGGCCGGCATCGCCCACGAGCTCAACACGCCTCTGGGCAACATCCTCGGCTTCGCTCAGCTGATTCAGGACCGTACAGATGATCAGCAGGTGGGACAGGATATTGAAAAGATCATCAACTCCTCTATGCACGCCCGGGAAATCGTCAAAAAGCTCATGTTTTTCTCCTGCGAGATGCCGCAGCAAAAGCAAAATACGGATGTCGGGCTGCTCATTGAGGAAGCACTCCAACTGCTGAGGGTTACTTTCGAACAAGCCGGCATTACCCCCCGGCTCTCCTTGCCCGGCCGCCCGGTGGTGGCACAAGTTGATCCCATACAGTTTACGCAAGTGGTTTTCAATCTTTTAATCAATGCCCTGCATGCCTCTGCCCCGGGACAGGAGGTATGGCTTACCCTGATACAGCATGAGACCAACCTGGTGCTACGCATACAGGACTTTGGGCACGGTATCGAAAAGGACCTGCGCGAACGGATATTCGAGCCCTTCTTCTCCACCAAAGCGCCCGGTGAAGGCTCCGGGCTTGGGCTAAGCGTCGTGCATGGTATTGTGAAAACCCACGGCGGGCAGATCGAGCTCGAAAGTCAGCCCGGAGAAGGTGCTTGCTTTACCTTGCGCTTTCCCTTAACTTCCGGGGCATGAAGAAGCGGAGTATTTTGCTGGTGGATGATTCACAGGATATGCTGGAAGTCCTGCGGCGGCAGTTAAATGCCCTTCAATACAACACCTTTCAGTCTACCTCCGTCACCGATGCGATTGACCTGCTGCAGCATGCCCGGATTGACCTGCTCATTACCGACATGCGCATGCCGGGCCTCGATGGTATGCACCTGGTCAAATATGCAAAATCGAACTTTCCTGACTTGCCGGTGCTGGTCATTACCGGCTTTCCTTCCGTTTCCGGCGCAGTGGAAGCAGTAAAATCAGGCGCACTCGACTATCTGTCCAAACCGTTCACGGCGAAAGAGTTGCAACAGGCCGTGCAACAGGTTTTCCGGCAGCAGGCCGGGCAGCCCTCCACTGAGCCCTCCCCAGATGAAGAAGATCAAAAAGCCGTCCATTACCACGGCATAATCGGGCAGTCTGCGCCCGTACAGGAACTCATCGACCTGATCGAGCGCATTAAAGACACGCGGGCGACTACCCTGATCCAGGGAGAAAGCGGCACCGGCAAGGAACTCGTGGCAAGGGCCATTCACTACAGTGGCCCCTACCGGCAAGCCCCATTCGTGACGGTCAACTGCGGAGCGATTCCTGAGCATTTGCTGGAAAGTGAGCTTTTTGGCTTTGTAAAGGGGGCATTCACTGGCGCGAACGAGACCCGCCCCGGTTTTTTCCACGCGGCTGACGGGGGCACCATTTTTCTGGATGAGATTGGGAATGCTTCAGCTGCGGTGCAAACGCGGTTGCTTCGCGTCATTCAGGAAAAAGAGGTCAAAATGGTGGGCACCAATACTGTGCAGAAGGTAGACCTGCGCGTTATTGCAGCGACCAACAGCGGTTTGTATGCGCTAAGCCAGCAGGGGCAATTCCGGGAAGACCTGTACTATCGCCTGCACGTGATCGACCTGCACACGCCTCCTCTCCGTCAGCGCAAGAGCGACCTCCCGCTGCTGATACAACACTTTCTGGACAAATACGCTAAATCCTATGGCCGTCCCAAGCCCGGGGTCACTCCAGAGGCTATGCACCGACTGAAAGCGCACGACTGGCCGGGAAACATCCGGGAATTGGAAAACGCGGTGCAACGGGCGCTGATTCTTTGCGATGGCCAGATTGAAGTAGCAGACCTGCCTACGTATCTACACGCGGCAGACCGTACCTTAAGAACGGCTCAACCGCAGACCCTGCTTTCGCTTAGGGAACTGGAACAGCAGCACATCCGGCGTGTCCTCGACGCCGTGGATGGCAACAAAACAGCTGCTGCGAAAATCCTGGGCATTAACCGGAAAACGCTCCGGATCAAGCTAAAGGAATAGGATAGCTCTGCAAAAGCCCAAATTCCGCTGCATGTCCTGGAAACGCCGGGCTTGTCAAACTTCCAGGTGTTTTTGATCATACGTTCTGAAGATCTACGCCTATCTTTACGTCCATTCATCCTAAATTAAGAATGTCCTTGACTTTCATTTAATCCCTTGACCTAATGGAGCCCCGCATTATCGTCACCATAGCCTTATTGAGTGTACTGGTTATTCTTTTTTTCGTCTGGTTCGTTCGAAAGAGAAAGCGCCCCACCGGCCCCTTTCCAGAGGCATGGCGGAATATTTTGCTGGAAAACGTCCACTTTTACCGTCAATTAACGTCCGAAGAACGAGCCCGTTTCGAATCAGAAATCCAATTCTTTTTTCAGGAAATCACGATCACGGGGGTAGATGTAGAACTGACGGATACCGATCGACTGCTGGTAGCTGCGAGCGGGGTAATCCCACTCTTTGGTTTCCCCGGCTGGCATTACCGCAACCTTAACGAGGTGCTCCTCTATAACGACCGCTTCAACCTCGACTTCCAGACAGATGGCGAAGGACGAAACATCAACGGCATGGTAGGCACCGGCAGTATGCAGCGTATGATGATCCTTTCCCGGCGGGCACTGCATAAGGGCTTCAGGCACGCCGACAGCCGCAATGTGGGGATTCATGAATTTGTGCACCTGCTGGATAAGTTCGACGGAGACACAGATGGCCTACCCGCTCAGTTAATGGAGCGACAGTACACCATTCCCTGGCTGAAATTTGTACACAAAGAGATGGAGGCCATTCGCAGGCGCAAATCTGACATCCGTCCCTATGGGGCGACCAACGAAGCCGAATTTTTTAGCGTAGTTAGCGAGTACTTTTTCGAGCGGCCTGCCCAACTCCGCCGCAAGCATCCCGAGTTATACGAATTGCTGGAGGAGATTTTCAGGCAGGATCCGTTGGATTAATCTTCTGGTCAATTCAGAAAATCACTGATCAGTCCGTTGACCACCTGAGCCTGCTCATAATGGACGAAGTGCCCGGCTTTGTCAATCATATGCAAGGTAGCATTTGGCAGCTGTTCCACCCCTTTCTGACCGATACTCTCAGTGGTGCCCCCATTCAGGAAGCGGTTGGGGATGAGGTTGTCCTGATGCCCGAAGACGGCCAGTACCGGCTGCTCAATCTGCGGCAGGTAGTCGAAGACCGGCTCGTCGACCATGCCTTTTACGCATTCAGGTATGATGTAGCAATAAGCATCAAAGTCTTCTGCATGGCGCATCGCGATGCGGTCGGTAATCATAAATTCGGCATCTTCCGGCATATCGTAGAAATTCCAGGCGATATTGGTCTTGATCTGGTCTACGGTGGTCAGCTTCACCCCGGTAGGCGTGAGTACCTCACGGAACCACTGCCGCTCGCCTTTATGGAAGGTCTCGAAGCCCGCCGGTGCCACCAATACCAGTTTTTCCACCTTTTCGGGATAGGACAGGGCGGTGGTCATCGCGATTTGGCCACCCATGGAGTGGCCAGCCAGCGTGGCTTTTTCCAAACCAAGGGCTGCCATAAAATCTTTCACGATAGTGGCGTAATAGGTCATGCTTGCCTCGTATTTCCCCTTGCTCGATTTGCCGTAGCCGGGCAGGTCGATGGCAATACAACGGTAGCGGTCTTTCAGGCCTTCTATGTTGTTTTTCCATGCCGGAGCGTAACTGCCCAGGCCATGGATAAAAATAATGGGTTCGCCTTTCCCTTCGTCAAAGTAGGCCACGGTCTCTCCGGTTTCCAGCTCCACTTTTTGAGTTTGGAAAGGATAGGGAATGTCCTCAAAAGTCTGCACCTGGGGTACCTTTTGAGACCAGCTGCAACTGCTCAGGAAAAGGAGGCTGAGGAGGAAAAGTGTATTTTTCATCTGGACTTCTGCTTTTTTGAGATTCAGGTTAAAACATCAACCACTTAAAAACGACGAGTGCGGTGTAGGGGTCAACCGGCCGGATATCCTCCCCTCCGTTCACTGCCGGGCTGTCGTAGAAATCGCCCAGCCACAGGTAGGCGCCGTGGAGTTCTATTTCCATCAATGTACCCAGGGTATAGCCGACTTTAAAATTGCCTTCCACGCCCATAAACTGCCCGCCTCTTGCCGGTGCAACGTTGCTGATGGCCATAGCCATGCCTACTTTGCCGTTCAGCTTGTAGGGGATAAAATCGCGGCTGAGGTTTACCGTACCTCCGGTCAGGCCAAAGCCCATATTGGAAATATCCGTCACCGCAGCCACATAGCGGTTCACCACATTGGCATGCGGAAAAAGTAGATAGCCGCCGTGCGCCACATTTAACCCACCGGGCGTTGCCCAGGTATTGCCGGTCATGACGCCACTGTAGCGGTCATCGCTGATGCCATTATCATCGCCACTTGTAAACATCAGGTCAGTAGAAATCGCATCATTGGGCGTTTTGCCGTAGCGGTAGCCCAGGCGGAGATTGGCGCCCAGCCCGCCGATTGAGGGACCGTCTCCCCAGGTACCTTCTTCCTGTAGTTGGGTGCGCCCGAGATTATAATTGACGTAGCCCGACAGGAACCAGGTGTCCGCCATCTGACTCAGATTGTAGTCGAAGTAAGTACCCAGCCAGGCCACATCAGCCCGGTACCGTCTGCTGCCAAAAGGAAAACGGTAGGTGCCGTTGTAAAGCGAAAGGGTGCTGTTGAGCCCCTGCCCCAGAATGGAAGGCCCGCCCTGCCCGTTGGAGCGGTCGCGGACGTAGTAGAGGGAGCCGCCCCAATGCCATTTGGTACCCAGTGACCGCTGATAGGTGAACTCTGCCATGTGCACATCGTCCACCCGCTGAATGCTGTTCTCATAAAGCTGGAAGAAGCCGGCTTTCCACTGATGGTAATCGGCATTTTGCCGCACGGTAATGCCCACACCGTCCGTACCCCAGTAGTTGAGGCGATAGGCCGAGTTGAGCATGTCATCGAAGAAGGTACGATAGGGATTGTAAGGCGTGTCAAACATCCGCTGTAAGCCCAGATTGATGGCCCAGCCCGGTGCGGGAACATACTCCAGCTCCAGATTTTGGGTCTGCAGGTTGACCTGATCGCCGGAAGGAGCTGAGCCTGAGTTACCACCGGTGCCATAAGCCACATCGCCCCAGGTGTAATCAATTTCAAAGGATGCCCGAAGGGTGACGCGGTTGTCAAACAGTTTAGGCTTGTAAATGAAGAAGGGCAGGATGCGCTGCTCAAAGAAGGAAGCCGTCAGCGAATCAGAAGTCGTTGTGGTATTTTGCCCAAACAACCGCCCAATCACCTGCCCCTGCAGGAAGTCATTGGTCGGGAAAATGTTGCTGTTGTTGTAGTGGTTATAGAAAAAAGCAATGTACTGGAATTCCTTATCGGACTCTTCCGGAATCGCCTCTTCCAGTTGCTTAAAGTAGGGGGGAATCTGTGCCGAAGCGGCAAAGGGCAGGCACAGCAGCAGCAGTAGCCAAAGTTGCCGGTTTTTCATGGTAGGGTAGGGATTGGTTTTGCTGGTTGGGAAAGGAAAAGGCGCAGCACAAATGACTGTACTGCGCCTTTTTGAAAACTATGGATTGCTACTCAATTTTCTCGTACGTCTGAATATTCAGGTTGCCCAGGGCACCGCCGTTGGTGCTGCCAAAGCCCCCTGCAGCGGTAGGTGGCACAGCACCGATATCAGGTGCAGTTTGTACAATTTCGTAACGCATGGTCGTGCCATTGATCTCAAAGATACCAACGGAAGTCAGTGCAGCAGGCGCAGACTGATTCACCGTAATGTCCCAGATATCAGCTGTTCCACTTTCCGTTTGCTCGTAGGTACCCTCGAGGGTCAGCAAAGCGCCGGAAGTGTCATATTGCTCAACAGTATAAGTCAGGTCGGTGCGGAACTCCGCGTAGATGCTATCTGTACCAAAGAGGTTGACCAGCAGGGGGGCTACATTAGCGCCGGAGCTCTGCCATTGGCCCTGAATACCCACTTCACAAGGGTCACAAGTACCCCCGCAGTCGATACCTGTTTCGTCACCGTTTTGGATACCATCGGTACAGGTAGGTTCCGGTTCGTTATCGCCATCGTCATCACAGCCCGTCCAGGTTACCATAGCGCCGGTAAGGGCGAAGAGCATCAGCAAAAATTTAAAATTCTTCATAGCGGTAAATTTGATTTTAGTCTGGTTTGCAAAATTAATTTTGGAAAGCGCCGGTCTTTTCAAAAGACCTTTACGGTAAAGCGAATGTAAGAAAGCCCAATATCGGGAGTAATCAAATGACAAAAATCAAAGGGTTGACTTAAAATTTAATCTATTCAAAAAATGATCTTAAACCATTAACAACCAATATTTTAAATTCAGAATTAAATTACCCGACTTAAACACAAAAACAAACCCACCCAAAACATAAATGCCCTGCCGAAGTTGATGACCAAAAAACGTATGGAAAAACCTTCACATAAAATTATCGTCACCCAACTCGATGGCCAACAGGTGAGCTTTCAGGCAGCACCCGGCACCAACCTCCGGCAAGCTTTGCTGCAGCAGGGCATCAGCCCCTACACTTCCTACACCCCCCGGCTCAACTGTGGCGGCCGGGGCCTGTGTGCCACTTGCGGCGTATGGATCAATGGCGAAGCCCCTGCCCCACAGCATTGGCATGACAAAGCCGCCCGGCGCTTCGGCTACCCCCGCCTTAGCTGTCAGGTGACGATAGACCGGGACCTGGAAGTGGAAATGGTGGAGAAGTGGATTTGGGGCGGGCGGCGGAAGAGTTAGATGGATAATCTACCCTTATTATCAAACCCCACAACCCGGCGCACGCCAGTCGTCCACATCCTGCCGCAGTTTTTTCAGGTAGGCGGTGATCGCATCTGTACCGGCAATCACTTTGTCGTGCTCCCTTAGTTCCGGTTCCTTCAGCTCAGGCGAAGCTTGCAAGCGGTAGGCGACGACCATCTCCCGGAGCTGGCTTTCCCAGCTTTCCACTTCCTTATCGTACTCCGGATAGCAAATAGTGATCATTTTTTGTAACGTTTTGAATGGGTCGGGTATAAAGAAAGTGAAGAATAGGTAGATGTCTTAGGAGCGCCGCCGGGGGGACCAGGCGGTGCTCTTTTTTAGACCGTCTTAGTCCAAAAACCGCCAGTTGATCCCAATCCGGAAGACCGCCCGGTGGTAAGGATACAGCGCTGTTTGGTAGAAATAATCATCCAAAAAAGCAGCCGTGCCGTTTTCCCATTTGAAAAAGGCCCGGAACCGGGTAACTTTCATCAGGAAGAACGCATCCGCTGCAGGGTAGAAAGGGATGGTCTGCTCGTCCTGCAGCTGAAACTGCCCGGTGATAGGGTTGTAGTAATTGGCGCGGAAAGCTTCATTATAGCGCAGGTCCACGCCCAGCTTGACATCCAGGACCCGGAACCACTTACCGGAATAGTAAAAGCTGTGCTTCCCAAAGAAGGTGGGCAGGCGCAGGACCTCCTGTGAGGACTGCTGCAGGGCAAACAAGTTATCGAAGTGCAGGTTCCAGAACAGGTTGAAGTTTTTCTCGACGATCAACTGCCCAATGCTAATGGGCACGCCGGTCTGTTGCGGTAGTCCGTCCGTACCGAAGTAGATGAAGTTGTTGAGCAGGTGATAGCGCGCCTCGGCACTAAATTGAATGCCCGGCAAAATATACTTGCCCTGCAGGGTTGTAGACAGGGTTTTATCAAAGTTATTGCGGTAAAGCTGACGCTCAGAAAGGTACATGCGGTGCTGCATAAGGGTAGGGCTATACAACTGACTAACGCCCCTGAGCTCCAGCTGACCAAGCTTTTTGAAATCAAAGAACAAGTCGCCGCTTACCCGGTAGTCCCCGGCATTCGCCAGCAGGCCCAGGTGCCCCCGCAAATCGATCAGCAGGCGTTCACTTGGATTGAGGCGGTAGCGCCCCGTCAGAAAGAGGTTATTCAGGGTGGAATCCCCATTGGTCTGCACCAGCTGATGCAGGGTATGCACAGCACCCACTTCCAGCAAGTCACGCTGCTGTACGGCCTCGTCTCTGCCCTCCCCCCTCAGCTTAAAGGTCGCCAGTTTGAACTCATTCTCGTACTGCCGGTGGCGCAGGTAAAACCGGGCACCCCGTGGGTCGATCAGAAAGGCCGGGAAGCGGTTGTAGAAACTGTCCACTGCAGGGTTATAAGCATCGGCATATTTGTACAGGCTGTTTTGGAAACGAGCCTTATGGGCAATCGTGTAAGCCCGGCGCGTCCCTTTGATGGAATCCTGCCCCCCACCGAAGCGGTAGTAATGCGTGTAGGACACTTCGCGGTGCGAGTGACGGGTGCGGGCATCGCCCAGAAGCACTTCGGCAGCGCTTGGGCTGCTGAATTCACCGCCCAAAGCAGGCTCTTCCCACACCCCGCCGTTATCTTCCATTTGAATGGTATTGGCGGCTACGCTGAAAAAGGCCTCATAGCGGTTATTGGGGTGCTGAAACCAAAGCCCGTTGTTGAAGGTAGTATTCCGTACGTTCTGATTGGGGTACTGCGTGTTCTCTCCAAACTGTGTAATACGGTCGTAGTCCAGCGTATAGTTGAGCCCGTTGGCAAAGTTGCGGGAGAAGTCGGCCTTGGTGTAGCTATCTGCCTGCTCGGAGCCTATGGTGTGGGCGAAAATAGAAACCGGCTTTTCCAGCCGATAGTATTTCAGCTGATCGCCATTAGTCATGTACAGATCGTACTGATGCTGCCCGATATCAAAGCCCCGGCGTTCGGGCACCTCAAAAACGATAGGCTCATGGGCCGACCCCAGAATACCCAGCTGCCGGTAATCGAGCCGGCGTCGGCGGGTGGGGTCATACTGTCGGAAGAAATCGTCGAGGGTCGTGTCCGAAAAAGGGATTTCCAGATTGGGATTGTCTGCATAAAAGTAGAACACATCAAAGGTGTCGAGGAGAACATCCAACTGATCGAGCCCCTGCTGCTGCCCTTGTTGCTGTTGCTGCCGGTTCGCACCGGGGAACTGTGCCGAAGCCATATGTGGCAGGGCAAGCAGCGCAGCAATCAGGGGCAATAAGGACAGAATCGGCTTCATGCAGTTCTTTTGAGGCGGCAAAGATAGGAAGAAAACGCATGTAGCGCAGTATCTATGCAACGGAAGCCAACGCTTAACATTTTGTTGAGCTTTACAAGGGAAGAGGCGGAGTGGTTTTACCCCGCCCTCCTGATTTTACTGCAGCAATACCTTCAGGGTATGTGCACCATGCTCTCCGGTGATGCGTAAGGCATAGAGCCCGCCGGGCAGACTACCGGGCCGGCTGAATTCCAGCTGCTGACGCCCTTTGCTTAGCGCGTGCGTCCCAAAATCAGCAACCTGCTGCCCATTGAGATTCCAAAGTGAAAAATGAGCCGGTGCCACTGCCTCAGGCAATTCTATGTCCACCCCAATTGTGTTTTGGGCAGGCTGTGGAAATACGGACACCTGCGCGCCTTCCACCCATTCCGTCACACTTACCGGATTGAGGCAGTCGAGGTTGACGGGCTCTAATTGCTGATTGGCAGCGCAGTTGTCGCCCATGCCTTCAAAAACAAACAGGCCTTCCTGCATGTCAGAGACCAGGATATTGCCGGAGGGAAGAAGCGGATAGATACCCCAGGCGCCTTTATAGCTTGTACCATTAGGCTCGTTAGAGGTATCGTAGTACAGCACTTTCTCCGGGTTGCCCGGGTCTGAAATATCGTACACCACGATACCATCGTAGTAATAAGACACGTACAGGTAGTCGCATGCCACAATCTGATTGTGGGTAATGCTCGTCGGGTTATTAGTTTCGGCATCGAAGGTACCGGTCACTTCAGGTTCACAGGGATCACTCACGTCAATGGCTTTGATATCATAACCGTGGTTTTCATCGGCCATATAGTAATACTGCCCGTCATCCGTCAGCCAGCCGGAGTGGTTGTAGCCCCGGAACGGATAGTCGGTGATGGTGCTGATGGTTTCCGGGTTGAAAGGGTCCGAAAAGTCGACCATGGCAAATCCGGATCCGCCTGCGTTCAGAAAAGCTATGCCGTCACGCACGTACCCATCGTGAATATGCCCGACATTCAGCCCGCCGAAATTGTTGTACTCACCGATGTAGTCAAGGTTGAGCGGGTCAGAAATGTCGTATACCCGTAATGCAGAATAGTTTTGTGGCCCGCCATTCATGGCAAATCCATACAATTTGGCATGGGTTGTATCAATGAAGATATTGTGTGCCGTTTGGATACGGGTCGGCGCATCATAGGCAACGATTACGGTGTCCGGCAGCTGTGTGATGTCCATAATTTGCAGACTGCTTTGCCCTTCGTCGCATACGGCGTAGAGGTAACCCTTATAATCATGATAATCGCGGTGGATGATAACCGGCCCCTGTGCAGCGCCCGCCACAAAGTGCGCTTCAAAGGGCTGCGTGGGGTCCGTTACATCTATGAAGTGCGTCCCTGCGGTAGACCCAAGGACAGCGTATTCGTGCCCGTTGACAGCGAGGCCCCAGATTTCATTGTAGATGTTGTTGTAAAAGGCTGATCCAACCAAATCAGGGTCACTCCAGGTACCCAGCAGGTTGGCTTCTTCCTGTGCAGACAGGATAGAAAAGCCTATGCACAGGGTAATCGTTAGTAGCTTGATCTTCATACAATTCGCAATTTTAAACGAAAGTAACAATTTTATCCCCTTCTTTCGGTCAACTTGCTGACAGAGTACGCCTACGGCTTTGGGAATATCGGTTCATGCGACCGCGACCGCTCCAGTTCATACTGATAAAGGATGCGGCCGATCCGTGCCAGAGCCGGAAAGCCAATCGTATCATACTCATATACCCCATCGTTATAAATCTGATTGGCATTGACATGAAGGTTAGCAGCGACCATGAATTCCACTTTGTTTTCATAATCCACTACGTAAGCCACATCAGTAAGAAAGCCATAGGCATCGCCCACCTTATTGAAAATGCGGATATGATCTGGTATAACCGCTTTGGAATCGCCAAACAGAAAAAACTTGACATAGCTGTCCCAACCGGCATACTGCGGATACGCAGGGTAGTCGCTTTCCCGTGGCAGCATGCTCATGTACTTGCGTAAAAATTGATAATCAGCCGGGGTAAGGTTGAACCGGCGATGGGCGGGCACCGCTTCCGGAAAAAGTACGGCCTGCAGCATATCGTGCAGTTCCTGCAACCCCACATAGTTTTTGTCCCGAAAGTCGAAGGGGGCCGGGACAATTGTACCCTCTCCATCCATAAAGCCCTGACCACGAACTTCCTGCTTTAGCTGCATGGGGCTATTAAAGCTACTATACACCTCTCCCTGATGGTACAACAGCCTGTTGCCGGCCGCTGAAA
Source organism: Phaeodactylibacter sp. (assembly GCF_022763345.1). Lineage (GTDB taxonomy): Bacteria > Bacteroidota > Bacteroidia > Chitinophagales > Saprospiraceae > Phaeodactylibacter. The sequence continues at coordinate 43,357 of NZ_JALEGS010000073.1, forward strand.
ACGTTACCGGATTGGTGTAGCGGTTGGACTCTGCGTCGTAGCCCGGTGCGGAAAGCCGGTGGATGATGCGGGAACGGGTGTAGCCTTTTTCCTGTAGCTTTTCATTCAGATAAGCCTGCCCCAGGAATTCATACAGGCGGTTGTAGGCATCGTTGTCGCTGACCAGGAAAATCTTTTTTATGTAATGCGCAACCGAGGGCAGCCCTTGCGCTGCTGAGGTATCTGCACGCACGGCCGTTTGTGGTGTCTGCCCTTTGCCGGTAAACATAGGCGTCTCAGCATCAAGCCCCTGAATGCGCAGTTCATTGAGTTTCTCAAGCGCCAAAAAGGCGATAGGCATTTTAACGGTACTTGCCGGATAAAAATACAGATTGGAATCTACGCCCAGGTAGTGGGTGGTAAAGGCAGGCTGATTGTCTTCATCCCGGTCTATTTGGGTGTAAATCAGTTGCAGCTGAAACTTTTCCGGAGCCGCCATTATAGCCTGCAAAGTACTGTCCCCGGAATTCCGCAGGAGCTTTTGCAGAAATGCACTGTCCGATTGGGAAAAGCCATACCGCCCAAACAGCAGTAAGGCAAAAAGAAAAATCTTTTTCATACTAAGTTGGTTTTTAAGCTTCAGGATTGCCGCAAAGCCGCTCCCGTACCATTCCGGTTAGGAAATACAATACCATCCGGCCTTACGTCTACTCCGACCGCCGGGTCTTCTTTTAACAAAAGCGCCCCGTCCATATCCACGTAATCGAGCAGAGGGAGTAGCTGAGCAATCGCAGAAATGCCCACCGAAGACTCCGTCATGCAGCCCACCATCACTTTCAAGCCGAGGCTACGGGCATGCTCTGCCATACGGCGTGCCGGGGTAAGCCCTCCGCACTTCATCAGCTTGATGTTGACCCCGTGGAAGAAGCCGTAGCAGCGGGCTACATCCGCTTCACTGTGGCAGCTTTCATCGGCAATTACCGGGAGTACAGATTCGGCATACACCCGCTTCATGCCCTCCCAGTCTTCGGCTTTGAGGGGCTGTTCGATAAATTCCACGCCCAGTTCCTTTAGGCGGGGTGCATAGGCAATGGTTTGCTCAGCAGTCCAGGCGGTATTAGCATCAATGCGGAATACAGCATCTGTTTGGGCCCGGAGTGCCTCAATAATTTCAAGGTCATGGTCGGTGCCTAGTTTAATTTTGTAAAGCGGCCAGGGCTTTTCAGCCATTTTCGCAGCCATTTCTTCCACGCTCGCTATGCCGATGGTATAGTTGGAACGTGGTGTTGTGGCTCGCTCCAGTCCCCAAAGTTCGTACACCGGTGCGCCATGCACCTTGCCAAACAAATCGTGGAGGGCTTCGTCCAAAGCACAAAGCAGGAAGGGGGCATCTTCCAGATGAGGTTGCAATTGATCCCAAAGGATTTCTGGCGACTCCAGGGGGAGGGCTTCAACGACCGGGCGCAGTGCTTCCAGGCGTTCGGCCATCTCGCTCAGCGCAACTCCATAGTAGCGGATCTCAGTAGCTTCCCCAAAACCGGAATGTACGCCTTCCGAAAGCTCAACGATCAGGCTGGGCGTTGCATCGCGTGAGCCATGGGCAATGGAAAAGGTGTGTTTGAGCGGCAGCTGAAAGGTGTGAATGCGGAGCCTCATAAACTTATTTGTTTGAATTTATTTATTGCACTAGTGCAGTTTTTGTCTTATTTTTGGGGTACAATCACTAACGCGATGCCCCGAAAGATCAGAAAAGATATCCTTTGGAAGGGAATTCTCGAAGACTGTTTTGAGGATTTCTTTGCCTTCTTTTACCCGGACGCAGTTGACTATTTCGACTTTTCCCGTGGTGTAGCCTTTTTAGATAAGGAGCTGGAAGCCCTTTTTCCGGAAGCTCAGGAGAAAGACCGCATAGCGGATAAACTGGCTAAGGTCTTCACTGCCGACGGCCATGAGGAGTGGGTGCTCATACATGTTGAAGTGCAGGGTTATAAAGATGAAGACTTTTCTAAGCGGATGTTCACCTACTTCTACCGTATTTACGACCGGTATCAGGTGCCGGTGCATGCGATTGCTATACTTACAGATGGGCAGAAATCTTATCATCCTAGGGCATTCGAGTATCATTTTTTAAAGACGCACTTGCAATATGAATTTGATACCTTTAAATTAAAGAATTGTACGGCTGCAGATTTTCAGAAAACACCGGACAACCCTTTTTCAATCGCCCTGGAACTGGCTTGGGAGAGTTTCCAAAAACGCCCGGACCAGGAACTACTGGAATTGAAACTAACGTTAATTAAAAGATTATTGAAGGCAGGGCACAACCGGCAAAAAGTTTCCCGTGTCATGGACTTCATTAAGTTTTACCTAAGCTTTGAGCATATGGAAACAGAACTGCAATTGGATTACCTCATCGATTTAGTCGAAGGCAAAAAAGAGCCCTTCGGCATCCGTGAGCGCATATTAACTGAGCTCGCCCGGCAGTATAAGGAAGAGGGACTACAGGAAGGGCGCGTGGAAGGGCGCGTGGAAGGGCGCGTGGAAGGGCGTGAAGAGGAACGTGAAGAGCTTCAAAAAACCTTCGTCCAAAAATTACACGCGAAGGGTTACACTATAGAGGAAATAGCCGATTTCCTGGAGATCACTCCAGAGAAAGTTAAAGCCATACTACGTAGCCTTGACCAAACTAAAGGCTAACCCGGTCATAAATGATCGCGTTTAGAAGAATCCCGGCACTTTTACTTTCGGATGTTCGGGAATTAACCGACTTTTGCTTCCGCAAATAAACTAACGCTTGTTGCCACAAGTATACAAAGCAAGCGACCTAACCAAACCAAAACCATGGAAGCAATCAGCGTATTTGATATGCTTAAAATCGGGGTGGGCCCATCGAGTTCGCACACTTTGGGGCCCTGGCGCGCAGCGGAGCGCTTCTGCAAGTCTCTGCATCAGCAAAATCTATTGCCCCGCACTGCCAGAGTAGAATGCCATCTTTATGGCTCTCTGGCCCTTACCGGTCGGGGGCATGGCACGGACATTGCCGTCATGTTGGGCCTTAGTGGAAAAGACCCCGTCACCATCCCCATACCTGAAGTCAAATCTGAACCGAACCGTATTCATACCGAACACCTGCTTTATTTAGATGGGCAGCACCTCATTGCCTTTAATCCCGACCAGCATATCATCTTCCATTATTCAGAACGCCTGCCGGAACATGCGAACGGTATGACCCTCATCGCCTTTTCAGAGCAGGACGAGATCACCCTTAAGGAAACCTATTTCTCTGTGGGTGGCGGCTTTGTGGTTAAGGCAGGTGAAACGATAGAAACCGGCACGGTCCAACTGCCCCACCCTATCAATTCCGCACGGGAGCTAAGCCAGTACTGCAGGCAGCATGAGGTTGGCATCTGGCAGGTCGTCCTTGACAATGAAAAAGCCTGGCGGGAGGAGGCTCAAATCAAGGCAGAACTGTTGAAAATATGGGGCGTCATGCGCAATTGCGTTTATCGGGGGTGCCATGAAGAAGGGATGCTGCCCGGCGGACTCGAAGTGACCCGGCGCGCCCCTGCCCTATTCCAAAAGCTGGTCCTCCCCTGCGAATACAATAATGCCGATGAGTGGCTGCAATGCCTGGTACAGTGCGATTTCAAATTTTCTAAAATCCTAAAATGGATAGGCTGCTTCGCCATGGCCGTCAATGAAGAAAATGCAAGCTTCAGCCGTATCGTCACCGCGCCAACAAATGGTGCCGCCGGGGTCATCCCAGCCGTACTCATGTACTACGTTTGCTTTTCTGAAAAGGAAAAGGTAACCGAAGAGGATATCGTCCGCTTTCTGCTTGTGGCCGGAGAGATTGGCAGCCTATTCAAAAAAGGGGCGACCATTTCGGCAGCTATGGGCGGGTGCCAGGCTGAAATCGGGGTGTCCTCTGCAATGGCAGCGGCAGCGCTGACTGAAGGCCTCGGCGGCACTGTGGCTCAGGCTCTGATGGCGGCAGAAATTGCCATGGAACACCACCTCGGGCTCACCTGCGATCCGATCGGAGGGCTGGTCCAAATCCCCTGCATAGAGCGCAACAGCATGGGCGCCATCAAGGCAATTACCGCAGCGAATATTGCTCTCGAAAGCGACCCGGAAAAAGCCAAAGTCCACCTCGATGAATGCATCAAAACGATGTGGGAGACCGCTCAGGATATGAACCACAAGTACAAAGAAACGTCCCAGGGTGGCCTGGCTGTGAATATTTCTATCAAGGTCCCGGAGTGTTAGACCTACTAATTGACCAGTTGTGCAACAAACCGGCGCTCTGACTGTATAGATAAGTACCACATCAGAAAAGCGCAATTCCATGGATAAGATACCACTCCGAATACTAGGCCAGGCAAAAAGCGACTCTACACCCGAACACTTCATCATCATCCTTGAAGATGGTAAAGAATCCCGGCGGCTACCTATTGTTATTGGGCCCTATGAGGCACAGGCTATCGCCATTGGGCTGGAGGGTATTAGCGTGGGCCGGCCGATGACGCATGACCTCCTGAAGAATACCATCGCTGCCTTCCAGGGGGAGCTCAAAGAAGTGGTCATTGACCGTATCGAAGAGGGCGTATTCCATGCCAGACTACAATGCGAAGATGCTTCAAATCAACAGTTTTCCATTGATGCGCGCTCTTCAGACGCCATCGCTATGGCCGTTCGCTTCGACTGCCCAATCTATACGTACGAACCCGTTCTTTCTGAAGCGGCCTTGCCAGCAGAGGATACCGAAATCATTTACGAAGGCGATGCCCAAGAGCCCGAACCAGTCCCTACTCAACCCGACCCCAACAAGGCCCTACACGAATATTCAAAACAGGAACTGGAGACTTTTCTGGAACGTGCACTTGAACGGGAAGACTACGAAAGCGCAGCAAAACTTCGCGACACCATCAATAACAAATCCAACAACTAAAAAACCTTCAACACACGCTCCTCCGCCAGTACGTACACCTGGTCTCCCGCCCTGGGCTTGATCACCGCTGTCCCGGTAAATGCCCCAAATGCAGGAAGTAAGACCTGCTGTGCACCAAACCAAAAACAGGGCAGTCGCATACGCTGCCGCCCCATACCTTCCAAAACTACGCCCGGATGTATATGGCCTGCCAGATTGCAGTATGCTTCCGGGACTTCCTCCATGGGATGATGCGACAGTAGAAAAGGGCCCACCATGTAAGGCTCTTCATGCACTTGCAATCGCGCGGCCCGGTAAGCTTCAGGGCTAAGAATATCGTGATTGCCGACCACCAGCTCAAAACTAATGTGGTCATACTGCCCAGTCAGGGCGATCAGTTCCTCCCAATCTGCATTATAATCACTATGGAAAAGGTCGCCCAAAAACAAGACTCTATCCGGCTGAAAATCCCATAACAAACTCATGATCCGGTCCCAATTCTCCTGCCCTACCGATACAGGTACGGCAATCCCTGCTTTCCTGAAGTGTTGCGCTTTGCCCAGGTGCAGGTCGGCGATCAAAAGAGCGGCTTCTTCTTCCCAGTACACCGCACGAAAAGGGTGCAGCCAGAAGTGCTGCCCCTTAATCTCATGCAATTGGATTCCCTTGATTTGGCTCAGGTTATCGTTCATCGTGGCTTACTGAATCACAATACGTTGCCTTACCGCAGCGCCGTGATTAGCAGAAGGGCGCAGCTCAATTACATATACGCCTGGTGGCAATGCGGGCAAATCGATCAATTCCGTCGTACCTGCAGTAACAACCTGCTCTGCTACAGACACGCCACTTATACTAAACAACCGAAATTGCACTGCCCCGGTATAACCTTCTACTATCAGGCGGAGTGGCTGTTGCGCGGGAAGCGGATTGGGAAAAGCACGGACGCTAAACAAGGGCTCCAAAGTCTTTGCATCTGAGATTTCACCACAAATCTGGTCAGCCAGAAACGTAGCCGTTGCCGCTTCCACCTCTGCCTCATACTGGTCCGCATTGCTCGTGAAGTAGCTAACGTGCCCGTTGCCCGGATAGGTAATCAGCCGGCTTTCCACGCCCACTGCTTCTGCCTGTTGGTCCATACTGAAGCTGCCTTCCAAATAGACCAGCACGATCGGACCCGCGAAGACCAGACCATTTCCATACACCACTACGCCATCGCCCTCGTCGTGCACACTGAATTGTGGTGGGTCATTGGCATCTATAAAGCTGGCATCCTTGAGCGCGCCGGAATAGTTGACCAACCCAGCTACCGAAGAACTGTACTGATAGTTATCGCTGCTATTGCCTTCAATGCCGCCGTTATTCGCAATGATGTTCTGAAGGTAGTTTGGAATATCGTCGGTCTCATCCAAATGGGCAACGTGGGCAGCTGTGATTGCCCCCGCAGAGATACCACCGGCAAAAATCAGATTGGTATCCACCCGGAACTGATTGGAGGTTGCTGCATCCTCCCTTAAGTATCGGATGGCGGCTTTCATATCACCAATCGCCTTGACCACCACATCGTGCATTTGATTGGAATCCAAAGGAATGCCAGCGTCAAAAAGGCGGTAGTCAATGGTGGCTGCCACGTAACCCTTGCGGGCCAGTGCCCGGCACAGCCCATCAAGATCCTCCCGCTGGCCAAACACAAATGCGCCTCCGAAGGCCATCACCAACGTTGGGCGCACCGATGCCGTATCTCCCTCCGGCTCATACACGTCCATAAATAAATCCTGGGAATTGCCGCCAATGGTTGTATTGGACCCAAACTGAACCCCGGTCGTTACAGTCACCGCATCAAATACATCCTGCCGGTAGCGTTCGCCATCGCAGCTGGAGTAGTCTTGTGAAAAGAGAAGCGTAGCGCCGGTTAGAACCAGCATCCAAGTGAGTAGATGTCTTTCCTGCATGTCGTTTGTATTTAGTAGGCTAATCTTATTTCCGAAAGGTATCATTTTTGTGGCGCTCTCCAAGGCTGAATTTTGACGCCGGCACGTCCTAATCTTTCACTAATTGCAATTTCATACGCTTTATCCGGTCCTCAAGTTTCTCGCTACTGAGCCTTTCCCTCAGCCGGTCCACGATAATAGGAAAGGCAAACGGAGTAAAACGCCCCGGATGCGTCAGCACAATTTCCTGCTGACTGATACGATGGAGCGCCGCACGCAACCGGGCTTCTTCCAACTGAAAGGCCAGGACCTCCTCATAAGCCTGCATTAGCAGCAGGTTATCCGGTTCATAATCGTTGAAGACCTCAAAAAACAGCTGTGAGCTGGACTGCAGGTGCCGCTCTTTCTTTTGCTTGCCTGGGTAGCCTTTAAAAACCAGCCCGGCAATACTGGCAATATCACGGAACCGGCGTTTCGCCATTTCCGCTGCGTTAATACTGGCTTGTATATCTTCCCGCAGGTTGGCTGTGCTGAACAATCCGGCGCTCAGCGCCTCCTCAATCGGAATCTCCGTGTCTGACAACAGCTCAAACCCATAATCATTCATGGCGATGGAAAAGCTAATAGGCCTCAGGCGGGAGATACGGTAGGCAATCAACGCCCCCATCCCCTCGTGCACAAAACGCCCCTCATAGGGGTAAACCAACAAGTGGTGCCCTTCCCGGCTGGTAAAGGACTCCATCAGCAACTCCCCCTCTTTCGGTACCCGGGAGCGGGAAGCCTGCGTCTCAATGAGTGGACTTAGGCTTTGCAACTCAATATCGGTGAGCTCTGCCCGGCTCAACTGCGCCATTTTGAAGCGCAGAGAAGCTGACAATTGGGAAGACAGGGGCAGTTTCCCGCCCAGCCATGCCGGAATTTTCCCTTTCTTCTTGCGGCTCTTTTTGACCTGCACCATCATGTCCTTGATCCGGACCAATTCCAAACTTCGCCCGGCAAACCAAAAGTTGTCCCCCGGCTTGAGCTGCGTGACAAACCATTCTTCAATTGTACCAATAAACTTACCACTCACATACTTCACCTTCAGAGAGGCATCACTGGTGATGGTGCCGATCTGCAACCGATGGCGCATGGCAACCCGGCGGCTGTCTACCTTATACAGCCCGCCCTGAACCTCCACTTTATTGTACTCATCGTAGGCTTGCAGGGCCTGACCTCCCGAACGGATGTAGGCCAGGCACCAGGCCCACTCCTCATCGGTCATGCTGGCGTAAGCAAAAGTGCCTCTGACTTCTGGTAAAATTTCCGCCGGACGAAATCCTTCAGAAACCGCCAGTGTCACCAGGTACTGCACCAGCACATCAAAGGACCGGATGTAAGGCAGGCGGCTTTCCAGTTCTCCATTTGCAATGGCCCGGCGCAATGCAGCTGCTTCGATGAGCTCCAGGGCATGTGTGGGCACAAAGTGGATTTTACTGGTGGCCCCCGGCTGATGCCCGCTTCGGCCGGCACGCTGCATAAACCGTGCCACGCCTTTGGGGCTACCAATTTGGATAATGGTTTCCACAGGGCGGAAATCTACACCCAGGTCCAGGCTTGATGTACAAACTACAGCTTTCAAACGGGCCTCGTGCAGCGCATCTTCCACCCAGTCCCGCAGTTCCCGGCTGATGGAACCATGATGCATGGCAATGGCACCAGCCAGCTCAGGCGCTACATCTAGCAGCTTCTGATACCAGATCTCACACTGCGCCCGGGTATTCGTAAAAATGAGGGTACTTTGGCTGCCATTGATAATGGGAATGATCTTTTCCACCAGTTTAATGCCCAAATGCCCCGCCCAGGGAAAGCGGTCCACCTCATCCGGCAGCACGGATTCAATTTCGATGACTTTGGAGATATCCGCCCGGATGACCCGGCATTTTTCAGGGGGTGTATTGCCCATCAGCGCCGCTACCGCTTCTTCCATATTGCCGATGGTAGCAGAAATACCCCATACTTTCAGGTCTGGTAGAAAGCCTTTGAAGCGGGACAAGGCCAGCTCCATCTGCACGCCGCGCTTGGAACCAATGAGCTCGTGCCATTCGTCGACCACCACGGCTTGCAGGCTGCCGAAAAATTTGGGGTACCCCTTACTTGCCAGCAGCAGGTGCAGGCTCTCCGGGGTGGTGATGAGCACCTGAGGAGGATTGCGCTTTTGCTTTTGCCGGGCGCTCGAACTTGTATCGCCGCTACGCACAGCAATTTCCCAGTCCAGCCCCAAATCCTGAGCTGCCCGGTTGATGGCCGATTGTATTTCCTTGGTTAGTGCACGGATAGGGGTGATCCAAATGGCTTGCAAACCCTTCTTACCATGCTGCGGATGCTCAGCCTGAGCCTGCAAGCATTCCAAAAGTATGGGAATAGCCATAGAATAGGTCTTTCCGCTACCGGTAGGGGCATTGACTACCCCGCTGTATCCCTCCAGGTAGGCACGCCAGGCTTCCAGCTGAAAGGGGAAAGCTTTCCAGCCTTGCTTCTCAAACCAGTCCTGCCCAGTCTTGATCCAGGGGTCATTTGGCATATCAACAGCATTGCCAAAAGCTAACAGCACGCCGGCAGGATGGTTCTCATTTTATCCGACCAGGCCAATGATGAGGTAAAACAGAGCGGCAATCCCCCCCGCTGTCAGAGCATACGGCAATTGGGTCCGGACGTGGTCAATATGGTCGGTGGCAGAGGCCATGCTTGAAAGTATGGTCGTATCGGAAATCGGTGAGCAATGGTCCCCAAATACACCGCCCCCCAAAGCTGCGGCTATGGTCATGTACACATCAGCCCCCATTCCTTTAGCCATAGGGACCGCAATGGAAATCATGATGGCAAAAGTGCCCCAGGATGTCCCCGTGGAGAAAGCAATAAAACAACTCACCAAAAAAACGATAAAAGGCACCAAATTCGGCGAGAGCCAGGCTTTGGCTACATCTGCCACGTACTGCCCCGTGCCCAGCTCTTTACACACAGCCCCGATCGCAAAGGCAAACATCATGAGCAACGCCAGGGGCATCATACCGGAAATGCCCTTTAGCGTAAGATCTATCATCTCCTTCCACTTCATAATGCCCTGGAACCGGTAGAGGATCATTGCAAAAAGAGTGGATACAATCACGGCAATGAGCACGGAAGTGGAGCCAGAGCCCTGACCAATCGCGTAGGTAACTTTCTTGAAGAAGGCGGCTTCGGGCATGCGCTCCATGGCACCTGCCCAGCCGGTCACCGAAAGCATGACGGGCATCATGAGCACCATGACCAGAATAGGCAGCACCATATTGTAGGCTTTAGGCTTTACCCCCGGAGCCGTCTCCACATCCGTGAGTTCGTCGGAAATCATAGGCTGAGCCCCATCATTGAGTAATTTGCCCTCTTCCCTCGCCCGGCGTTCCGCTGCCCGCATCGGACCGAAATCCTTCCCGGAAATCACAATAATGAGCACCAAAATAAGCGCCAGAAAGGGGTAAAAGTTATAACCCACCGCCCGAATCATCGTAGCAAAGGGGTCTGTAAAACCTTCTGCCACCAGTAGCGACATAATAAACGCCCCCCACCCATTAAACGGAATGATAATGCTTGATGGCGCAGAACTACTGTCCGCCACATAGGCTAGTTTTTCGCGGGAAATGCCCAGCTTGTCAAACACCGGCCGGTACAAGGCGCCCACAGTCAGCACTGAAATACTCGACTCCACAAAAATGAGCAAGCCGGTCAGCCAGGCCAACAACTGTACAATAATGCGGTTGCTCCCGCTTTGCTTTTGTTCGTAGTGATGCAGCAGACGGTTGACATGCTTAATGAAGCCTTCCACCCCGCCCGAACGCTGAATGAAAATAATCAGTGCACCGACCAGCGCACAAAACATGATCGTACGGGTATTGCCAGGCTCCTGAAACACATTGACCAGCGCCTCCACCGTATCGAAGCTGCCCTGTATGGGGTTGAAATCATCGATGATCATCCAACCCAACCAGATCCCAAACAGAAGGGAAACATAGACCTGCCGCGTCGCAATAGCTAACACAATTGCAATCACCGGGGGCAGGAGGGAAAGAAATCCGTAGTCGCTGGTCATTTTTAGGGGAAATATACGCCCGTTGCCTGGCTTTAACAAATCAGAAGTTATCACGGATATACTCCAGCACCTGCTGCATTTCCTTTTTGACGGGGGCAGTGCCCTGCACGTAGTTGTTGTGCATAAAGCTAAAAATAAGCTCCCGTCCGGAAGCGGTTAGTAAATACCCGCTCAGGCAGTGCTTATTACTCAGGGTACCGGTTTTGGCAAATACATATGGCTCGCCTTGTCCATTGCTGTAAAGACTTTTAATAGTGCCTGAAACTCCACCGGCGGGGAATACGCTGTGCCGCCAGGCTGCGGGTTTCTCCTGCCGGATAAGATCAAGCACGCCGACCATCGTCCGGGGCGTAAAAAGGTTATAACGGGACAGCCCAGAGCCGTCGCGCCACAGCAGGCGGTCCGGTAAGCCGGCATAAAGGCTGTCCTGCGCATAGCGTATAGCTTCAGCTGTGCTTTGACTGCCGGATATTTTCTCCGAACAGGCAAGCAGCAATTGCTCGGCAATGAAGTTATCACTTTCCTGCATGAGTTTACGGTAAAGCGTATCCGGCACAGCCCGGTAGCGCGTCTTTACGTGCAAGGGCGGCAGATGAGTCAGGTCCAGGCAACCGACCGGCTTGTGGAGGGTGTCGCTCAGCAGTTGGGCAATTAGTGTGGGCGTGACATTAAAGGGTCGCGTGCGGCCAAAGGGCGGACCGGATAGTGCAGGGTCATTATACTCAAAGTCGTTGCTATATTCCCTGCGCAGTATCCGGGGGTAAGTGCCGTCCATCCGGGGATTATAGACCAGCCTTTGCTCGAAGTAGGGGGGATAAGCAGAGATGCCTTCACCGGTTTTGGTACGGCTGAAGTAGACCTGATTGCCGTACAGCGGGAAAGAAGATTTCTCAGGTTGATAGCTGTACCCGTAGTCATCCCAGGCCCAGCCGGGGCCGAAGCGTTCGTCCTTGTAATTATGTGCGCTGAAGAACAACTGGCAGGTGGTGTCTTTCAACAGCGCTAACCCTACCGTATCCCCTGGTAATGCAGGGTGCAGGAACATGGGGTCGCCAGTTCCCCAAATCACCATAGAATCTCCGGTGACGGCATAGCGGAAGGCCGGGATAGAGTCACCCAACACCCGAAGTGCAGTATAAAGCGTAAAGATTTTAGTATTTGATGCCGGCGTGAAATATTTACCAGCATCTTTCTCTATCAGAAAGCGCTCCTGCGACGGGTCATAAAGGGCAAAACCAGTAAAGATTTCGCTAAATACCTCCGACTCGTACAGCATACGGTAAAGAATATCCAGGCTTTTGTCTTCCTGCTCTGGCTGAGCAACTAGGGCAGCGGACATCAAAAGGAAAAATATGGGCAAGCATTGCTTCATGGGAATTGGAGTTCAGATGTGTACTTTTGTTGCAGCACATTAATATGACAAAATATAAACTTAAATGCAACGGGTACTTCTACTTGTCTTTCTTTTTTCGGCCCTGCCCCTGCTCCTGACCGGGCAGCCTTCTGAGGACCTCAAAGCCAGCCTCTCCTTCAAAAGAGCAGAACAGGCCACCACCGTCCTAATCAATCAGGACGAACTGCTGCCCCTGAAACGGCTGGATACACTACGGATCGCTCACATCAGCTTCGGACAGTTGCAAACCGGCCCCTTCCTCGAAACCCTGAACAAATACGCGCCGGTAACGCATGTCAATACGCCTTTTGACATTACGGAGGAGTGGCTGGCTGAGCAGCGCGAAAAATTTAACCTGTTTATTTTGGAACTGGAAGACATCCCTGTTGCCGGACAGGTACCAGCCGTATACAACTACCAGGATTTCATAAAGCCACTCATTGAGCAATTGCCAACACTGGTGTTTATCAATGGTGACGGTAGTGTACTTCAGGTTATGCCTTTCCTGCGTAAAGCCCACGGCATGCTCATTACGCCCTCTCACGAAGAGATGGGGACCGTGGTGGCAGCCCAGATTGTTTTTGGGGCAGTGGGTGCTCAGGGCAAACTGCGGGGCGGCCTTAGGGGCACAGACCTGCGCACCGGAGACGGCTATACTTACCCCGGTGGGGAACACCTCCGATATACCCCTTTCGATTATGCGGACCTGGACCAGGCTTTGCTTGAGGACAGTATTGCGGCTATCGTGGAAGAAGGGATTGCCAAGGGCGCCTACCCCGGTGCTCAGGTCCTCGTAGCCCGGCACGGCAATGTGGTGTACCACAAGGCATTTGGCCACCATACTTTTGAAAATGTAAAGGCCGTAGCCACAGATGACCTCTACGATCTGGCTTCCGTCACTAAAATATCCTCCGCCCTGCCTGCGCTGATGAAGCTCCACGGAGAAGGGAAATTCCAGCTGAATGCACCGCTCGAAAAGTATATGCCCGAGTTTAAAGGCTCCGACAAGGGCGGACTGACTTTCCGGTCTATGCTGGCCCACAATGCCCGCCTGCGGCCCTGGATTCCGTACTGGAAAGGCACGCTCCGGGGGCATAGCCGTTATCCCTGGCAGAAAAGGTGGGATAACGAGCGCATCAATGACGGGCGCTTCCGCTGGTTTACCTTTAAGAAAGACTCTTCGAAGCGATTTCCTATCTACGTGACTGACGATTTGTGGCTGCATCGGAAGTACAAAAAGCGCATTTACAAAGCCATTAAAAAGTCGCCCCTGAATGAAGAGCCGGGTTATGTGTATTCCGGGCTGCTGTTTTACCTGTTGCCCGAAATCGTGGCAGACCTGAGCACCACCGCCTATACCGAGTACCTTGACCAAAACTTCTACCATCGATTGGGTGCTTTTTCCCTGGGTTACCGTCCATTGGAAGAATACTCAAGGGAACAGATCGTCCCTACGGAGCAGGACACCTTCTTCCGTATGCAGCAACTCCACGGCTATGTGCACGACGAAGGCGCAGCAATGATGGGTGGCATCTCTGCCAATGCCGGGCTGTTTGCTAATGCCAGAGACCTGGCTAAGCTGATGCATCTGTACATGAATAACGGCAGGGCAGCAGGCGAACAACTAATCGACTCTGCCTCCGTGGCAGAATTTACCCGTTGCCAGTACTGCGATGAGGGCAACCGCCGGGGGCTGGGCTTTGATAAGCCCATGATTGAGTACGACTCGACCCGGAGTTATGTGGCCGCATCTGCAAGCCCCTCAAGCTTTGGGCACAGTGGCTACACCGGCACCTTTACCTGGGCTGATCCGGAAAGTGGGCTTCTGCTGGTTTTTCTGTCCAACCGGGTCTACCCTACCCGGGAGAACCGAAAGCTCTATGAACTGAACATCCGGCCCCGTTTGCACGAGGTGCTCTATCAGGCGATATTGGAAGATTAAACCTCCTGAAACCTTATACACAAAAGCCCCCGCCAACCAATGCTGACGGGGGTTTTCTTTTATACCGGTAAGGCAAAGGATTTACAGGTCAAGCAGCATACTTACCGGGTCTTCGATGTATTCTTTGACTTTCACCAGGAAGGTCACGGAAGTACTGCCGTCAATTACCCGGTGGTCATAGGACAGCGCCAGGTACATCATCGGGCGGATTTTCACCTCCCCGTCGATTGCCATGGGGCGGTTTTTGATGCCGTGCATGCCGAGGATAGCCGACTGCGGCTCATTCAGGATAGGCGTGCTCAGCAGGGAGCCGAAGATACCACCGTTCGTGATGGTGAAGGTCCCCCCTGACATTTCTTCAAGGGTGAGTTTCCCATCACGCGCCTTGGTCGCCAATTCTTTGATTTTGTACTCAATTTCTGCAAAGGATAGCGACTCTACGTTGTGTACCGGAGGCACCACCAGGCCATTCGGTGTAGAGACCGCGATGGACACATCAGCGTAATCGTGGTACACCAGGTTGTCGCCGTCAAGTTTAGCGTTCACATCTGGCATTTCCATGAGTGCCTTAGCGCAAGCTTTCGCGAAAATCGACATAAAGCCTAGTTTGATGCCGTACTTCTCGACGAAGCGTTCCTGGTACGTTTTACGCAGCTTCATCACCTCGGTAAGGTCCACCTCATTGAAGGTGGTGAGCATAGCCGTTTCGTTCTTCGCACTGACAAGGCGCTTGGCGATGGTGCGGCGCATACGGCTCATTTTCTTGGAGGAGGTCTCCCGGCTGAAGTTTTCGCTGGAAGAGAAGACGACCTGCTTAGATGGCGCTTCTTTTGCCGGAGCCGGGCTAGGTGCCGGTGCCTGCTTTTTAGATTCCACGGCTTTTTGAGCATCCTCTTTGGTGATGCGGCCGTCTTTGCCCGTGCCTTTGACCGCCTGAGGGTCAATATCGTTTTCCTTCAGAATTTTGGCAGCTGCCGGAGACGGATGACCAGCGGCGTAGCTGTCCTCACTTTCGGAAGCTTCTACGGTGGCAGGTTCTTTCGTTTCTTCCTTTTTAGGAGCCGATTCTTCCTTAGCAGGTGCATCGTCCTTTGGCGCATCTCCGCCCCCACTTTCTTTACTGACACTTGTGTCAATCTTGGCCACGAGCGCACCGATTTCCAGGTCATCGTCTTCCGCTGCAACGTGGATCAGCTTACCGGAAGCCTCTGCCGGAAATTCGAGGGTGGCTTTATCCGATTCAAATTCGCAAATGGGTTGGTCGAGTTCGACATAGTCGCCGTCCGCAATAAGCCATTGGGAAAGGGTCACTTCGGTGACAGATTCGCCGATGGTTGGGACTTTCATTTCTACTACGCTCATAAGGGCCGTGGGTATATTGGGTTATGAAAGAGTTTTGCCTTCGTGCTGCCGAAAAGCACCACAATAATCAGGTAAATACAGCACTTAAACAAGCTCAACGCGCCTTTTCTGGCCTTGACTTATATAGTTTGCTATATATTTTGGAACAACACCCTGAACCAGCAAGAGGTTCTTGGGCCAAACCGCTAATTCCGTGGTTTTAGGTTGAACCGGTAGAATTTGGGTGTGCCGCCTTTGCCTTCGTTAGACAAGTATAGCCCGCCATTGGGGTCAAAGCAGAGGCCCTCAGGCTGGGGGTGCATTTTTTTGCTAAGCTTTTCAATGTGCAAAATCCGCCCGGAGCGGTCGAGGACTAATAGCATCTTGCCAACCGAAGAGGCAATATACAGATGCCCGGTCAGCGGGTGTATCGCGATAGCAGACGGGCTAAACCCAAAAGCTTCATCGGGGTCGAAAAACTCCATTAGCTTTTCCAGCTTCCGGATAGCCGGGGCTTGGTCGAGATAGTGCCTTACAGAGTCTGCATCCACAAAGTAGACCGGTTGTTCCTGCAACGCTTTGTCCTCCAGGTCGAAGGCATAGATACCTTTCTTATGAGGGTATTCTACCTCATAACCGGCCTGCGCTTTACAGGCTAGCAACAGGCGTTTATTGGCTTTATCGTAAGCCAGTCCCTCTACGTCGTTGTCATCGTTGAGGAAGAAATTGTACTTCTCTACTTTTTGATTAGCTTCCGCAGGATTTATCACCTCATAAATGGTACCCGTACTTTTGACCACGTAGATGGTATTGCCAACCCATTCCACGCCTTCGTAGTCGCCGTCTTTCCAGAACTTTGCTTCCCGGGTTACTTCTCCATTGAAAGGATTGATAAAAAAGAGGATGCCATCTTCGTCCTGTACGGCTACGAGCTCCTCTCCGTCTTCTGAAATACCGAGCCCTGAGATTTCCTCCAGATCATGCGGGAGATTGAAAGTCCAGTCGGGGTCACCAAGACGGTAGTCAAAGGAAAAGTCCGGAGCCAGGGTCAGCCCTGTAGACTGATCAGCAGCCTTGTCATTGGCGGGTTGGCAACTTAAGAGTGTCATGACAAGTCCACAAAGTATAGGCAGCATATAGTTAATTTTTTGAGTCATGTGGTTGATTCTACCTTGCGAAACAGCCAGAAGCAAGGGGCACCGCAGGGCTGCCCTCTTTCTAACGGTTTTGAAAACGCAAAAAGCTTTGTAATTTGCGCCTGATAATGCAGCTTTTTCTTCAGAAAGCCAAATATCTCTAAAATCTGTATTTAATCAACCCCAAATTACGTGCTCATGTTTTTCAGGTATTTCGTTTGCCTTGTACTTCTGGTCTGTACATCCGCACTATTGGCTCAGAATGACCTTTATGACCTCAGTCAGTACAAAGCCCGCTACGAACGGCGGCCCGGGCTTTCACTTGATAGCCGTGCTTCAATAGGTGGCTTCTATGACAGAACCAGAAGGCCAAATAACGATTTTGGTATCCTTTCATGGGGGAATGGATTTCTCAACCGCCTTACGGATACGGTCATAGCGACGAATTCAATCCGGTCAACGCTTAGCCTTAATGTAGATTCCAGAAACAATTCCTCGTCCGTTCAGCTCCCTGCAACAGAAACCGCTTACAGTTTGGAAGTCGATTTATCCATGAGCCGACTTTTCTATAAACCTGGTAGCAATAAATTTTGGGGATGGAGTGGAGGGCTCGATGCTACGCAACAGGGCAATAATACACCCGATGATTTCGCTACGTCGAGACTATCATTTACGCCTTCCCTGTTCAGAGGCATGGGCAGGATTGAATTTGCAGAGGACGCACTCCTAGCTACATGGATCATGCAGGATTTAAAAGCCGCAGGGGTCGTCAACACCTATGCCAGTGAAAATATTGACCTACTAGCCCGAACAATTACTGATATTATTGGCAACCGGGTTTTTGATTTCCGCCGCCGCCGAATTTATGAGCTTAAGCAACTTAATCAAACGCTCCTGGAATCGGGCCTGGTTGAAGAGGAAAGCTTCGACCTTTTTGCCATTCTCAATGATAACTGGGCATTTGCCAACCGGGCCACGTTGAGACATGGCTCACAGTTCACCTACGGTATTCAGGGCGCCGCAATGGGACAGCTACTAAGAGATGATGAACTCAACAACATCAGAAGGGTGGATCTTGAGGGCGGTGCATTTCTGGAATATGAACGGCATCGGATTGTTCCACAAAACAATGGCAGCCACGGCTTCGGGGGAAGGCTGGATATTCTGCATATATTTGAGGGGACACAGGTGATCGATAACGATTTTGATATCGACAGAGAATGGTGGCAAGCTTATTTTTCTTTATTTTACCGACGAGTATGGCTGCCCAACTCCCGCTCCCAATTGATTTTGACTAATCAACTCCTCATCAATGAGTGGCTTTCCTCCAGCGTTGGGCCCAACCCAGGTAACAGCACTCAATTTAACAGCTCCAGGCTCCGCTCTACCTTGTCTATAAATTATTTCCTGAATTATAATTGGACCATGACCTTGCTAGCGAATTTGACTGCTAATCACAATCAGAACCCCAACCGATGGACCTTGTCACATAATATCTCCTTGCGTACTACCTACTTTATCTTTTAACCGCTTTCACTACATTCCTGCTGATGGCCCACTGAGGCCTTCCTTTCAATTGGCCTAAATTTAAAAAGGCACTGTGTGGAATGGCGGTCTCAAGTCTTCTTCCGGGATTAATTCCAAAAGCAAGTCCCCCCTCCTGAAAAATAACTGCCAGCTCCAAGACACAAAGTCTCGGAACCGGCAGTTATTATTGTACGCTTTTGTAAAAGAGATAGCTTACACGTCAACCTTAGCATACTTCGCATTTGCTTCGATGAAGGCGCGCACCGTGCGCCGGAATCCCTTACACGTCTACGTTAGCGTACTTCGCGTTTGCTTCGATGAAGGCGCGGCGCGGCGGCACCTCATCCCCCATCAGCATAGAGAAGATATCGTTGGCGACCTGTGCATCGTCAATAGAGACTTGCTGCAGAATGCGGGTATCCGGGTCCATTGTGGTTTCCCAGAGCTGCTCGGCATTCATCTCGCCAAGACCCTTGTAGCGCTGAACCTTTACGCCACTATCATTTTCTCCTTTGCCGTAGGCCGCAACTGCTTCCTTACGCTCATCCTCTGTCCAGCAATAGCGGAACTGCTTGCCTTTCTTCACCAGGTAAAGCGGTGGCGTAGCGATATAGATGTTGCCATTTTCCACCAATGGGCGCATGTAGCGGAAGAAGAAGGTTAGAATCAAGGTTACAATGTGACTGCCATCCACATCGGCATCACACATGATGATGATCTTGTGGTAGCGTAGCTTTTCCATGTTCAGTTTACGCTCCCCATCTTCGGCTTCCTCAATAGAGACGCCAAGAGCCGTAAACATATTCTTGATTTCCTCGTTCTCGTAAATCTTGTGCTCCATGGCTTTCTCCACATTGAGGATTTTACCCCGTAGCGGCAGGATAGCCTGGAACCGGCGGTCACGGCCCTGCTTGGCTGTTCCACCTGCCGAGTCACCCTCTACCAGGAAGAGCTCGGACTCATCCGGGTTGCGGGAAGAACAGTCCGCCAGCTTGCCCGGCAGGCCGCTACCCGTCAGCACGTTCTTGCGCTGCACCATTTCGCGGGCCTTGCGGGCCGCATGTCGGGCAGTGGCTGCCAAAATGACCTTATCGACAATCTTTTTAGCCGCCTGCGGGTGCTCTTCCAGGTAATGGCCCAGCACTTCGCCCACACAGCGGGAAACAATGCCGGTCACCTCAGAGTTACCCAGTTCTCCTTTGGTCTGCCCTTTAAACTGTGGCTCCGGCACTTTCACCGATACGACAGCAGTCAGGCCTTCCCGGAAGTCTTCCCCGGAAATGGCAAACTTCAGCTTTTTAAACATCCCGTTATCCTCACCGTACTGCTTGAACAAGCGGTTGACGGCGCGTCGGAAACCATTGACGTGGGTACCGCCCTCCCGGGTATTGATATTATTGACGTAAGAATAAATCGTCTCCGTGAAAGACGTGTTGTAGTGCAGTGCGACTTCCACCTCTACGTTCTCCTCCTTGCCAATCACATGAATTGGCGCATCAATGAGCGCCGTACGGGATTTGTCCAGGCTTTTGACAAACTCCTTCAGACCGCCTTCCGAGTAGAAAGTCTCAACAGGGTGTGCGCCTTTCTCATTGGTCACGCGCTCATCCGTGAGGGTAAGCGTGAGACCACTGTTAAGATAGGAAAGCTCCCGCATCCGGTTGGCCAGAATATCATAGCTGTACTCCAGCATGCTGAAAATCTCCGGGTCCGGCTTGAAGGTGATAAACGTTCCATTTCGGTCTGTGGTGCCGATCTCAGCTACATCGCCTTGCGGCTTACCTTTTTTGTAATGCTGCTCATAGACCTTGCCATCACGGTGAACTTCCGCACGGAGGTCCATGGATAAGGCATTTACACAAGATACGCCCACCCCGTGCAAACCACCGGATACTTTATAAGTGTCCTTATCAAATTTACCACCAGCGTGCAGGACCGTCATGACCACCTCCAGTGCTGATTTCTTCAGCTTGGTGTGCATGTCTACCGGAATACCCCGGCCATCGTCCTTTACTGTGATGGAATTGTCTTTGTGTATGATCGTTTCAATGCGATTGCAGTAGCCGGCCAGGTGCTCATCAATGGAGTTGTCAATAACCTCCCAGACCAGGTGATGAAGCCCTTTGGTGTCGGTACTTCCGATGTACATACCCGGGCGTTTGCGCACCGCCTCCAGTCCTTCCAGTGCCGTGATATTCGAGGCACCGTACTCCCCGTTTTGGGGCTTTTTTTGTTCACTCATATTTTCTGTGCTCATCCTGCAAAAATACGCAAATTTTGCCGTTTTTTCTAATGCAGGAATGCCTTACACTGCCTTTTTAAGCTCACTTAACGCTTTCTTATGAGAATGGTCCTGCGCGCGCCTGAGAACGTGTTGCTGCGGAGCGCTCAGAAACTCCATTTCAAGCGAAAAAACACGGCCTGAAGCGGGCTCCTGTACCCTTCTGCCTCCTGATCGAAGGCCAGCTGCCCGATTAAGTCGAGGTCCCAATTGGCTCGTATGGAATACGTCAGGGTGGGATTGAGGAAAAGGGCATGGGCTTGCACCGGGCTGTAGATAATTGCAGCACCGGCATTTAATAGAGGCGTTACCGGGTAGGTGGCTTGCGCAAAAAGGGCATGCCGGTAGGGGTACAAATTGCGGGCCGAAAGCTCAAAGGCAAAAAGACCGGTGATGCTGTTTCGAATGCCGCCTTCACTGTTGTACAGGTAGCCCAGGCTTCCATACAAAGAGTTCGAAAAGGAGTAATCCAGCCCCAGGGTAGCGGCAAAAGCCGGATCGTCATCCGAATCCTCCACCGGCAAAAAGTAGGTAAATTCTCCTTTTAGCCCGGCATCGCCCAGGTTGCCGGCCCAACCACCGCCCAATGCCCAGTCGCCCCGGGTGTAACCTGCCAGCACCTGGAAATCGTAAGACCATTTGTTAAACCGCCAAAGCCCGGCCATCGTCGCTTCATCAATATCATCAAACATGCTAACGGCCAACTCCACACTCGATGCGAAGCCGGTATAGTACTTCACCCGAAGAGCATCGCTGCCGGGCCGCTCTTCATAGTCGAAGTCGGTAAAGGCAAAGGCATTAAAAATATCGTTGGGGTTCCAAACCGTACTGATGCCCCAGTTGATGCGCTGCCGCCCCAGGCGTACTTCCAGCTTGTCGTTGACGTACTCCAGGTACAGGCGGTCCAGCATGGTATGCATCACCCAGGCCCGCTCGTTGAAGATGACGTGGGACAGGTCGAAGTAGTCATTGTTAACATCGTCTACCTGATCGCCGTAGCCGGGACTGGCCTGCACAAAGCTGCCGTAGAAAATCCGGGTCCGCAGGTCAGCCCGCACCGTCCAGTTATCATCTGGGTACCAACGAAAGTTGAGGCGATTGTGGATGAGGTTGTCCTGAAAGAAAGTATCTACCAGCTTGCCCTGCGACAAATCCGGATAGGCGTCATTAAAAAACAGCAGGGTCTGCATATTTTTCAGGTAGCCGTTGACGGTCCAGTTGCGGGGCTCGTCCTGTGCCTGCAGTTGGGCCAGGCTCATGCCAAGCACCATCAGTAGCAGTATACGTTTCATGGTATAAGCAGTTTTCGGTTACCGGCGCAAATCTTCATCCACCTTTCCATCCACCAGTGTGACCACCCGCCGGGCCCGATCGATGACCCGCTGATCGTGGGTAGAGAAGACAAAGGTGACGCCTTCTTCCTGATTCAGGCGCGCCATGATATCCAGCAGGTTGGCCGTTGACTCAGAATCGAGGTTAGCCGTAGGCTCATCGGCGAGGATAAAGGTGGGCTTGGGCGCTAATGCCCTGGCCACAGCCACCCGCTGCTGCTGCCCGCCGGAGAGCTCGGCTGGGCGTTTGTGCACTTTGTCCTCCAGCCCTACCGCTTTCAGGAGCTCATCGGCGCGGGCGTGGCGCTCTGCTTTGGAGCGGTTTTGCAGCAGCATCACAAACTCTACATTCTCCCGTGCGGTCAACACCGGGATGAGGTTGTAAGCCTGAAAGACGAAGCCAATATGCTCCTTACGGAAGTCGATCAGGGCATTGTCCGACATTTGGGAGATATCCTCTCCTCCTACCTCCACGTATCCGGCAGTGGGGCGGTCCAGCCCGCCGATGATGTTCAGCAAAGTGGTTTTGCCGGATCCCGAAGGCCCAACAATAGCCGTAAATTCGCCGGCTTCGATTTCAAGGTCGACGCCTTTGAGGGCTTTAACCGGTATTTTATCAGGGTTGTAGACTTTTTCAACGCCTTTGGTGGTGATGACAGCCATGTTTTTTATTGTTTTTTTGTTAAAAGCTATGCAGGGCATCTACAGGCTTGAGGCGGATGGCCTTCAGTGCCGGATAGATGGCTGCCAGTATAGCCGTTAGGAAAACGCCAATGGCCATTTGGGTATATACGCCGGGCTCTACATCGAAATAGATGACTTGCGACAAGCCGTAGCTCGCCATGCCCTCGCTGTAGGCCGACATATCGATGCCGTTTTCCCGTACATAATTAATGGTCAGGTACCCCAGCAGAAGCCCGATCGGAGTCGCTACGATACCTAATAATATTGTTTCAAGCACGATCATGGAAAATACCCGTAGCTTGTTCATGCCAATGGCCATAAGCATGCCGAGTTCCTTAATGCGTTCCAGTACCGCCATCAGCATAGTGTTGATAATGCCGAAGACCAGTGCCAGCAGAATGACCACCAGGTAGATCATAGAGACATTCTGGATTTGCGATTCGTATAGTTCCAGGTCGGGGGAAACTTCCCGGTAGGTTTTGACTTCCTGCCCGGGCAGTGCCGTTTCCAGTAATGCGGCCACTGTATCCACCTGATTGACATCATTCAGCAGCAGAGCGGCTTCGTAGACCAGATCGGACTGTACGGTAGTGGTATCCGCCTGTGCAATGATCAGGCGGTTCAGGTCCTCGCGCTCCACAAAAACGGTGCCGCCATCAAAGGGCGTATTGCCCGTATCAAAAATACCTACTACCCGGAATGCCGCGGCGGTGATTTCCCGGTCGAGCCCCTGAAAGGTCAGCACCATTTTGGAGCGCAGCTTGAGGTTAAGCTTTTCAGCCAGTTCCTGCCCGATTAACACGGCATTGCCGCGCATTTCCGGGAAAAACTCGCCCTCCACCAGTTTCTCTTCTATGGCGCTTACCGCCGCTTCCTGCCCCGGCTCCACGCCTTTCACCATCACGCCCCTTGCCCCCTGACTGGAGGAGGCCATGCCGCTGACCACTGTGCGCATGCTGTAGGCCTGCAGCTGTGGCAGTGCTTCCAGTTGGGTGCTTAATTCAGATGCGGGAGGCAGTTGCTTTTGCAGGTCGTACTCTTCGGTGAAGCCTGGTGCGTGGATTTGCAGGTGCCCCACGCTGTTTTCTATGGCGCTGTTGACGTAGCTTTTCATCATACCGGTGGCAAAACCGGTGAGCGAAAGTGCCGCCCAGATGCCCAATGCAATTGCGGAAATGACGACCCAGCTCCTTGTAGGGCTCCGCCAGACGTTCCGCCATGCCATTATTGGTATCATACGTTTGTTGTTTTTTGATTAACCCCGCATGGCCTGCACCGGCTGCAGCTTGCGGATTTTGAAAATGGGGTACAGTGCCAGCACGGCTGTAAGGATAAAGACGTACAGCGCCTGAGTCATAAAAATCTGCATATCAAAGGTGGCCGGAAAAATGGGCTCAAAGCCAAACTTCTCCAGTGAGCTCGCCATTTCCCCACCAAAACGGATGGGGTTGACCTTGAAGTAATACACAATAGGCATGCTCAGCAGAATGCCGGATAAAGCGCCAAGTACACCAAGCAGGATGACTTCTATCCACACCGAGAGCGCCAGCTGCCAGCGCTGCAGGCCTATGGAAATCAGCACGCCAAACTCATATTCCCGCTCCTTGCTCATCATCAGGATCGTACCGAATATGCCGAAAGCGATGATCATGTAGAGGATGAAGTAGACGATGACGTTGCCGGCAGTATCGAGCTCGCGGGCCTGCACCAGGTCAGGCAGCAATTCCTCCCAGTCCATCACTTCATAGGCGCTCGTGTCCAGCTGCGTACGTAGAGCAGCTACTACGGGTTTGATATCTTCCTGCCCGCCCAGTTTCAGAGCCAGAGAAGTAGCCAAACCGGGCGCACCGTAGAAGTATTGGGCGGCAGGCAAGGGCAGGTAAACCATTTGCTTGTTAAGGTCAGGGGAGCCGAATTTCGCAATGCCTTTGATCGGGTACTTCCCGGCAGCATTCACCCCGCGGTAGCCCTGACTGATCAGGACCAGGGTGTCGCCGAGCGCCAGCCCTAGTTTATCCGCTACCCCGCTGGCTACCAGTACGGCCTCATCGCTTTCTGTAAGGTATTCCCCCTCTACCAGGCGGTTTTCCAAATCGGTCATCTTGTTTTCCACATCGGGCAGAATACCTGCTACCAGAACACCAGAGGTCGTTTCCCCGGCTGCAGCCAGGGCAAAGGATTCCAGGCGGGGCAGTACCGCTTCCACGCCCTCCACCGCACCAACCTGCTCCAGAGAATCAGCCAGAGGGAAAGCCTTATCAATCGATTGTTCCTCCCAGTACCCATCCTGATGGACCTGCACGTAGCCGAAGTAGTAGTTGACAACGTTGTTGATCATATTGTCCCAGGCGCCCCGCTGCAGGGAATCCATAAAGGAAGCGAACAGCACCGCAAACAGGATGGATGCGGCCGTGATAAAGGTGCGCCTGCGGTTGCGCCAAATGTTGCGCCAGGCCATTTTGAATAGCATAATCGATGTTATTTAACGCGCTTCATATTCTGTATGGAGAAAAATGAAGGCTGAATGGGTTCGTTGAAATCGAGGCTGAGGTACTCAAGGCGGGTTTTGTGCCCTTCTTCATCGGCAGGCACCACTTCCAGCACGGAAGGGATGACCCGGCCGTCCATCTCCCTCACCTGCTTACCGTAGATAGTCTGCACGAGGTAGCCATCCTCATCGTAAAATTCGCTTTTCAACTGCAAGTACTCGTCTTTGCTGATCCAGATGATAATCTCGCCCCATACGACCGGTGCATCCGGCTTTGGGGTCATTTTGATCTTATAGCAGTTCCGGCCCTCCAGTGTCTCCGTGCCCAGCAGTTCGTGCTCATAGTCGGTGACGATGCTGGACTCCCTGACCAGGTCATCGTTGGTAAAATCGGAGCCCATCCAGGACTGCATCATCATGGAAGGCGGCATCTTAATCGTCCGGTCGATGGTTGGTTGCCAGTTCCAGATTTCCTTTTCGCGCTTTAGGAATGCGGTGCCTTTGTCGCGGGCAGGGGCGGTCACCAAAGTCAGAGAATACTCGGTGCCTTTGGCCCAGCTCTTGAGCGTCATTTCCCGTTCCCAGGTGGGCCGGATGATGGTCATTTTGATGGTTGCGATGTTAGACTCCCCCCGCATCTTTTCGTCGGCTTTTTGGATGATCTCCTTTGCGGTAGGGTCATTTTCTGCCATCATTATACCGTTGATAAATGGCACAAGGAATAGCAGCAGCAGTATGCGTTTCATATGGTTGTGTTTTTATTTTTTCTCCGTCATTTATGGTTTGAGGTACCGTTTGAGCACCATTTCTTTCATTTGTTCGATTGGATAGCCCTCCGGCATTTGCACAAACTGAAGGGAAATCCCGTCCATAACTGCACTGTAATACATGGCTTCTTCCTGAGGGTTAGGTACGCCCAATTGGGCAAATACCGCAATGACTTTCGCCATGGCCGTGCCTTGTTTTTCCAGAAGCTGTGGCATAATCCCCTCCAGGATGTCGGGTTGAAAAGCCAGTGCGGTCAGCAACCGCCAGAATGCAGGGTCCTGTTGCAACAGCGCCAACGTGCCTTCCGTGAAAGCCCGGAGTTGTTCCTGTGGGCTGTCGTTTTGAGCCAGCGCCTGTTCCAGCAAGGCCTCCCCGACTTCCACCGCGTGCAGGATGATGAAGTGCAGCAACGCTTCCTTGCTTTCAAAGTAGTTGTACAGCAGGCCTTTTGAAACGCCTGCCGCCCGGGCAATCTGTGCAATGGAGGTGCTATGGAAACCTTGCTTTCCAAAGAGCTGTAAAGCTGCATTTGCGATTTTCTCCATGCTTTCGTGCCGCATGGCTTCAAACTGTTTTTTACTGCGTGGCGACATAAATTCAGATTACATTTTTCTACTAACCCGAGGGCCAAATAATTATTGACCAACCGTTCAGTCAAAAGTATTTTAAAATGGAGTAGTCTCCAAGAATCCACGGCCAAAGTCCTTTTTTATCCGACCAACAGCCCGATCCTTTCGATTAAACAAAGGGCGTAGGAAGCGCAATACTCCTACCTCTTGTCAAAGCCGTGCAAGTTTTGAGCTTATGACAGATATATGTGGCATTTTACGGACGCAGTGCTTAGCTTTGCCGTGTTTTTACTGAAAACCAAGCATGAAAGTCACAGAATACTTCGAGAAAGCCAACGGGCAAACCCTGATTTCCTTTGAGGTGCTCCCCCCACTCAAGGGTGGCAGCATGCAGGCCATTTTTGATACCCTCGACCCCCTCATGGAATTCAAGCCTCCATTCATTGATGTCACGTACCACCGGGAGGAGTTCATTTACAAGATGCGTTCCAGCGGGTACTACGAAAAGACGGCTATCCGGAAGCGCCCGGGCACGGTGGGCATCTGTGCAGCGATCATGCACCGCTATGGTGTAGATGCTGTGCCTCACCTGATCTGCGGAGGATTCACTAAAGAAGATACGGAGAACGCCCTGATTGATCTCAACTTCCTCAATATCAACAACGTTCTGGCCCTGCGCGGCGATGCCCGGAAATTTGATGGGAAATTCGTTGCGGAGGAGCACGGCCACGCTTACGCCATTGACCTGGTTAAGCAAATCGCCGAAATGAACGAGGGCAAGTACCTCGATTCCAATATTGAAAAAGGCGCAAAGTCCGACTTTTGCATCGGCATTGCCGGCTATCCGGAAAAGCACTTCGAAGCGCCCAATATGGACGCGGACATGGAGTTTACTAAGGCTAAGATCGAAGCTGGGGCTGACTACATCGTAACGCAAATGTTTTTTGATAATCAGAAATACTTTGACTACGTCGACAAATGCCGCGCCAACGGTATTAACGTCCCTATTGTGCCGGGCCTTAAACCGATGACCAAGAAGTATCAGCTCAACGCCCTGCCCCGCATTTTCCATATCGACCTGCCCGACGACCTCGTCAGGGGCATACGGGATGCCAAAGATGCCGAAGCCCGCCGTCAGGTAGGCATTGAGTGGTGCATTCAGCAGTCTAAAGAATTAAAAGCGGCCGGTGCCCCCTGCCTGCACTATTACACTATGGGCGACTCGAAAACCATACAACAGATTGCAGAAGCGGTATATTAACCGCAGGGAAAGCAAAAAATCAGTAGTTTTGCGGGCTAATATTGAAAATCCAATCCTGCATGAGTTCCCGATTCCTGCTAATATGCGCGGCTTTATGGCTGCCCTTTCTGCTAGACGCCCAATTACTTTCTCCTTCGGCGTTTTTGCCTCATCAGCACGGTGAGCAGTTCACCCCTCACCATATTGTCGTTGATTATATGGAGCATGTGGCCACTCAAAGCCCGAGGGTTCAAATTCAGCAATACGGTACCACCTATGAGGGGCGCCCGCTGTTGTTGCTCACCATTTCAGACCCTGGCAACCTGGACCGTCTTGATGACATCCGAAAAAACAACCTCCGCCGCGCCCGGCAGATGGAAGGGGGAACCTCCCCGGAACTTGACAAAGCCATTGTGTGGCTCAGCTTCGGCGTGCATGGCAACGAGGCCGGAGCCACCGAAAGCAGTATGAGCGTACTGTACGAACTGGCACGGGAAGACAACCCCCAAGCCAGTCAGTGGCTAAAGGAAACCGTGGTGTTGCTGGACCCCGCCCTCAACCCCGATGGCTACGCCCGCTATACAGACTGGTACCGGCGGGTAGCTCCTGCGATCAACACGCCTGAACGGGCTACTCTTGAGCATCAGGAGCCCTGGCCGGGCGGCAGAGTCAACCACTACCACTTTGACCTCAACCGGGACTGGGCCTGGCAAACACAGACCGAAAGCCAGCACCGCATGGAGGCCTACCAGCAATGGATGCCGCATATCCACGTCGATTACCACGAGCAGTATCCGGATAATCCCTATTACTTTGCACCGGCTGCAGCGCCCTATCATGAATTCATTACCGACTGGCAATCGGATTTCCAGTATGAAATCGGGCAGAACCATGCCCGCCACTTTGATCAGCAGGGCTGGTTGTACTTTACACGGGAGGTGTTTGACCTGCTCTATCCCAGCTACGGTGACACTTACCCTACTTTCAACGGCTCTGTGGGCATGACCTATGAGCAGGCCGGGCACGGCATTTCCGGCAGAGGGGTACTGATGGAGAACGGCGACACCCTAACCCTGAAGGATCGCATTGACCACCATACCGAAACAGCACTTTCCACTATTGAGGTGGCTTACCGGTCCAGATCAGAAATGCTGAAAAAATTTGAAGCCTACTTCGATAAAGCAATGCGCGACCCGATTGGCGAATACCGGTCCTATGTCATCAGCAAAGATAACCCGGTGGGCAAGCTCAAGGCACTTACCCAACTGCTGGACCGCAACAATATCCAATTCGGCACCGCCACCGACGGCCGCAAGCTTTCTGCTTTTGATTACCAAAAAGGCGTAAAGGCAAGCGTGGCCATCCAAAAGGGAGATCTGATTGTGAGCGCCTACCAGCCGCAGTCCGTGTTAGCACAAGTCCTGTTTGAACCCGTCCCAAAGCTGGAAGACTCCCTAACCTACGATATTACCGCCTGGGCTTTGCCTTATGCTTATGGCCTGCAGGCTTTTGCCAGCGCCGAAAAAATTAATGCAGACCCCGGCTACACCCTCCCGGCAGTGGCGCCGGTTACTGCCGACAAGCCTTACGCTTACGTAGCTCCATGGACTGCTGTGGCTGATGCCCGCTTCCTGGCGGCTTTACAACGGGCAGGCATCAAAGTCCGGTCTGCGATGGCTTCCTTTGGCATTCAGGGCGAAGACTATGAGGGCGGCACTTTGGTCATCACCCGGGCAGACAACCGCAAGATGAGTGGTTTTGATGAGAAAATCCGGCAAATTGCTGAAACACACGGACAGCAGTTGAAGACCCTGAAAACCGGATTTTCGGATGAAGGCTTTGACCTTGGCTCAGACAACCTCAACTTCCTCGAAGCACCGAAAGTAGCCTTATTCTCCGGCAGCTCCGTGGATGCAGGCAACTATGGGGAAGTTTGGCACTTCTTTGAGCAGGTACTGGAATACCCGCTATTTCTGCTGGAAGCCGACCAATTGTCTTCCACTGATTTGGACGAGTACAACGTCATCGTATTGGCAGAAGGGCGTTACAGTCTTGACGAAGCCAGCAATCAAGCCCTGCAGCGCTGGATGCGTCAGGGTGGGCGGTTGATTGCCCTGGGGCAAGCCAACCGAAGCCTTGCCGGGCAGTCAGGCTTCAACCTTTCCTCAAAGGAAGCCAAGCCCGAATCAGAAGAAAAACCTGCCCCTGAGCCTTACGGAGGCAGCAGCCGCCGGGCCATTTCCAACTACATACCGGGCGCAATTTTCCCGGCAACGGTAGACAATACCCACCCATTGGGCTTCGGGCTGGGCAAGACTTACCATAGCCTAAAGACATCCGGAGCGGCCTACCAATTGCTGGATGAGGGCTGGAATGTGGGCTACCTGGAAGATCCGGTGACTCCAATTGGCTTCGCCGGCAGCCAGGCGGTTAGCAGGCAGGGGGGCACTCTGGTGTTTGGCATCGAAAACAAAGGGCGGGGTGCCGCCATTTACCTAATTGACAATCCTTTATTCCGGGGCTTCTGGGAAGAAGGCCAGTTGTTGTTTTGCAATGCCCTGTTCCTGGCAGGACAGTGATAGCAGAATGTCGGCATTGAGCCAAATGTGGGGTACAGATTGCCTGCAATGAGGAATTGTAGTACATTGGAGTATCCCCGGCATACAATGGGAAAATCATAGAGACACAGCATGCACAACCGTCTGCTTATTTTGCTGCTCCTAATGGTCAGTTTGGAGCTTTCCGGACAAAAAGCGGTACCTGTACCGGGTGCATCGCCTTTATCGGGTGTGCCTCTTATTGCCTTGTCTGCACTGGATAATGAAGCCCTCCTGCAGGAAGAGCTGAACAACCGCGGCCCGAACCGGCCACCCAAATTTGCCCAACGCCGGGAAGTAGATATCCGTCCCACAGAGACCGGATTATGGGAAAGCCTGCCCAATGGCGATATGCTCTGGCGGCTGCGCATTCAGTCGCCCAATGCCCACTCTATCAATTTAGGCTTTACAGAATTCTACATGCCTGAAGGAGGGCGGCTGTTGCTCTACGATCCGCTCCAAACGGAAGTCCTTGGGCCTTTCACACCTTCCGATAATGAAGGGCATCAGCAGCTCTGGACACCTGTACTGGGCGGTGACGATCTGGTGCTCGAAGTAGTCGTTCCAGCCCACGAGCGCCCTAATCTTCGCCTTCGCCTCACCAGTATCAACCACGACTTCCTTAACTTCTTTGGTGTTACAACCGGTGCCTGCCACCTTGACGTACTCTGTGGTGCATCTAATGGCTGGGGCATCGTAGACCTTTACCGGGACGTGATCCAGTCTGTAGCCGTTTATGGTATGGGAGGCGAAACCTTCTGCACGGGAGCCCTGATCAACAACACCGCCAATGACTGCCGCCCGTACTTTCTGTCTGCTTTTCACTGTGATGTGACGCCTTCTGATGCCCCCTCGGTGGTCGTTTACTGGAATTATCAAAATTCCTACTGCCGGCAGCCGGGTACTGTAGCGAGTGGCAACCCAGGCAATGGCAGCCTCAACAACTTCAATACCGGCGCTACTTACCGCGCAGGCTACCAGCCTTCCGACTTTGTGCTTCTGGAGCTTGACGATCCTATCCCTTCTTCTTCACAGGCCTACTTTGCCGGCTGGTCCCGGGAGGCTACCCCTCCACAGGATACCGTGGTTTGTGTGCATCATCCTGATGGGGCGGAAAAACGCATCAGCTTTGCCTTCAATGATACTTATCCTGGCATTTGGGGCAATGGTAATCAGGAAGTCCCCAACGGCAATCACCTGATTGTGCCGGACTGGAGTGTGGGCAGTACCGAAGTGGGCTCTTCCGGTGCTCCGCTGTTCAATAAGCAGGGGCGGATTGTAGGGCAACTCCATGGAGGCAGTGCGAGCTGTAGCAATAACGAATACGATGCCTTCGGCTGGATCCGGTCAAGCTGGGAAGGGGGCGGCACTTCTACTTCCCGCCTGAAGGACTGGCTGGCGCCCAATGGTGAAAATTTATTCTTCCTTGACGGAAGGCTGTTGTCCAGTTGCAATGCCTCCATTTTCATTCAGCCCTCCGTCACGGCTATCTGTATCCCAGGCACCGCTGAGTTTGAAATAGAAATCGCAGAGGCTTTCACGGGCACCGTAAACCTGGAAGTTAATGGGTTGCCTACCGGTGTCGATTACAGCCTAAGCCCGGCTACTGTTTACGGTGGAAGCACCGTTACCCTCACACTCAATGCCTACGGAGCGGACCTGACGACTGGCATGCTCAGCTTCTCTGTTACCGCTGCTGATGAATACAGTACGGTCACAGAGTCCACATCTATTTTTCTGGTAGCCGATGCCCCTCAGGCAGTCGCCACTTCCTACCCTGAGCCCGAAGCCACTGGGGTATCACTTGCCCCGGAATTCTCCTGGTTGCCCGCCGCAAATGCCACCGGCTACGATTTGCAAATCTCTGTTGATAATGGATTTAACAATCTCGTGGCATCCTTGTCGAATCTAGGCGGCACCACCTATCAGGGCGCAACGCTGGACGCCTATTCTAACTACTTTTACCGGGTGCGAGCCCGTAACCTCTGCGGTCCCGGAGACTGGTCAGAAGGCGTTCGGTTCAGCACTTCTGCTATCCGGTGCGAAACCGTACAGGCCACTGAAATCCCGCTCACCATATTTAGTAGCGCCCCGAATACCATTTCTTCTGCATTGAACCTGGATATAGAAGGTACTATAGGCTCCGTCTCCTTGCGCAATATTGAAATCGACCACACCTATGTCGGGGACTTATCTGGTATGCTAAGGTCGCCTGAAGGCACAGCCGTACAGCTTTTTGACCGCCCCGGCTTCCCGCTGATCCCCTTTGGTTGCCCCGGAGACGATCTTTTTCTCCACTTTTCTGATGATGCTGATGCCAGTCCTTTCGACCTTGAAGGCACCTGTGGCAACGAACCTGCTATCTCAGGTGCATTCCGGCCCGGGTCGCCTTTATCCAGCCTCATTGGCGAGACTGCGGCGGGTGAATGGCAACTCATCCTGTTTGATAACTTCAGCCAGGACGGTGGGCAACTCAAAAATTGGGAAATAGAAATATGCACCACCTACCCCCCCGCCGCAGAGGTCTTTCTTGAAAGTGATATCCTGGAAGCCTGCACCAATCAGGTACAGACCTTCGAGGTTTTTGTCGGCACTGGGTTTGTACAACCAGTAACCTTAGGCATTGCCGGACTGCCCGATGGGGTTTCGGGCACATTCCAACCCGAAGTGGCCCTGCCGGGAACTTTTGCCACCCTTACGCTGGACAGCATGTATTCTGTTTCGGAAAATGACATCATCATCTACGGGGGTGACGGTAACACCATCCACTTTTGTGAATTAGAGCTTCATATTGGATCCCTCCCCAATCCGCCGATTTTGTTTACCCCCGATGATGCATCACCTGTATTCCAGGGGGAACAGTCCTTCTCCTGGTCGCCTTCAGTAGGAGCTGACAGTTTTCGGCTGGAAATCAGCCCAGATGCCACATTCCAGTCGCTAACCTTCAGCCAAACCGTGACGCAATCTTATTTTTCGTTGCCCTCGGAGCTTGATGCCGGTCAATACTTCTGGCGGGTAATCGCCCTGAATCGCTGCGGTGCCAGGTACAGCCCGGTGTATTCCTTTTTTAAAGAAGGGGCAGTCACTGCCACGCGCACTGAAACCCAGGTCGGAGAGGCACGGATTTTCCCCAATCCTACTACCGGACTGCTTCACGTCTGGTTGCCAGAAGGCTTAGATAAAGCGCAGGCCAGGCTCTACAATGTGCAGGGGCAATTGCTGCAGAAAACACACCTCGCAGCAATGAGTACGCTCAGATTACATGCTTTACCGGCGGGCGTATACTGGCTTCAGCTCCAAATGGAAGATCGGATGGAAGTCCACAAAGTGGTGCTGCAGTAATTTTCCTACATTTGCCCAAAACCAAATTACGATGATACAAGCGAACGACCCAAAACTAAAATCATGGGTGCCCGTCCCTGAGGGCAGTGATTTCCCTATACAGAATTTACCCTTTGGCATATTCAAAACACCAGGTCTGACGCCGAGAATGTGCACTGCGATTGGAGACCACATCGCAGATTTGCAGGTGTTGGCAGAACATGGCTTTTTTGATGACCTTGATGTGCCCCGGGAAGTCTTTGCACAACCTACGATTAACAGCTTCATGGCTTTGGGCAAAACCCAAACCCGTGCGGTCCGCAACCGCATTTCCGAAGTGCTTGATGATGACCTGGAGGACTGGGATGCCAGTCAGCTGGCGGATTATTTCCTGCACCCGCGCCAGGAGGTGGAAATGTTGCTCCCGGTTGAAGTGGGCGACTATACCGACTTTTACTCCAGCCGCGAGCATGCCACCAATGTTGGCACCATGTTCCGGGGCAAGGATAACGCGCTGATGCCGAACTGGCTGCACCTGCCGGTTGGCTACCACGGGCGTGCTTCTTCGATTGTCGTTTCGGGCACACCGGTACGCCGCCCCATGGGGCAGCAAATCCCTAATGATGCAGAACAGCCGGTCTTTGGCCCTTCCAAACTGCTTGACTTTGAGCTGGAGATGGGCTTTGTGGTAGGCCAGTCTACTAAGCTGGGCAGCCGGGTAGATGTAGCGCAGGCAGAAGAATACATCTTCGGGATGATGCTCTTCAATGACTGGTCAGCCCGCGATATCCAAAAGTGGGAATATGTGCCGCTCGGGCCATTCCTGGGCAAGAGCTTCGCTTCAACCATCTCGCCCTGGATCGTCACCCTTGATGCACTGGAGCCATTCCGTACGGCTGGCCCAAAGCAGGACCCCGAACCGCTGCCCTACCTGCAACTGGAAGGCGCGCACACTTTCGATATCAATATCAGCATGGCCATTCAGCCGGAAAATGGTGAAGAAAAAACAGTTTGCGCCTCCAACTTCAAGTACCTGTACTGGAGCATGGCACAGCAACTGGCGCACCATACCGTCAATGGCTGCAACCTCCGGGTAGGGGACATCATGGCCTCCGGTACGATTAGCGGGCCGGAAGCATCCTCTTACGGTTCTATGCTGGAGCTTACCTGGCGGGGCTCGAAGCCCATCGCTATGCCCGATGGCAGTGAGCGCAAGTTTATTCACGATGGAGACACTGTGACGATGCGCGGATACTGTGAGCGGGACGGGTTGCGTATTGGCTTCGGTGAAGCGGCGGGAAAAGTGCTTCCTGCTCTACCCTAAAAACCCACTTTTGCATGTTCAAGCACCTAACCCTTGTCTTGTTACTGTTAAGCTTTGGCAAGGCTGCCACTGCACAGAGCAGCTGGCAGCGTGCCGCTGACCGACTGGCGGCGAATCCTGCTTTGAAGCACGGCAGCATCAGTTTATGTGTCATTGATGTCGCTTCCGGCAAAACAGTGGCGCAGGTCAATCCTGATTTAAGCCTCAAACCAGCGTCCAACCTGAAGGTCCTGACTACCGGCAGTGCCCTTGCGCTGCTCGGCCCAGACTACCGCTTTTCGACAAAGCTGCAGTACGAAGGCACCATCAATAAAAGCGGCATACTTGAAGGCGATCTTTTCCTCTACGGCAATGGGGACCCCACACTGGGCTCTCCCCTGCTGGAAGCGGCCACCGGCCCGGAAGAAACGCTTCGCCTGTTTCGGTTGGCTGTACAGCGGGCTGGCATCCGCCGTGTTCAAGGCAGGGTAATCGGGGACGCCTCCGCTTTTGGCTCACAGGCCTACTGCCGGACCTGGCAGTGGGAAGACATGGGCAATTACTATGCTGCCGGTGCCTGGTCGCTCAACTGGCATGAGAACCTGCACGAATTGCACTTTAAACAAACAGCGGAGGGAAAGACGCCCTCGATATCCGGCACCACTCCATTTGTTCCAGGCCTGACTTTTAGCAATGAAGTGGTCTCCGGCAGCCCGGGCTCTGGCGACAACGCCTATATTTTCGGTGCGCCCTACCAGATGGAACGCTATGTGAGGGGCAGCATCCCCGCCGGAAGCGGGACCTTCACCATCAAAGGGGCACTGCCTGACCCGCCTTTACTGTTGGCGCAGACGCTACAGCAGGAACTCTCAGGGGTAGGTATCCCTACCCAAGGAGCTGACCGGCGATTTATGTCGACTGTTTCCGACAGGACCACGCTTTACACCCACTACGCTCCCCCACTTTCCGCTATCGTGGAGCGGACCAATATGGAAAGCGTCAACCTCTATTGTGAAGCGATGCTGCGCACAATTGGATGGGAACAGAGTCAGGAGGGCCGTTATGCCGCTGGCCATAAAGCCATACAGGAATACTGGGAAAGCCGGGGACTCAGCTGGGAAGGTGTTTTTCTGGACGATGGAAGTGGTTTGTCGGAGGGTAATGCTGTGCCTGCGCGATTTCTCGCAGCTTTTATGCGGAAAATGGCCCTCGGACCAACCGATGTGTTCCAGGCTTTTGAAGCCTCTCTGCCCGTAGCGGGAAGAAGCGGCTCTATGAAGTACGCTCTGAAAGGGACCGCTGCCGAGGGGCGCGTTTTAGCTAAAACCGGCACACTGGAGCGGGTACGTGCACTAACTGGTTATGTAGACACGCGCAATGGGCAACGGGTGGCTTTTTCCGTCATCGTCAACCGCTACGAGGGCTCAGGGGGCAAAATCCGAAAGGCCATGGAACAGTTTCTGCTTGCTTTATGCCAATAGGAAGCCACACACCAAAGCTTAATATCGTTCAGATTAAGGAACGGTTTACTAACTTTAGCGGAAATAAATTCTTTATGCGACATCGACTACTGTTTTTTCTGCTTGCCGCAACCCTGATCTGGTCCTGCCAGCCTTCTTCTTCGGAACAAACGGCTGCGACTTCTGATCCAGTTACTGAAAACGCCCCTACAGAGTTGGCAGAGGATAGCGTCACCGAAACCAAGACCCGGGTGAAGGAAAAAGAGATGTACGAAAACACCAACCGGATGGTGTGGCAAAAACCGGAGATGATCCTGAGCATGTTGGGCGACCTCGACAATAAAACAGTCGCCGATATTGGAGCAGGCACCGGTTTTTTTGCCAAACGGCTCACCCAGAAAGCAGAAAAGGTCATTGCGATCGATATTGACCAGCGCTTTCTCAACTACATTGATAGCATAAAGATGCTGGAAATGGATGAAACGGCTGCAGAACGGCTGGAAACCCGCCTGGCTTCACCCACTCACCCCAACCTCGAGCCTGGGGAAGCGGATGTCATTATGATTGTCAATACATTTATGTACATCCGGGATAAGGAAGCCTACCTCAGGACCCTCCGCAACTGCCTGGCTGATAACGGTATGCTGATGATCGTTGACTTTAAGCGGAAGCGCACGAATATAGGGCCGCCTTCTGCTATCCGGTTGCCGCTGTACAGGCTCGAAGAAATGATGTACGAGACAGGTTACCAATCTATAAAAACCAATGATACCGCACTGGATTATCAGTACATTATCACGGCGCAGAAGTAACCGCTACGCTTAACGCACAATCAGTTTTTCCCGCTCGGGCCCGGTAGAAACCATGGATATCCTCACATTCAGCTGCTGCTCAATGTAAGCGATATAGTCCTTAGCAGCCTCTGGCAGCGCATCGAAGTCCTTTATGCCATCGAGCGTTACCTTCCAACCTTTTTTGGACTCAAAGATGGGCTCCAATTCCTGGTCACAAATATCGTAGGGCAGCGCCTGCGTTTCCATTCCGTCAATTTTGTAGGCAACAGCGGCACTGATCTCCTCAAAAACATTCAGGACATCAATTTTTGTCATAACCAGCTGAGTAACGCCATTGACCATGATGGTGTAGCGGAGCTGAGGCAGGTCAATCCAGCCACAGCGCCGTGGGCGGCCGGTGGTCGCGCCAAATTCACCGCCTTCTGCCCGAAGCCGTTCGCCGGTCTCATCGTGCAGCTCGGTAGGGAAAGGACCTGAGCCTACCCGGGTACAGTATGCTTTGGTGATGCCAATGACTTCGCCAATTTGGCTGGGTGCAACGCCTAAGCCCGTGCATACGCCGGCAGAAATGGTATTAGAAGAGGTCACGAAAGGATAGGTGCCGTAGTCGATATCCAGCATAGAGCCCTGCGCACCTTCGGCCAGAATTTTCTTACCCGATTTCAGTGCTTCGTTGATATAGTATTCCCCTTCCACCATTTGCAAGGCACGCAATTCATTCAGGCACTCCATCCACCGGGCTTCTTCCGCCTCCAGATCGAAATCAACCGGAGGGTAAATCTCAAGCAGGCTGAGGTGCTTCTCCTTAAGCGCAAGATAACGCTCCATAAAGTTGGTGCGCGCAATATCACCCGCCCGCAAGCCATTGCGGCCTGTTTTATCCATGTAAGTAGGCCCAATACCTTTCAGGGTGGAACCAATTTTCGCTTTCCCTTTGGCATTTTCGGAAGCCGCATCCAGCAGACGGTGCGTGGGTAAAATCAAATGGGCTTTTTTCGATACCAGCAAGCGGTCTTTGAAGCTAACGCCAGCACCCCGGAGCTTATCCAGTTCTTTAGACAGCGTAATTGGATCAATGACAACACCGTTGCCGATCAGGTTTTTTTGTTCCGTACGGAAGATACCGGAAGGAATCGTATGCAGTACGAACTTTTTTCCGTCAAACTTCAGGGTATGCCCCGCATTGGGCCCGCCCTGAAAGCGCGCTACTATATCATAATCGGAAGCCAGGTAATCAACAATTTTTCCTTTTCCCTCATCGCCCCATTGCAGACCGAGGATTACGTCAATCGCCATTTTGTTTTGATTTAGAAACCCGGCTGTCTCTTACTTAGTGGCCGGGAAAGTGTCGTTTTGTACAAAGGGAGCAAATTAACAAAACCTGACGGAATACCAGTATCCGACAGGTTGAATAATCCTAAGATTTCTTAGGTTATGGTAGAGCGGAATTCAGTTTTGCCGCACTTCCTGCAGTGCTTGCTCTACAGAAGTACTCATAACGAACATCGGGGTCAGCTTGGTCATATCCAGCAAGCTCTTGACTTTTTCAGAGACATTTGCCACGACCAGCCCACCGCCACTTTCCGTAGAACGTGCCCGCATCGTGAGGAGGAAGTTGAGCCCTACGCTATTCATATATTCTATAGCAGCAAGGTCTACCACGAAGGAGGCGTACCCCTCGCGCAACTTGTGCTCTACCGCTTTTATGATCTCGCGGTTAGCATGCTCACTCAGCAAATCCTTAATTTGAAGTACCTGTATGCCGTCTTTTTCGGCAAGGGAGTAGTTTAGGTTCATGGGTGCAGTAGTGTTACTTACGATTTGGCAGCCTCAGCGTCCGCCTTTACGCCAGCAGTCCGGGGGCAGGCACCATCGCACTGCCCGTAGAGGTTTAGAGAGTGGTGGGTAATATTGAACTTTAACAGTTCTCCCATCATACTCTTGATCTGCTGAATACGCGGGTCGCAAAATTCAAGGACCTTACCACAATCAACGCAGATCAGGTGATCGTGTTGTTTGTAGCCGTAAGACTTCTCGTACTGCGCCAGGTTTTTGCCAAACTGATGCTTTTTTACCAGATCGCAATTGACCAGCAGTTCAAGGGTGTTGTAGACCGTTGCCCGGCTCACCCGGTAATTTTGGTTTTTCATGTGGATGTAGAGCGCTTCTGCATCGAAGTGGTCTGTCCGCTTGTAGATTTCTTCCAAAATCGCAAAGCGCTCCGGTGTCTTCCGGAAGTTGTTCTTCTCAAGGTGGGAGGCAAAAATATTTTTGACCTCTTTAATGATTTCCTCTTGTGTTCTGCCCGCGCTCATATCCAGGTACTTGTTAAAATTAATCTATCCTAGTAACAGTAGAGATGTTATCTAAGTTCTTGAGCCCCTGAATCGCCATATAAAGCTGGTCCGTATTTTTCACCAGCAGGCTAATCTGCCCGGTGAAATAGCCTTCATTCCCTTCGATACTAAAGGAACGAATATTGAGCCCCAAATTGGTGGAAATACTGTGCGTGAGCCGCTCTATCACGCCCGGCCCATCGTCGATACCGGTGATTTTCAGATTGACCACAAATGTGGAATTGGTGGTAGACACCCATTCGGCTTTCATGACCCGATAGCCGTAGTGCGCGATCAAATTGGTCGCATTCGGGCAATTGGAACGGTGAATTTTCAACCCGGCATTAGCCGTCAGGTAGGCAAAGATGGCATCGCCCTGCACCGGATTGCAACAACTGGCGAAAGAGTAATCAAAACGCTCCGCCGGCTCTCCATTGATCAGCAGGCGCGGTTTATCCGTAATTTTCTGGCGGCGGCGCTTGGGCACATCTTCCGGTGCGCGTTCGGCTTCCACCGGTTCTTCGGGGCGCTCTACCAAATGGCGGGAGCCATCGTTGTAAACATCGACCTGATGCGTCTTCAGTATATCGTTAACATTCAGTTCTCCGGTCGCAATAGCAAAATAAAGGTCTACATGTGAGGTCGTGTCATAAAACTTGACGAGCTGCTCCACCGACTCTTCATAGTCCACCTTCAGAGGCTTTAGCTTGCGCTCCAGCGCTTCCCGGCCGACTTCTCCCTGACGGCGGCGCTCCTCTTTCATGGCAGAGCGGATTTTTGCGCGGGCTTTGCCGGTCGTCACCATTTTCAGCCAGTCCTCTGTGGGGTGCTGTTTCTTATTGGTAATGACCTCCAGCTGATCCCCGTTACGCAATTCGTAACCCATAGGCACAATGCGGTTATTCACCCGCACCGCCTGGCAATGGTAGCCCACATCGGAATGAATGCCAAAGGCAAAATCAAGGGCAGTTGCGCCTTTCGGCAAAATGCGCATGTCTCCTTTGGGCGTGTAGACAAATACCTCCTCGTTGAAGAGGTTATTGGATTTAAAGTCGCCCAAAAATTCAACAGCGTCCGTTTGCGGGTCTTCCAGAATTTCCCGAACGCTATCCAGCCAGCGCTCATAGAGGTCGGGGTTCCTGGACACCCCCTTGTACTTCCAGTGCGCAGCAAATCCACGCTCGGCAATTTCATCCATGCGTACCGAGCGGATCTGCACTTCCACAAAGCGCCCCTGTGGCCCGATAACGGTGGTATGTAAGGATTCGTACCCGTTGGACTTGGGCGTAGTTATCCAGTCTTTGAGCCGTTCCGGGATAGGCGTGTGCACATCCGTCACGATGCTGTAAATCTGCCAGCAGATCAAGCGTTCCTGCTCAATTGGTACATCTACAATGATGCGGACGGCGAAGAGGTCATATATTTCCTCAAAGGGGACATTCTTTTTCTTGATCTTATTCCAAATAGAGTAAATGGACTTAGCACGCCCCACGATTTCGTAGGGGACGTTAAGTTCATTCAGCTTTTGGCGCAGCGGCTCAATAAAAGCGGAAATATAGGCTTCTCTTGAGCGCTTGGTTTCTGCCAGTTTACGGGCAATCTCACGGTAGTCGTCCGGGTCTGTAATTTTCATA
Organism: Phaeodactylibacter sp.; assembly: GCF_022763345.1. Classification (GTDB taxonomy): domain Bacteria; phylum Bacteroidota; class Bacteroidia; order Chitinophagales; family Saprospiraceae; genus Phaeodactylibacter. The sequence goes on from NZ_JALEGS010000073.1 coordinate 84,444, forward strand.
CAGAGGTCGAGGTACTCCGTCTTGATGTTGTAAAGCCCCAGCCGGTGCGCCAAAGGGGCATAAACGTAACTTGTCTCCGCAGCAATCTTCAGCTGCTTATGCCGGGGCATAGCACCAAGGGTACGCATGTTGTGCAGCCGGTCTGCCATTTTGATGAGCACCACCCGCACATCATCCACCAGTGTGCTGAGCACTTTACGGAAGTTCTCTGCCTGCGGGCTCTCCGCATTGTAGGCGCTATCCAGCTTGGTAAGGCCATCCACAATTTTGGCAATGCGGGTCCCAAATTGCTCCCGGATATCCTCCAGTGTCACCTCTGTGTCCTCCACAACATCATGCAAAAGGGCACAGATGATAGCAGTAGGCCCAAGCCCGATCTCATCAGCACAAATCTTGGCCACCGCAATAGGATGCAAGATGTAAGGCTCTCCTGACTTCCGACGCTGGGCAGCATGAGCCTGCACCGCCAGTTCATAGGCAGCCCGGATGTTTACCCGGTCCTCTTCGTAAACATCTGACTTGATAGACCGGAGCAAATCGCGGTATGCACTCTGAATGAGCTGCCTTTCTTCGTTGTTTTCGATCAATACCTCTGCCATAATCTTGTGTGTCCTGCTGGATTAGTAATTTGTTAGTTCACGAGTACAGATTTGCTGATTAATAAAGTTGCCTTAATAGAACGTATAGGCAATGCCTATTGTCCACTCTTGGCGCTGACTTTCACAAATATTTAATATTCAACGACATACAAAAGAAAACGTTTCATTATTCCAGCCAATAAATCGTCTTTTATTGGTGCAGTTGATTCAGTTAGAGCATGCCGTTGCTGCCGCTTTAGGCTGAAAAGGTGGATAGGGTTGTTTTGGGAAGGAGCAATCACTATAGCCGCTGCTTTTGCAGCCTTTTTACAAATCTAACAAAAAGAATTTCGATTCCAACATACTTTTCGGCCTGCCTGCCTTGCCGATAACAACCTGATACCTTCAATTTTATTTTTTTACGCTTCAGGTAGCAGAATCTGAACAAAAACCTTATCTTTGCCGCTCATTTAATGAGATGTGGCAACTCACAGTCGCTAAACGTAGCGTTGAATCCTGCTGAGCAGCCAATCTTCCAAGCGGGTGTGGCGAAATTGGTAGACGCGCTAGACTTAGGATCTAGTGCTTAACGGCGTGGGGGTTCGAGTCCCTCCACCCGCACAAGGAAAACATAAGGCAGGTGGAGGGGCGAGAAGTCTATCCCGGTCTCCTATGACATAGG